>NZ_JBSHGA010000001.1:0-594199 GCF_053617595.1 Paenibacillus sp. NPDC055715
TTTTTCCACTGATCATCTTGGATTTCGTATCGTCTCTTCATACTTCTTAATTTACCACGATTTAACTTTGTTTTGTAGTTTGAATACACGCCCTAGAATGAGATGGATTCACTTTAAGTGACAAGGCATGTCCAAGTCTAACAGTATGCATACCATTAAATAAATGGAGAAAACAAAAGTATCCCTTGGCCTTGTTACATGGGTTTCGGGATACTTTTTGTTAAGATAAGTGATTGGGATTACCAAATCAGGCTTGCTTTTGCAAGGGTGGCGGGCCTCCGGTCGGGCGGGGACGAACTCGAAGCCCGACTATCCATTTTCCCAGAGGCAAACGTGCCAGTAGCCATGTACCAGCAACAGAAAAGGCCATACAGAGAACGAACGAAGCCAGGGCACGAAGAACGTGGCTCCAGTCTGCAAACAACGTATCGTCAAAATAATATGTCACACGCAGCATAAAGGCGTGCATCAGATACGCTCCATAGGACAAGGTTCCGATGGCAGTCAGCAACCCCGCCGCACGTCCGCCCCTATGAGCAATCCACGTCGCTACACGATAAGCCACAAAAATAGATGTGACACAATATACAGCCATGACCGGACGCAGCAGAGACAAGTAGTTAAAGGAAAGGACCGTGCCTGTCGGCGTCTGAAACAGACCGATCATCTCATACAGCAAGTAGCCTGTAATCACAATAAACAGCGGCCAATATACGATCTGTGCCTTGGTTACCCAAGCATTCCAGCGCTTGACGTTCATCCCGGCCGCCGCCCCTAACACAAAATAAAAGAAAAAGTAAATCACATTCCGGTCAGCGTAAATCGTGAACCACGAGGTGATCGCCGGGAGCTGGAGCATATCCATGGCTCGGTATATTGGTCCAACGGCAAACATGAGCATGATGTACAGCACGCCGACTCCAGCCAATGCAGCGGGTCGCCATGCTGACGGCAGTAACGCTGACAAACGTCGAACAGCATAACGGAATACTGGAAATAGTACATAGCACTGGATAATCATCACGATATACCACAGATGATAGCTGCTTTTCCCATTCAATAGCTTTTGGAAAAAATCTAGCGGGTGAAGATTCCCTCCACTTTGGACAAGCTGATTTCCCAACTCGTATAAAAGAGACCATATGATATAAGGAACAACGATATCCATGAACCTTTTACGTAAAAACGTTCCGTATTTTAAAGCTCCATCATAATTGTAAAATAACACCATACCGGTGATAAACACAAACACGGGAACTGCAAATTTGGAACACAGCAGTAAAAGTGTCATCAAAACTCCGTCCTGAATGCGCGCCCCATGCGCAACCGCAGAATGTGCGATAGAATGCTGAAGAACAACGGCGGCAAACGCCAGCCCTCTCAGCAAAGCGACTTCGGAAATTCTCTCTTTTTGACTCATGTCACTCTCCTGTTATGTCTAGCAATATATATGTCTATTATAACTACAATTCTGTAAAATATATAGAAGGATACACGTCCAGTCCAAGCAAAGCTTCGCTGATCTCCGGTTTATCAATAGGAAACATATGGAAAATCAGCAGCCTTTCCTTTCGGGGAGACTGCTGCTGTAAGAGTAAGCTACTGTGATGATCAGCAGAATCCACTAGCACTAATCTTGCCCTGATTGACGTATGTCTCGTGTTGACGCGCATCATCTTCCGGAATGCCCAGCCCGACCAAGCCACCTGCTCCCGCTCCAACAGCCGCTCCGGTAAGAGTAGCCGCGATAGGTCCAGCAGCGAGAATAGGTCCGATGCCCGGAATAGCGAAGGCCCCGATGCCTACCAGCAAGCCAGCGCCCCCGCCGACAACGCCGCCTGTAGCTGCACCTGTCGCCACACCCTCCGGTGCTTTGGTGCCTGTCAATGGTCCAATCGCTCGGGATGCTTCCTGTTCTGTATCAAAAACACCGACAATTTTCTTTTCGTTATAATTGTTTACGTTATTAACCATGGTAGTTCCCAATATTTTGGTGTTGAGTAGTTCGGCCTTCATTACTCGGCTGTCCTGACGTTTAAACCATTTTACGAAAATTCAAAAATAGATGCATGAAAACAGAACTTTATTTCAAACCAAACATTCGTATAAAAAAGCAGCTGTTCAACGCTTGGGCTTCGTTCTGTTGGTCGCCACGGCTTCCAGTGGATCATCTGGCCAATAATGCTTGGGATATCTGCCCTTTAGATCCTTTTTGACTTCAAAATAAGCCTCGCTCCAGAAACTGGACAAGTCGGAAGTCACTTGTACAGGTCGCTGCGCAGGTGACAGCAGATGCAACACGATTGGCACACGTCCGCGCCCAATACGCGGCGTATCCCGCATACCGAACAGCTCTTGCAGCCGCACTGCCAGCGCAGGCGCCTCGGGATTCGAATAATCGACAGGAATACGGGAACCGCTAGGCACATGGATATGCGTCGGCGCTTCCTGCTCAAGCTGCTGCCGTTGTTCCCAATTCAGCCTGCCCAGCAGCAAGGCAGCACCGTCCAGCCGTTGCAGATCGGATACATTTTTGGCTCCAAGGGCAAAAGGCAGCAGCCACGAGTCCAGTGAATCCAGTAATGCTGGCTCGGTGCTGTCTGGCCAATCCTCGGGCGATGAGAAATGCATAAAAATCAAACGCGCTTGCAACTGGAGGGTTTGCCGATTCCATGACAGCAGCTTTAGACCGCGTTCACGGACACCCTGCATCAATGCGGCAGCGATTTCTTCTGTCGGAGGACGCTCATAGGATGTTTCCTTTAAAACGAGAGATCCCAGTTGTAACACCTTACGGGCTCTTACTGCTGCTGCTGCGCTGTCCCAATATACGTTGGCTTTCTCCAGCAGTAATTCGTTGCAATGCTCGATCAGCTCTTGTAGTTCAATCGGTGCCGCCAGTTGAATGGCACCGTCTGCTCCCTCGTCGTCCACTTCGGCGGCGACGAGATAGGATGAACGCGACATCCACTCCACCTGTCGGAGTCGCGCACCCCGGCCGCCGCTAAGCAAAAAGCGGCCATCCCCCCGGCCCTGCGCGATCCGGTCCGGATACGCAAAGGCCAGTAGCAGCCCGCAGGCCCCGGAGCCATCAGGCTCGTCCTGCCCTGCGGCTGCTTTCGGCAGCGTGGCAAGTAGCTGCCGACTCTCCTGCACGATACGGCGAATCACCGTATCGTCTGCCGTCCGCAGCAGGCTGTGCGTGCTGCGGGCGTGAGCCGCCTCGCGCAAGGCGTCCAGCCGCGGGCGCAAATCCGTTCCGCCATGGGCGCGGAACGGGTCCCGCTCTTGCAGCAGCGCAGCAAGGCGGCTGGCGGTCGGCGCCAGGCCGAGGGCGGCCGCGCGCAGCAGCATGTGCCCGAGGCGCGGGTGCGTGCCCAGGGCGGACACCTCGCGCCCGTGCGCGGTGATGCCGCCTGCCGTGCCATCGGCTGCGGTATCCAGGCAGCCGAGCTGGCGAAGCAGGCCCGTGGCCTGGCGGTACGCCGCCTCAGGCGGAGCATCCAGCCAGGCCAGCTCGGCGGGCTCGCGGACGCCCCAGGCGGCCAACTCCAGCGCGAGCGGGGCCAGATCCGCCGCCACGATTTCCGGGCGGCTGGTATCGGGGAGCGCGGCATGTTCATGCGCGCTCCACAGCCGGTAGCACACGCCCGGCTGAAGGCGGCCCGCCCGGCCGCGCCGCTGATCGGCGGAAGCCTTGGACACCTTAACGGTGGTCAAACGGCTCATGCCGGTTCGCGCGGAAAACACGGATTCCCGCGACAGCCCGCTGTCTATCACTACCGTAATCCCAGCTATCGTCAAGCTGGACTCGGCAATAGAGGTTGCTAATACAACCTTACGGCTACCCAAAGCCGACGGACGTATCGCCTCATCCTGCTGTTCCAGCTTCATACTGCCGTACAGCGGAATAACCTTGACGTGTGCAGGCAAATTCCTTGAAGCCAGCTCACGTTCCATTCTATGAATTTCTCTGGCACCCGGGAGAAATACCAGCAGATCGCCTTCATGAGCATGAAGCGCCTTGTCTACCGTCTCTGCCGTAAAGGATTCTAATGGGATCGATGAAGGCTTGGATATATGAAGAGTCTCTACCGGAAATACCGTGCCCGGACATTCCAGCAATGGAGCGTTCCCCAATAGTCGGCATACAGGCTCTGCCTCCAGTGTCGCGGACATGATTAATATTTTTAAATCAGGCCGCAATAGCGCCTGACTTTGCAGGGCAAGCGCCAAGCCCAAATCTGCATGCAGACTACGTTCATGAAACTCATCAAACATGATCAGGCCGATCCCCTCCAATGCCTGATCATGTTGCAGCATCCGGGTCAGCACGCCCTCCGTAACCACTTCAATCCGCGTATTCGGCCCTACTTTTGTATCCATACGAACCCGGTAGCCCACCGTCTGCCCGGTTTGTTCTCCCAGCGCTTTCGCCATTTGCGCCGCTGCTGCACGTGCCGCCAAACGTCTTGGCTCCAACATCAACATTTTTTGCCCCGCCAGCCACGGCTCGTGCAGCAGTTCAAGCGGCGTGACCGTCGTCTTGCCCGCGCCCGGCTGTGCAATCAATACGGCAGCCGGATGGGATTGCAGCGCATTTTTAAGCTCGGGAATAATTTGAATGATAGGCAGTTGTTTATCTGACAATGAAATCTCTCCAATGATACGCGGATGCGTAGAATCTAAGTGTTGTTTCTATACGAGCAACAAATTCGCTTTATTGTTATGAATTTTTCACTACCTGTAATTATTATGGTTTGAATGACAAAGCTCCGCTTCTATCCCTCCAACCGCTTACGCACAGCCGATTCATATTCATAAAATACCGACGAAGCGTTCAGCCCTCTTTCCTCTAGCAGCATGCGTAGACGAAGCAATTTTTCAGTCAGCTTGCGACTAATGCGCTGTTGCTCTCCCGACTCACGACAAGCGTGGAGCAAATCGCGTAGCTGGACGCACTCCTTTTGCAATTGAAGCTCCTCCGGTAAAATACCCGCATTTTTCAGTAGCTTGTACGACATACGCAGCTCCTCTGGCACATGTGATAAATCCTCAATAATCAGCGGCTTGCCTGCTCCTGCCAGATTGTCAAACTCGCCTTTTGCCATGGCTTCGGCAATTTTTTGCTCGGCCATCCTGGAGAACATTCCCATAGGTCAACTCAACTCCTGTATAAACATATGTACAACCATATTGGATCATAAAAATGGGGTCTTTCGTCACTGTAGCATAAATCCCCAGAAGATGTCCTGCATTCATGGGGAAAAGAGGGGAGGGATTACTCTTCTATTCCAAGCAATTGGGATACTTGTGTTCTATGTTTCTTGGCCCTACGTGTTCCGTGAATGAGATTGGACAATCGGCTAGGGGGTATATGATATGTCTCACAAAATGTTTTCTGGTCAATTTGTTTTTCAACCAGCTTTTGTTTGATTTTCCACCCAAAAGGGGTTACAGCATTGCGTTTCTTCAACTTCATTACCTCCAGGTTAAGTTTTGCTCTAATTAAAAGTTAGTTAAGATTTTGATTTGCACGTTTGGTATTGATTCAAAAGATCATCCAGTTTCTTGGATTGTTCAATCACTTTGGGATGCGTTAAAAATTCGTATTTTTTCTGGAGTTGGTACAGTCTTTTTCTAGCCCGCTCGACACGAAGTAAAGTCACACCTTGATTCATCAGCATGATTCCCCCTTCTGTGTCATATCCTAATGCAAACCGTCAACTTTTGGATTATTTAATGATTCGCTCAACAAAAAAAGTGCTTCTGGAACATTCCAGAGGCACTTTATGTCGATGTATGTTCATTTTCAGTTGTGTCCAAGTTGCTCAGAGATAAACTTGCAATCAACAATACCCTCGAACCGTACGGTTAGCGAGTGTTATTTCTTACTCTCCCTTTTAAGCACCTCCAATGGTAACGTAAGGCTGAATACTATGGTGGTGGTTAAGGGCTTGATCCGGCACAGTGACAATAAACAAAAAGCTAGTTGCGACGATCAGCAGTACCATTTTTCTCAACATTGTTTATCCACACCCTCTCAATGAAATTGAAAAACTCTGCTTTGGTTTCAGGAACCGCATGGGCTTGAAAACGAACAAACAATCCCATACAGTTTATAAAATAATCCTTATTATTTAGTGTATGATAACTTACCATTGCATACATCAAATGTTTAAAACCATCACTGTAAGAACCTCGATGTAAATAATAATAAGCTAACTCGTAGCCAAACCACGCGATATAGTCCGGTATCACCTGTTGGGTATACATATCATCGGATGGAGGCTGTTCAGAAAACGAATTAATCTCTGTTTCAAACCGTTGAAGTATATCATCCACTTCCAATTCAAATCGGTTTGCTGCAATTATAACATTCAACAATTTGGAGATTTCCTCTTGTTCATTAGAGCCTGATGTTGCTGCAATATATTCAACATAATCTTGAAGCACACTTATATCTCCTGACAACAGCTTATATACGTAAGTATTACCTTCCGCCCAATGTTGAAACAAACCGATCCAGTGTCGGGTATCCTCGTCCGTCTCTTTGACCCAATCTAAATTAGCGTAGGCGTATGTATATTCTAAAGCTTGTTGATAATCGCCTTGGGCTTCACAGACACTTGCACACAACAAATCGGCATAGGTGATGTACACAAACATGGGACGACTTAGCTTCTTTTCAGACTCATTGCGCTCTCGCTTCTTCTGTTGATGTTTCATCGAATATTGAATTTCCGCTTTCTCCTTCATTTTTCTCGCTATTTTATCAACATTGTCCCATAGACGCAAAGACCTATACACGTTCGCCAAGTCCTTCAATGCGTCAAGCTGGTCTATTTCATCTAGGCGCTCAACAAAAGCTTTAAATATCGTAGCTGCATCGAGATTTTGGCGTTGATCGTCTCCAATCTGAATCGTGAATATACGATATTGACAGATTGCCAAGCGTTCAGAATGTTGATATTTTTCCACTTCTGCTACATTCTCATAGAGCAGCAACGCAGCAGCATGTCGTCCCTGTGCAAATAGCGCTTCCGCAATGTCAAATAGTCTGGGCGAATACAACGGATTGTCCATAATATGTCCAACCATTCGACGGATCGCATCCAGCTTGTCCAGCTCCGCACAACGATATAATAGTGGCTCGATTCGCCGCCAATTCGGGGAAAGGTCGATGATGTAATTTTCTATGTATCGTTCGTAAAAATAGCCCTCCGATAATCCCATGGCCAACGTGATTCGGTCAAGCTGTTGTACGGAAACAGGACGATGTTGAATAACCCAATTACTAAGCGTTCTTTGATAAACACCTGAACATTCCGCAAACTGGGCTAAAGTCAATTCGTTTTGCTTTAGATAATCTTCAAACTCCGCTAAAATCGTAGGTGTATGCTTCAAGTCATAACCACCCTCCACATAAAAATTCCATAATTTTAAAGATCAATTACTATTTTTGTCCAAAAATTAACAACTGTCAACATTTTTTTGCAACTCATGCGGAAAAACTACGTTTGGTATAAGTTATCCAGAAAAGACATGGTGACACGAGCGAGAGGATTAAAAGTTGGTAGACCCAAGGAAAAGATTTCACACGGGTTTTAAATGCTATACAAACAACCCCCGCATTGTGGAGAGTTGGGATTGAGCGACAGGACATTCCGCCGTATAAAGTCGGAAGCCCTTAATATTCTTGCCGCTGCCTTGAGGGTTGAAATGATTGATGAGGACTATAAAAAAGAAAAGAATGTATAGCTAAGATGCGTCATCCGTTATATCAATGGTTCGGGGCTCATTTTTCTTTTTTTCATTCTTTTTTTCATCCAGCGTTTCGGCAATATATATAAGGATGCCAATGATCATGACCAGTAAAATGTAAATCAGTTCATCACCTTTAATTATATGAATATTAAACAGAGAGAGGATGAAAACCAGGACATAAAACATGATGAGACTGACAAGCATGTATAAATGGACCATATTTATTACCTCCAATTTATTCAAAGGTACCGGGTGGGAATTATCCGGCACCTTATTCTTTTGTGAATTATTTTAGTAAGAAAGGCATTCCTCGTTTCAATGAGGAACGCCTTTTCAAAATAACTTTATAATCTTTATTTTTTAATTTGTAGCTCTTCCAAACCGTTATTATCTACTCCGGATGGTTCAGCAGTAATCCCTTTTTCAAGTGTCGCCTCAACTTTGTCTTTACTGTTAGCAGACTTCTCACTTTCAGGCCCGGAGTTCGTCCAAGTTTCACCGCCTAAAGCATCAGATTGCCACCAATAAAAATCACGATATACTAAATCTGCTGTCAAATAGAATAATACTTCATTATCTTTACCATCCATACCGTTTCCTTGCAATTCACCATAAACAGCTTCCAGAACCTTTGTCGACTCTAGGGAACCTTGGATTTTTTTCGAAAAGTCCGGGATATGAGTAACATCATTAGAAACAGCATCATAAATCGTTTTTCCATTCGCACCTTTAATAGCTAAATCAATATTTTTGATTTCATTGGTCCCGTTGACTCCACTCCGTACTTCATTTCGAACCGCGCGGATCGCTTTAATGTCATCAATTGTAGCTTTTCCAGAACTTGAAGCTGATTTCGTTTCCACTTTCAAGTCCTCCTGTTGGGCACTAATACTTGAAATAGATACTCCTTGCTGAGAAAGCTTGGTTTGAATAAGCTCAGTAGGACTCTCGGCAGAAATGGAATTAATATAAAATGCCCCACTAAGAATGCTAAGTGCAGCCCCAACGAGTAACAACTTTTTATGTTTCAATGCTTTCAGCCTCCTTTACAATCATCGTTTAATAGACTTTGTAATTTGCATTATCCGTTTTGCTGACATGATATGGACTATCGGCAGACGGGGCTGTATCATTTGCTTTCCACACACCACTTGTATTTTTGTATTGCACACCAGTAAATTGGAATGGCCCCATTTGAGTATTTGTTGAATGGGTTTCTGCTTGCGCTTGTACATTATTATTTGTTCCTAAGCTCCAGCTCCCCTTATCATAACCCCCAATATATGCATGCCATTTACTGTAAGAACCATATTGAACCATATATTTTACAGATGAAGATAAAAGGTGAGTCCCTATTTCCTGCATACCATAAGCACCATTAACAGTATGTTCAACGTAAGTTGTAAATCCCGAATATCCTGAATAATATCGGATACCTGTTTGAATCCAATCTCTATTTGGAGTGACATTTGTTACCCAAGCTGACTCACCACTAGTACCAAGCGTAGGCAATTTACCCGGAGTTGTAATGGTAGCAGTCATACCTAAATACTGACTTCCGTACTTGTTGACCCCAGCATAATAACTCTCTGCATAAATAGAACTAGAGCCAAAAAGAAGGAAAACAGTGCAAATAACAGAAAATAAAGATACCCACTTTTTCGTCATAATCTTTTTCTCATCCTTTCATGATATAGCGATAGGCTTCCCCTCATCTATATACAGGAGTTTGAATAAATTTACACTTAATTTCAATCTTAATTAGATTTGGAAAAAAAATCCTCAATGGATAGTAGACTGATCATGGATGGAAAAAGTTGCGGAGAAAAAACACTTTTCATAGAAAAGTGTTTCCGTGGCCTATATTTGTCCTGAATATGGCCTTGAAGTGGCCTGCCACTGGACTTTTGCTGTGGTAAATTTGTATCATGGAAAATCGAATAAGACGAATCGAGGCGCAACGCTTCAGTGATCAGGTCGGCCAATGTGCTGGCCTTTTTGATTTTTCGAAATACCATATTAGGAGGACATGAACCATGTCTGGATCGGCTACACTACCACGTTTCGCATTTTTGGATTCAGAAGGCTCCTGCATCTTCACGATGAGAAACATGCCTAGCAGCACTGGCAAACATGTATAAACTTCACTAACTGATGATGTGAGCGGCTATCCAGTTGTTGAGGGTCAAGGCGTTGTTTACTATGCCCGCGAGGTCAAGGCTTATGTTAAAGGCAACAGGTCGAAAGGCCCTCTCATCGCTACGCCGCCAGTGCTCAAGCAACTCGCAAGCAGAGCTTCTGTAACCAAGCATCACCAGAGTCATTCCACACTCTCATATAGAGTGCGACGATTCTGCTACTAATTTTTTATAACCCAATATGAAATTTCAATCCACGCACTCCATACAGAGTGCGACCACCTCCTACTTTACTGGACAACGTAACAAATACCGTAAAATTTCAATCCACGCACTCCATACAGAGTGCGACCTGATGATCGCCAGGCAGGACGGCCTGTGCTGTGAAATTTCAATCCACGCACTCCATACAGAGTGCGACCCGGATTCTCCAGACGTACGAGCTCAAAAGCTCCTGATCATTTCAATCCACGCACTCCATACAGAGTGCGACTTATTGGAGTGCATCACGCAACCGATAGTTAAGCTCTAATTTCAATCCACGCACTCCATACAGAGTGCGACGATGATACCGGGAATTTGTTGAATGGCTGTTATTACATTTCAATCCACGCACTCCATACAGAGTGCGACTGTAAACATTGTGGAGGGGCTATGGTGACAATGAATTTCAATCCACGCACTCCATACAGAGTGCGACAGCGAAAATGCAGCAATTCATACCTTATTGATATCAATTTCACACATTTCCGCAAAAAAACGATGCCAAAAAGGTTTGAATCAACCATTGGCTTTTACCGAATTGAACTAATTATATTTCTTTTCGACAAATTTCGAGGCGCGAAGGATCCGGGGTTTTTATGTGAGCTTCACATTCGCACCTTACAGAATCAGCGGGCTTTCCAAATCGTAAGGTTCTTTTGCCCTCATATGCTCTACTTTCTTTTTATAGTTATCTCCTAAATTGTGGAATCGAAGGTGAGCATGGCATTCTCATCTCGAAATATAATGTCTATCTCCTAGTATTATAGCTGTTATCACTACGTTTTGTCTTTTATTTCACCTTTATCTTTTTTAGCCAATTAGATGCATAATTAGCCGACATTTCTTCTTGTATAGTAGGTAAAACATTCTTATCACGCTCCGCGTTCTTAGTAAACCATCTATGTGAAGCCTCTTCATTTACATTATTTCGCTGTTCTCTAGGATCTGTCGTTTTCTCCAATCTTATTTGTGGATACGAAATTGTAGCCGTGGGTTTACTCTCCCAACCTGTGATAAGCTTCAAATCTTTCATAGCATCACTTTCAGGCAACTCCTCACGACATTTATCAGGAAACTGTTTCATTAACCATTCTCCTGTTTGTGAATCAATAGTTCGTTGCATGACTTGTTCAATTTTTAACTGTATGCTTCCAAAACCCAAGGGTTTACCTCGCCCAATTTTGTGAGAACAAGCCGAATCATTAAAATCAAGACTCCACTTTAATTGATTCAATTCATTCCATGTCAAATGTTCATAGTACACCTTAAATTTAAAAGCTGGACACTTTTCATGATTAAGAGGGCGCACGCCGACAGTCATACTTGTATTTACTGTTTTCCTAGGCAATTTACCATGTAATTCGTCTTTGAGCTGTTTCCAATTCTCACTATGCCAATAGAATTTCCGTCCGCGAATACCAAATGCTGAATCTTTGATTTGTGTCCTTGTCTTCTCTCCCTTCTTAACCAAATAATCATATGTCCAAAATAGCGCTCCTTCTTGATAATCCGACGGTTTTTTTGTATAAAACTCCACGGCCCCAGGTTTGGGTTCTCCCATCGCTGGTAAACGAATATCCCCGCGATAGTAATCTTTTCTTTCTTTCAACAGACTCGACTCCAATATGGTTGCATCTGTAAATCTAACTCTTGAGCCTAGAGCCTGCCTAGCTGTATGGCTCCTTGTTTTCTGCTCATCTGGAGGGATCATACCAAACAGCGCACAAGCCGGACACACACAATGACGATCTTCACACGGTTCATAACCACCATTTTTAGTCAGCATTTCTTTGATTTTTGTATAATATACTTGCTGTGAGATCATAGAGGGTGATAGATATTGAGCTTGATTTCCATTTGCTACTGAATAGAACACAAGGATGTCTTCTTTATTCTTTATTTTGGATAACGTTTGCTTTTTATAAGCTGCATATCCGGTATGAGGTGAACCAGCTTTTTTATTTCTCTCATAGAGATCTAGGACCGCCTCAAAATTGTATATTGTCTTCTCATCTACCGTTAGCTTGTTATACTTTCTATGACTCTCTTTTTCAAAATAAAACACGGACTCGTGATGCTTTTTCGTTCCAAAAGGTTCACCCTTGTGTAGATATCCCTCCTGCCAGGAAGAATCCATTGTCGGAGGGGATTCCTCAACAAGGAATTCCTCAATAACATGAGGCATATAAAAACGATTGGCATACCTAGCACCAGAAGGTTTAAAATTAATTTTTTGGCCTTCATCGCACTGATCGTACTCCTTATTGCTCATAAATTTGCCATGTTTATTTTTATCGCCGGGTTTATCATACCGCCTGTTCAACATGATTCGATCACACGAATAAACGAACCATTTTTCTTGATCTATGTCATATCTTAATATACCAGGCTTTTTAACATCATTTGCCGCTGAACGCCGATGCAAGACTCGCCCAGTATCTGTGGTGGATAGACACCCATTAAACGCTGCCTCAAATACGCTTCTCACCACGCCACGAATCTCTGAACCAGGAATGACAGGTACGCTATATACTTCCTTACGATCTCCTGGCTTACAATGGCTTAAATCATCATAAGAAAAGAAATCATAGCTCTTTTCATATTCAGCAACATTGTCTTTATCAACATCGTCTTCATCATCATTTTTGTTCTTCATATTACTTAAGACACATTCTCCTGAAGAATTTGGAATGAATATAGGCGTTTTCAGATGAATTGAACAATCTATATAACCCGAGTAAAGTTCCTTCCCCTCTTTGTAGGCATTCATAGGTTGTCGCTCACATTGAGCTTCTAAAGGAACAAAATTATAAGGATTAATGAATCGCTCTTCTGGAGCTACTCCCTGATTTGACTTCATTTCACTTCTCTCCTCTCAATCACAATCAACGAAATCAACAAAACGTTCATCTATGAACCGATAAATTGGCGTATAGGTTCCAAGTCCATTAGCAACCGGATTAAAATCAATATAATTCCGAATCTGAACTGCTTTTTGTGCACCTTGCTTAAGTTCTCCTGGAAAATACAGCCTGGTTCCCCGCGCGGCAACCAAAGGTGTCCATTTGTGTTCTTGTATGTCGTTGAGCTTCGATTTGGAAACATCCGCCGAACCCCAAAGTTTATGTTTCTCGTCGAGGCTACTCCAAGTCTGTGGGCCTGACTGTTCAAAATCACCTGATAACTCGGCCTGATCTGATAGATTTACTTGATCATGCTGATCGTCAGAAGCAGAAGCGTGACTATGATTGTCTTGGAGCAACCGCAAACGGAATTGTTGACCCACACGAAGGGCACGAAGCTCCTGATCCACATTGAAAATTCTCAACTCACGTAATTGCTTCACATCTTCTATTGATTTTAACTCCTTAACGTCCCAAGACTGAGCATGACCCATCCATAGTTGTTGATTATAATACCGACCTATAGCTACCTGATCATTCATGACCCCATATACATAAGCTTCAGAGGTATCGCTTGGCATGACAAACCACTGCTTTAACAATTCAAGAAGATTACTTTCTTCTACTGTCTTGTAAGATACAAAGGTTCTTTGTTCCATGATGGTTAAAGTACTCATGTATTCGCTCCTTGCTCTATATGTTCAGCTTGACACCACTTCAAGGCAGCAAGATAGTAAGGGCTATATGCTGATTCTAGTAAAGGCTGTCCGTCCAGGGTAATCGGTTTAGTGCTATCTTTTGAAAATAATCCACGTCCAATTGCTGTTTCCCCACCGACTGCAAGCAAGCCTTCTTCCAAGTCACGCACAATCCATAGTAGTAATCCACAAATAGCCGCATCTGAAATCAGGTAGCTTGCTCTTTCCCAACGTAGCACTAGCTCTGTAGCTCCACCCACCCAAGGTATAGACGTGAACAAAGCACCTTCAACCGTTCCTCCGGTGAATCGATCAATTTTGTTCCTCGTCATGGTCAGTGGGTGCCCACCCGCTACGACGGATTCCTCTACTCGAATGAGTGATGCAATAAGAGAGTTGGAATGGGTTCTACCCTTGTCATTTCTTTCAGCACCGATACGAGTCCCAAATAATTGCTCCAGCTTCCCTCGTCTCATTTGCCCATCTGTCACACCCACTTCTTCGAGCAGAACATTAAGGCGTTCTCTGATGGCACCCATCCAACTGGTTCCGGGGATCACTGCTGGATTCTCCTGTCCGTTCCCTGCTTGGCTACTCTTACGAAGTTGCTCAAAAACTGGAACCCCATTTTCCTGAAAACCTTTTGTCAAATAACTGCGAATCATAAGGGTATGACGAATTTGCAAGGGCACCACCAGCTTGCAGTACCTTGAATTGCCCGGTTCTCCCACACGTACAAAACCTGGAAGCTTACTGCTACCTGGTTGCCACTGCTTGATTTCCGTTTGTTTGTCAAAAGCATTCTCCTGTCGCCAATCCCATACAAGCCATTTCGTTGCTTGCCTTCGGTCGGTATAATCAAATCGGCGCATTTGTACCTGGTTAATCTGTAATTTACCAAATCCTCTGCGACCTTTGGCTCCAATTGTAAGATCACCGCTTACCAAACCATCTATTAATTTCATTAAAAGATTGGCCACTGATGCAGCAATATCTACATGTCCGGACTGTTGTCCAAGATGAAGGTTGTCGGTATCTCGTCGCAGCCATTCCAATCGCAATATAAAGCCTGCGCCAGCTTCAACCATTTGTACTTCGTATTTCCCTTCATCTTCTGCTGACTTATAGGAATCAAGCTTAACTCCATCACGGATTCCTATCACTGCGCTCTCATCTTCCAGAGACATATCATAAATGATCAACCGGCTTTGTTGTCCAGCATCCGTGAGACCCGTTGGAGTGGATATTGCTGAAGATCCGCCGAATAGAAAATGAAGAACCTGCTGATCAACAGATGTGTTGTCTGCCCCTTGTACATTCTCTTGCAAAAAATGACGGAATGCGCCCGCTAATGCACTTCCTGGTACGAAAGGACGACCCGTATAATCGACAATGACGTCACTATCTGTATTCCGGTCATCACCCGAGCCTGCAAGTAAGGGGGACCCCAGACGACCTGTTAATTGGATACAATATCGCTCGGTAATCTTACCCGTCAGTTTGAGATGCTCTGTAGGCTTTGATTGCTTATTCATTCTTTTCTCCCCTCACCTTCCATATCAGCGTTCTAAAGTACCCATCTTTAAAGGCCTTGCTATTCAAATTCCCTTTTTGAAAAATTTCAACGACCCCCTTATATCGGGACTTCACTTCTTCAGCAGTCATTTTTTGGAGTTCTTTCTCTAAGGTTTCTTTAGTGGTCAAGCTTTGGAATAAGTCCTGTAGCTGATGAAGCTTGGTCAATCCAAGCCCCTCGGTTTTCACTTTTCCAGCACATTCCCGTCCTTTTGCATAATCGCGATCATACGTGCTGATTCGCTTTTCCAGCTTTTCATACGCAGAATCTGATTGAAGCTCGTCTTGTATGGAATGACCTTCACCTTGTTGATGATCATCAGCATAAATAGTAGTGACATTCCATGCTTCTGCTGCTGTTGGGGCAGCTATTACCTTAACTTGTCCATAGCCTTCCTCGGTCAACTCTCCCCAGCGTATTTGCTCAATTTGTTCAGGCCCTACCGTTTGTGTATCTTCCAGTGTAATCGTGAACACCGAACCGACGTCCAGCATTGGACGTTGCGGTTTAGGCATACGCCATTTCGAGTTGTAACCCGAGACTGTACCAAATTTCAGTTGGAGTTCTGTAGTCTTAATGTCAAGAGCAAGCCTTGTCTTCAATTCTTCCAGGAAGAAAGCAGGATTCGCCTCCACGCGCCCACTTGCATCAGCCAGAACTAGTGGAGTGAGCAGGATAATTGTAAAACAATTCAAAGGATTCCGCTGCCCACCCACGGACATCAATAGATTAGGCTGTGAAGCTACAGAATCTGCCTTAAAAGTGACATTCCCATACTCTGCTGTACGAGAGCGCCCTAGCCGAAGCTGGTACCCGTTTTGCTTAATACATGATAATAGTTTATTTAAATCTGCTATATTTCCACGAAGCGTTCCTGAGAAGGATTGATCCTTTTTCAGTGCTACATACTGATAGAATTGCCCCATATTGGGGCCATGATCAGAACCCAGTGCATGTCCATATGACCGATCAAGTGGCCGTGCATGATGCATACGCACTTCTTTTTCCGGTTCGTATTTCAGTAATTGTGTAGTTCCTGAATTTCCTTCTGCTGAAAGTTGATCCAGATAGACATAGGAGTTAATGCCTCTAAACTCCATATTATTCAAATTTTTATTACTAGAGTTCCAGTTCGCTATATTTGCCTTATCGTAAGCTGCTTCTTCGTTTTTAACGCCTTGCCAGCTAACTGGACAAGGAATGAATACTCTGTCAGCTACGGTTGGAAAAGCATATCCGAACTGCACTCCTCCATTCAGAAAGATTCGTGCAAAATCTTCATTCGTATGGGCTTTTCCACCCAGCCCCTGCTGGTTTATATACATCCCTGCCAATGCCCCCAACATAGCCGAACCTGGAATGCAATTCGCACTACTGTAATATAGCCCGCCTTGACCAGGGATTAATACCGGCTGATCCAGGTGCAATGTATACGGCAGTTCCGTGATTTTCTCTGGAGGACCGGAAAGAATGGGTGTTATTAGCTGTTCTTGTTGCATCTCATCATGTGATTCATTGATCCAGATTAGCTGACAACTGACCTCACCTAGCCCTCTTGTATTCCCAAGCCCTATTCCACGTAAGCCATTGACACAATCTGTTAGTAATTTTACATAGTTTTTAGTTTTATTCGACCGATTTTTCTTGTCGCTCTCTTTACCGTTACCAAGACTTTCTTGAATGATAACTTGACTTCTGAGCACAATTCCCTTATGCAACACACGTATTGTACGTAATGAATGGGGTTGTGCTGTTCCGCTAATCGGGTCCATTGCAGTGCGAGTACGTAATTCCGTTAGTTCATTGAGAATATTCTGCTGTTTCTGTTGGGACTTACTTTGAGCCTGACTTAAAAATCGGTCATAATCTTCAATCCGGACGACGTCACCTCCTGAATCTTTGTCGGGGATTTCGTAGAGATGAGCGTCGTGAACTTGTAGTAATCCACCATGCTGTTGCCCAATTGTTCCAAAAAGAGCGTTCATCTCAGAAGATCCGGCTATCCCCCAATCGAGCAAATTCTGCCCAACGGCGCGTAGACAGCCTTTAATTCGCTTGGATGGAATGATAGGCAATCCTGCTTCAGTCGCTATATCTGTATCCACCATCCCAGCGATGCTATCACCTGTAGCCGCACATAATTCACTATGAAGTGTAATTTCTAACCATGCTTGTATCATTGAGTCTCCCCCACTCCGTCAAAACTAAACACCGCTGACTTATACAAATCTATCAACTCAAGTGCATCAAAAATAGTCGCATGCGGGTGATCAGACAGTTTCTCTTCAGCATAGTCCAATTGCCCAACATTATTTTGCTCCTTAGCTTGATAAAGCTGCTTAAGATGCAGGTTTCGAGAACGCAATTCGTCGATTAAAATATCCAGTTTCTCCCCATTAGCAAGATACTCACGATAGAGCCTGTTCAACCACGTACTCGGCCAAATACTCTCCTGATCGCTCTGCCCCTGGATACGTTCCAGGCATGTATGCAGCAAGTTAAATGAATCGGCTGCCATTGGATCTGTTGATAATTTTGGAGCCGACACGAGATACGGGCGACCGTGCTGTTCATCTTTTTTAAAGCCGAGATTCTTACGAATGTCCTTCAACTGTTGTACATAGCTTCCCCGAACCAAATGAAAGTCCAAATAGCTATCACTTTCCCGGTGACAGTCCTTCTCTTTGTGTCTCTTCTTTTTGGCTTCTTTACAGCATTCTTCGGCAATATCATAGGCAATGCTGAACGGAAAGTGACTATGTACTATGGCAATTCCGGCACAGGCAGACAGCGAAATGCGTTTATCTTGTTTATCCGACTTAAGTTTCGTTGATTCCAGATCCTGTAGAAAAGCCGCCGCCATCGGAACCGCCAAATCAGCGCGGCAAATAAATGTTAAATCGTCACCATCCATAATCAAGGGTCGAATGGGTAACATATTTTCCTTTAAGATTGAATCAACACATGCAATATGTTTGATGACTCGGTAGAAATTCTCACGGTACCCCTCGGATATCTCCAACGAAAGTTTCCTCATTTCTACAACAGCTTGTGCATACGAAACATTATCATTTTGCAATACTTCCATCTTATTCTTAAGCTGCTGCCCCATCCCATTACCATCAATATGTACAACGGCTACATAACCATCCTCTCCAGTTGAACGAACCATATCTTTCATTTCAAAACCCCACTTCAAACCCTTCAATTCTTTGGGCAAAGGGAATATTTCATTGAAGTGGCTGCTAGCATCACTCACTTTTGGACGTTCATCATCCGCCGCCTGACGTTTTAGTGACTGGACTGTCGAAATCCCTTCTCCGCTCTTCCTGTCATGAGAGGTGACTGGTAATCCGCCAAAGCTCTCTTGCTCGGATATGGGAAAAGCACCCGCCGGACGTTGACGTAGCATACCCGCTTTAACCCGCTCCAACTCCCCTTCCAGTCGCATTCGGTCAGTACCGAACTGATCAGATTTACCAAAGTTAGTCTCGATATGCGCCACTGCCATGGAAAGTGTGTATGTTGTCTCAATGATCCGCTTTGCAAACTCAACGTTCACCTGTTGAAAGTAATTCCGATCTCTGTATGCAACAATGGCACTCCCCCCACCGATATATACAATTTCAGCCGCTAATATAGAATCCTTATGTGCAATATCAAAAGATTCCTCGGCTTCTCGTTTACCTTCTCCTACCATCTGGTACCATTCGAGTTTCACTTGGGCTTGGGTTTGGTCAGCAACAGCTTGCATGACTTCCGGCAAGTCATTTTTCAGGATTTCCCCTACAATACGAGATGCCCCAACATTCTCGCGCAGTCGATTGGAGGCAAAAATATATTCCTGAATACCACTGATGTCATAGATCGCAAGCAGTCCTTGTGTGGAGGCTGTCATCGTTTCGTTTCACCCTTTTCTTTATTTTTTTGTTCCTTCTTTTGTTCTTTTTCCTGTACTATTTTTTTGTACTTGGCATAGTTTTCGTTGAACATTGTCGCATAAGCTTGATGTGGAAACGGGATGGGGTTGTTGAGCAACATAAGTAGTTGGTTCAGTTGAAAGGTTAGCGACAGAAGAACGTTTTCTACTTTTTCATCAGTGTCAGCCACTTTTTCACTCACTTTTAATGAGGATAATTTCTTGCCTATCGGCTTGATCGCGTTCTCATTCACAAGTTTTCTATACTTCTCCTCCTCTTTCCCATAACGTTTAAGACCGTAATGATTCAAATCTTTATACCAATCGCTATAGTCAAATTCATCTTCGTTGATCATTGTTTTTTTTATGGTATTGTTCTCACCCGCGCTTAACACGATGTCAAATTCCTTATAAGTATCTTTAGTAATACTTGCACCCTCTACAGATGTACAGAGAATCAGGATTGGGCGTGTCGAGGTCTGCCCCTTAGGTGGTGTTGATTGCTCGAGTCCATTGTCACACAAGCCACCAATTATGCGATAGACAGAGTCAAGGGATGTTCTGAGGGGCTTTATCGTCCCCGCCCAGTCACTAGCATTGCTAGTAGATTTACTCTTACATTGAATTGCTACAGCAACTGCCTCAATAGGGATAAACTTTATATTTCCAAAACAAAAAATATACGGGGTGTACTGTTCATCAAAAATAGCTAAATCTACTTCCGCCGAAATGTTACCAAATGAATCAATAATAAACACACCCTGGTCAATACAAAACTTCTTGGGGATCATAGATCTAAACAATTCGCCCCATACTAGTTCACGAGTAGTCCCAGTGGTTAGATTATGACTAGGGATTTTGAGCTTTAATTGACTAACAATCGCTTTCCCCTGATCAGTATAATTTTCTGTAATAGCTTGAATTGTTTCTGCAGGTGATACATGCGATTCAGTTGAATCTTTTTGATCTTTTGTTTGTGTTAGCTTACTCATTTTCAGCTTCCCTCTTCCTAATTATAATTCACCTGATAGTGCCCAAATCCAATCGTGGCGTTTTTCCCAATATGAAGTTGTTCACCCGCTTTAAGAATTGGTGTAAAAGGTGTTAAATCCCCCTCGTACTGCGCCCAGCCTTTGATGGCTGGAAGAGGCAGTTTTCCCCCTCTGGTCATAGAATAACGTTCAAAATCCACCTGTTTCCAATTTGCTGCAACGGTTCTAATTTTGTTCGCTTCATTCAACATCGCCTGCTCATCCCATTGCAGGATGTGACCTGTATAGGCGTGCGAAAGCAACGCAATCCTCCGCGTAAGAGAATGAATCATCTCCGCAAAAGTTAATTGCCTGCGCAATTGCTTACTTACCAATATGCGAACCGGGCTATCAAAGCGGACGACGGCAGTATGAGCACGACGTTGCTCACAACTTAGTGGACGTGGTAGACAATTCCTCATCCATAATTTACTTGAACTCCAAATCAGAGCCTGACGTTCAGGGTCTATGATCTGCTGAAGTCGAAAGGGTAGTCTAGCCGATCCCCAACCTTTATTTTCCATTTCTAGTAGTGCATCAATAAAAAGACCTGCATGTTCCGTTGCATCACCAATTAGCGTGATATCGAATTGGCACTCATCCTGTGGTTCCCATCGTAGCTTGTCTCTGGTAAGTGAGTGAATCACATAAGGATTTACAGCACCTGCTTCATTTCCTGGTGAGCAAAAGTTTTTAGCATAAGCACAGTCTGGCGACAGTTCACATTTATGACATTGTACATTAGGTCGCGTGCACACAAATTCCCGGATACAATGACCCATAATTCCACGTAACGTAGAACCCAGGTAGAGAGGTAATTCTCCTTTGCCCTCAGCGGTAAAAACCACTCGAAGTGTTAAAATATTGATGTGTTCAAACATGTTGATCTCCCAACTGTATATTTTTTCAGAGAAACTCTGTACCCTTGTGATTCCTTGAAATGCCTCTGCATAAGCATAGTGAGAGAATAACATGGGATTATTAAGCAGCATTAGGAGCTGGCTCATAGACTTAGTAGATTTGTTCTCCTACCCTTGCTTCTTCAACAAATAATATCCCACTAAGAAATACGACTTTAAACCTAGTTCCATACAAACCCTATAAGATGAATATACAAGTCTAAAGTACCAGTAACATGAAATATTATACCTTCAAAAGACAATAATAGACATATTATTCTTCGTAATTCTACATTTTCATATTTACTAGATTTTCATCAATCATAAAAAGCCCATTCCAACCGTATTTTCGTACAGTCTCGAATGAGCTCTTCATATAATTCTTATAATTTCTCTACTAATGCTTGGACTTCGTCCCGGCAAGATAAATCACTATGTTTATTATGAAAAAATTGGTTCCACAATCGACAGCCTGTGAAATAGCGTAAGGTACCACACGATATGTTCATGTCAATACTTGAGACACGACACTGATTATACCAATGCTGAACTGACAGTAATTTCAATCTACGCAACTCATATGAAGTGCGACGGATGGAACTGAAAGTCAAGAAGTGGGTTGGGGAATTTCAATCCACGCATTCATATGGAGTGCGACGGAATTGAGCAAGTTGGTACAAGGTGGAGTTCAAGAATTTCAATCCACGCACTCATATGGAGTGCGACTTCTGTAAACCCAAGCAACTCTTCGTACTGATGGATTTCAATCCACGCACTCATATGGAGTGCGACATGATCATTGAAGGATATGGCGTTTTAAGAATTTCAATCCACGCACTCATATGGAGTGCGACGAGTTTGGTTTACCTGAGCTAATGACCATGAAGATTTCAATCCACGCACTCATATGGAGTGCGACATCGTCTCTCCATTTATAGTTATCATCCAAATATTATTTCAATCCACGCACTCATATGGAGTGCGACTTACCCAAAGAAACAGTCAAGGAGATTCGCAGATTATTTCAATCCACGCACTCATATGGAGTGCGACCCGATGAATACAGGCAAGGTAAATGCCTGCGGAGTGGGAATTTCAATCCACGCACTCATATGGAGTGCGACTACGTAGGAAGTAGGTCGGTGGTGTGGCTTTGAATATTTCAATCCACGCACTCATATGGAGTGCGACGAAATTAGTGTTCCCAACCTTTTGTACATACTAATTTCAATCCACGCACTCATATGGAGTGCGACGTTAATACTGAAATACGGTAAGTATTGGCTCAAAATTTCAATCCACGCACTCATATGGAGTGCGACACTAAGCTTGTCTGGGGCTGGCTCTCTTGCGGGGATTTCAATCCACGCACTCATATGGAGTGCGACCAGGTAGTGATCGACAAGATCCATCAGGAGCGGCTGATTTCAATCCACGCACTCATATGGAGTGCGACCGAAAGGGAACTTGAACGCGAACTGCCTGCGCTCATATTTCAATCCACGCACTCATATGGAGTGCGACTGCGCAAAAGGGTCAAAACAAACCCGTTTCAATTCATTTTAGCGTAATTTTGACCATAAGGCATCAAAAAAAGCATGTTCCCTTTATGATGCATTCACAAATCATTCACATTCGACAGAATTTCGACAAAATCTGAGGTGCGAAGGACCCGGGGAATTCATGTGAGCTTCACATTCGCACTAAGTATGCTGCACAAAAAGAAGAAGCATACACAGTAATCTCTCACTGGAAATGCTTCTTCTCAACCTCTCATATCTATCAGCCTAGGTTCATTTCACCTTGGCCAATTCTACTACCTGTGAAAGAGGAAGCGCCCCTTAGAATATACTAAGTTCATCAATAGCGCCTTTAAAGGCAGGTCCCACCAGTTAACACCCAAGCTGAACGTTCCTGCTTTGGATGTACTTCTGGGAATCCTGTTCCTGCAAACTGGGGTTTGCCGTTCACGTACACGGACAACACTCCATTGTCTACAGTGAAGGCGAGATGTGTCCACTCATTGGTTTTGATTTTCATACCGGTGCTGCCGGTATACCAAGGCGAGCTACCGGACCAAAGCATCGTGTTGTCTCCCTCGGGACCTTTGGGCAGCAAGCTAATCCAGTGATTACGATCCATAGCTCCGAAAAAAGTGGGGGTATACAGCGTCAGCTCACTCGGATGAACCCACAGGGACACGGAATATGCAGAACTGGATATACTCCCTTGGGGCAGCTTAATTCCAGATTTTCCATCCAGCAAGACCGCTTGACCACTTGTACCCTCCGTATATGTGACTGTTCCTCCTTCACGATCAATCCGGTCACCGATGAACTCACCATTCGCAAAAGTAGCTTAACGTCCTCAAGATTATTTTCAAATTTATATTGTGCGGTCAGAGTGGATGATACAGCCTTTTCTCCGATTTTAGGACGTTTAACCTCGCCTGTATCAGAAATGACGCTCGGGTCTGAACTTTTCCAAGTAATCGAGGTTTGCCGACTTTCTTGCGTCTCTCATTCCCAATGAAGACCCTGCAATCATTAGGAATAATGCTAACGTTATTAAAAAACCTCTCTTGATTCCATTTGCTGCAACCCGCCTTTTCATTCTCATCTGCCCCTCTCTGGAATTGGAGTACAGCGATATCTATTCTACATTGATCAGTAAATACTTTTATGTTTTCAAGAATCATAAAGGTATTTGTAAAATATATTTTGAGTAGATAAGAGGATTTGCGTTGTTTTCTAGTTTTTTTAAAATGGACGCAGTGTATGATGGAAAGGTCGCACTCCATACAGAGTGCGACTTGCGCAACAGATGATCCGTTCTATCCGGAATGCAAAATTTCAATCCACGCACTCCATACAGAGTGCGACGGCTTCCACCGGACATCAAACCAAACGAAAGGATATTTCAATCCACGCACTCCATACAGAGTGCGACGACCAAGAAAACGGTTATGTGTCTTTTGTGCAGCAATTTCAATCCACGCACTCCATACAGAGTGCGACAATAGACGGTCCTGGCGAAATCATCTTCTACGAGCCAATTTCAATCCACGCACTCCATACAGAGTGCGACGAATGGTCTGGATTAATGTCTTGGATGGATAGCCTAATTTCAATCCACGCACTCCATACAGAGTGCGACTCGGTGGCTGCTGTGAATGAGGTCGGAGAGTCAAAATTTCAATCCACGCACTCCATACAGAGTGCGACTTTCATCCAATCGGTTTTATCTTGCACATTGAATTCATTTCAATCCACGCACTCCATACAGAGTGCGACAGCGAAAATCCAGAAATTGATACCCTAATGATATCAATTCCATACATTTTCGCAAAAAACGATGCTAAAAAAGTTTGAATCCACCCTTGACTTCTATTATAGAAAATGGATTCTAATCCTTTTCGACAAATTTCGAGGTGCGAAGGACCCGGGGTTTTTATGTGAGCTTCACATTCGCACCTCACAGAATCAGCGGGCTTTCCATATCGTAAGATTCTTTTGCCCCCATATGCTCTACTTTCTTTTTATAGTTATCTCCTAAATTGTAGAAACGCAGGCTGTCTTCTTTTTTGTCTATCAATTCTTCTAATTCATATTTTAAACGGCGGAACTGGGTGGAATCTAAAATACACTCAAACACGGAATTTTGCACCCTTTGTCCGTGATCCACACACTTTTTTGCAACCTTGGCCAGTCTTTTTCTGCCTTCTCTGTCTACTGTACTCACATCATACGTAATTAGAATTAACAAGATCACACCTACTTCCACAGAAATGGAGGATACTCATCCAGATCTCCCCGGATATATCTGGCCAAGAGCAAAGCCTGTGAATAGGGCACAAGCCCCCAAGACATTTTCTCATTCAAATAAGGATGAATAATCTTGTCCTGCTTCCGTTCCTGCCATGCCTTCAATACGATTTTCCTCGTATCATCGTCCATCATGACAGCTCCGTTTTCTTTTTTGTAAAATCCTTTGCCATGAATCAACTTTTTATTAATTAAGGACAGTACAAAACGGTCGGCATATACTCCTCGAAGCTCCTCCATCACATCCAGTGCCAATGAGGCTCGCCCCGGACGATCTCTATGCAGAAAACCTACATAAGCATCCAGCCCGACGGCTTCGAGAGCGGATTTCATGTCGTTGGACAGCAGTGTATAGGCAAAGGATAGCAATGCATTCACATTATCCAGCGGCGGGCGCTTATGGCGTCCATGGAAATAAAAATCTTCTTTTTGCTGTAAGATCAGCTCATCGAAAACCGAATTGTACTGAACCGCCGCCGTCCCTTCCAAGCCGCGTAATATGTCCAGCTCCTCCACTTCACGAACCTGCTTCATGATTTCGGACAAAGAAGCGCTTACCTTCTTCATTCGTCCTGTATCAATACGAAGAGGGTAGTCCCGCGTCGCCCGTTCCAAAATCCATTTATGGTTATATAATTTCCCTATAATCATGTTTCTGGAAACAAGAGCGCTTCTTCTATCATCATCTGAAATCCGATACTGTTCTTTTCTCAGTACCACATTTCCCCGGCTTTCACCCGTAACTCGTGCCAGAAAACGTCCGCTTCGCGTCATAAAGGTTAGGTCTATGTTGCGTGTGGCGCAAGCTCCCATTAGGCCGGGGCTGGCTCCTGCATAGCCAAAAGTGCAAACCGCCTCCAAATTGTGCAAAGGATATCGTGCAAGAATGGACTCTTCTTGCTTGATTACGATATTTTCCCCATCCAGTGACAAGTACGTATCTGGCATCGTGACAAATAATGTGTTCAGTAGTTTTTTCATTCAGCCAGCCTGCTTTCAATAAAGCTTGAAACTGATTTTTTATTCAAAATCTCCGGCACACATATGTGTTGAAGCGAGCAGCTTTGGCAATTCGGCCCCGCTTTGGCTTTAGGCGTATGGTTGCGCTCAAAATAATGCCGCATTTCCTGCAAACTTGTTCGCACACGTTCACGGTCAGACGCCGTGATCACGACCTCTACCCGATGTTTGATCTCATCGTAATAAAAGCAGCCCTTGGAAATCTCACACACGAGCATTTCTTCAAGACACATCACTTGTGCGACCAACTGGGCATGATCCGAATCATTTCGTTTCGGTTTGCCGCGCTTGTATTCCACAGGAATAGGAAGGTACGTACCTTCCTCCCCTGCAAGCGGAACACCAAGGGGATCACGTATAAACTCTACCACGTCGCAGATTCCGGTGATTCCAAGCTCTCTGGAATGCACAGGTAATGCGCGAACGACGAGCTTATCCCCTCTTTTCTCACGAATCATCGGCTGATCCGCTTTTCGATGCAAATGATTGCCTTCAATCGTCCGCACGTTTTCTTCCCATTGCTGCTCGATATGAATAAGCGCCCATTGTCTTCTACAGAAATTAAAATGCTGTATACCGGATAATAGCAAATAATCTTCTTCGTTATAGCCCTGCATACTCTTGAACCTCTAAGCCTTCGAGCGGTGTTACTATGCATTCATAATGGGTGTCAAAAGATTTGTCGATTGCACTTGCATCTTCTTTCGGTTTCACTTCTAAAGAACGGTGTACTTTAGCAGATGAGTATTTTCCAAGCTTGGAATTATGCTCCCACCAATAGACTTTATGAACCTCCATGCTGCCGTCAGGACGGGCGGAGGATATATCATTTTCAAACAAGGAAATTAGCGCTTCCTTGATCTTTGCGGCATCTTCGTTTGTAAATCCTGTTTTTTCGGCTAGCTGTGTATTAATGCTTCCCTTAAAAACGTACACACCAAAATCCACCCGATGCTTCATCCCCATGGTGTCGGAGCCTTTTTCGCTCCCTGGTTCGGAATTTACACTTTTGGTAATTTGCATACTGGTAATATCAATAGGGAGAATACTGGTTGCTGTATGTATAGATACAGGCCCTCTTACCCCCACAGATACTCCTGCCCCTTTACCCGCCGCTTTGAATGCAAAAACTTGACCAAAACTACGAACATCCATCCATTCCTGACAGGCAACTCTGGCAAAATCCTCACCTGAGCCTTCCTTATTCTTGAACATTTTCCCCAGCTCAGGATTGGCTTCAGCACGTTCTCTTAAGCTATGAAAAGCATCCAGTTTCCGATCATTTGATTGAACAAAAATAGACTCGCCCATATCCTGCAGACGATTTCTTATTTTCCGTTTCAGAGCCACATCTGAAATTTCACCATAACCATCGTAATTTTGCCGTGGGCGATTGCCATTCAGGGGATCACCATTGGGATTAGCTTTCGCGACAGACAATACAACAGCAAAATCAATTTTATGATCCAAAATAGACATATGATTACTCTCCTTTAAT
The DNA here is from genome assembly GCF_053617595.1 of Paenibacillus sp. NPDC055715. Lineage (NCBI taxonomy): Bacteria > Bacillati > Bacillota > Bacilli > Caryophanales > Paenibacillaceae > Paenibacillus > Paenibacillus sp. NPDC055715. Next base: position 27,538 of record NZ_JBSHGA010000001.1, read on the forward strand.
GTACCTACATAGTTTTAAAGTCACTTAGGATTCCTGCTGTTCATTCATGTTTTTATGATTATTATGGTAGATTTCATAGCGTTGACTACTGAGTCCTAACAAGTATTTCCCGGTCAATGGTTTATTGTTGAACTCGTTGAAGGGGATTTTGTCAAGCACTTCATCAATCATATTGGTATAATAGTTTAAGCGTTTGCCAAGTCTGGCCTGATGTGGCTGCAGGGCATTTTGAATGGTCCTCCAGGTTCTTTCTGGATGTTGTGAGAAAACACTCATATACCGAATTGCATTAGTGGATCGCTTCTCATCCTTGTCTAATGCGCTTCGTTCCATCACATCAGCTATCGCCAACAGTCTGCCAAATAAATAACTACGATCCATATTTTCTTTATCTAATGCCACATTGTATCCCTCCTGTTGGTTAATCAATGCACATGCTATACTCAGTGTCTTCTCCCATTCCCATTTATCCAAAGCTACCGGGTTAGAGGCACGGTGAGTAGCACTCCTTACAATATCCTGCGGAATTTTTCGACCATCTACGATACACGGAAGCATTCTTTCCATTAAGCCTTTAACGAGCTTGTCATTCGCTTTAGAACCGTATGCTGCGAAAGCAATATCCTTCGTCGCCGGAGCACCCCAAAATTGTAAAAGCTCACCTTGCTCATCCTTCTGGTAACGGTGTAACCAGGCACATGTAGAATGCCAGTCTATCAGCTTGTCAAAATACAATTGTTTATCCAAATTCCGATAATACAGAACAGCCATGCGTCCCGTTGTCGCTGAGTCAAGCACAAGAATATTGACGTTTGCTTTGGACGCCGATTTGATAGCCAGTTTATTACGATAACCCGATAGTGCTTTGGCCAGATCAAAAGCAAACTCCTCGTTAGTATGACCTTTGATTGCTATCGGCCGCGATGATTCAGAGCCAAAATCCATTGCAAAGATGTTGTCATTGTCGGTAAGGCTCGGCATATCCGGGGCATCATTCCCCCAGACGAGAAAGACACGATTCTCTATGATTTTCCCTTGACGATGAATCAGCCACTTTAAGGCATTATGAGCTTTTTGCGATACCTCGTAGCTGATGCTTGCTGCTTCATGACTGTGAGCAAACCGTCCTCTAAATGTGAAACCGCTCGTGTCATTTGCCGAAATCAGCTTGGCTTTATCTCCGGAATTTCTGATTTTATTCGCGTGTTTATCTGTACCGGGAAGCTTCTTCCCGCTTACATAACAAATATCTTCTTCGCCCAATAGTTGGCTGTAGTAACTAACAAATGAATCATATAGTTCTATATCCTGCCAGACTTTAGTTAACGCTTTATCTGGTGAATACACGTTAAAACGAATAAATACGCTCTCCACTTCACCGGGAACTGCCGTAAATATACGTGGTTTTTCCCCATGTAAAGGTTCGTACTTCTTGTCCCATGTACTTATTAATTTCTGATCCACATCAAGATATAAAACAGGCGCGCCTACCAAGTCTTGAATCAGTCGGCGCTTGCTCAAGTAGCGATAGATGCTTTTCAGCTTGGGCGTAGCAAATTCTGAATTAGCCCAACCCTCTAACTGCTGAATATAAGCCGCAAAAGGCTCTTCTTTTTTGATCTTTCCACCATAGGCGACAAAATCTCCGGCAACATAGCTTAATTTATCATGCAGCGGATAAGGCGCTACGACAGAACCAGCCCGACTGGCTGACTTCTCCGTGCAAGGAATTAATGTACTAAAATCGTCTTTATCCAGCACTCGGGCTGAATGAAAATCACCTTGTTCGGTAATTTCCACTTCGATTTGTGCATTTTGAGTTGTATGAGAGATGGGCAGGAGCGTGTATTCGCGATCATTATATTTTTTTTCAATCACACCGACATATTTGACGTTGGATTTATATGTTTCATATAGATTTAGCAGCCAGCTCATTTCATGCCCCACCCCTCCCATTCAGCAAGCAGCTCATCTACGGATTGAACGTTATTTTTACCAAATTGTTTGGGCTGCATCTCGCCTATGATACGAATTTGTGGGCATTTCTCCGGTGGAATAAATTCAATGACTCCGTCCTTCATCACCGTATTCCACAAGCGCACCTCCAACTGATTCCGACCTGTCTCATCCGGGTAGTTAATTCCATGCACCATGTTTCCCAGATGAATTTCGCCGTAGCCATCATAGAAACCAGGGGACTCACCAAAGACACAAGGCTCCACATAAGCTTGGCATTCCCGTGTACCGAGGAAAATATCTCTGCGCCCACCCGCAAGCAACGAGCGTTTGAGTATATTGTGATGCTTATTCTCATTACGATCATATTCCATCTCGGGACGATGCAGATTAAAAATAAAATGAGCCTGAACCTCATAGCAAGGGTCTTTCAGATAGGTATAATTAGCAAGCGTATTACCGCCGCTATATTCAATGGGCCGAATCCCCTTCGATTCCATTCGTATAGCATTTAGGACACGAACCTTGTCTATTACCATCGTAATGGTAGGCTTCCAATAAATACTTTCTACGATCCCTTTTAATGCCTGATAGGTGGGGACACTGTAGGTTAGTTTCTCACCACCCAGCTTGGTTAGCGGGTCAGTGAACAGTGCATAATCTCCATACACTCTAAATTCGATTGCGTTTCTCAACTGGAAGCTTCCTCCTTTCTAGGTCTTTTTATCTAAAAATAGTACCAGAATATTACTTTTGGCATGGTCAGTCAATACAAAATATAGGCTCTTTATCTCCCATAAAGGCATTCTTAGAGAATAAAACCATCATGCAAACTATCATTGTGAAGATTCAGCCCAAATAAATCATCATAGGCCCCCTCAGTCAAAGCCCATATCTTTCCATCCAAATAAGGAATCAGCGCCTTATTGTGATCCAGTTCTTCTTTCTCATGGTGCAATATATTAATGGTGAACTGCTGTGCTTTGCGCAGCAGACTACTAAGGTCCTCTATGCTTTGCTGTCCGTTGAGATCAGCGATAATATCTTTTCCTTCCTTCCCTCCATTTCCATATGGAACGATAACTGCTGTTGTATGATCTTTAATGACTTGAAAGTGCTCTGCTGCTGTCTTATAGCTATTCGCTAGAAATAAAGGGAGAATCGTACCCTTTTCATCGTAATAAGAGCGATAGTACGTATTTTCACTGCGACTAACAGTTAATAGCTCAGTCATGTTTTTTCTTAGCTTAGGTATAAAATAGTTCAAGTCGGTTGCCAGCTCGGTATAATATTTTTGGAAATATATTTCCATAGCCTGTGCGGATAATACGTTACCGCCGAAGCTGGTTTTGTCACGTTTTAAGTCAACGAACATTTTTCTAGTAATCTCTTTGCCGATTTTGATTTCTTTGAGCCGCTTGAGATTCTCTTCTTCATGATCAACGACATACACCTGCTTTGTTTCATCTCTTCCGTGGCGATTACATCGGCCTGCCGCTTGTGCAATTGAATCCAAACCAGCCAAGGATCGAATGACACAGGTAAAGCTAATATCCACTCCTGCCTCTATGAGCTGTGTGCTGATACAAACGACAGGTTCCTTATGCTCTAAATGTTGTTTTACTTTCTCCAATATGCGATTGCGATGAGCCGGACACATGGATGTACTTAGGTGGTAAACCGGGATTGCACTGTTTCCTTCTGTTAGTCGAAGATATAAATTTTTGACCACCGCTTTTGTATTGAGAATAACGAGTACGCTTGGCTCATCAGCGAGCTTTTGCTCAACAAAATCGGCAAGTTTTTCCGTATTCACAGTACCGTTCGTCGCCTTGTCCACAATTTCAACCCGTTTAAACTTCTCTATGACATGATGGAGATCATGCACTATTTCCGCATCCGGCTCGATGTCCAGCTTGTTATGTACAAAATCCATTTCCGGTTGGGTAGCAGTGCAAAGAACAATACTTGAACTGGCATACGTTTTCAAAAAATTCAGCGCTTGATTAAACAATGAAATACAGTAAGTGGGGACTTTTTGGACCTCATCAAAAATGATGACAGACTCACTCAAATTATGAAGTCTGCGGACATTTCTGCTGCCATCTGCGTAAAGTACATTTAAAAATTGCACCATAGTCGTGAAAATGATGGGCGAATCCCAATTATCCTTAGCCAGCTTTAATTTTTGATGTGTATTCACAACAACATCTTCAAGCTCATGCTCCTGCCGATCTATATCTTCTACCTCGTTCATGACCACATTCGAGTGATGCTCCAGAATGTTAGCGTCATCCCGTATAATTTTGCGAACCTCCTGAGCGTTTTGTTCAATAATCGTCGTGAATGGAACGACGTAGATGATATGCTTCTTTTTGAATGTGACCGCATGCTTGAGGGCATAACGCAGACTAGCCAGCGTTTTTCCACCCCCAGTGGGTATGGAGAGCGTATGTATCCCCGAAGGCTTATCTGCAAATTGCTCACATTGCTCGGACATTTGTTTTCTAAGCAGATTAATGGTTGTCTCGGCGTTCTCTCCTGATTGCAAAGCGTTAATACGCTCCATTAATCTTTCGTAATACGTTTGAAATAGCTGTTGGCGATTCATCGGTTCATTGTCATTCTTTTCGCCTTTAATATTAATTTCTTCAAAACAACGGGTATTCGTGCGATCCGCATCAATCAAAGCGCTAAAAACAAACTTGGATAAGAACATCATTTTGAGTTCAATGTCTGGATTATGATCCCGTTTCATATAATGAGCCAACTCGGCTCCTGCTTGATTCACATAATGGTAAAATGTAGATTTCTCCATCACCTGCTCATAAAAAAGGCCGACTGCATGATCAAATCCCTCTAATTCCCGGTCACGCACCCGATCCAAAAATTTTGATTCCAGGTCGGGGTCTAAAAAATCCTGCAGATATGCATGGTGTGAAATAATCGCATTCCCTACAACTTCGGATAATAAAGCTTTGTTCATGAAATCCTGCTTATCAAATGTCCCTTGAGGTTGAATGTGAAAAAGATTGTATAATAACTTTCCACCAGCGGTAGAATGATCTACGCTTCCTCGTTTCGGTGGATTGTCAGGATTTTGCACCGCCAAACGTATGTAATCTTGAAACTTTTCTGTGTATTTGCCCAAATCATGCAGCATACCAGCGAGTCCGGTAATATGTCGGATACCTATTTTGTCTCCATAAGATTCTGCTAGCTGTTGAGTTTCCAACAGGTGGTCTGCTACCGTCTGAATCTCTTGGTCACTTTCCAATATGTGGGCAATATATTGCATGTTTTAATCTCCTTATTCAATGGTTGGGGTGTTAGTCTGAATATGCCTATACTTTTGTTCAATGTTGGCTTTACGTTCTGCTGAACGATGCTTATGAACTAAGACCTATTTACCAATAGGTTGATAAAAAAGGAACAAAGATATATTTACTTTTACTCTTTCGACATTTATTTACCTTTTCCTCCAAAAAATAAATTCAATAGTTAACCTGAATCAAACATTTAAAAATCCCCAGAGCTTCCCTCTGAGGATTCTTGGCGTATTCCCAAATTAAATGCAGCTGCCTATCCCATTTTCAACTCACGCACTCTCTATACAACAGAATGGGACCTAAGTTCCTATCCCTCCTTACACCCTCCACGATTTCAATCCACGCACTCCATACAGAGTGCGACAACGTTCGGCGACAACAGAGGTGCGACTGGCTGGAATTTCAATCCACGCACTCCATACAGAGTGCGACGCAGATGCAGCAACAACTTGGTGAGTTAACCAGCCAATTTCAATCCACGCACTCCATACAGAGTGCGACATCGCGAGAAATACCTGATCACCAACGGACGGATTTCAATCCACGCACTCCATACAGAGTGCGACCTGCTGCAGGACAAATGGGGGAACATCATCGACGAAATTTCAATCCACGCACTCCATACAGAGTGCGACTTAAGGGTATTGGTAGATAAGGCATTAACCGCTTTTTATTTCAATCCACGCACTCCATACAGAGTGCGACTCCACATGCTTTAAGACGCGCCATTGCCGCTGAAATTTCAATCCACGCACTCCATACAGAGTGCGACGGTGCTGCTCTCTCTTTGTTTTCCATGTTATAAGAATTTCAATCCACGCACTCCATACAGAGTGCGACGTGAAGCGTGAAGAAATAGGACGGGTTGTAAAGAATTTCAATCCACGCACTCCATACAGAGTGCGACGACGCCATTTTATCAATTCCATCTTGCAAACTACCATTTCAATCCACGCACTCCATACAGAGTGCGACAGCGAAAATACAGCAATTGATACTCTAATGATATCAATTCCATACATTTTAGCAAAAAACGATGCCAAAAAAGCTTGAATCAACCATTGACTTCTACCGAAGAAAGCTGATTCAAATGCTTTTCGACAAATTTCGAGGTGCGAAGGATCCGGGGTTTTTATGGGAGCTTCACATTCGCACCTTAACCAAGACGTTACACTCAGGATACCACAAAACATTTTTACCTCACAGAGAATTCTTTAACACTAAAACAATAAGGACTCTGCCCCGTCGATCACGATTTGCGCACCGGTAATATGACGCGAATGATCGGAGGCCAGGAATGTTACCAAATCAGCTACCTGCTCGGGTTGACCGGGCCCATTAGCCAACGGCTGCCCTCCTTCGGGAAACTGAACGGGGATGGTAATCCGCTTTAATCTTTCCGATATCTCCGTCGTTTCGTCAATATTGGTCGAGATAGCTCCCGGATAGATCACATTGACACGAATACGGAACTTAGCCAGCTCCAGCGCAGCCATTTTAGCAAAACCGGTTTGACCTGCCTTGGACGTACTGTAGGCTGACATTCCAAAGCTGGTAAAGCGCTGATTTCCATTAATAGAGCTGGTAATGATAATGCTGCCGCCACCGTTTTTTTTCAAATGCGGTACGGTATACTTCACCGTCAGGAAAGTACCATCCAGATTCGTAGACAGCGTCTGCCGCCAATCCTCAATGCTCAAATCCTCAATCGGTCCGACAACCCCATTAATCCCCGCATTGGCAAAAATGATATGCAGTCCGCCAAACAGTTCAACCGCTTCCAAAACTGCTTTTTCCACACGCACCGGATCGGCAATATCCACGTCAAAAGCCCGAGCGGCACCTTCACGTATAGCATTAATCTCTCTCTCCGTCTCTACAATCCGTTCATTACTGACATCAAAAAGTGCAACATTCGCTCCCTCTTTGGCCATTTGAATAGCCGTTGCCTTGCCAATACCAGAACCAGCCCCCGTGATCAAAGCCGTTTTGCCTTCAAAGCGCGCGCCTCCTGCCAATACGTAGCTCATATGTATCGCTCCCTTTCAGTATCCTGTATAATCACAAGATTACCCAAAAAGGTATACTTTATAATCACAAGATTACCCAAAAAGGTATACTTTATAATCACCATTTTTGCGCATTTTTTGCTATTTCGTTGCGATATTCGAGAAGAGGGCCCAGCATACACCCATTATCGCATTTTTTCTTCTGCTTTCTTGTTGACCGTTAGTTTCTTTCTATGTATCCATCAAAAAAGGACGTTATACAGCCATCAAATATGGATGCATACGTCCTTTCCTTATTCCGTTTACCACTGCAATTCAATAAATGCAGCATCATCTTCAAGCCCTCCGGTATGGGAGGCATCCAGCAAAACCTGTATCTGTTCATCAGGGACGGGCTCACGAATAGGGTCCAGATCAGATAATCCGTCACTGTATACCTGTAATCTCATCGGCATATCTGCGGGTATGCTTCTTTCGTACCAATGAGGCTTACCGCCAATCGACCCACGACTTGTGGACCAGCGCTCCGCTGTGGAGAAGGTATGATCAAATAATTGGCTGATCTCCTCCATACCGTTCCATAGCCGCAATCGTGAATCCCCTTGCCAAGCAAGCCTGAGACGCCCGCGGGTACCGCGCTTCGGCAGCTCGATTTTACCGCAAATATACATCGACTGGCTTCCCTGACGGCGTTTATCCTCCAGCACCGAACGCATCAAGCCCAATTCATGATGCAAAGGCTGCCGATCCAGTTCCTCTGCAGCCGTACCTGCCAAACGTTCGAGGTACAGCCCCAGTTTTACCGCAGACAGATCCTGCCCCTGTTCCATCCAGTCTAGCAAAGAGGAACCCAAATAGCGGGCTGCAAAATCTCCCTGGTAACTAAGTCCGACACCATCACACAGAACAAAACAACAGACAGATTTATGAATGCGCACTGCGGTGAAATCCTGTCCGCTTTCACCCATACTGGCAGATTCGGCAGACCTTCCGTAACCATAACGGCACATAAAGCGGCTATGATGAGTCGATAGTGGCTGATCGCCCATCTGAGAGCTTATGTAGGAAAAATGCTGCGCCAGCCGTGCATTCATTCCCTTCCTTTTGCTCGTGGGGAGCAGAGACAGCAGTCGATTCATGCGTTTACCTCCTTACCGTACAGGCGTTGCGGCCGACATTTGAAAACCGATGGACACCAGTTCCGGGCAGGTTCCGGGCAGCATCATAACCGCTCCCTCACCTAGCTGATAATCTGCCTCAAACAGCATTTCCCGATAGCTTTCAGGAAGGACAGAAGACATATTACGTAATTTCACAGCATGTTCATCCTGTAACGGCGTATTATGCGTAAGACCTTTCCAACGGCGAGGGTCCTGAATAGGCGTTTCCAATAATCTGTCCGATAAAAATATATTTTCCACCAGTATATTACCGTCCGGCACACTCATGCTCATAATACGCTTCGCAATCGGTTCCGGATCATCACCTGTGGAAACACCATCTGTCATGTGACAAACCAAAGGCGCAGGGCAATCCTGCATCCCCGGCAGCTCCGCCTGTAAAATACGTTCGGCTTGCAAGAAAGCTTTTGCCGAATCTGAAAATCGTTTGGGTGTCAAATCGGGCAACGAACCAATCGCTGCGACTTCATCAATCCCCTTCACACCGTTGAGCAGATCATATACGTCGTCACTATAAGCCAAAATCGCAATCCGGTAACGTGCAGTCAGTCGATTCCCTTTAGTCGAACGGAAAACCATCTGCCGAATCGCCAGTGATATAGCTTCATAGACAACGTCAATTCGCCGCCGCCCCTCCATGAGCATGTTCATTGACGCGCTAATGTCAATTAGGTAAATGATTAGGGCGGGGGTACGCTGTGAAGCCTGTATGGTATAATTCATCGTTTGCATACGCTCCTCTCAGTTACCTTTTATCATCTTGTGTCACTTCTTCCAAGTATGAAAATATGAAAATTCAAATTTTAGGCAGTCTAAAATTCGTATCGCTTAAAAAGTTATAGATAGAGGAAGCCCGATACCCGACTTCGCCTACCGAACGATAATAAGAAGAATTACTATCATACAACGCTCTAAAACGATTGGCAAAACCCTTCGCCTTCGCCGTGCTTCCGCCCTCCTGAGAGGCATAAGCCTTGTTATACAGGGAAATCAGCTGGAGAACATTCTGTTTGTTACTTGCATGAATTGATGCTTTTTTCTTTTGCTCCGCCTCTGCCTTACGTGCTGCCTCTTCCTGCGCTGCACGGGCAGCCTGGTTCTCTTTCCAAGCCAAATATTTTTCGTACTTCGCCTGCTGATCATACACTTTTTGCTTTGCCAGCTTGGCGGCTGCCTGCCTGTTTTGTTCCTTTTGAGCGAGGTAGGCTTCATATTTGACCTGCTGAGCTACAAGGACCTGTTGTTTGGCCTGCTGCTCAGCTTGCTGCCGTTGCTTCTCCGTCAGTGCCTTTTGAGCGGCCTCCTGTTCGGCAGTCAGCTTCGCTTCCGCCGTCTTTGTGGCTTCTTCCTGCTTCGCTACCTCGATTTGCCGCTGATTGGACTGATCTGCCAGAATATTCACGGCTGGAATGCCAACAACCAGCAAAACGACAGCCGCCGCCGTTGTCACAATGAACGTTTTGGAACGGAACCAGGCTGCTGATTTTTCCGGCTGCTCGGGCGGCTTGGGATTCAACTGCTCCTCCAGCCCCATAATGGCAGCCGATACCTCCAGATGCAGAGGGCTGCCGTCTTCTACAAAATGATATAACGACCGATATACCTCCAGGGCCGCAGCAGGCTTGTTTTGCTTCTCCAGTTCACGCGCCTGCCGGAACAGCTTGTCCGTCACCCCACGCTCTCCTTGCTCCTCGACCGTCTGATTCAGTATCGCAGCTTGTTCCGCTTGGAGCGGTGCAACCAAGGAGGATGCAGCTTTCCCGAACTCGCCAGTAGCTAATGCTGCTGCCTCTGTCGCCTCGGGTTCCACCGTCTCTACTTCAACAGGAATCTCTTGCTCGGTAAGTGCATTGAGCACAACTAGCCATTCGCCAAAGGTAGGGCAACTGCTCAGATCTTGACTGTCCCAGGCACGGCTAAACAGCTCCACCACTTTGCTTCCCCAGCGGGCTTCCAGCGACTTGCGTAAAATATAATAACGTTCGCAAGGCGTTTGCATTTCATGCTGGTCAAAATAACTTTCGCCCCACGCCTTATCGACCACCACACGGTCTGACCACCCCAGCATTTCGCCGATAATAATGGCCCCTGCAAAACGATCCGCATACGCGCTCCATAATCCGCTGTGAATGGTACGGTGCGCAGCATACCCCGGCGAACCCGCCAATAGAGCATCCGGACGATCCATTTTGGTACTGTACATTTGTTCCACATCGACCAATTCTACAGCTGATGTGCCTTCAGGCAGTTCCACTTCAGAAAAAAACGGAAGCATGACATTCGGCGCAGATAAATCACAGTGCGCCAGTCCTTTTTGCTCCATAGCCGAACCAATCCCTGCCAGCGCTCTGGCTAAAGCCAGACTATCGGAAGCCTCAAGCTGCTGCTGAGCTGTGAGACAATCGAACCATGTCGTCCCATGAATCCATGGCATCAGCACTGCATACAGCAAATCAGGATGCTCGGCGATCAGACTTCCGTTTCTTTCTGGAGTGAGCACATCACGCCTGCATACCTGCAAACCGGGAATATTCCCGTACGCTTCCATATGCTCAGATTGATAAACCATGGCCGGGATACGAAACTTTGGAAAAAACACTTTAAGGGCTTTAGCCTCATGCGGCGCTCCGCTTTTGGCATTCAGCTGGTATACGATCCCCTGCCGCCCTGCTTGAGCATAAGCCAAACCGGGTGCAACAGGATGTCGCCCAACCATGTAGGCTGTGCCGTTTATGATCAATTCGTCTCCCGGATTCGGTTGAAAAGACATGGATCATCTCTCTCCTTACATCGTTCAGTATGCTAGTTTCCTCACCCTATTATATACAATCTGTGGTTATCAGGAAAAACCGGGTGTCCGAAGATCGCCCGGTTTTTCCTAATAACCACTATACCAAATGTACAAATCACAAGAAATGGTTTAACCCTATTGCTTCTTCATAGAGTGGTATTTTATAAGGTGATGCTTATCACGCATCTTACTTCGTTTGGTCAACCGTACGGAATTTGTTAGCGATAGCCGTCAGTTCCTGGCTGATGCTGTTCAAAGTCATTACGAAAGCTTGCATTTGTTTGCTGGCTTCCTGAAACTCTTGAAAGAAACGTTGTTTGGTCATACCTTCCCATTGACCTTCCATACCTGAGATGGATTGTGTCAAGCTGGAAACGATCTGCTGGCTTTGTTCACCGCTTTGCTTAAATTGGTTAGCTACCTGTTCGACCTGTTCCGGGGTAATTAAAATGCGTCCTGCCATATTATGAGGCCTCCTTGATGAGTAATAAATATTTTATTTAACTGGTTCAAATTGTACTATGTTTATTTAATTTCCTACAAAAGGCGAAGGTCCCAATTGTAACAACCCCCCTTTTTGACTATAAAACAGCACCTAACAGTATAATACTAATAGAATTAGTGCCTAATAAGTCCCGAAAAATCAGGATTCCATGAACTGGATTTATATGGACCTCATGTCTAGCATGAGAGTCCCGGGAAGCTACTAAGCGACAGGCTGATCCTTAACTATAGCCGGGTCAGCAAAATACCATTCCTGCGGATTGCTGGAAGACGCCTGTTTTAAAATATCCTGATTCAGCCTACCTGCATCCGACGACTGTACACCAGCAATGGCATGCACGACAGACTGCGGGTCCGAAATCGGACCGCTTCCTTCCGAAGGTTGCCCGGGCAAAATAGACGGTGACTGCTGATTCCACCAATCCAGCATCGTGACTGGTCGTCCTAATGGTGGGCTGGCAAATGACAGAATCGTATGATAGTTGTGGTCAACAGACTGAAACTGTTCTGCCTTTCGATTCAGTTGTGTACCTGATGTATGGAGGTAAGCATGGATTTGCTCCGACATCCGTTTGGCCTGCACCCAATGATTCAAGACCGACTCACGCTCAGATATATCCCAATCAAGCAATTGTAACGTCTGCTCCAAACCTGCTGTTAACTGTTGAATTTGCTCCGCCGTATGCTGTAGCTGCCCGCTAAGCACCCGAAGCACATCCGGTTCAACTCGAATGCGCATATCCATCACCCTTCTTCTGTCACTGTCGACTGTCTCAACCAATTCAATAATAAATCCACAAACTGATCTCTTGATGCCATGGCTGCAATAAGCCAATCTCCGTTGCCACTAGAGCTCATACGTAATATCCAGTTCATCGTTGGACACAGGACAAAGGCAACTCGCTGTGATTCCCACTCCTTGCCATTCCAGACTAGCAATTGCAGTTCTCCTTCGGCTATACGGGCACTCAATGACTGAGCAATTCTCGCAGAACCTTCTGCATCTCCGCTCGCCTCGGTCAGTTTGCTTTTAATTTGAGAAACACTGTCTCCTGCAGATTGCTTGTAAATTTTATTAAATGCCTGCTTGGAGAACATGAGCGCGGGAGATTCAGGCACGAGCCGATCTACCCAGCCCATTTTATCAATCAATGTCTCGCAAGCCTTCTCCACATTACCCAGATCATACAGGCGGTACTCGTCGGGTTCATCAACGGATTTTACTAGCTCCACAACACGCTCGTTCGTGCAATGGAGGTAACCTTCGAACTGCTTGCCGCCCCGTGCATAGCGTATGCGGCAAGCCCGGTTAGATAATCCCGCGATAGCAACCCTCGAAAAAACAGTAGGGGACATGGCCAACTCAGTACCCTCATCTACTCGCTTTAGATAACCTTTTTTCAGAAGAGAGGCTTTTACCCGCTCCCACTCTTCCGCCAACTCTTCTGCCAGATAGCCCTTAAACGGATCTTCAACTCCAAGCAGCCTGTCAGAACCCAGTACGCCTGCCAGGAAAAACAGTTCCTTTGACTTGAGGACTATTAACTTCTGCTTGGAAGCTTGAAACGTTAACATTATGAGCCACCTCCCTTCAAACTACAACATGCCATCGGTCACGAATTTTCGTTATCCAATCCTCACAGCTCACTTGCTCTGATAAGGGAATTGCCGCTTTTATCCTGATAAATTTACGTCGTACGTAGTATCCCTGCCCAGAGGGCAGAACTTTTAGGCCACCAGCGGCGGCGTTCGCTTCTGATAAGGGGATACGAAAGAACGATAAATCATTCGGATCCAGTGTTCCGAAAAGCATACCGCTTTGACTTGCCCTAACATCATTAAACCAATCCACGCCAAAGGTTGGGAAATCAGATGGCACGCCCGACAGCACAACATGCACATTGCGATCACGTCCCAACCGCACAATGGCAGAAAGCCGATCCTTTATCGTAAAATCGTTCAATTGCTTGCTTAGCATATCCGCATCATCAATGACCAGCAGCAATTCGGGATCATTTCCCTCCTTGTTCCGCTGCTGAACGATATCATACATTTGCTGTACCAAAGGTCCAAGCTCTTCCTCGCTTTCAGCAGCAGCCTTGACATGAGGAAGATGCCGCAATCGTGATAGCCCCCCGCCTCCATAGCGGGTATCGACCGTATAGACTTCCAATTGTCTAGGCGATGTGTAATAAGCCAGCGATATAATCCAGCTCATTAGAAAAGAGGTTTTTCCTCCCTCCATAGGACCACCAACGATAAAATTAGGACCTTCCTTAAGATTCAGTAAGAAAGGCTCCAGATTGTCGCTCTGTAGCCCTACAGGCACCTCATAAGGAAGCGCGCCCGAAGGCCCACTCGTCCCGTCCCACTGCTGAAGCAGTTCCGCCAACGGGATTCGCTCGGGCAACGGAAGAATGGCTGGGGCGTTTTTGCCCTTCCATTCCTGTACGATGCCCGCGATATTGCGGCGCAACCGCGCTGAACGTTCCGTTTCATCTTCTCCGGGTGAAGGCAACGCCGTCTGGAACTCCAGCGGCGGGATATGCCCTTTAACCAAAGCCCGGCCCGGAATTAAAGGCCCCGGTGTTTTGGCTGGTCGTCCTACCGCATAATAATAATCACTTGGGTCAGACATTTCAAAAGAAACAGCGTTCGGAATATTACTGCGAAACTTCTCAAACACATCGGTAATCCGATTCGCTGTAATGATAAATGTAATACCGAGACTACCACCTTCACGCAAAAGAGATTCCAGCAGTTCATTTTCATCTGAATAAGCATTACGGAAATTAAGGTAGCCATCAATGACTACGATAATCTGCGGCACATCCTCAACAGCAGAACGTCGATAAGAGCTTATCGTTTTGACACCAGTTTCAGAAATCATTTCCTTACGTACAGCCACCTGCTTGAATAGATAACGGAACAACCGCTTGATCCGGTCGTCCTCCTCTGCCATCATAACAGCACCGATCTGGGGAAGTTCTCCAAAGTCGCGCATCGTTCGACCCATATCAATGATATAACCGTTCCAACGGTTGGCATGAAATCGTTGAGCCATTGACATCAGCATTGTCTGCAAAAAGGTCGTTTTACCCATGCCCGACATACCGTACACTGCCCAATGACCATGATCCAATGATGCATAAATCGGAACCTGTCGCTGGTTCGGCAAATCATCAACCAGACCTATGACCGCCTTCAGCTCTTGAGGCGATGTTGGACTGCCCGTTTCGGCGCATGGAGGCAAATTAGTTAAATCCAGCAATTCCGGCAGCGGCGGAAGCCACGGTCCCTGAAGCCGTTCGATCCCTGCCTTTGCTGCTTCTTCTGCAATATAATCAATGAATATCTGAAGCTGTTTGGGAGCTTCTTCCCCTTTTAAGCCTGAGTTTACCCGTTCGCCGCCAGTCAGCAGCGCTTCACGCTTGCCATTCAGTCTCACCTCGTGCACAGGCAGTGCGGAAGAAATATCACTGTTGCCTACATACGGTGCACCGCTCCAGGCAAACTGCATCTCTTCAAACACCTCATCACTGCCGACTTGAAAATACCCTCGGCCCGGCTTCGTGATCCACGCGGCATTCGGTATTTTCAACATATCACGGCTGTCGCCTTCGCTTTGCACCCGTAAGCAGATACGGAACCTGGAGTTACTCCAGATTTTATCGTCCACCACACCGGCAGGCTTTTGGGTCGCCAAAATCAGATGGACACCCAACGTCCGTCCAATGGCGGCAATACTGATTAGCTCATCCATGAACTCGGGCTGATCCCGTTTTAATTGTGCAAATTCATCAATAATAATAACCAGATGAGGCAGCGGTTGTGCGTGCCGCTGCCGGAGCAATCTGTAATATTCATCAATATGCTGCAAATTACCTGCATCGTTTAATATTTTCTGTCGGCGAACCAGTTCTGCTTTTAATGAAATTTTGGCGCGTTCGATCAGATCATTGTCCAAATTCGTAATCGTGCCCACCACATGCGGCAAATTGACGAACGTATTGGACATGCCGCCACCCTTGTAGTCAATCAGCATAAACGCGAGATCATGCGGGTGAAACTCAGCAGCAAGGGAGGCTACGATGGACTGAATAACCTCACTTTTCCCTGAGCCTGTCGTCCCCGCGATCAAGCCGTGCGGACCGTGTCCCTGACGCTCGATTTTATCATGCAGATTAATCATAATTTTCTTGCCGCCTGCCCGCACACCCATGGGTACAGGTAAGGTATCAGGATGGCGATTGCGCCGCCACCGTTCTGTCACGTCCAGTTCTTCCACACCCGCTACGCTCATCATATCGAACAGAGGTAGCACAGAGGGAATATCGGAAGCCGAGGAACGCTTCAAGCGAATAGGAGCCATATACCGCGCCAATGCATCTGCTTCCTCTCTCGACAAACGATCCGGTTTAAAACTTTGCTGTTCAACCTCTGCTGACTCCGATTTACGGGCATATACGCCCTGTTCCTTGGAAGCCTCCACGATAAGCTGACACTGCATCGGCAAAGCTTCCTTGCGGGAAGCCAACACGATGGTACACGCATCAATTGCCCGTCCGTCCTCCAACAGCAACGGGAGCAATGGTTCTTCTTCAATTAGCTGGCTATCTGATAAAACAACCACATAACACGGGACTTCCATCCCTTTTCCATGACGTTCATTACGGTTGTTTTTACGGCGATTCAATCTGGCAAACAGAAAATCGGCCAATTGATGGGCGCTGCTGCTACGGTCTGACATCATCCGCCCGGTTCTGTCATCGTCCCACACATGCGGAAGCCAACGCATCCAATTCCACTCATTTTCTTCACGCTCATCATAAAAGGAAGCGATTTTCACTTCATCCGGCGAGTGACGGACAGTCACTTGTGCCAAAATTACTCTTAATGCTGCAAGGGTATGCTCTCGCTCTCCAACCAACCCAACCACCTTGGATTGGAACAGCGGCAATGCAATGGAAGCAGCATCCACCAGACGAAACTCTTCCCCCAATTCATCCGCAGCTCCCAGCAACGGGTCTCGGTCATAGCCTTCCGGGCGCGGGATTTGCAGCTTGATATGAAACGGAACTTGTCCGGTTCCAATACGCACTTGCAAAAAATCCCCATCCTCCGGCGAACGCTCCCAGAGAGAGCTGTTACGGTTTTTGACGATTTGAGCACAGATTTGCGGGTCACCGTGAATTTCATATAGCGTGCGAATTTGCTCTTCGCGTTTCAATTCAAGCTCTTCCCGATGCTTCTGAAGCTGTTCCCGATACATTCGGTCACGTTCCTCCAGCTTGCGCTTGTATTCCTTCTTATTGTTCAAATACACGAAAAAAGGAATGGTATAGGATGTAAGCATCATGACCACAGTAACCATCTGGAACATCAGGTAGTTACTGTTACCCATCTTGCCTGTTTTGCTCATATACACATAAAAACCAATTGTTACCAACGTCATCATTAACGGAATAAGTATAGATATAATGGAAAAAGACGGCTTGCTCGGCTCAGCCGGAGGCCGTAAAATCTCCAGCTTCTCCTCTCGGAGCGCCGGTCTTAATCTCGGGGAGCGCTGGTATAATACATTCAAGACAAAAGTCCCTCTTTTCGCTTACTATTTCATTTTACCAAGGTTTCATATAATTTCATGTGTGTATTTACCCATTTTTCTCACTTTGAAACAGCGAACGCCGTCCATATACAGGAGCTTCGTCCCGGGTTGTCGAAAAAGCACGCTGAATACGCACCGTACAGCCTTCCCGCAGACTTGCACCTATCAACAACTGGTCGTCCTCCACCCTGAACCAAAGCCCCTCCGGGAATTTTGCTTCCATAATATATTGCATTCCTTCCGCCGGGGGCTCACCAAAAATACGAACACCCAGCATCAGCTTCAAATGATCCACCGAGTATTCATCAGCCACCTCAATGTCGAACCACTCTGTTTCCTGTCGTCCCGAAAGCACGGTCAGGATCATTTGTCATCCCTCCCGATCCTTAATATATACAGTAAAGCTCACACAAAGAGCCTATTTTCTATGAAAATATAGCTATCGTAACTGTAGCATCCGCCTATTAGACTGTCAATTTGTTACAAACTACCCACTCGCACTATCAAATCATGACTTTAGTTGTATTTTTATATATTAAAAGAGTCATATGAATCAATAATTGAATTTTCATAGTTTTGCAGAATTCGCATATACGTCATTTTGTCGATGGATTGAAGCAAATTTGATTGTTTGCCAGAGTATTGTGAACACTTTGTAAATTTTTCAGACCTTTATGTTTTTATAAGGTGTTTTTAAGGTAATTTTAAGAAACGGACACTACAATAAAGCCATGAAATAACTCAAGCGAGGTGATTTTTGTGAGAACATTAATTACATTTCAAAACAAACGTATTCCCGTATACTTCAACCAAGAAAACAAACAACCTGTACAAAAAACATTAAAACTTCTAAGCAACACTTTGGAAAACAAAATCTCCAGAGGAAAGCGTGCCCTTCAAAAATGTCTTAACTCTTTGATCAGTATAGAAATTGTCGGTTGTGAAGCCATCCTGCATAGCGTTAGTGAAAATGATTCATTGGCACTGTCCCTCTACTAAGAGGGACTTTTTTGTTCCGAAATCATTGCAAGAAGAGAGAGCCGGGTGGTTTTTGTGGACGGGCATCTGATGTTTTTAAATTCGTTGTGGCTTTGTACTTCTTCACGGTTCTCGACTTCACCCCCAGCTGCTTCATGATTCGGGCTACTGTTTTTACGGATACATCCATTCCTTGTTTGATGACAGAATGATAGATTTTCCGACTGCCATAGAGTCGGAGACGTCAAACCATTCGCACATCTTTGCAACCGAGTACTGGAAGCGGTATTGATGTATAAATGCAAAGGTTAGTGCCGTTCTTTGGCAAATAGTGCATGGCCTTTTTTTAGAATATCGTTCACCTGCTCTAAATCACGAATTCGTTTCTGTAGTTCTCGTGTGACTTGATCTTCCGTTTTTAGATGACCTTTGCCTGGAAAGGCCTCACCGCCATCCTGCTTGTATTCTGCTAACAGACGATACAGCGTGTTTGCGGAAATTCCCAGTTCTCTCGCCACTTGGGGGACCCGCTTCTCAGTGTCCACTTTTTAGTCTAGCATCAAAATATCAGGGGACGGAAGTATAGACAGGAAAAACGTAAAGGTTACAGGGCGCTCCAACCTCCCCGCCGGAGCACGGATTAAGGGTAATCTCGCGGTCAAAAACTCCCTGCTCACCGGGTACACGGACGAAGCGACTGTTCAACAGAATGGAAGCGCGGAAAACGTCTTTCGGGCACGCTAGTCAAATCCGCAGACGACAAAGAGGGCTCCAAACGGATTGAAGCCCGTGTCCCTATTCAACCCAAATCATAATTGGACAGCACATGGATTGCAGAGTATTGTAACTTGTCGGTCACTAAGGCTGTATGATGACTGGCGTGCCGATGCTCACCTTTTCCTGAAGCTCCAGCACATCCTTGTTCTGCATACGTATGCAACCATGCGACACCAGCTTGCCAATGGACCAAGGCGCATTGGTGCCGTGGATGCCATAATGCGGCTTGGACAGCCCCATCCAGAACGCTCCGAAGGGACCGCCGGGATTGGGCTGTTTGTTGATGATGGTAAACTGTCCGTACGGTGTCTGTGTAGCGATTTTACCAATACCGACTGGATAACTAAGTACGGTCTGATCGCCATCTTTTAAATACAGACGACGATCCGACAAACTCACCACGATACTATAATTCGGCATATACTCACCCCTCTACAGGATATGCCGACCACACCGCAGATTCTCTTGTGATTTTTACAAATGCCCTTTCTTCATCTCACCACTCCACATCACGTCTCCAGCCACTTCGATTATCGCCTCGGCTCTGGTTTGTGCTTGAACGTTGATCCTTTTTCCGCCGATCTGCCTCTTTACGCGCCTGATACTCCAACTCCCGCTGCATTTTACGATAGTTGTTCACTCTGGATTCAGACAGCTCCCCACGCTGCACAGCTTCCTCCACTGCACATCCAGCTTCACCCTGATGCTTGCAGTCTGCAAAACGGCATTTTTGTGCCATTTCAGTAATATCCGCGAAGGTATTGGCGACCCCGGTGGAATCATCCCACAGATTCAGTTCACGCATTCCCGGCGTATCCAGCAGAACGGCTTGCTTTAATATGGGGAACAACTGTCGGTGGGTTGTTGTATGACGCCCTCGACTGTCCTCTTCCCTCACATCCTGTGTAAGCTGAACTTCGGCCCCGGACAGCCAGTTCACAATTGTTGATTTGCCGCTGCCGGATGAGCCTGTCAACGCAACTGTGCGTCCGGGTTGAAGAAACGCCTCCAGTTGCTCTCTCCCTTCGTTCTGCAAAGCGGAAATGACGATAACTGGTACACCAGGGGCAACTCCCTCCGCTTCTGCCACCCGCTCTTCCACATCAGGACAAAGATCGCTTTTGCTCAACACAACGACCGGGTCGACTCCGCTGTTCCACGCCATAATTAAATATCGTTCCAGCCTGCGCACATTAAAATCGTGATTCAGCGCATTGACGAGAAAGAGGGTATCTACATTTGTCGCAATCAGTTGCTCTTTTGTCTCAAAGCCCGCAGCCTGCCGAGAAATCCGACTTTTACGTGGCAGCACGGCATGAATCACTGCATCCGAGACTCCATCTGGCAGTGTGATAGCCACCCAATCCCCCACAGCCGGCATTTCCGCCGGATCGACGATAGCATGTCTCAGCTTGCCGGAAGCTGCTCCCCAGCGTTCTCCATCCATAGTCATAAGCTTTACTTTTTGACCGTAATCGGCAATCAGACGGGCCGGGCGTACCTGTGTATTTCCTGCTCGTTCTTCAAAGCTTTGTTTCCATTGATCCCAAAAGCCGTTCCAGTAATCAGACCAGCCGTATTCATGTATACTCATTGTTTTCCTCCTGTGAATCATCGTTTATTGCTGATGTTTAAAGTTGGTGTTTTTTATTTTCGTGCTACTCTGTACTTATAAACGTTCTCTCCCGCGAGCAAACAACGCAAAAAATCCGCAGGGAAACCCCTGCGGAGGGTGTATGATTCAGGCCGAGGCTATCCAAAGACCCTAATCATAAAAAAATCCGCAGGGAATCGCTCCCTGCGGATTTCATCGGTTCTACTGCTCAACCGAATGCCATGTGAAAACTATACTTATTTCATATAGTTTTCAACTGTGCATCATCCGTGCGGGAGACAATGTCATACTGCTGCTGAACCGATCCATTCATGTTCGTACGCATATAACATCGCCTCCTCCTAAAATTTCCTTAATCATACAAGTCCACAAATCGTCTGTCAAGTCTGCCGCAAACCTTTTTTTAAATTTTTTTCAAGTTCTTTTAACGCACTTGATCCCAACGCGTCCACATCTCACGTGGGTTCAATTCATACATTTCACGTTCCCTGTACATAAACTGATGCATAATCAACTCACGCCGAATCGTCGCAAAATCTTCATGATACTGCTTAATCCACTCGTTTAGCTCACGTTCAGGATACACGCGGCCCGGCTCCAGCTTTTCTGCCAGCATTTGAAGCACGATCAGCTTTTTCTTGTATTGCGAGGGAATTTGACGCAGCTTGCCGTCCTTAGAAAAAAAATTACGCAAGACTGTCGCTTCCAGCGTTTCATTAACCTCTGACATTTCTTCCTCCCCCTCTCCTTTTTCAAAAATAAACCGCACTGTCGCCTCGGCATGCTGCCTGATCAGTTTAGGATTCAGTGTGAAATATACCGTATTCTTATCACGCCGCTCCTTGATTAACCCCGCCTCACGAAGCTTGGAAGCATGGTGCGTGACAGTCGGTTGGGATAAATTCAGTTTTTCCGCTAAAGCCTGACCATGCATCTCTCCACGTGACAAGAGCAGCAATATACGCATACGCGTAGGATCAGCAAGCGCTTTATGATAGTTGACCATTTTATCCAGTTGCATCGTTAACGCCTCTTTTCATCGCTACATACTTTCCGTATTTTTCCGTGAAGAAATAAAATAAACACACCATATTAGATATTCATCTAATTATATGTATGTTAAAAATGGCTGTCAATCGTATCATTCTTTTACTTCTTTCTGAAAACGGCTGGATATTGTGTACGCATTGCGGTAGGATGATATTACTTGACTTTTGTGCAGAGATTGCATATATTCATTTGTTTCTCTTTTTCAAATTTTTGTGAATTAGCGCTTTGAAACGTCTACCATATTACTGTAAAACTGGCGCAACAGACCAATACAACGGGAGGTTCATCGAGATGCACGACGTAGTCATTATCGGAGGCGGGCCTTGCGGGCTGTCTGCTGCAATTGAATGCAGCCGCAGAGGCTTGCAAACCGTCATTATCGAAAAAAGTAACATTGTTCACTCCATTTTTCTGTACCCAACGAACATGCAGTTTTTCAGCACGGCCGACCTGCTGGAAATTGGCGATGTTCCGTTCAGTACGCCTAATGACAAGCCTTACCGTCATGAAGCACTGGCGTATTATCGCAAGGTGGCGGCACATTATAACCTGAACGTCTGTCATTACGAAGAAGCAAAAACGATCACACGACAGGATGATGCTACATTTACTGTACATACGGTGAGCAAGCAGGGAATAGCCAAAACATATTCGTCACGCTATGTCGTCGTGGCTACAGGATATTTTGATCATCCGAACTATTTGGGCATTCCCGGTGAACAATTAGACAAAGTTACTCATTATTTCAGTGAAGCCCATCCCTATACCGGCACGCGGGTCGCAATCATCGGCGGCAGCAATTCTGCGGTGGATGCAGCAATGGAACTCGTACGTGTCGGGGCTACCATTGACATGGTGTATCGCAGATCCGAACTGTCTGAATACATTAAGCCGTGGGTTCGTCCACTGTTCGACAGTATGGTGCAAAAAGGAAAAATTACGCTCCATCTGGGCGCACGCATCATTGAGGTTCATCCGGATCATGTAATGGTCACCGCGTTGGAGGCAGAAGCTTTCCGGCTCGAAAATGATTTTGTACTAGCACTGACCGGGTTTCACCCGGAACGGAAGCTACTGGAGTCGGTCGGTGTCCATATGGCTGAGGATCTAGACAAACCGGAATATGATCCTTCCACAATGGAAACTAACATACCGGGTATATATGTGGCAGGTGTCATCGCTTCTGGCAGCAATGCCAATGAGGTGTTCATTGAAACAGGTCGCTGGCATGGTCGCCAAATCGCTGAACATATTCAAAGCTAAATGAACTAAGGAGAACACATATATGGATTACAGTTCACTCATACTGCTGGTACTGGCTGGTCTTGGAATTGTCAGCGGCAACTCCACCGTCACCATTGCCATGGTCGTACTATTGCTACTGCGGGTAACCCATTTTCATACTGCTTTCCCCTGGCTTGAAAAGTATGGATTGACGATCGGAATCATCATTCTAACCATTGGTGTGATGACCCCTCTGGCCAGCGGTAAAATCAGCATCAGCCAGGTGATGGAGTCCTTCCTTCACTGGAAGTCGTTGCTTGCTATTGCCATTGGCATCATGGTAGCTTACCTTGGCGGCCGCGGGGTAGCCCTGATGTCCGGACAGCCCACCATTGTGACGGGTTTACTTATCGGAACCGTGATTGGTGTCGCCTTCTTCAAAGGCGTTCCTGTAGGTCCACTAATCGCCGCCGGACTGCTGTCGCTGTTAATTGGGCGAACCTAGCCCCTCTGCTTACCCTTCGTCTGGCCGCTGGCAGGTGCTGTCCATAAAAAAACGTATTTGACCAGTGGCAGGCATAAGATTAAAGAAAGGCAGTCAACGTAAAAAACGAATGAACCGGAGCAATCTGCATGAAGGGCTGAATTCAGTCCCGATTTGTGTTATACTCTATCGCATAATTTGGTAAATGCAGGAGGCTTGACCAATGTCTCGACAATTTGTAACGGAAGCTGTAATGGTTGCCATATATGGCCAACTACTTACAACTCCCGCCCCTGTGGAATATATAGTGCCTTACACGTCGCTGCTGGAGCTATACGAATTTCAGGATAGCACGGAACCGCTCATGGATAGTGCTGTTGACGATCAGCATGTGAAGCGAAAGGTATGCGAATTAATCAGCTATTTTGAGGAACCTTTGAATCAGAAAAAAATTCGGCGCGCGCTTCAGATGCCTTGGGCCAAAAGCCTGCCCATCCTGTTCGACGCCAACACCTCACTGATCATCATTAATGCCGTCGATACTGCGCATTACGGAGAATATTTTGATCCAATCGAGACCGAACTGGTGCTAACAGCCCAGCGTGAAGAATTACCCATTTTGACAGATCAGTTGGACTGGATTCATCGCATTATTGAAGCTTCCGTACCTATACATGTGTACGACATTGATGATTTTGATTTTGCGGTGGATGGTCCGATGCTTAACAACTCTTAACAACCCTTAACATGCAGCACATGCGCCCAAGGACAACAAAACGGCGGAGTATCACACACAGGTTAATCCCCTGTAATGCGATACTCCGCCGCTTTTTCATGTCCCTAAACGGTTACCTGCACGCTATTTCTAACGTTAGAGCTTTAAGACTAATCTTCCTCGGCATACGTGTAAATAATGTCGTCATGTTCCTCCAGATACTTCACTTCCAGATGATGACCCTTCAAATACCAGTAATCCTGATCCTCCATATAAAACGTAATGCCAGCCGCTTTATGTTGTAACACGGGGTGCTGCGGAGGCTCTACAGCAATTCCCAGAGAAAAACCCGGATGTAACCCACCGCCGGAACTATAGCGGGCAAAAAAACGGATCGTATCTCCGCGGTTCAGACCAAGCTCCTTGATGTACCATTGTGCCGCTGGCTCAGTTACCTGTATACTCATACGTTATGCTCACCTCCTTGTACAATTACATCCTGTTAACTATATCATAGCATTATTTAGAATGGCCACCAACCGCGCCTTACTCAAGTGAAAATCTCCAGCGAGCGATAACCATTTTTTTGAAAAAGGTTTGACAATTCGCAAAAGACGGTGTTAAGATTCAACCATACGAGATCCATTTTGAAATTAATTACCAATTTGAACGATTACATCAAATGTTAGAATGAATCCAATTCGAAGAAGAAAGGAGTGCTACCGGTGCCAAACATTCATCTCGCCTTTAACCCAACTCTACAAACACAACAATTTCATACCGGAGCATCTCCCCTGACGCATCCTTCAAAATTGGGCCATTCACGTTGTATGGCTTAATACGAGTGGCTGCCTGCGTTTGAGCAGTTTTCCAGCGGTGAGTGTGCTGAAAACATCTGCGCGCCATATGATATTGAGATTTAAGGCATATCGTCTGCGGACGGTATGCCTTTTTTGCGCCTGTTACCGGATTGAAGCTAGTGGTAGCAAGTCGTTATTGTTTATTCAAAATGGTACACAACTCTCGCATGAGCTTTTCATGAAAGGATGGGATTTCTCTTGTTTTCGGTACTCAAAAATTTAAGCTGGTTTTTTAAAAGAGAACGAAGTCGGTACTCGATTGGACTGTTTTTACTGATAGTCGTTGGCGTTCTGGAGTTGGCTCCACCCCGGCTGCTAGGCAGCGCTATTGATGAGATCGTACGCGGTTCAATTTCATGGTCCTCGCTCTGGCGTTATATTTTTTACATTTTAGGCATTCTTGCCGTCATCTACTACATTACGTACATATGGATGCACAAGCTGTTTGGGGGTGCAAATCTGGTGGAGCGCCTGTTGCGCACACGCTTTATGAACCATCTGCTGCGGATGACACCTCCATTTTTTGAACGCAATCGTACGGGTGACCTGATGGCTCGTGCTACGAACGACCTTCGCTCCGTGGCTAACACTGCGGGCTTTGGCATGCTGACGCTAACTGACTCTACAGTTTACCTGAGCGTCGTGCTGGTCGCCATGGGCACCCTGATTAGCTGGAAGCTGACGCTGGCGGCGGTTCTGCCCCTGCCTTTTATCGCACTGGCAATGAGTATTTACGGCAAAGCCGTTCACGAGCGTTACACACTGGCACAGGATGCATTTGGCGATATGAACGATCAGGTGCTGGAATCCGTGGCAGGTATCCGGGTTATTCGCGCCTATGTACAGGAACGAATGGATGAAAAACGATTCTCCGATATTACCGATGATGTATTTCGTAAAAATCTGGCGGTCGCCCGGATGGACGCTCTCTTCGAACCGACGATCCGCTTGTGCGTAGGACTTAGCTATGTGATCGGGCTTGGCTATGGTATTTATCTGGTATTTCATAACGATATCACACTGGGTGAGCTGGTATCCTTTAACATGTATCTGGGGATGATGATTTGGCCGATGTTTGCCATTGGCGAACTGATCAACATTATGCAGCGCGGTAGCGCTTCCCTCGATCGGGTGAACGAAACTCTCCATGCGGAGCCGGACGTACAGGATGCAGCTCAGCCTGTAACGGTTAACCACCCCGAGTCCATTACGATGAAAGATGTTACCTTCCGCTATCCAACCTCATCTGTTGACAATCTGTTACATGTGAATTTGGAGCTGAAACGTGGAGAAACACTAGGTGTCGTCGGCCGAACAGGCAGCGGGAAATCCACCCTGCTCAAACAGCTACTGCATGAATACCCGACGGGTAGCGGTGACATTTTAATCTCTGGCACTCGTCTGGAGGACATTGCAGTTGAACAACTGCACAGCTGGATCGGCTACGTGCCACAGGAGCAAATTCTGTTCTCCAAATCAGTACGTGAGAACATTCAGTTCGGTAAACCGCGTGCAGATGATGACGACATCATGGAAGCTATCTGTACCGCAGCCTTTGATCAGGATTTAGGCACTCTATCCGATGGACTGGATACACTCGTCGGGGAAAAAGGCATTGCCCTGTCCGGCGGCCAGAAGCAACGTGTTTCGCTGGCACGCGCCTTTATCGGCGATCCGGATATTCTGGTGCTAGACGATGCACTGTCCGCGGTTGATGCTCGAACAGAAGCACGTATTATTGACAATATCCGACGTAAACGCTCGGGTAAAACAACTCTGATCTCCACTCACCGTCTCTCGGCTATAGAACATGCAGACCGGATCGTCGTGCTGGAGCAAGGACGCATTATTGAGGAAGGAACCCACAACGAGCTGCTTCAGACGGACGGATGGTACCGTCAACAGTATGAACGGCAGCAAGTGGAATCTATTCTGACCTCAGGGGAGGTTTCCTAATGAAATCCAATATCGGCAAAAGGCTATTCCAGTATGCCCTGACGAGCAAAGCGGGCTTTACCGCCGCACTCATCGCACTGGCTATCGGGGTTGCCGCCGAGCTGGCCGGGCCCTTCATCGCCAAAACGATGATCGACGACCATATGCTCGCTATTGAAAAACCATTTTACGAGACAACCAGTGTGGACGGTACCGTAAGCTATGCCGGGACCCATTTTAAGCGTGAAGACCGCTTTGAGGCCGGAGAGGCCAAAGGGCATGAAGCGAGGATTTTACAAGTCGGTAAATCCTTCGTATTTATTGATGGCTCGGTGCAGGTGGCTGACGGTAACCGCTCCTTTGCGAACGGCATGCTGACGGTGACACGCGGCTCCGACACCTTTCGCTATGATGCCAAGACTTTGACAGCCGATGAGCTGTATAGCTTTTACAAGCCGGAAATGCCCGGTATCTTTCAATTGATTGGCTGGTATTGCTTCTTTCTGGTCATTTCGATCTTTGCCGAATTTGGCAAAACCTACTGGCTGCAATCCTCAGCCAACAAGGTTATTCAAAAGCTTCGGCTTGATCTCTACGCACACATTCAACGGCTGCCAGTTTACTTTTTTGACAATCTGCCCGCAGGTAAGGTCGTATCCCGTGTTACGAATGATACAGAAGCGGTAAAAGATTTATTCGTGGCCGTACTGTCGAACTTCACTTCAGGTATTGTGACGATGGCCGGTGTATATGTCGCACTCTTTTTGCTGGACTTCAGACTGGGTCTGATCTCTCTGTTCATTGTACCGCTGTTAATCTTGTGGATTGTACTGTATCGCAAAGTCGCCACCCGCTTTAATACGATCATTCGGTCCCGGCTCAGTGAGATTAATGCAATTATCAACGAATCTATTCAAGGTATGTCCATTATTCGCGTGTTCCGGCACCAGAAACAAACGCAACATGAGTTTGAAGAACTGAATGATGATTATATGAAGCATCAGAATAAAATGCTAAATTTGAACGCCTTCACTTCACACAATCTGGTCAATGTGCTGAGAAATCTTTCCTTTGCCGTCGTGTTGTGGTATTTCGGAGCCGAGGCGCTTGGCACGACAGGCAGTGTTGTATCACTAGGCGTACTATACGCCTTCGTCGATGTACTGGGACGACTGTTCCAACCGATGACTGGTATGGTCAACCAGCTTGCGGTGCTGGATACTTCAATCGTATCCTCTGGACGGGTATTTGAACTGATGGATGAAACCGGAGAACAGGTAACGGACGGCACAATGCCTCGTTACAAAGGTCTGGTGGAGTTCGACGATGTGACCTTTGCCTACAAAAAAGATGCTGTCCTTAAGCATATTTCCTTTACTGCTCATCCGGGCCAAACGGTTGCTCTCGTCGGACATACCGGGTCAGGCAAAAGCTCGATTATTAACCTGCTGTTCCGGTTTTATGATCCGCAAAAAGGAACGATCACCATTGACGGAACCTCTGTCAAGGATATTCCCAAGCAGTGGCTACGCCATCATATGGGTATCGTTCTTCAAGATCCATATTTGTTTACAGGAACAGTAGCCTCCAATGTCAGTCTGGGAGACAGCCGGATTACCAGGGAACAGGTAAACAAAGCATTGTGTGATGTCGGGGCTGACAAACTGCTGGCCCACTTGCCGCAAGGCTTTGACGAACCAGTGATCGAAAAAGGAAGTACTCTATCAGCCGGACAGCGTCAGCTCATTTCCTTCGCCCGCGCGTTGGCCTTTGATCCGGCGATTCTGATTCTCGATGAAGCTACTGCCAATATTGATACCGAAACCGAGGCGCTTATCCAATCTGCGCTGGAGGTGCTCAAGAAGGGACGTACTACCTTCATCATTGCTCACCGTCTGTCGACCATCCGCAGTGCGGACCAAATTTTGGTGCTGCATCGGGGTGAGATTGTCGAACGAGGCAACCATGACGAACTCATGGCTCAGGGCGGTCGCTACTTCCAGATGTATCAGCTCCAGTCAGGAACGGCGGGAACAGATACAAATGCATCCTCTACTGCATCGCCGGAACAAATAGCTTTGCTTGCAGAGCCAACTGCTGTAGCAGCAGGAGCCGCGTCTTCTGGAAAATCCGATACTCGAGCAGGTACCAGCTCTTTGCAGAAACAGGGCGCAGGCCAAAACGGACCCGGCTTGGCTGGAGGAAACGCATAAAGCAAGCACACAAAGCATGCATAAAAAAAACAGCAAGTCTCCAGATAAACACAATGGAGGCTTGCTGTTTTGCTTTTTCTAAATATATGTTTCGTGTGTAGGTTACAAGTATTATTGGGCTACCGAGGTGCCTGATCCTGTAGGAGGAAGAACGGTTCCCTCTACCGCCTTAATCGTAACTTTATACTTGCTGGCCACCAGTGTACTTGTGTGGGTATCCGTAATGACCTGAATATTCATTTCCCCCGGCTTTGGACTTGTCAACTTATAGTAAATCACTGCATTGGCGTCATCTACGTAGTCGATATGATCCACTTCAATGCCGTAACCTGGATTGGGTGCCTGGAATCGGGTTAATGTTACCTTATTCTGCTGGTCATTCACTTTCTCTACACTCATACTAATGCCATTTTGCTGGCCCGGATCTGAAGACTCAGCCGGATTTTCTGGAGTGGACTCAATCGGTTTATGATTTTGCACAAATTCGGATGCATTATAGACCATCTCTGCCGCCTCCATTCGGGTTACCTTACGATTTGGATTAAAGTTTCTCTTTTCATCTAATTTTGCAATTTTGGTCAACAGCAGGAACTGAACCGCTTCGCTTGAATCTTGGTCCAGCTTCTTGCCATCCGCAACATTAATGTACATGCGGACTGTTGGATATTCTCCGGTTGCACTAACCGATTTGTACAGTATATTCGCGAATTGTACTCTTGTCATCTGCGTGCTTGGATCAATGTCCGGTGACAAAGGAATTTGGTGTTGAGCCGCAATCCGGTAAGACTTGGCATACCATGCCGAAGACGGAATATTTGCGAAGGAACCCGTCGTGAAATCCGGCATAACTTGAAGGCCCATCGCATTAATAACCAAATGCACCCCTTGTGCATACGTAAGTGATTGATCAGGCGCAAACTTATCCTTGGTAATACCCTGAATAATACCTTTGTTCTGAAGCGAACTTACAATCTTCTCCTGCTCCGTTCCCTTTATATCACGAAAAGCAGAGACTGACGTAGCCACTGCCAACGAACAGATCACGAGCAAAGCTGCTGTCACACTTTTGTTTTTTTTCATGAGATGCACCTCCAGATTTACTATGTTTCTATACTTATCGACGAAATACTATCAGCAAATGTTTCAATTACTCAAAAATTGATTGTAAAAAGATATATAGTGCTTACAGTTAGTGTAACCCGTTTAACTTTTTTCTGTTCACATTCCAGACTGTATGCTAAGGATACTCACTTTGCTGTCATTCTTTTTTTGCCCATTTGACTACACCCGATAGGGTGCTTTCAGGCCAAGGAGTTGCAGCGTATGTGCCAAAATATCAGCGGTTTGTTCCGCCAACTGAATACGCCACAGCCCACCATCAACAATCCGTTCCTTGGCGTAAAAGCGGTTAAACGCCTGTGCCGTATCCAGCGCAAACCTCGCGATAACCGAAGGTTCAGTTGCCGAGCCGCACGCACCAGTTGTCCCTGATAATGAACCAGTTGCTTAAGCAGCGCCCAGCCTGCTCCCCCAGTATTTCATCCGGTGCATAAGTTGGATCAGGTGCATGACTATCCCTTGTAGGAACGTCGATATTAGAACCAGCGCCAGCATGAGCTTTTTCCAAAAGACTGCGTATACGTGCATGTGTGTATTATACATAAGGACCTGTCTCACCTTCAAAGGTTAATGCATCAACCTTTCGTCCTTAATTGGGCAACAACCGCCTGCATTTTATCATTGTAAAAGCTCTCTCCCAGCACAGGGTCGAATGTAATGTTCAGACGCTGGTACATGCGATCAAATTCTCGCAGACTGACTTCAACAAAAAACTCCCATAGCCATTGAGCCTCGGTATCTCCATGCTCCAGACGGCGGAACCATTCTCGACCTTCGTCCTCCAAAGATGGGTCATACTCGGCTTCCTTATGAAAAAGCACTTACAGCTTAAGTGACTCTCCAATCAGATCTTGCTGTAGCTGCCCCTCATTTCCCCATCTTTTATAAGCCGCAATTTGCTGCGGAGCCTTCCGAAACTTTTTAGCCAGCAAAAAACAGGGAAACGCCACATCTCCCCATTCCGGCTGTGGCGGTACCTCCAATAAAGATGAAATCTCCCTATCCTCCAAGCCCGTATGGGCGGAAATAGCTTAAGTAACGATCAACATCAACATAGCTTTCTCTCCTTTTTGCACTAGAATCTAACAAAAAAAGCTCCCGCCTCTTGAATTATTCAAGAGACGAGAACTTCAATATCCCCGCGGTACCACTCTTCGTAAATCGGATTGTGCAACGAACTATGCATAATTGCCGATTTCACTCCAATGACAAATAACGATGTCTGCCGGACTGAGCTACTAACGGAACTCCGTGTTGGAACAACCGCCTCCCGGGTGCGCTTCACATCGGGCCTCATACCGGCTTCCACCTTTTCCGGCTCGCTGTAATGATATGGCTCCCCTGCTATTCTCCCGTTCCAAGACGTTAATTCCCATCATTATACAAACCTATCTAGTGGAAAGCAATCTTTTATTTTCTGCTCAGGCGCTGACTCGATAATATGTAATTACACAGCCACCATTTGGCGGCAAGCCTGAACACAACGGCGGCAGGCTTCTGCACATTGCTTGCAATGCTCATGGGCGTGCTTACCCCATTCAGCAGCACATACTTCACAGACTTTCGCACAGAACTCACAAATTTGCTCGGCGAATTCCGTTCCGCGTTCCAACATTTGAGCAGTAAACCCGCATATTTCTGCACATTCCCGGCTCACTCGAATACACTCGCGCAGCATAGCCAAATCATATTCCTTCAAGCTCGCCACGTAACAGACATTGCAAGCGTTCATACATTCCAGGCAAGCATCCACGCATTGTTGGTATGAATGTTTCATAATACATTACCTCCCTGTTGTTGACCCTACTTATTATTAACCGCTGAAAATTGAGATTAATCAACCGTTATTCACACTTTCATCAATAACCAAACAAAAAGTCCCGACTTATGTAAGGAAGTGTACTATATTCCAGACCATCCGTGCAAGGGGATAAATCACACAATTCCCTAGTGCCTACTCCTGACTTGCACACCAGCAATCATTCCTCTATTGTAAAAAGAGTATGTCTAACCATAGATTGAGGAGTGAGCATTGCAATGAATATATCTTCTGTAGAGGAACATCGGCGGGAGGCCCCGCAGCAGGTTAGCTGCATGGTTGTAACCGTCTCCGACACCCGTACCGTGGAGACAGATACTGGAGGACGCCTACTGGTGGATCTGCTGGAAACGAACGGCTATCAGGTGGTCCAATATGTTATCGTCAAAGACGATTATGATGGTATCCGGCAACTGGTATCCGAAGCCGCCGAACGCGATGACATTGAGGCTGTACTTTTGACAGGCGGCACCGGTATTTCCCCGCGTGATACAACGTATGAAGCCGTTTCCTCTCTGCTGGATAAGAAACTGCCCGGATTCGGGGAAATCTTCCGTTATTTAAGCTTTGCCGAGGATATTGGTTCAGCAGCGATATTAAGTCGTGCTGTGGCAGGCACCGTGAACCGGACGGCCGTATTTTCTATGCCAGGCTCGCGTGGAGCCGTCCGTTTAGCAATGGAACGGATTATTATACCTGAGCTGCGGCATGTCATGAGGGAAATTTACAAGTGAATTTTATAAGTCGGTTCACTCGAACACGCAAAAATTGACGCATCCTGCGCTTTCCCGGGTAATGATAAATAAGTATAACACACACAGATTTTCTTCTTACGCTCTGAAACACAAAGAGGCACCCCATCATTTGCAGGGTGCCTCTTAAAACTATTCCTTTTCTTCCACTTCTGGCTGCATATAGCTGTCGATCAGCTTTTGTTTCAGCCCCCATACCTTTTCACTGAGATTTATACGGTAAATTTCCGGGTTCATTTTCCGCAAATATTCTGGCCAGAACAGTTGCAACTGGGAAGTATGGTATGCACGAATTTCATCCAGCCCGGGAAGTTCATACACTTTCTGCCCATTTACGAAAATAGGCTCCAGCATCGGAACTGACTCGTAATTTTCCACATATTTCTTCATGTACGGATGCAACGGATTAAAGAGTTTCAGCCGCTTTCCATTGCGCGGACGATCTTCATCCGGAAAAGAAATATAATCGGCGACAGCTCTCCCTTTCTTCTTATCTATAATACGATATACATCCTTCTTGCCCGGTGTGGATACCTTTTCCGGATTGCCGGAAATTTTAATCGTCGGCAGCATTTCGCCTTCTACTTCCCGCTCGACCAGCTTGTACACCCCGCCCAGTGAAGGTTGATCCGAAGCTGTAATGAGCTGTGTTCCCACACCCCATACATCAATACGCGCGCCTTGGGCCTTTAAGTTGAAAATCGTGTTTTCATCCAAATCATTGGAGGCTACAATTTGTACATAATCCAAGCCTTCAGCATCCAGCATTTCCCGTGCCTGAATGGACAAATAGGCTAAGTCACCACTGTCCAGACGGATTGCATTCATGCGTTTGCCCTGACTCTCCAGCATCTTCGCTGTCCGAATCGCATGAGGAACGCCGCTCTCCAGCGTATTAAAGGTGTCCACCAGCAGTGTGACCTGATCCGGTAAAACCTTCGCATACACGTCAAAAGCCTCCTGCTCGCTCATAAAGGTCTGCACCCAGGAATGAGCATGCGTTCCCTTCGTCGGAATACCAAAGTGCTCACCTGCCAGCATATTAGATGTTGCATCAAAACCCGCTACATAAGCTGCCCGTGCTCCCCAAATCGCCGCATCTGCTTCCTGCGCCCGCCGTGTGCCAAATTCCAGCAGCGTATCGCCGCTTGCCACCTGCTTGATGCGCGACGCCTTCGTCGCAATCAGCGTCTGGTAGTTCATAAAATTCAACAACGCTGTCTCGACCAGTTGTGTTTCCATAATCGTTCCTTCAACGCGTATCAGAGGCTCATTCGGGAAAACAAGCGCCCCTTCTCTCATCGAATGAACGGTTCCGCCAAACCTAAACTGGCGCAATGCCTCCAGAAACATGGGATCATACCTCTCCTCCTGCTCTGAAAGGTAACGGATATCCTCTTCTGTAAAACGCAGGTTTGCAATGTAATTCACAATGCGTTCCAGACCTGCGAACACCGCATATCCGTTGCCAAAGGGCAGCTTGCGGAAATATGCCTCAAACACAGCTTTGCGCTGGTGGCTTCCGTTCACCCAATGGGCGTACATCATATTAATCTGATATTTATCTGTATGTAATGCGAGGCTCGTTGACTGCATCGTAATCATCCTCTCTGACTGTCCCCGGTTTTGCAGCGGCGTACCGCCTCGTCCATCCGGATTCAGCAACATCCGACTCCATTTTGTTATCGGATATTGGTGCACAATCGCAAAGTTATTTACTTCTTCTGGCGTAAAATCGTATCCTCAGCCGACCATACATCGGCTCCCAGACTGCCCTGAAAATGACCCAAAGCCCAATCATGTCCGGCCTGATTAAAGCTCGCCACAGCGTCCTTGTATACCGTAATCGCAAAACCTTTGTTATAAGCGTCTACAGCCGTATGCAGTACACAGATATCCGTGCACACACCGATCAAATGAACTTCCGTAATACCACGTTCACGCAATCTGAGTTCCAGATCCGTGCCAGCGAACGCGCTGTATCGTGTTTTATCCATCCAATAGATGGAATCACTCTGTTTCTCATAGAGGTTATAGAGCATGCCATACAAATCTCGTCCCTCGGTTCCACGAATATTATGAGGAGGAAACAACTTGCTCTCCGGGTGATAAAGATCATTCTCCTCATGCAAATCCGCTGCCATAACGACAAAATCCCCTTCATCCACATACACCTGCGTAATAGCTGCCATCCGTTCATCCAGCCCAATTGCCGGTTGTCCAACAGGCAGACTGCCGTCCACAAAATCATTCGTGTAATCAATAACGATTAATGCCCTCATCGTACAGTCAGCTCCTTCATCCTCAAATTGGGGATTGTGCGCTCTTTACGTGACCTACTGCAATACATTAGGTGTAGATAGACAAGCGCGGCACTCTGTCACTAAAACGATAAAGCTGTGCAGGTCTCTGTGAGTACTGATTGGAGCTGAGCGGTTTGCCGTTCTCATCCCGTACCTCTTCCAGTATTCCCTGTCTGCTGCGAGTCGATGTTATTTTGCGAATAAAGTTCGGCTCTTCGAAATCCGGTACGACACTTTGAATGACCTGATACAGCTCGCCCAATGTAAAATGCAGAGGCAAAAACTGCTTAGCTATCGTCGTCTGGAGCATTTGCAACTGAATCTTCCGATAAGCATCCACAATAATGTCGCGGTGGTCAAATGCCAGCTCCAATTCCTCCAGCGCTTCACGGATCGTGAACATCCCGACCTCGGAAGCATCATCCGCCGCTTGCCGTTGCTCTAACATCCATTCCTCTACCAGAGCAAAAAACGCATGCGATATAATCCACCCGCGCGGATCACGCCCAGGTCCACTATACACACCTAGATACTCCAGATGCCCGCCATCCACGCCGGTTTCCTCTAACAGCTCGCGCTTGGCGGCTCCGTACATAGATTCATCTTCCTGACAAAAGCCCCCGGGCAAGGCCCAGCGTCCGGCAAACGGCCATCTGCGGCGCTTGATAAGCATTACTTTCAGCTCACGGATTGGCAACGTCTTCGTCACCGTCTTGCGCTCCCGCTTGGTCAAGGTGAACATGACGATATCTGCCGGAGCACCATCCGGGGTCCGATATTTCTTAATGTTATACGACGCCTTCTGCGCCTCTTCATTTATACGTTCGTTATCCATTGGCATCACCATGTTATATCGTTTTGATAAATTCATTATGACATAATAAAAACTTTTGTCAAGCGTCAAGCATTACCCAATTGACCTGGTTGTTTACGCAATACCCAGAATGTCGCCGTAGCCATGCAGCCGAGCGTTCCTTCACTATCCTTCACTTCCGCCTCAGTCGTTATGGTACGCCCTCCTTGATGGAGAATTCTTGCCTTAACCTCCAATCGCCCTTGTTTCATCGCTGACAAAAAATGAACGTTCAGATTTGTCGTCACGCACATTTCCATATTGCGTGAGACCATGCTAACCATCCCCATGGCCTGATCCATCAATGAAGTGAGTACGCCTCCATGAACAATACCCACTACGTTAGTATGCTGGGGCCCAGCCTGTAAAGCGATATGTACCTCATTTGCATCAGCTTCGATCAATTCACAGCCCAAATAATTCCAAAATGTGTTTACTTCATCTTCTAACAAACTACGTAAGTTATCCATTTTCTTGTTTTCATCCTTTCTATGATGCCTCACATTTCCTCTTGAGGTCTAGTACGGTACATGATAACAAGTTGCTCCTGAAAAAAAGGCGTGGAAGCTGAGCTTCCACACCATACATCATTCTAGTCACTGCAATTAGAGGAGGAAGTACTTTTTCCCTCTTCTACATTCACCTTTTCGGCAACCGTATCACGAATTGCCATAATAACCATTTGTAGCAGCTCATTAATTTCTACCTGGCTTTGCTGAAACTCCGTTACAATCGGAATGCCGTCAAGCTTTTCCTGAAGCTCCTGAAGCTCGGCCTCTATTTTGGCAATCATGGTTTGATTCTTCAAGGATTCGAAGGCCACAATTTCCTTTTGCTTTTTCTTCATCGCTGTAATCAGATGCTGGATGTGCTGATGATCACGGATTTTATCTTCTGCTTTCCGAAATACCTGCACTTCCTCACTGTTACCTAAAATACCCGCCAACTCTTGGGCTTTCGCCAATATCATATCGCGATTGACCAAATGATCATGTTGGCGCTCCGCCGGTTGAAGCTCTGACTGTTGCAACCGCTCCTCTGTCACTGTTCATAGCTCCTTCTCTCACTTATACGGTCGTACACACAACTCATATTTGATCCACATGCTAACCTTGCTACGCTATTTTGTTAATCGTTAACCGCCACGGCAGTTTGAACCAAATCACCCTGAATGTAAAAGGTCATAGGCTCCGTAATTTTCACCTGCACAAAGGTACCGATCAGATCCTTGGAACCTTCAAAATGCACCAGCTTATTGGAACGGGTCCGGCCAGCAAGCACCTCGCTGTTATTTTTGCTCTCGCCTTCCACCAACACCTCAACGACCTCGCCACGCAGTCTACCGTTAAAGCGGAGGCTGTTTTCGTTCACCACATTGTTTAGACGCTGGAGACGCTCTTTTTTGACCGACATAGGCACATTGTCTTCCATGGACGCCGCCGGTGTACCTTCACGTGGCGAATAAATAAAGGTGTAGGCAAAGTCGTAACCAACCTCGCGCACGAGAGAAATGGTATCTTCAAACTGTTCGTCCGTTTCGCCCGGAAAACCTACAATAATATCCGTTGTCAGCGAAACATGCGGAACAGCCGCTTTGATCTTCGCTGCCAGCTCCAGAACGCGCTCACGTGTATATTTTCGGTTCATTTTCTTCAATATATCCGTATTACCGGATTGAACAGGCAGATGGATATGCTCCACCAAATTGCCGCCCTTACCGAGCACTTCAACCAAATGGTCATCAAAATCACGCGGATGTGATGTTGTAAAACGTACACGCGGGATATTAATCTTACGCATATCGTCCATCAGATCCCCGAATCTGTAATTCATATCCTTTAAGTCCTTGCCATAGGCGTTGACATTCTGACCCAGCAAAGTAATTTCCTTAAAGCCCTGACGTGCCAAATCCCGTACCTCAGCAATGACATCCTCGGGACGACGACTTCTTTCCTTACCGCGTGTGAACGGAACAATACAGTAGGTGCAAAATTTATCACAGCCGTACATAATGTTCACCCAAGCCCGCATACCCTCACGCTTCTTCGGCAGGTTCTCGATAATGTCGCCTTCCTTGGACCACACCTCGACCACCATTTCTTTGCTAAAGAGTGCTTCCTTGACGAGCTGCGGCAGACGATGGATATTATGGGTACCAAAAATCATGTCGACAAAACTGTGCTTTTGCAAAATCCGGTTGACGACACTCTCTTCCTGTGACATGCAACCACATACGCCGAGCAGCATACCCGGCTTCTCTGTTTTGAGATGCTTGAGGTGACCCAGCTCACCAAATACTTTGTCCTCCGCATTTTCACGGATCGCACACGTATTCAGCAAGATGATGTCCGCTTCCTTACGATCTTCTGTCGCCTGATAACCCATTTGCTCCAGTAATCCTTTAATCGTTTCCGAATCATGCTCGTTCATCTGGCAACCGAATGTGTACACGATGTAATGCTTTCCCTCGCCGATATGCTTAAGTTCATCCGGTACTGCATTATCATACAATACCTGTACGTCCTCTTTACCGCGTTGCTTTTCTTTTCTATGATTCGGCTCCGCCATAATATTGATTTCACGTCCGCGAATGCGGATCTTCTTGCTATGCTCATCCTGAGAAATGATCTTCGCATCCGAGAAATCAAAATATTTGGAGTAATCTTTCGTTTCCTTGGCCATTCCTTTGGTCACTCCTTACACCATCTATTTCACGCCAATTACGCTTTTACCGTATCTTTACATATGGGTACATCTCTTTTTAGCCTGTGAAAACTCCTTTGAAAAAGGCATTACACTAAATTATAGCATGATTTATAAGCCATCGCCATATATCCCCGCGAACGCGAAATGGGCACGCTGTAAATTTAATATCCATATTTCTATAGGTAAAATTTTTGAGAATCCTTAGTATGTAAAAAAGCCCGACTCTTTAGCAAGAATCGAACCCTTAGCCTTTCGGCATTATATACGTATATTAGTCTACGATTTCAGCGTTGTCACCGTTTTTCACACCGGCTCCGTTCGCTTCATCTGTATCAATATGCATATCCAAAGCAAAAGAATCGGACACACGCGCAAGAACATTTTCAAATACAAGACCACGTTCGCCGCCGACACGTACTTTCAGCAACTGCTTATCCTTAATGTCCCATTTTGCTGCATCAGATGTATGGAAATGAATGTGACGGGCAGCTACGATTACACCCTCTTGCAGTTCCACTTCTCCGGCTGGTCCTTTTACTGTGATTCCTGGTGTACCGTCAATGCTGCCAGATTCGCGTACAGGCGCTTTTACGCCGATAGCAAAGGAATCTGTGCAAGAGATTTCAAGCTGGGAAGCTGGACGAGCTGGTCCCAAAATACGAACCTTTTCAAATTGTCCCTTAGAACCAATTACAGCTACCGTTTCATTTGCGGCAAATTGTCCTGGTTGAGACAAAGGTTTAAATTCAGTCAGTTGATATCCTGCTCCGAACAAAATTTCAATATGCTCTTGAGTCAGGTGAATATGGCGTGCGGAAACGCCGACAGGTACGATTTTACTCATCGTAGGTCACTCCTTTTTCTCTATACAATACTTTGCACAACTTTGCACATCTATACTATTATACTCCTACTTTGCCAAGAAAGAAAAGGAAAGCGAGACAAAGTTCCGTTTTTCGCCCTAATTAGCCTTAATCGTGAACCGTCATTTTAGCGAACAGGATAAAGAACAGCATGATTTCAGCTACGATGAGATGAAAGGGAACGACAATAAATACGTTAAGGATAAACAAGACACAGAGGACTCCAGTTAAAAAAAGAATGACTCTGAGGCTTGGTTTAGGATGATTTAATCTATACCGATGAAATACTAGCAGAACCGACAAAAAGTAAATAAGAACTGAAGCAAAAGTAAAACAAACTATAAAGATATAGTCTACTTTTCCCAAAAACAAGAGCTGTATCGAAGCAGCTAGCATGCTAAGTGAAAGATAAATAAACAAATGGCCGTAAATGATAGTCTGTCCTGCTGTTTGTTTTGATTTATCTGCGTGCTTCTCCATATTCTCAAAGTATTGCCACCAGATTGCGATGACTAATACAAAAGCCAAGGCAGCAAATACAACGGAAGAGACCGTAAAATGATCGGATTGTAAAACAGAAAGCATACTGATCACTGATTCGCCAAGCAGAATTAAGGTGAACTGTGCAAAGCGCTCTAAAAGATGCTCCGTATGGATTGGTGTAATCACCAATTTTTTACGACCAATCAAGGGAACGAGGATATCAACAGCAATACCGGTATATAAAATCAAATACCGAACCCAAGAGTCAAAGAAGAAGGAGAAACTAGAGATGACTATTCCGATCCAAAAATAGGTTCCGAAAAAACGAGCTGTTTCCTGTTTATGAGCCGTTTCTTTGGGTGCTGAGAGTAAATATTGAACGACAGTCAAACCTCTTAAACCAATATAGCCCACAAAAAAAGATACATAATAGGCATCAAAATCTATATTAAGGCTGGCGGTCATAATTAACACGAAAAACAATTGCAGAATCATAAAGATTCGATGCGTCATACTGTCTTCACCAAAACGATTGTTGTAGACCGTTTGTCCTACCCAAGCCCACCATATCGGAATAAAAATCAAAACAAACTTCGCCAGATGCTCCAAAGAAATACTACCATGTTCAACATGTAGTAAAACAGGAGTGGCCTTGGAGACAGCGGCTACGAACAATAAGTCATAAAAGAGCTCAAGCCAGGTAACCTTTTTTATCAACATTATGTAATAGAGCTCCCCTCTGACATGGCTGTACAGCATGGTGACTCGTCAGGCTCGCCCCAAGGTATGTCATATTTCAGCAAGCGTTGTTTTAGCACCCTACCACTTTAGGATGCTCCAATTATTTCGTAATACATCTCGCTTTGTCAAGGGTGTGGGTAACCAAAAATAACTTCTATAAATAGCTATTTAAGAAGACATTTTGGAAGGCAGATTCGTTTGCAAATATTCCAGCGCATGTCCTTTCAGCCACCCCTTGACCAGTTCCTCAGGATAATGCTTCAGCAGCAGTTCCGCAAAACGTGGATATTTCCCTGAATGCTCCAGCCCCTGCACATGATGTTCGATACCGTCAAAATCAGATCCGAACATCAAATGCCGTTCGCCGCCTAGTGAACAAAGATGTTCAATGTGTGGCAACAAATCCTCAGCGGTCACCGTACCCTGCTCTTTGAGAAACATCGTGACGAAAGTCAAACCAATCCGTCCGTTACGCGCGATCAACGCACGAATCTGCTCATCCCGAAGATTACGTGGGTGAGGACATACCGCGAAGGCGTTGGAGTGTGAAGCAATCGGCGGTTGAGCTGCCTCCTCCAGCACCTCCCAGAAGCCTTGTACAGACAAATGAGATACATCTAGTAGCAAACCTAATTCATTACAGCGCTTGACCAACTCATGTCCCTTGCGAGTCAGTCCGCCACCCCTCTGCTCCATAATGCCGTCAGCCGCCCAATTTGCATAATTCCACGTCAGCCCGATCAATCGGATTCCCAAGGCATAGCACAGTTCAGCATTAAACGGATTCCCTTCCAGCGCGTCCACTCCCTCCAGCGATAGCAGAGCCCAGGGTGATCCTTGAAGTTGTTGCATTACATTACATTCCATATTTACC
The DNA here is from genome assembly GCF_053617595.1 of Paenibacillus sp. NPDC055715. NCBI lineage: Bacteria > Bacillati > Bacillota > Bacilli > Caryophanales > Paenibacillaceae > Paenibacillus > Paenibacillus sp. NPDC055715. The sequence continues at coordinate 69,280 of NZ_JBSHGA010000001.1, forward strand.
AATGTTGTATCCTTGCGTTCTTCCAAGTCTTCCTTCCACAATAGCGGCTTCAACCCGCCAGATGGGGATATTATATGCTGCCTGAACAGTTCAACCTGACGAATTACATGCTCAAATCTTGGCGTACCTAGCACCCGGGAAATATATATAGCGAATGTTTGCAAGTGCACACGGCCTTCTAACAAACGCTCTCTTGTAACATCAAGCGACGAATGATTGAAATCCACCTGCGGATTGAGCTGCATCTTACACAACACATCACAATGCAAATCGGCAACCGGCCATTTCGTGTGTAGCCTACTGTTCATGCATCCTACCTCCATTCATAGATTACAACATGATGAAGCTATCTTACAATCTATGTAATAACAGGCAACTTCCATGCAAAAAAGCCTGTTTACACCATCGCAAACAGGCTGAGGCAACTAGCATTTATTATCTTGGCTCTACAATCAGCTTGATTGCAGTCCGGTCTTCTCCGTCAATAACAATATCCGTAAAAGCAGGAATACAAATCAAATCCACTCCGCTTGGTGCGACAAATCCCCGGGCAATGGCTACAGCTTTAATGGCTTGATTCAGTGCACCTGCTCCAATCGCCTGCAATTCGGCATTTCCGCGTTCACGCAGTACCCCTGCGAGTGCGCCTGCAACTGAATTGGGATTGGATTTTGCTGATACTTTTAATACATCCATAGTAAATACCTCCCCTGGGAATGATGATGGTTTGATTCCACTATCTAAATGTTATTCGAGGGTCAGCAAAAAATTCCTGCTTTTTCGTGACAGTTTTCCTTATTCTTTCCTTAATCAGCTTCCAAAAACGTTAATCCATCCGCCATTCATCTTCTTTTAGTCTGATTTTCTGAATTTTACGGGCTTTTCCATCGTCATCATTCAGCTCTACACTGATGGCATGAAAGTGCCATTTCCCCATGTCCACTTGAAAGCGTACCGGAAGCTGGGTCTGAAATTTCTGTAGCACAGCCTCTTTCTGCATGCCGAGCACTCCCTCATAAGGGCCTACCATACCTGCATCCGTCTGATACGCTGTTCCCTGTGGCAAAATCGTATCGTCATTGCTCTGTACATGTGTGTGCGTCCCCACCACGATTGAAGCGCGACCATCCAGATGCCAACCCATAGCAATTTTCTCTGAGGTCGCCTCGGCGTGAAAATCGACCAAGATATGCTTATGCTTTTTGCGCAGTTCATCTACAATTTCATCAGCTGCGCGGAACGGACAATCAATGGCTGGTAAAAAAGTTCTGCCCTGCAAGTTAACAATCGCCAGCTCCTTGCCTCCACCTTTCACTACTGTATAGCCTCGTCCTGGTGTTCCCGGCGGAAAGTTGGCCGGACGTATAATACGTGGCTCATCATCTATAAAATCAAATATTTCCTTATTATCCCATGTATGATTCCCCATCGTAATACCATGAACGCCCCAATCAAAAAACTCCCGTGCGATCGCAGGGGTAATCCCTCTTCCCGAAGCTGCATTTTCTCCGTTAACGATAATAATGTGCGGGTTGTACTTTGATTTCAACGAAGGAAGATTCTCCCTCAATGCCTTTCTGCCTACGCTACCGACGATGTCTCCAATAAATAATACGTTGATAGAAAACCCTCCCTAGTATGCCTTACATAATGAAAAGTGGCCCTACAAACAGCGGCCACTTTTCGTTAAATTGCTTTTATTTTGCGTATTCTACCGCGCGAGTCTCACGAATGACGGTAACCTTGATATGTCCCGGATAATCCAGTTCATTCTCAATCGTTTTCGTTATATCGCGAGCCAATCGGAATGCTTCCGCATCATCAATTTTCTCTGGCTGCACCATAACGCGAACTTCGCGTCCTGCTTGAATGGCGTACGATTTTTCCACACCTTCAAAAGACTCGGAAATGCGTTCCAGCTTCTCAAGACGACGGATGTACGTCTCCAGTGTTTCACGTCGCGCTCCCGGTCTTGCTGCCGACAGGGCATCTGCTGCCCCAACCAGCATAGCAATCACTGAAGTCGCTTCGCAGTCGCCGTGATGTGAAGCAATACTGTTGAGGACGACCGGGTGTTCCTTGTACTTCTTCGCCAGTTCCACGCCAATTTCAACGTGTGATCCTTCCACTTCGTGATCCAGCGCCTTCCCGATGTCATGTAGCAACCCTGCCCGTCTTGCCAGTGTAACATCCTCGCCCAGTTCTCCGGCCATCAGACCTGCCAAGTATGCAACTTCCATCGAGTGCTTCAATACGTTCTGTCCGTAGCTTGTACGGAACTTGAGACGTCCCAGGATCTTGATTAAATCCGGATGCAGGCTATGCACACCCACCTCGAAGGTGGCCTGTTCGCCATACTCGCGGATTCGTTCATCCACTTCTTTACGGGATTTTTCCACCATTTCTTCAATACGAGCCGGATGTATCCGTCCGTCCGCTACGAGCTTCTCAAGCGCAGTACGCGCTATCTCTCTGCGAATCGGATCAAATCCAGACAAAATAACCGCTTCCGGCGTATCATCAATAATGAGGTCAATTCCCGTAAGGGTTTCAAGCGCACGGATATTACGGCCTTCACGTCCGATAATTCGGCCTTTCATTTCTTCGTTTGGCAACGTGACAACGGAAACCGTCGTTTCCGCCACATGGTCCGCTGCACAGCGTTGGATGGCCAGTGTGATGATTTCACGAGACTTTTTGTCCGCTTCTTCTTTGGCCTGTTGCTCAATTTCCTTAATCATCTGAGCGGTTTCATGGCGAACTTCCTGCTCTACGTTGGACAGAATAATACTTCTCGCATCTTCCGTCGTCAGATTGGAAATACGTTCCAGCTCAGTTACCTGACTCTTATAAATCGAATCAATCTGCTGCTGGGTTTCATCGATTCGTTTCTCTTTGTTGGCCACTTGTTCTTCTTTACGTTCCAGCGATTCCAATTTTTTATCCAGCGATTCTTCTTTTTGCAGCAGTCTTCGTTCCTGCCGTTGAATTTCATTCCGACGCTCACGAGTTTCCTTTTCAGCTTCGGCACGGATGCGATGGATTTCATCTTTCGCTTCCAATACCGTTTCCTTCTTCAGCGCTTCTGCCTCTTTTTTCGCGTTCTCCACGATTTGCGCGGCAGCTTCTTCCGCACTGGAGATTTTAGCTTCTGCAATAGATTTGCGAATAAAATAACCAATCCCGAACCCAAAGAATAACGCGGCTACAGCAACGAGAACGAACCAGATCGCAGTCATCATACTGTTCACCTCCCCGTTGATTCCTCCAAGGCATTCCTTGGGACTTTTTGCAATTGTCACATTAGCTTTGATCGTCAAACTAAGATAACGGCACGCGGCCGTTTCATTTCATATGCACATGCTTTCACACGTACAATTCCGCCTGGCATAGCGGCATCACTTGTTATTTGGCGATGAGAACGTACTCATGGGCTCCGCTTTTTTGGAAGGAAAAAGGGTGTTCCACAAGCATCGTTTCATATATATTTTATTATTTGACAAATAGCATTGTCAAGGGAATGCAAACTTTAGTAGATTACCATGTGGCTTTCCGTGCGATAACCAGCTCATCCTGTTCGCTTAGGCCAGTTAATGGATCCCCGGCTGTTTAACAACTATTCATCCCACAGCGATAATTCCCCGTCATCGGAAGCCCCGTCTTGCTCAGCCATCGTAAGATGATTAACTACGCGGCGTGTCATCCCCCCCGAATATCCGCGTCTCATGAGAAAGGGGTACGTTTTCCGTTTCTTCTCCATTATATCTCCACGTACCTGATTCCATTTCTTGCGTCCGACAATCAAAGCGCTCTCCCATTCCTCATGATCGCTGACCTCACCTAAAGCTTCCCCGATAGAGGCTTTAGAGATGCCCTTTTGACGCAGTTCCTGCCTTACCCACATCTTCCCCTTCCGCTGGCTCGTTATGCGCTGCCTTGCCCACTGACGGGCGTATAGATCGTCATCCACAAGTTGCTCCCGCTCCAGACGGTTCAACACTTCATCAATAACAGCTTGGCCCATTTCCTTTTGCGTCAAACGCTGCTCAATCTCCTGACGTGTACGCGGCTTTCGTTCCAAATAACGAAGCGCGTGCACGTATGCCTGTTGCTTTTCGTCCGCCAGAACGATTTCTTCCAGTTCCTTTTTGACGAAAGTCGTTCCTTTGAACATATTGTACTTGATCATTACATCTTCCAGTACGGACAATGAATACGGGCCAAAATGAATCGTGTATCTCCCGCGTTTCCTACCCTGCTCCTGTTCCACCCTCGTAACCATCAATTCCTCATGATCAGGAAAAAAGGAAATGCCTTGCTGCTCATTTTCCTTCGAAGTGTGTTCACCTTCATCTTCCAATTGCAATGTGCTTCCCTCACTTTGATATTCACGAAAGCAAGCTGAGAATGCCCGCCACGCAAAAGTAAAATGCAACTGACACGCAGGCCACATTCGATGCAAAAATGCCCTGCACAACTGTGCAGGGCATCAGAAACATGCTATTCAAACGGACACCCTCGCTCCAGTTCATAAACCAGGATTTAACTAAGCTTTATTCAAGCTCCAGCAATTCCTGTTCTTCCTTAGCTTGCTTTGCCAACTCTTCTTCTGTCGGCGGAGCTATTGTCGTGATAAGATTGCTGGCCACACGGATTTTTTGCTCGATCGTGCTAGCAATGTTCGGATTTTCCTTCAGAAATTGCTTCGCATTTTCACGTCCCTGGCCGAGTCGCTCACCTTCATAGGAATACCAGGCTCCGCTCTTGTCGACAATGTCGTACTCCGTACCAATGTCAATCAAGCTGCCTTCCTTGGAGATACCTTCGCCGTACATAATGTCCACTTCCGCCTGACGGAAAGGAGGTGCGACTTTATTCTTCACCACTTTAATACGTGTGCGGTTACCTACAACGTCATTACCGCTTTTCAAGCTTTCAATGCGGCGGACATCCAAACGAACTGTAGAATAAAATTTCAGAGCACGTCCACCTGGTGTAGTTTCAGGGTTACCGAACATAACACCTATTTTTTCGCGTAATTGGTTAATAAAGATAGCAATGGTATTCGATTTGTTAATGGCCCCGGACAGCTTACGCAATGCCTGCGACATTAAACGGGCTTGAAGACCAACATGGGAATCTCCCATCTCACCTTCAATCTCCGCTTTTGGCACAAGTGCCGCTACAGAGTCAACAACAACAATGTCTACGGCTCCACTACGTACAAGCGCTTCGGCAATCTCAAGTGCCTGCTCTCCTGTATCTGGCTGCGATAGCAACAACTCATCAATATTGACACCCAGCTTGCTGGCATACGACGGATCCAGCGCATGCTCGGCGTCGATAAAAGCGGCTTGGCCGCCTGTTTTTTGTACCTCTGCTATAGCGTGAAGAGCTACTGTTGTTTTACCAGATGATTCTGGTCCATATACTTCAATAATTCGACCTCTTGGGAAGCCGCCCGTTCCTAACGCAATATCCAAAGCAATCGAACCACTGGGTATTGTTTCCACTTGCATATGGGTGGACTCACCCAACTTCATAATGGAACCTTTACCGAATTGCTTTTCTATTTGACGGAGCGCCATATCCAGCGCAGCACGACGATCTGACAATAAACTCACATCCTTCATTGTTTGTACTTTAATAATACCTTGTTTTGACACGCTTGCCAAGCATTTTTTCGAACATACATTCGTTTTTTTTACTTGGGCAGTTCTCTTCTGTACTTCCATCTGTCTCTAAATCAAAAAAAGAACCGCAGGCAAAAAGGCTTTTGCAGCGGTTCTTCCGATGATATGACTATACCATTAATCATTTACCTAAAACAACTCTATGAAAACTCACATCGGATACAGCTCATTAAGAGAGCTTCTCGTTCTCCACCAGTCTACGCCACAATATGTACAGGATTGCTTTGACTGATCGCAGACGGATTGTTTCACGGTTTCCGCTCAGTCTCAGCTCATGTACTTCCGTTTTCTTGTCGCGCTCAGAAATACCAATGTATACTAAGCCAACTGGCTTCCGTTCGGAATATCCAGGTCCGGCTACGCCTGTAACTGAAAGTCCAAAATCACTGTCCATAACTATTCTTGCCTGCTCTGCAAGCACAAGGGCGACTTCCTTACTCACTGCGCCTGGCGCATGATCCCCTTCCAAATAATCATGAGGCACGTTGAGCAGTTTCATTTTCATTTCATTGGAATAACACACGATGCCGCCTTGAAACATAACAGCGCTGCCCGGTATGGAAGTGATGTGTTCCATCAGCATCCCACCTGTACAGCTTTCCGCCGCACTCACAGTGAATCCGCGTTTGGTCATTAGATCTACGATAACCTTCTCCAGCGTGACGTCCTCGCTCGCATACATGTATTCCGAAAGACGCTGCTGAATTTCTACTTCCGTAGCCGCCAGCTTGACCAGTGCCTCGCTCTCGCTGGCCGCCTTGGTGGATATACGGATCGTGACTTCCCCTTCCTTGGCGTAAGGAGCAATTGTGGGATCCGTCTGGGATTGGATCAGATCTAACAATCGGGTTTCAAGAGCTGACTCACCGATTCCTGCGAATTTTAGCATTTTCGAATAAATTGGCATTTCCTCACCGCTCAATACCTGCTGAAGCAACCAAGGTTTCGCCTGGTTTGCAAACATGGGTTTAAGTTCCTTAGGCGGTCCAGGCAAAACCAAATAAAATTTACCGTCCTGTGCAATTGCGTCGCCCACAGCTAACCCTGTCTCATTTTCAAGCGTAGTAGCCCCTTCAATAGAAAGCGCCTGCCGGCGGTTATTCTCGGTCATTTCTACCCCGCGATTACGGAAAAACTGTTCCAGCTTGTCCATTGCAAGTTGATCTATGTGCAATTTCCGCCCCAGTACAGCAGCTATCGCATCTTTCGTCAAATCATCCTGAGTCGGTCCCAGACCACCGGAGAACAAAATAATATCCGCACGCTTCTGAGCAAGTCGTACCGCTTCCTGAAGCCGATCCATGTTATCGCCAACAACCGTCTGAAAATATACATCAATCCCAATTGTAGCCAACTCTTGTGATAAATATTGAGCATTTGTATTCACTATTTGTCCAAGCAATAACTCTGTTCCTACTGCAATTATTTCAGCTTTCATTGATTTTCCCTCCCGTACTGCGAATGTTGTGAGAATTATGTAAAAAAACAGCAATAAGTTTAGTCCCTGTTGCTGTTTTCATAAAATTTATCCTGTTAAACTCTGGAGGAGCTCAGCAAATGGATATTCTTTACAAAGTAATCAATACCCGAATAAATGGTGATCAACACAGCCGCCCATATCGCTATTAAATCGAACGGAATACCCAGAAAAACAAACGGGAAATTATTAATGAGCAGCGCTATAATGGCAACAATCTGGATGACGGTCTTTATTTTGCCCCAGTTGCTCGCAGCGACCACAGAGCCATCCAGTAAAGCAATCTGACGCAGACCAGTGACCGCAAACTCACGGCTAACAATTATAACAACAATCCACGAATCAATCTTGCCCAATTCCACCAAAGAAACCAAAATAGCAGTTACCAAAAGCTTATCCGCAAGAGGGTCCAGCAATTTCCCCAAGTTGGTGACCATGTTATTTTTACGGGCCAAATATCCGTCAAGACCATCCGTGCTGGCGGCTACGAGGAAAATGATAGCCGCAATCAACTGATTATACGGTAGCTTGAAAGCTCCGATCTCAATCGGCGGCGGATAGAAATCAAAATCCACCAGCAAGGCCAGCATCATCACCGGGATGAGGCAAATCCGCGTTATTGTAATTCTGTTGGGTAAATTCACAACACACTCTCCCCTGATTATCGTACTTGATTAAAAATGGCAGTTTTCGGATTGAATTCAATCCTATGTAAATCGCTTTTGACTATCGCTATACACCTAATCGTCTGCATTTTCGTTACAAGTATAATATGGTGTAAAACGCATGTCAAAATAACCTGCCGCGCATCAAGCATCATCTTTTCTTACAATCTGCATGAGGGAAAACGGCTTTATTTCATATTCGTAAATTGAAGCTCCAATGGCAGATCAGCTTTGCGCAACAACTGAATGACCGCTTGCAAATCATCTTTGTTTTTTCCGGTCACGCGGATCTGATCACCTTGAATCTGACTTTTCACTTTCAGCTTAGAATCCCGGATAAGAATGTTAATTTTTTTGGCATTATCCTGATCAATCCCCTGCTTGAGTGCAAGACGCTGGCGTACTGAACCCAAAGAGGCTGGTTCCAGCTTACCGTACTCCACGTTTTTAAGGGATAAACCGCGCTTGGCCATTTTGGATTGCAAAATATCAATTACCGCGTTGAGCTTGTATTCGTCTTCCGATGCAATCGTTAGAGCTTCCTTTTCAAGCTTAAGGCTGCTTTTGCTCCCCTTAAAATCAAATCGTGTTTCAATTTCACGCTCCGTCTGATGAACCGCATTGGTCAATTCCTGCATATCCATTTTGGAGACGATATCAAATGAATTTTCTGAAGCCATCGTTTCACTTTCCTTTCCACAACAAAGTTCAATAACTAATTATAGGCTAGTCATTTACAAAAATCCAATAATCCGCTCACTAAAAAGGCGCTCTTGCCAGTTAAGCTGACAAAAACGCCTTTATTTCATTTCACGGTCAACATATCTAACTGTGGCTGCGGGTCGGATTTCGGAACATATCCAGAAGTCCCAGCACAATGTGAGCAAGACCAAAGCCCAGTATGCCATAGCCCCAAGCACTTGGGGTCAGATAATAGCCCAGTAGACTGACAATTATACCAAGCCCTGTCACAATCCAACTGACGGTCATAATGTATACACCTCACTTTGCGGAAAATGAAATGACTGGCTTCCCATGAATTACAGTCATTAGTATTTCCGCGTAATAGAGGGTTTATTCACCGCCTGTAGTCGAATCCGTAGTAGTACCATTCACCCCGGCAGTCGTTCCGGTCAAAGAAGCTTCTCCTTGCTGTATCAAAACACGAGTCGTCGATTTATTATCAGTTATCGGTTGGCCTGCTACGGAAATATCCGTGGCAGAAGAACGTCCTGATTTGATATACAAGCCTTCCGGACCGATGTCAAAGGACATAGCATCTCCGCTTTTGGTCATGCCATAGCTCAGCTTTTCACCACGTGAGTTTTGTCCCTTGTACACCTCAAGCCAGCTTTCTCCCGTTGCCTTAATATCGACCTTGACTGTAGCTCCGGTTGCACTGGAAACTTTGAAAATCGTCGTTTTGCCTTGCTTGCCATCCTGAGCCACGGTTACACCTTGTTGCGGCGTAGTGGTATTCGGTTGCTGGCTACTGTCAGGATTGGTCGTGGTCGTACCCGTTCCTGTACCTCCGGGTTGGGTTTGCCCCGTATCAGGAGTGGTTTGTCCGCCGCCACCATTTGGAGCAGCCGTCTGACCGTTAGTTTGCGTTGTCGTCTGACCGCTTCCTTGAGGAGGGGTTGTCGTCGTATTTTGCGACGGTGTCGTAGTTCCCTTATTGGTGCTGTCAGGAGTGGACGTACTTGGTATCGTAATCGGTGTTGTATTCTCGGCTGTTTTTGGAGCCGTATGGTTGTTACTCACCCAATAAGCATAAATAACCCCACCAATGAGAACCAGAAAAAGCCACATTAAAGCTGTCGGCAACCATTTGAGATTTCCAATCGTAGCTGAACGACTGGAGCGTTTCTGTGTCACAGGCTCCATGACAGCTTCCGGCTCCGGTTCAGGCACATTGCTTTTATGTCCTTCCAGAATCTCGTCAGGGTTTAAACCGACCGTTTCAGCGTACGTTTTAATAAAAGCTTTGACATAAAAGCTTCCCGGCAGCACTTTGTAATCGCCCGTCTCAATGGCTTCCAGATAACGTTTGCGTATCTTCGTCATTTCCTGAACATCGTCAAGGCTCAATCCTTTTTGCAGCCGGGCCTCCTTTAATTGCTGACCCAGTTCTGACATGTCATCATCTCCTTGTATAATTACGCTTATTTAAAGATCTTCTGTATAACTGGCTGTAAAGGTATCATAAGTAATTTCCTCAGCCGGATTATTGCGAAGTTCAATAATGATATTGAAATCGTCGAAGCTGTATCCCGATTCACGTACAAAAACGTCTGGATGCTCAATAACCTTCGTACTCGGCATGCTCATAATTTCCTGAAGCAGGTGATAATGTCTTTCATTTGACCGAATTGTACTCACAATGCCGTCAATAATAAATACATTGTTTGGGTTCATTTCCTCTTCGGAGAGCTGGCTGCGCACCGTCTGCCGTAGTAACGTCGAAGACACAAAAGTCCAGCGCTTCATGGCGCATACGCTGCTGGCAATGATGGATTCGGTTTTTCCCACACGGGGCATTCCGCGAAGTCCAATGACCTGATTGCCATCTCTCTTTAATACTTCTCCCAAAAAATCGACTAGTAACCCAAGCTCGTCGCGTGTAAAGCGGAATGTTTTGCGGTCATCCGAATCCCGGTCAATATAACGTCCGTGTCTTACTGCCAATATATCAACCAGCCTTGGAGCGCGTAAGGCCGTAACTGTAATATTGCTGGCCTTCTTTAAAGTATCTCCGAGAATCCGTATCTTCTCGTCATCGTCCGTTTCTAGCAGCATCCCCCGTCTTTCGCCTTCAACACCGTTAATCGTCAGTATATTAACCCCTAGAATACCAAGCATGGAAGCAATGTCTCCCAATAATCCGGGACGATTTTTATGTATCTTGTACTCCATGTACCACTGTTTCATTTCTTCCGTCACGTAATCACCTCATTCACATTCAAAACCATCAAAATTTCCAAATAGAAACCTTATTGTATCATAAAATAACACTATTCGACAAAACCAATTATTGAGACGACAGAGGCTTCCAGTATTCAACACAATCGCATAAGCCTCAATCACGTTTATGATATATAAATTACAACGGAATTACAAGAACAGCTCTGTAACCATTACAGAAAAGCCCCCAAAAGGGAGCTTTTCATGTTGGTTCCTGCTTATGCGTTGCTTTTGGCTAATTTAACCATCAGCCGGGCGATAGTGTGACGCTCGTCCTCATCGGCAACTCCCCACAGTTCTTTCAGCGCGCGGTTGGAGTGGTTGGCCGGATCGACCTTCTCATCCAGAAAATCACCGATTTCATAAGCAAGCTCTGAAATGGTATCCTGGCTGATTCCCAGCTTCTCCGCCTGTTCCACACGCTGACCAAGGAACTTTTTCCAAGTATCGAAATTCTGAACAACTGTTGACATACTTAAATCCTCCTTAGATGATTCAGATTTAAAATCAACAATTATAATATGCTCTTCTCAGGTGCTCACTATACTGGTGGTTTCCTCCAAAATTCGTACTTCCCGTCAAGTCACCCATCCCCCGTTAGGACTTATGACCTGCCCGTTAATATAACCCGATTCAGGAAGCGCCAGAAAATAAACCAGTGACGAAATTTCATCAGGCCGAGCCAATCGACCGGCAGGAATTTCTTCTTCGAGACTGGAAATTTCCCCTTCGTCCAGATGATCCAGCATCGACGTATCCACCGCTCCCGGAGCTACAGCATTTACCGTTAACCCGGAAGGCGCAACTTCTTGAGCGAGCGCTTTAGTGAATGCGTTGATGCCACCTTTGGTGGTGGAATATAGCACCTCGCATGAAGCGCCGCATATTCCCCATACGGAAGATACATTCACGATACGGCCATAGCGTTGGGAAATCATATGCGGCATAAAAACCTGCGTACACAGAAAGGTTCCCTTCACATTGACGGCCATCACTTCATCCCATTCCTCTTCCGACACATCCGTCAGCAATCCGTAATGAGATAATCCGGCGTTATTCACAAGAATATCTGGCTTCATCCCGTGATTCTCCAGCTTCTCCCGCATGCGTTCAATCTGCTCCTTGCTCCGCAGGTCCGCTGACACGGTCATCACCTTGCCGGAATAAGCCATACAGCGGCGCGCAACTTCATTCGCCTTTTCATGAGATTTCATGTAGTGAATGACCACATTCATCCCGACAGCCGCAAAACGCTCCGCAATAGCCGCTCCAATCCCGCCGCTTGCTCCTGTGATCAGCACAGTCGTATCGCCAATGGCTTTTAATTCCCCATCCTTGGTGGTTATCGGTTCTCTCTCCCTGGACATTACGGACTCACCACTAGCGATATCGCCATCTGATCCCACTGAATATGATCTTTTAGACGGCGATTAACATCCTCAAGTGTAATACTTTCATAGACCGGCAGCAGTTGAAAAAAATCGCTGTCCCGGAAGCGATGTCTCGTAAACTCATGCGCAATATTTTCGGGCGAATTGAGCATACGCAGGTAACCACCGATTTTCTTTTTACGTGCCCGTTCAAAATGTTCTGCCGTGAAGCCCTGTTTCTGGATGGACTCCGCCTCTTCACGTATCCGCGCCAACAGCCGATCCGGGTCCTTGGTGTCTCCACCGATAGCAGAGAACGCATACTGCGGCGTACTGTTGTACTCATGGCCGAAGCTGTCTGAAATGAGGTCCTCATCGTAGAGCTTTTGATACAGTTGCGTACTGGAGCCGAACAAGAGATCGAGCATCAGCTTGGTCTCCAAATCATGACGAAGCAGTTCTTTCCCCGTTAGGCCTACCTTGGCTTCCTTGAATCCGAACAACAGCTTAGGCAGAGAAACAGCCAGCTTTACCTCACGACGCTTCTCTGCCACAATAGCAGGTTCTTCATCAAAAATCCGCTCAATCTCTCCTTGCGGCTTGTAATCCTTTTTCGCCTGATTGTTACGCACCAGTTCTATTACTTCAGCCGGGTCCACTCCGCCTACCACAAAAAGAATCATATTGCTCGGGTGGTAAAAGGCCTCATAGCAGCTATACAGCGTTTCCTTCGTAATCGTGCTGATCGATTGAACGGTACCCGCAATATCAATATGCACCGGATGGACCTTGTATAGCGCTTCGATCAGACCAAAGTAGCTCCGCCAGTCCGGGTTATCCTCATACATATTGATTTCCTGGCCGATAATGCCTTTTTCCTTCTCCACATTTTCATCGGTAAAGTAAGGATGCTGCACAAAATTGACCAGTGTGGTCAAATTCTCCTGAATGTGCTCAGTTGCAGAAAATAAATATACCGTTTGATCAAAGCTCGTAAATGCATTGGCCGATGCCCCATTGGAGGAAAAAGTAGCGAAAATATCTCCTTGAGGCTCTTCAAACATTTTATGCTCCAGAAAATGGGCGATGCCATCCGGTACCTTAACCGGCTGCTGACCTTCCACACGAAAATGGTTATCGACTGAGCCGTATTGGGTCGCAAATGTAGCATATGTCTTCTGAAAGCCCGGTTTGGGCAACACATAGACGTGTAATCCGTTATCCATCACTTCATAGTAAAGCGTTTCCTGTAAATGCTCATAAGGTATGTGCTCCACCCGCTATTCCCCCTTCTGATCTCTCAAGAAATAAATGGTGTCCAGTCGGAACGTCCGGGCGGCATCCTGAACATCCTGCACCTTGACGGCCTCCACTTGGCTCAGCAGCTCATCTACCGTCCGTTCTTTGCCGGAAAGCTGTCTGTTAAAATCGTAAGCGATCATTTCAAAAGCGGAATCCTGCATTTCCTTTAACAAGTTGCGAATCATCGCCTGTGTCTGGGTCATTTCCAGCTCGGTAATCGCCCCATTTTGCGTATCTTCCAGTTGCTTGCGGATAATGGTAACCGCTTTTTCATAATTGGGTATTTCGATACCGGATTGAATCGTACCTATGCCCTTGTGCCCGTCATACCGTGATGAGGCGTAATACGCCAAACTTTCCTTCTCCCGAACGTTGACGAACAGTTTAGAGTGAGGATAACCGCCTAAAATCCCGTTGTACATCAGAGCGGAGGCATATCGATCGTCACCATACGTAATCGGGGTGCGCAATCCCATGTTTAGCTTACCCTGATTTACATCAAGGCGCTCCACCACCGTTTGTACATTACGCTCCACCGCTTTTGGTTGTTCAGTGGCATAGCCCTTTTCTTCCGAACGGTTCAGTTGGAAATAGCGGTCTACGTACTTCTCCACTTCCTCCAACGTCGTATCTCCAATCACATACAAATCCATGCTGGCGTTATTCAGCCATTCTTCATAAGCCTGATACAAGCCCTGAGCATCTATATTGTCCAGATCAGACTGCTGACCGAGGGGGTGCAGACGATAAGGCTCATCTTTGCACATTTCCTCCATGCAGCGCTCTCCAGCATAGCGGATTTTATCATTGACTATAGATTCCAGCTTCTTGCGTACGTTTTCCCGTTCCTGCTGGACATATCCGGTTTGAAATGCTCCATTCTCCAAAACAGGCTTTGTCAGCACCTCTCCGAGAAAAGCAAACGAACGATCCAGTAAGCTATCAGGGCTGTTTACGAAGCTGTCATTAATGGTATCCATGCGAAATTGTACGATCTGATAATCCCCGCGTTTATATACATCGAATCCAAAACCCGCACCGTACAATTGCTCCAACTGTTCTCTGAACTGTGTGGTTTGAGGATAGGATTCCGTACCACGGCGCAGAACGAAAGGCACAAGACCTACGCGGGTTACGGTTTCCTCCCGTAGCGGAGTACCTACATACAATGATATGGCAAACGTCTTGAAGCGCTTGGTCGGCAGTACATGAATCCTTAATTGTCTGCTCGTACCACGCTCGAAACCTGTTTTCTTCAAGTCCAAAACTCCTTTGTGACGTCAATTTCATCTATCCTTTGCTCGGCAAGTGCTACCATCATGCTCCTCTATAAAGAGGTAAAGTGTGCCAATCTTTATTCTAACGATGCAAAAGCCAAGAAGCAACCGGAGACAAGCTCCCGGCTGCTTCGGCGTTTTACATGCAGAAAATATGTTGCCCGATGGTCTTTACCTGCGGACGGCTCCAAATCCATTTGGAGGTGGCTGTTTTCGGATTAAAATAATAGAGGCAGCCTCCGCTTGGGTCCCAGCCGTTCAATGCCTGGCGAACTGCCTTTGTTGCAGTTTCATTTGGCGTGAGCCAGATTTGACCATCAGCTACAGCTGTAAAGGCTCCCGGTTGAAAAATCACTCCAGACGGTGTGTTGGGAAAGCTGGGTGATTTTACCCGGTTCAAAATGACCGCCGCTACGGCAACCTGTCCTTCAAACGGCTCGCCACGGGATTCACCGTAGACTGCATTAGCCATAATTTTGAGATCGTTGTCAGACAGCCCCATCGTGTTAGCCGATCCCATCGCTTCATCTTTTTGATCCGTTTCATTATTATCCGCTGTTTCTCTCTGAGCGGAATCCTGATTTTTACGATGTAAAGGAGTTTCTGTCGGTTTCCAATTAGGAGTTGCATTCACCAGCTTTAACTTTGTTTTTGCATCGACCACTCCGTCAGGGGTCATACCAAACTCTTTTTGAAAGCCCTTGACAGCCTTCAATGTACTGCTGTCAAAATGGCTGTTCACTTCCGCCCCGAAAAAGCCCAGCAGCTTCAAACGGGATTGCAGTTCATATACATCCTGACCGTAGGAGCCGTAATTAACCGTCTCTCTACTAAATGTCGCTTGGGAAGGCTGTGTTGCTTGTACTTCCTGCTGTGTGCTCAGCGGCTCTGCATGCTGCGCAGAGCCGTTCGCAATAAGTCCTGTGTACGTGATAGCCGAGGCTGCAAGAATAGCCGTGCAAATCCAGACCATTGTCTTTTTCATATGCTGCGCTCTACCTTTCTTTTGTGGGATTAACAGGATGGCTACGTTTATTATGACAAGCTCTGCTTAAAGCTATTCACCCTTTTAATCTTCTTTCATTCGGCTGCTCCTATTCCTGAAAAAAAAAGCAAAAAAAATCGCTGTCTGTAGGCATAGTGTTGTCGAATTTAAACAAACACCATACTTACAAACAGCGATTTTGGATGCGATTTCCGGTAAAGCCTATGGTCAGGAACTGACTTTGTTTTGCTGATATTGCTCCATTGAAATAAGCACCTCACGGGGCTTGCTTCCCTCGTAAGGGCCGATGACTCCACGAGCCTCCATAGAGTCAATCAGTCGGGCCGCACGTGTATAGCCGATCCTCATGCGGCGCTGAAGGAGAGATACAGATGCTTGCTTGGCCTCCAAAATGATGTTGACAGCCTGATCGTACAACTCATCCAGCATTTCATCGGCATCAGCCGATACTTCCTCTACCTCCGGTACAAGCGTTTCATCATATTGTGCTTCACCCTGCTCACGCACATAGTTAACGATGTTCTCCACCTCCAGGTCGCTCATGAACGCTCCTTGAACGCGAACCGGCTTGGAAGCGCCCATCGGCATGAACAGCATATCCCCACGTCCAAGCAGCTTCTCGGCTCCGCCCATGTCCAGTATTGTACGGGAATCCACCTGCGAAGACACACCAAAAGCAATACGCGAAGGAATATTGGCTTTGATAACTCCGGTAATTACGTCAACCGAAGGTCTCTGCGTTGCAATGATAAGATGAATCCCTGCGGCACGCGCCATTTGAGCCAGTCGTGCAATCGCATCCTCCACATCCCCCGCAGCTACCATCATCAGATCTGCCAATTCGTCCACAATAACGACGATGTAAGGCAGAAACGCAGCAGGATTGTCTTTCATCAAATTATTATAGCCTTCTATGTTACGGGTTCCTGATTTGGAAAATAATTCGTAACGCTTTTCCATTTCTACTACAATTTTTTTCAAAGCGAGTGAAGCGCGCTTCGGATCGGTAACGACCGGTGCTAACAAATGCGGAATACCGTTGTACACGTTCAACTCCACCATTTTAGGATCGACCATGAGAAATTTAACCTCATCCGGCTTCGCCTTGTACAAAATACTCGTGATAATACCGTTGATACATACCGATTTACCTGAACCGGTTGCTCCGGCTACAAGCAAATGGGGCATCTTGGCCAAATTACCGACAATCGTCTGTCCTGCAATATCACGTCCGAACGCAATGGACAAATTGGATACAGACTCTTGGAAAACAGTCGTCTCCATAACCTCACGCATCGTTACAATAGAAACCTCATTATTGGGAACCTCAATACCGATAGCCGATTTGCCTGGAATTGGAGCCTCCATCCGGATATCCTTCGCAGCGAGCGCAAGTGCAATGTCATCCGTTAGGCTCACTATGCGGCTGACCTTCACACCAATGTCCGGCTGAATTTCATAACGCGTCACCGCAGGTCCACGGACAACCTCCAGTACCTTTGCCCGGACGCCAAAGCTCTCCAATGTGGCCTCCAGCTTGCGTGCCGTTTGCATGTAATCCTTTTGCCCAAGGCCTTTGCCCACGTTTTGTGGTTTGGAAAGCAAATGGAACGACGGGAGCTTATACGGCTTGGGCGGCGGTGGAGCAGGAATGGCCGCAGCTGTGCCTTCAGCCCCTTCGCCTGATGTCCCCGTTGCGTTCATTTGGGCCTGTCCATTTGTACTGTCCGGTGTATTATGGCCTGTTGCTGCCGCACCGTCCGCAACTGCGTTCACAGGAGCATGAATAAAGTTTTCATCCTGCGGCTCATCATAAGCTGAATCCATCTGCTCTGACCCAGCCAAGGATGCTTCAGATTCATCCTCAGGTCTTCTTTCCTCTTGCTTCACCTGCTCGAAGAAATCCCGAATAATCGGTGACCTTTTTACCGGAACAGAGGTTTTCTCCTCAATGTGTTCAGCAGTATCGGACAATTCTTCTGTTTGCTTGGCGTTTCTCCACAAGGGCTGTGCTTCCTCAGCTTCATAAGCAGGCTCATGATCATCCTTGTCCTCTCCAGCCGATTTTTTCAGACCAAATAGCTGAAAGAAAATCGGCTGCTTACGCGCCGGAGGCTGCATTTCATCAAAATCATCATCCATATCTTCCTCATAAGCAGGAATCGACTCTGACTTGATTTTTTTATTCCCGGTACCTCTGCCGGATGCCGAAAGTGGAGTGGCTTTACCAAGCCATTTTTTCCTAACGCTTCCTCCTACCGCCAGCAGCTTCGTCCGAACAATTCGCACCAGATCCACATAAGACAGCTGAGTCAGCAGCATAAAGCAAATCACAAACATTACAATCATAATCAGCTTGGCACCCGTAAGACCAAACAGCCACAACAGCACGGTAAGCTGCAATGCCCCGATGTACCCCCCGCTAATATCTTTGTTTAGCATTGAGGTATGGCCTTCCTTGTCAGGCGACAGCAACTGCTCACGCATATCTATATGTATCTGGCTCATCACTCCGCCCGGTTGAAGCGCATTAATCGGCCCCAAACGCTGCTCCATAGATGAAATAGAGCTCATAAGCGTAAAGGCAAAAACAAGCAACAGCAGCCCCGTTTTCCGTGAGTTCCACTGGTTCGGCCATTTGCGGTGAATCATCACCATCAGACCGTAATAAATACCGATCAAGGGTATGACAAAATAAAATTTCCCCAGTACAAACCCGAACATCTTGGATAGCGAGCGACCGACCGCCGCTTCACCCGATAGCGCAATGACCGCCAATGTAATCAGCACAATGCCGTAAATTTCGAATTTTAGAACTCCGCCAAACGCGGCTTTCTTTTTCCTTTTCCTTCTTCTGGACATTCAAGGTCACCCCCCAGAAGAATATTATACCACGTCACCCAGTATCCGCACATATGTTCTTTTCCAACATTAAACGACCTATTTTCACCTTATTCGACACCTTCTACGACCATTCGATAACTTGTCCAGGTTCATAACGCGGATTCAGGTAAGTTTCCAGCGGACAGTCCAGCAATCGGACGATAATCCCCCTGCGACTTTCGAGCGGCTGCACCTGCATAAGTAAACCGTCAACCCGAACCTCTGCAAATGTCTCCGCCTCCTTCCACATGCCCTCCCACACCATTTCCATTGGCATTACGGTATATAAGGTCATTGGGGCAACTCCCCACTATGCTCATTAGGAAGCATTCCAGTCGGGGTACCTGTAGCATTGGGGGAAAAAGGTACGAACGGAGCCTGCTGCTGAGTCCCCGTAATCCCGTTTTGCTGACGTCGCGATTCAATGATGGTGTTCAGTTGTTTCAATGCTTCCCCGATGCCACCAACCGCGTCCATCAAGCCATATTTCACTGCATCGGCTCCCCCAACTGCAGTACCAATATCGCGGTTCAGTTCACCGGTTTTAAACATAAGCTCCTTAAACCGCTCCTCAGTAATACGCGAGTGGGAAACGACAAAACGTACGACACGCTCCTGCATTTTTTCCATATATTCAAACGTTTGCGGTACCCCAATAACCAAGCCATTCATACGAATCGGGTGAATGGTCATCGTCGCACTCTCGGCAATATAAGAATAGGTGGATGAGACAGCGATAGGTACACCGATACTATGCCCGCCTCCAACGACAATGGTCACCGTCGGTTTACTCATTGAAGCGATCATTTCAGCAATAGCCAGCCCTGCCTCTACATCCCCACCTACTGTATTCAGCAGAATCATTAAGCCTTCAATGCGGGGATTTTGTTCTGCTGCTACCAACTGGGGAATAATGTGCTCGTATTTGGTTGTTTTGTTTTGCGGTGGCAAAATCAGATGTCCTTCAATCTGACCGATAATTGTCATGCAAAAAATATTGGATTCGCTTCCGGGCATGGAGGTTTGTCCCAGTTGCTGCAAGGCCTCCATAGCGGGGAAAATGGGTCTTTGCCCGACTTCAGGCATAGGTTGATCCGGTGCTTCCGTTTCCTGTCTACCGGATGATAGGTTGCTGTATTGTTCCATGTGGGCGATCTTCCTTTCGCTTTACGCGTCTTTGTGACCCGTATTCACCCTATAGTATGGGATGGAAATGGAATATTTTATACCCGCCCTCATGGCTCCCCTTATTTCTTCATCCAGAAAAGCCAAAAAAGCCTCCCCTCCCGCGGAAACCGTCCAATATTTCCTGCGGGAAGAGAGGCGACTGTGTGCCTGTGACTTAAGTTTTTAATTCAGGGTTTCGAGCAAATTTCAATTGACTCACACTTCCATGATGATCGGCAAGATCATCGGTCTGCGACGAGTTTGCTCATACAAGAAGCGCCCCAGCGCATCCTTGACGTTTGTTTTAAGGGAAGCCCATTCATTTACATTCTCGCTCATAAGCTTATGCAATGTGCTTGAAACAATGCGATTCGCTTCATCCAGCAAACCTTCCGATTCGCGGACATATACGAAACCACGGGAAATGATATCCGGTCCGGACTTGATCGTGCCATCCTGCTTGCTCAGGGTGACAACAACAACCAAAATACCATCCTGTGACAGCAATTTGCGGTCGCGTAATACGATATTCCCTACATCTCCTACACCCAGTCCGTCGATTAACACGTTGCCCGCTGTAACCTTACCAGCTCTGCGTGCTCCACCGTTCTGAATTTCAACTACTTCACCAATATCCGTGATGAAAATGTTGTCTGGCTCTACACCTACAGATTCGGCAAGGAGAGCATGACGACGTTGCATTCTGAACTCACCATGAATTGGCAAGAAGAACTTAGGTTTCATCAGATTCAGCATCAGTTTGAGTTCTTCCTGGCTTCCGTGCCCGGAAACATGAATTCCCGGATTAGCTGCGCTGTAATAAACATTGGCACCTAAACGGAACAGTTCATCTATCGTGCGACCGACATATTTTTCATTACCCGGTACCGGGGTAGCTGCGATGATGACCGAATCTCCAGGAAGAATATCCACCTTACGATGTGTGGAACGCGCCATTCTTGTCAAAGCGGACATCGGTTCGCCTTGGCTGCCTGTGCAGAGAATAACTACGCGATCCGCTGACATTTTGCCAACTTCCTCAGGCTCGATCAGCATTCCATCCGGAATTTCCAAATAACCCAAATCGGAAGCAATCCCTACGACATTAACCATACTGCGACCGATAACCGTCACTTTGCGTCCTGTCGATTCAGCAGCATTAATAACCTGCTGAATACGGTGTACGTTGGAAGCAAAAGTAGCTACAACTACACGCTGTTTCGACTTACGAAAAATGTCCTCCAGCACGATGCCGACGCTCTTTTCCGATGGAGTAAAGCCCGGTTTTTCCGCATTGGTACTGTCTGACAAAAGAGCTAGTACGCCACGTGTGCCGATTTCAGCCATACGCTGCAAATCTGCATATTGTCCGTTAACCGGAGTATGATCAAACTTAAAGTCACCTGTATGAACAACAGCGCCTTCAGGAGTATCAATGCATACACCTACCGAATCCGGAATACTGTGGTTTGTTCTAAAGAATGTTGCTTTCAGCGTGGAACCCAGCTTGATTTCGGAATCAGCATTAATCAAAATACGTTTGGTTTCGCCAAGCAAATTCGCTTCCTTCAGCTTGTTTTCCACCAGTCCCAGCGTCAATTTGGTACCGTATACCGGTACATTCAAATGTTTCAGCACGTAAGGCAAACCACCGATATGGTCCTCATGACCATGAGTCAGCACAATGCCTCTTACTTTGTCACGGTTCTCCGTAAGGTAGGAAATATCAGGAATTACGATATCAATGCCAAGCATGTCCTCTTCCGGGAATTTCAGACCCGAATCCACCACGACAATATCATTGCCGTATTGAATGACATACATATTTTTCCCGATTTCACCGACGCCGCCCAAAGCGAAAATCATCAATTTATCGTTGTTTGTTTTTTTAGACAAATGAATCTAAACCTCCTATGGTAGTTGGACGTCGTACCTTGATTTATTTATTTAATTTTCAAAAGAATACCGCACCCAGTCACTTGACCTCATTATACATGATTAAAATAAGAAAAAACAAGTCATCCTGTTCGTTACGCATAGGTTTTCCACTGCCGTCTAAAACCATTACTCCTTGTTCAATTATCTTGATACATGGTTAAAAGGCACAGCAAAAAGGCGCCCCTATAGGAACGCCCCACATGCGGAATACCTTGTCAGGCTATAAAATCCTCCGGTTTTTTACTCCCGGCTGCCTTTAACAAGGGCAATCCTCGTATTCATCCAACATTTTAAAGTCATTTTTACCGATTAGCGGGCAAATAACTTCTTAATAAATTCCGCTTCCTCTTCGGTCGGAGGAATAAGCGGCAACCGGACAGAACCGACCGAAACATTACGCAACCCCAATGCATATTTTACAGCTACCGGATTAGGACAGCTGAACAAACCCTTGAAAACCGGGAACAGCTGCTGATGCAATTTTGCTGCCTGCTGTGCGTGTCCCCCTACAAGTGCATCAATCATCTGCTTCATTTCTACGCCTACTACATGACTTGCTACGCTGATAATACCATAAGCACCTACAGCCATAGCAGGCAACCCGGAAGCGTCATCCCCCGAATAAATGAAGAATCCTTCCGGAGCTGCGGCTGCAATCTGTGTGACCTGCGCCATTGACGCGCATTCTTTGGTTCCTACAATGTTAGGGATTTGCGCAAGACGCAGCGTCGTTTCCACCGTCAGGCTGGCTGCGGTACGGCTTGGTACATTATACAGTATGACTGGAAGGGATGTGGAATTTGCAATACTTTCAAAATGCTGATACATCCCTTCCTGATTGGGTTTATTGTAATAAGGCACTACCAGCAAAACACCGTCTACCCCCGCCTGCTCCGCAGCACGGGTCAGATGAATGGAGTGACGTGTATTGTTGCTGCCGGTACCGGCAATGATTTTACATCGTCCGGCTGCTTTTTCTACAGTAAATGCAAACAGCTTAATTTTTTCATCATCGCTCAGGGTAGGAGACTCGCCCGTCGTTCCTGATACGACAAGAGACTCTGAATGTTGTTCTTCTATTAAATAATCAATCAACGAGGACAATGCAGTCCAGTTAATCTCTCCTTGCTGATCAAAAGGCGTCACCATTGCGGTAATCAGTCTGCCGAAGTTCATCATGCTGCCTCCTTTTTTTGCAAGTCCGAGCACAGACATTGCGCCTATTGATGGAGTTCAAACTTATTATGCAATGCGCGTACAGCCTGCACCATATCTTCTTTTTTAACGAGTACCCAAATCGTCGTGTTGGAGTCTGCCGATTGAAGAATCTGTACGTCTGAGTCTGCCAATGCCTCTACAATCGTCGCCATAATGCCCGGTACCCCATTAATACCGCCTCCTATGACGGATACTTTAGCGCACCCTGCCAAAATTTTAGGCTCCAAGCCCAGACCGTTCAGCACTTCAACCGCTTTGCTTCCATCTGTATCGAACACGGTATACACAGCCCCGGATGGAGTTACATTAATAAAATCGACGCTGATTCCATGCTCAGCCATGGATTTGAATACTTGTAATTGCAAGTGCTCCGAGCCAAGCTTTAATTCTACGGTAATTTGTGTGACGTTGCCGACATACGCAATACCGGTCACGAAACGGTCCACGATGTCTGCCTGTACGTCCTTAAAGCCCTCCGGATGAGTGACCAGCGTTCCTTCCTCTTCAGAAAAGGTAGAGCGAACCCGAACCGGAATATTCGCCTGCATGGCGATTTCAACAGCACGGGGGTGGATAACCTTAGCCCCCTGATGAGCCATATTACAAATCTCCGTATAGCTGACATGGATAAGCGGCTTTGCATTTTCCACGATGCGCGGATCAGCGGTCAAAATGCCGTTCACATCCGTATAAATGTCTACCATATCCGCATGTAAAGCGGCACCCAGAGCGGTAGCGGAAGTATCGCTGCCTCCACGACCCAAAGTAGTCATATCACCGATTGCAGTCTGCCCCTGGAAGCCTGTCACAATGACAACACGACCCTGGTTCAGCTCTTCCACGATACGGTCTGGCTTTATATCCAAAATACGAGCATTGCCGTATTGATCATCCGTAATAAAGCCCGCCTGTGCCCCAGTCAGCACCGTAGCAGGAATACCTTCATTTTCCATCAGGCTGCATAATGTAGCGGCAGAAATGATTTCACCACAGCACAGCAGTAAATCCCGTTCACGCTTAGGAAGACTGTCGCCGTTAGACGCCGCCCATTCGAGCAGCGTGTCCGTGGCATAAGGCTCTCCTTTCCGCCCCATGGCCGACACAACGACAACCAGTTGAAAATTTTGTTCCAGCTCTCGCTTCACATGTCCTAGCACCAGTTGACGCGCTTCGGGTGTGGACAGCGAGGTTCCCCCAAATTTCTGTACTAAAATACTCATCGCTCTTCCCCCATTTTCCTCCTTACTTTAGGAACGTTATTCCGCATTTGCAGCAATAATCTCCGCGATTTGCACCGCGTTCCATGCTGCTCCCTTGAGCAGGTTGTCGGATACGACCCACAAATTCAATCCACGGCTGTTGCCCAAATCACGACGTAAACGTCCAACGAATACATCAGGTTTCCCTGCGGCTTCGGATGCCAGCGGATAGAGCTGCGCAGCAGGATCGTCTACAAGCGTTACTCCCGGTGACAAAGCGAGTAGATTGCGAATTTCTTCCAAATCATAATCTTTTTTAAGCTCTACATAGACGGATTCCGAGTGTCCGTATACTACAGGAATACGTACACACGTTGCTGTTACGTCCACGGATTCATCATCCAATATTTTTTTCGTTTCACGTACCATTTTCATTTCTTCCAGTGTATAGCCGTTGTCCTGGAATTTGTCGATTTGCGGGATAGCATTGAAAGCAATTTGATGCTTCACCGGCAATGAGCCGACTGGCAGTAGATCAGGCTGAACTTCTTCACCGTTAAGGATTGCTGCACTTTGACGATTCAGTTCATCAATGGCACGGCTTCCAGCCCCGGACACCGCTTGATATGTGGATACGATGATACGGGAAATGCCATACTGATCATATAATGGTTTCAAAGCAGCTACCATCTGGATGGTGGAGCAGTTCGGGTTGGCAATAATCCCTTGATGCTTGGCAATTTTGTCGCTGTTCACCTCAGGAACGACAAGAGGAGCTGTAGGATCCATCCGGAAGGCGTTTGTGTTGTCGATGCACACTGCGCCATGACGAACAGCATGTGGTGCCAGTTCCTTACTTACGTCTCCGCCTGCGCTGAACAAGGCAATGTCGATTCCTTCAAAGCTGTCGGGGGTTGCAATCTCTACTGGAATTTGCTGACCTTTAAAGCTAATTAAAGTGCCGGCAGAACGAGGCGAAGAAAGAAATTTAATTTTGTCCACAGGAAAATTCCGTTTTTCCAGCAGATTTACGATTTGTTCTCCTACAGCGCCCGTCGCTCCAACGACAGCTACATTAAACTTTCTATTGCTCATCTGGTGTATCTCCCCTTCTCGACTAAAAACCATTTTTTATTCTGAAAGCATCCACCGCCAACAAGAATCAGACCCGATGCATCATCGAATCATCTTCTAGGCGAGGGATGCTCAACAGTTAACTATAGTACATCATGGGGTCTTGCGTTCCACAATCATCGGTTGAAGCTGTTTGCCCTGCACAGCAGCGTAAGCGGCTTCCGGAATCAGCTCCATGTCAGCCACAAGTGAATTGGGCTTCTTAAGTGGATTGTCCTGTCCGAACGGCACAAAAAAGATATTTTTGGCTACCAGTAACTTGGCGATATTCGCAGCATTCAGACCAAGTCCATCATTGGTTGATATGGCCAAAAGAAGTGGGCGACCGTTGCGCAATTGCGCCTTGGCGGCCATCAGAACCGGACTGTCTGTCATGGCATTCGCCAGCTTACTCATCGAATTCCCCGTCAAGGGTGCAATCACCAGTACATCAAGTATTTGGGAGGGACCCAGTGGCTCAGCCTCCACAATTGTAGAAATGATATCATTCCCTGTTATATCTTTCAACTGTTTTTGCCAACTTTGCGAAGTACCGAAGCGGGTATCCGTTGTTAATACCGTATTGGATATAATGGGAACGACCTTCGCACCCTCGTCAACAAAACGCTGTATAACAGGCATAACCTCTTCAAATGTGCAGTGTGAGCCTGTAATTGCATAACCTACCGTTTTCCCTTGCCAACTCATTACGCATCCCCCCGATCAGGATTTTCTTCCATTAACAACTGCACCAGCGTATTCGCTATAATGGCACCAGCAGTTTTGGGAGCGACAATACCGGGAAGGCCGGGGGCGAGCATAGCCGTGATTCCACGCTTTTTCGCAAAATGGAAATCACATCCGCCTGGAGCGGAAGCAAGGTCAATAATCACGGTAGCCTGTGGCAATTTAGACAGGATTTGCGCTGTAATAATCATAGAGGGTATCGTATTAAAAATCAAGTCAACTCCCTGAGTCTCATCCGCCAAATCCCTTGTCATAAAAGGCTTCCAGCCCATTTCCACCGCTCTTGCCGCATCCTCCGCCCGGTGTACCCCTACCTTCACTCTGGCTCCCAATCCTTGTAGCGCCCTTGCCATGGTAAATCCAGTCCGTCCCATGCCCAGAACCACACAATTTGCACCATGAATCGTAAAATCCGTATGCTGAATCGCCATCATCAGTGCGCCTTCCGCCGTAGGTATCGAGTTATATATGGCCACATCGTCTCTTTCCAGCAACTCCACCAGCTTTAAATCATGTCTGGCACAAATTTCTTTTAAGTAGGTCCGCGCCATCCCCGTATATACGACGCAGTGCGGCGGAAGAGCAGCGGCGTGCTCATTCAAAAACTGCAGCTTTTGCGCTCCGAAAAGTGCATTCACATTGCCTTCCTCATCACATCCCATCACTGGCAGCACAAGCGCATCTGCCGATTCCAGCAGCTTGACAGACAACGGCTCCCGTGATGCTCCTTTGAGCGGCTCTTCAAGCTGGTCAAAGCCGACCACGCTGACGGTAGTATCCATATCTACACATTTGCGGATTACCTCAAGCTGCCTCGCATCGCCACCCAATACAACGATGCGTATTCCTGTTAGCATCCGGATCACTCCTTTCCGAGACACGATATGCTTTTAGTCTATGCAGTCACCCATAGATAGGTGAAGAAACACAAAAAAACCGCCCCTTTTGGGGACGGCTTTCATGTGTTCCATATTTATTTGCTATTCATGCACCAGCTTAAAATCGACAATTCAGTTACATTCTCCAAAATGCCGATTAAAGCCGTGACATTCAGCCGTTTGAAGGAAACTGTGGAATCAGCGTCCTGTATGGCCGAAGCCTCCAGCACCACGCACCGTTTCAGACAAACGGTCTACCTGCTTCAACTCTACCTCAGGCACAGTCTGAAATACCATTTGTGCAATTCGCTCATTACGTGTAATGGTGAACGGCTCCTCGCCCAAATTGATAAGCAGTACCTTGATCTCCCCACGGTAATCCGCATCAATGGTACCCGGTGTGTTTAGACAAGTAATACCATGCTTGAGGGCCAGTCCGCTGCGCGGACGGATTTGTGCCTCGAGTCCTGCCGGCATCGCTATAGCCAATCCGGTTGGAACCAGACAACGCTTGCCGGGTTCCAGCACTAAATCTTCCTGTACCGCAGCATACAGGTCAAACCCGGATGCAAGCTCTGACATTTTACGGGGCAGCTCAATATCCTCATTGCCCCCAAGTCTGTTAATTTCCACGTAAGTTAACAAAATAGTCCCTCCTCATATCCTTAACCGCTGAATCACTCGCTCCAACCATCGACAGGGCAAACGGCTCCGAGAACATCCGGTCCAGTACCTTGTTCACATCATCAGCTGTCACTTGCTCAATGTGTTCGATCATTTGATCCAGCGTGTAATGCTGACCTAGCATCAACTCATTTTTTCCAAGACGATTCATCCGACTTCCTGTGCCCTCAAGGCTTAAAATTAGGCTTCCTTTTAACTGTTCCTTGCCTTTACGAAGCTCGTTATCATCCAATCCCTTGACAGCCACATCCTGCAACAGCTCAAGCGTCAGATCCAGCACGTCCTTCGTCTGCTTGGGAGCCGTACCGGCATAAATGGTGAACATACCACTATCCACATGGGAGCTATGGTAGGAATAGACCGAATAAGCCAGCCCGCGCTTTTCCCGAATTTCCTGAAACAGACGTGAACTCATACCGCCGCCGATCGCGTTGTTCAGCAATACCATAGCATACTGAAGATCGTCACCTATTGCAAATCCCGGCAGGGACAAGCAAATATGATTCTGCTCCGTTGCCTTTTTATGATACAACAGCTCACCGTTAAACGCAGGCACCGTCAGGGGCGAACCAGTTCCATGGTTATCAAAGTGCCCAAAATGACGCTCCAATAGCTCCACCAGATTATCATTAATATTACCAGCCACACTAATGACTGTATTGTCGATTGTATAGTGTTCTTTCATATAATTGCTGAGATGGGGACTGTCCATAGCTAATAAATGATTTTCGGTACCGAGAATGGGATAAGCCAGCGGATGGTCGCCATAAGCAGCCCGTGATAAGAGATCATGCACCATATCGTCCGGTGTGTCCTCATACATGGAGATTTCCTCCAGGATCACGTTCTTCTCTTTTGCCAGCTCTTCATGATCTAATTTAGAATTAAAAAACATATCGGACAGTACATCAACCGCAGTCGGCAGATGCTCATCCAGAACTTTTGCATAATAGCACGTATATTCCTTCGAAGTGAATGCATTAACATTTCCTCCGATGGCGTCAAATTGCTCGGCAATTTCCTTCGCGTCGAAACGCTCTGTTCCTTTGAAAAGCATGTGTTCAATAAAATGAGAAATACCGCTATTGTCCGGGGTTTCATTTCGGGAGCCGGTTTTAACCCAGATGCCGAAAGAAACGGATCGCACGGTTGGATTTTTTTCAATGACCACTCTTAGGCCGTTTTTAAGTTGAATTCTTTCCACGATTGGCCCTCCTAAACTGAATTGCAAACTTTGCCATAATGTTCAATCCTAACAGAAAAAAGACGTTCACTCAACCGGAGCAGGTAGCTGCCGATCAGGGGAAAGCGTCTGACTGACGGTTCCGGGCACCAGTCCCTTGCTGCGAATGGCATGAATCATGCCTTTGAGAGCCGCCGATGAAGAATCTGTCGGATGCATCAAAATCAGTGATCCCGATTCGACCTTGCTACTGATTTTAGCAATTACCGATTCCGGCGAAGGATGTCTCCAGTCCACTGTATCCAGTGTCCACAGCACTGTTTTAAGCCCAAGACCTGCTGCTAAATCAACCGTTTCCTGATTAAAATCGCCCGACGGCGGGGCAAACCAGCTGTTTTTCACACCTAAAATGTCCTGAAGAAGCACTTGTGTCTTCTCTATTTCCTGTGTAGCTCTTTCCCTGCTCAGACGGCTCATATTCGGATGGGAGTAAGCATGGTTCGAAAGCTCATGTCCTCTTTTTTGAATCTCTTTGGCGAGTTCAGGATTTTTTTTCAGCCAGCTACCATCGAAAAAAAACGTAGCCTTGACCTTTTCCTGATCCAGCGTGTCCAGTATAGGCACGATATACTCGTTTCCCCAAGCCACATTGATCATGAAAGAAACCATCGGCTTCTCGGGATTTCCCCGGTAAATCGGGACATTGCCGAGTTGGTTCAAATGTACCTTGGGCGCAAGCTGTCGGTACACATATTGTATGGGAAGGTCCGGAGCCGCAATTGCCTTACGATAAGTCGCGTCCAGGTCAACCTCCAAGCCGTTATAGCCGGGAATAGCCTTCCATACCCGGTCGATCTTGGCATCAACCGGCTCTCGTCTTTGCCGGGCAGCCTCTAATCGCAGTCGCTGCATGAGTGCATTATTAGGTAAAGCCGCGACCGCCATCGTTGTTGCAGCCTCGGGCTCACTCGTTTCCGTGCTGTATCCGGCGCGTAGTTGACTTACATACTCACGTACCCCGCTAAACTGTCCAATCACCAGCGTAATGGCCAGACTGGCTACAACCCACGCTGCTCTCTTTGCCTTTCTCATGATTCCTTCATCCTCCCGCCCGTTTGTCCACATTGTATGCGGGGAGGACAAGGACTATGACGCAGCAAGCGCCTGAAAGCCCACTTCGACACAGCTTGTGATTATGTATGAAAAAAGAGCCAGAAACGTAGCTCTGCCTCTTTCCAAAAGCTTAAACGATGCTATTCTAATCCCGAGTGTTCTGTAAAAAACGAATAGCACTCCTGTTATAGTGATCCGCTGTACACAGGTACTAGGACTTTGCAGGAGCCTCAGCCGTCAGAACCGCTTTGCGGGACAAATTGACACGGCCTTGTTGATCAATTTCGGTTACTTTCACCGTAATCGTATCTCCAATAGCAACTACATCCTCAACTTTGGCTACACGTTCAGTAGACAATTGGGAAATATGAACCAGACCGTCCTTGCCCGGTAAAATTTCGACGAATGCACCGAATTTTTCAATCCGCTTCACTGTGCCGATGTAAATCTCTCCGATCACGACTTCTTTCACGATACCTTCAATAATGGAACGTGCCTTTTCATTCATTTCTTGGTTTGTGGAAGCGATGAATACACGACCATCTTGTTCGATATCAATTTTTACGCCGGTTTCTTCGATGATTTTATTAATGATCTTACCACCCGCACCAATAACATCACGGATTTTATCCGGGTTAATGTGCATCGTCATAATTTTCGGCGCATACGGAGACAATTGCTCACGCGGCGTCTGGATGGCTTCCATCATTTTGCTAAGAATGAACAAACGTCCTTCTCTGGCTTGATTGAGCGCATCCTGCAAAATGTTACGATCGATACCGTTAATCTTGATATCCATTTGAATAGCAGTTACGCCTTCTGCTGTACCAGCCACTTTAAAGTCCATATCGCCCAGGTGATCTTCCATGCCCTGGATATCGGTTAATACGGAAACATGCTCCCCATCCTTAATCAATCCCATCGCTACACCTGCAACCGGAGCCTTGATCGGTACACCCGCATCCATCATAGCCAGTGTACTTGCGCAGATGCTAGCCTGGGAAGTCGAGCCATTCGATTCCAGCACCTCGGAAACGAGACGAATCGTATATGGAAATTCAGTTTCAGAAGGAATGACTTTAGAAAGCGCACGCTCACCAAGAGCACCATGTCCAATTTCACGACGACCCGGTGCACGCAAAGGACGAGCCTCGCCTACACTGAATGGAGGGAAATTGTAATGATGCATAAAACGCTTCGTTTCTTCCAAATCAATGCCGTCCAAAATTTGTACATCACCTAACGCGCCAAGTGTACAAACGCTAAGCGCTTGCGTTTGACCGCGTGTAAACAAGCCCGAGCCATGCGTACGCGGCAAAATACTCGTATCGCTTTCGATCGGACGAATCTCGTCAAGCTTACGACCGTCAGGACGCACTTTATCATGCGTAATCAGACGACGGACTTCTTCTTTAACGATATCATAGAGAACTTCGCTCACGTCTTTCAAAAGCTCAGGCGTCTCTATGTATTGTGCTTCAAAATGTGCAATCGTCTCTTCGTTGACTGCATCAATCGCCTCTTGACGGGCATGTTTTTCTACAATTTTGACGGCTTCCACCAAACGTTCAGCTGCATAAGCACGAACTTCGCTGTTCACTTTTTCATCGACAGCATGCAGTTTAACCTGCATTTTTTCTTTACCTGCCACTTGAACCAGTTGCTCAATGACTGCCACAATGTTCTTGATCTCGTCATGACCAAACATGATTGCTTCCAGCATGACTTCTTCCGGAATTTCGTTACCTTCCGCTTCTACCATCATGATAGCATCTTTTGTTCCGGCTACAACCAGGTACAGATCGCTTGCATCCTGCTGCGCAATGTCCGGGTTAATCACGAATTGTCCGTCCACACGGCCTACAGCAACTCCGCCAATCGGTCCGTTAAAAGGTACGTCCGAAATACTAAGCGCTGCCGAGGTTCCGATCATCGCTGCAATTTCCGGCTCACAATCCTGATCGACACTCATCACCAGGTTTAATACCTGTACATCATTCCGGAAGCCTTCCGGAAACAAAGGGCGAATCGGACGGTCTGTCAGACGGCTGGACAAAATCGCTTTTTGACTCGGGCGTCCTTCCCGTTTAATAAATCCGCCTGGGATTTTTCCCACAGCATACAATCTTTCTTCATAGTTCACCGTCAGCGGAAAAAAGTCCAAATCTTTCGGCGCATTGGAAGCGGTCACGGTACAGAGAACAACCGTTTCGCCATAGCTTACTTTAACTGCCGCATTGGCCTGTTTCGCAAGACGTCCTGTTTCCAGCACCAGCTTTCTTCCGCCGAGCTGCATTTCTACACGTTGCTCCATGGTATCCCTCCATTTCATTCCATTGTAAAAGTTCTATACACATCCAGTATTTCCTGCGCGGGCCTAATTCATAAGAAGTCCTATGCATTATAAGCACCAGAACCTTACTAGACTCGCACTTCTAAAGAATCTGTACGTCAAAAAAAATTCCTTACTTCAAAAAAGAACCCGGCTGCTGTCCGCCGTCGCCTTAGCAGGGACAAGCGGTGAACAACCAGGCTTCTTTTCTCATTACATGTCTGAAAATTAACGACGCAGTCCGAGACGCTCGATCAACGCACTGTAACGTTTAACATCAGTCTTCTTCAGGTAAGCCAAAAGTTTACGACGCTGACCGACCATTTTCAACAACCCGCGGCGGGAGTGATGGTCTTTCTTATGCGAACGAAAGTGGCTTTGCAAGTTAACGATGTTTTCAGTAAGGATAGCGATTTGTACCTCAGCAGATCCTGTATCGGATTCATGAGTTTTGTACTCCTCGATCAATTGCTGTTTACGCTCTTGAGTTAATGCCATCCTGTTCACCTCCTTCATTATAATCGCCATTAGCCTCGTAGCCGCCGGTGAAAGCAGACAACCAAGCCAAGGTTCATTGTTGTTTACACAACATAAGTCAGTATAACACAGCGCCTGTCTTATGTAAATAAACTAGCCTAACAGCTTTTTAGCCGTTTGTACGTCATTGCTAATCTGGGTAATCAGCTCGTCCACTGAAGAGAATTTGCGTTCAGGACGAATGTAATGATGAAGCTCAACGAACACAGAATCGCCGTAAATCTGCTGGTCAAAATCAAACAGATGAACCTCAAACGACGGATTCAGCACACCTTCATGAAAAGTAGGCTTAACCCCTACATTCATTGCCCCGTTTACCCAACGCTCACCCACCAGCGCCCGTACAGCATATACGCCTTTGACTGGAATCACGTAAGTATCATCCAGCTTGAGATTGGCTGTCGGAAAGCCGATGGTGCGTCCTCGCTTCTCTCCATCCATTACGGTGCCCCGGATGCGGTAAGGACGTCCAAGCCAGCGAGAGGCATGCGTTAAATCCCCTATCTGCAAGGCACGGCGGATGCCGGAGCTGCTCACTTTTTCCCCATCCAGCTCGAATGGGGGTACGGTGTGGACGGACATTCGTTCTCCTCCCAGCTCCCGAAGTGTATGCTCATGTCCGGCTCCCCGGTAGCCAAACCGAAAATCAAAGCCCACTACTGCCGTTTGAATCTGCAGTGGAAGCAAGATGTCCGTGATGAACGCCTCAGGGCTGACTTTGGAAAAGTTCTCGTCAAAACTCAAAATATAAAGCACGTTCACACCCATATCGGCCAAAATATCCTGCTTGTCCACAAGCGGGGTCAAATAGCCTTCATAGTCGCCTTTTTTCATGACTTCCTTCGGGTGAGGATGAAATGTCATAACAGATACCGGCACTTTCTGTTCTCGAGCCAGCTCGACAGCCTTTCGTATGACACTTGCGTGTCCAAGATGAAGACCGTCAAACTGACCGATCGCCGTGACCTGTGAACGTCCCCATTGGTGCAAAAGCTCATCGCTCAATGGATAAGATAACGATACGGTAATCATATTATTTCACCTGCATTTCACATCATTTGACTAACTTCGTCAAAATTATAGCACAATTCAAGGTAAAAAAACTTTAATTGGCGCGATAGCCCCTGATTCATCCCGTCCATATACGCCCAAAAACGTTCGATCCTCTTTATACAGCCGGAAGGGCTGGCTGTCCGTCACAGGTGGAGAAATCATGCTCAGCGACAAGCGCTGACCTTGGAGAGCGGCAGCGGCCTTTACTTCGGCCACTGTATGATCAGGCATATAGTCAATGGCCTCATCAGTGGCAATAAGCTGCTCACCCAGGCTACCATCCGCTACGTAGTGTTCAATTTCTTCAAATGTTAAACAACGATCTGCAGGAATCCCCGCAGACATGGTACGTTCCAGCTTGACCATCGTCGAAGGATATCCCAAGGAGCGGCCGATATCGACGCATAGCGTACGAATATAAGTTCCTTTGGAGCATAATGCACGAAAAGAAATATCCACATGGGATCCCGTATCCGCGAATCCCGTCATTTCCAGCTCGTAAATGGTCACTTCACGGCTTTTACGCTCCACGGTTTTGCCTTCTCGGGCCAGCTCGTAAAGACGTTTGCCATCCACTTTGAGCGCAGAGTACATTGGCGGCACTTGGGAAATCGTACCGACAAAACGCTCCAGAACCGCTTTGGCTTCCTCTTCTGTGACCTCTACCGGACGGTCACACTCTTCGGTAATCGTACCCGTAAGGTCCTCCGTATCGGTGGCAATCCCCAAGCGTAACGTTGCATGGTATTCCTTAGGTAGCTCCTGCATGTATTCAACTACCCGGGTAGCACGTCCCAGACACAACGGCAGTACGCCCGTCACCTGAGGATCAAGTGTTCCGGTATGTCCGATTCGCTTCATTCCCAGCAAACGGCGAGCCTTGGCCACCACATCATGAGAGGTGAATCCAGCGGGTTTGTAGACGGGTAGCACGCCTTCCCAATTTACTTGTTCCTGCTTCATCGGCTTCATAGCTCGGCCTTCACCCGCCCTACAACGACCTCAATAATATCCTTCAGCTTTCCCTCCAGACGACAACCTGCAGCACGTACATGTCCTCCGCCCCCAAATGATTGGGCAAGCGCAGCTACGTTAACGTTACCTGCTGATCTCAGACTGGCTTTGACCGCTTGATCACTAATCACTTTAAAGAAAATGCCTACTTCAACGCCACGAATATTTCTCGGATAGTTGACGATACCTTCCAAATCCTCATTAACAGCTCCGCATTCCTTCATATCGTCAGGAGTTACAACCACCCAGGCGATTTTACCATCCTCCGACATCTTGAGCGTTTGCAGTGCTTTGGTAAGCACCTTCATTTGCGGGAAGGTCATTTCTTCCAGCAGACTCTCGGATAGATAGGGACCGTCTACCCCATAGGCAAGCAGTCGTGATACCGTAGACATGACCTTAGGTGAAGTATTCGAATATCTGAACCCTCCTGTGTCCGTCAGCAGTCCGGTATATACAGCCGTCGCCACTTCAACGTCCCAGTTGATCGCAAACTTTTCCAGTAAATCAAAAAGAATTTCTGCCGTTGCCGCAGCACCCGACTTAATCACATTAACTGTACCATACGCATCATTCGTCGGATGATGATCAATATTCAAAATAATGGCATCTTCCGCAAAAAACTGCTCTGTCAAACCAACACGACGGAAATCTGCACAATCTACACAAATAATCCGGTTGTATTTCCGTTCGGGCGGTTGCTGGCTCATATCCATAATCTCATCAGCATGCCATAAAAAATCCATGCGCTTCGGGATAGGTCCCTCATTCAGCATGGTAAATTTCTTCCCCAGACATGAGAGAAGCCAGCCCACCGTTACGGTGGAGCTGACTGCGTCTCCGTCCGGCTGTACATGCGATACGATCAGGTAATCATCATGCTCCAGAATAAATTCCTTCGCTTGTTGAAGCGCCTGTTCATAGGTATGCATTGCCGTCTCCTTTACATTCAGTTCATGGTTCCTTCAGATAAACTAAGGCTCTTGCTATTTTTCATCCTTGTCGATATCACTTAACAGCTTTTCAATCCGGCTACCGTAAGCGATAGATTCGTCAATTTTGAAAATCAGCTCAGGAATATGGCGCAGCCGTATCCGTTTGCCAAGTTCGGAACGAAGATAACCGTTCGCTTTGTCCAATGCTTTCAGGGAAGAAGTTTTTTGCTCTTCATCCCCAAGCACGCTCAAGTAGATTTTCGCTTGGGACAAATCGTTTGTTAGATCGACACCCGTTACCGTAATAAAACCGATACGGGGATCCTTTAATTCGGTCTGTATGAGTTGGCTCAGCTCTTTCTTAATCTGCTCGCCAACCCGACCAGTACGTATTTTAGCCATGGATGCTCACCTCTCTGCCGTTAGCGCTCCACTGTTTCCATGACGAACGCTTCAAT
This sequence comes from Paenibacillus sp. NPDC055715, assembly GCF_053617595.1. Classification (NCBI taxonomy): domain Bacteria; kingdom Bacillati; phylum Bacillota; class Bacilli; order Caryophanales; family Paenibacillaceae; genus Paenibacillus; species Paenibacillus sp. NPDC055715. Next base: position 105,486 of record NZ_JBSHGA010000001.1, read on the forward strand.
AATGTCGAGTTCCTTAACATCATTATAGCCATCAAGGGTAATACCGCATTCGTAACCTTGGGCAACTTCTTTTGCGTCGTCCTTAAAGCGTTTCAGTGAGTCGATTTTACCTTCAAAAATAACAATGCCATCACGTATCAGGCGTGCTTCTGCTGAACGGGCAATTTTACCGGACGTCACCATACAACCGGCAATCGTACCGACCTTAGTTACTTTAAACACGTTACGAACTTCAGCATGCCCAATCACATTTTCTTTATATTCAGGATCCAGCATACCTTTCATGGCTTGCTCGATTTCTTCAATGACATTGTAAATGACGCGGTGCAGACGAATGTCCACTTTTTCTGCTTCAGCTGTTGATTTCGCCTGATTATCTGGACGAACGTTAAAACCAATCACAATGGCATTGGAAGCCGCAGCCAAAATAATATCGGATTCGGTAATTGCACCTGCACCGCTGTGAAGAATTTTAACGCGTACACCTTCAACTTCAATCTTGTTCAAGGAGCCTTTCAGCGCTTCGACGGAACCTTGCACATCACCTTTGATAATGACGTTCAGATCTTTCATCTCGCCATCCTTGATGTGCTGGAACAGGTCATCCAGCGTCACACGGGTGTTGCTGCCCAGATCGGACTGACGCTGCGTAATCGCACGTCTGTCAGCGATAGCACGAGCTTTGCGCTCATCCTCGAACACCATGAACGGATCGCCAGCAAGTGGCACTTCGGTCAAACCAGTGATTTCAACCGGTGTGGATGGACCCGCTTCCTTGAGGCGACGACCTTTGTCATTGACCATGGCACGTACACGTCCGAAACAGTTACCTGCTACGAAAGCATCGCCGACTTTCAGTGTACCATTCTGAACGAGGATACGGGCTACGGAACCGCGGCCTTTATCCAGCTCAGCCTCGATGATCGTACCACGTGCCCGTTTGTCCGGGTTCGCTTTGTACTCATTCACTTCAGCTACGAGCAGAATCATTTCGAGCAGATCTTCAAGACCCATTCTCTGTTTCGCGGAAACGTTAACGAAAATCGTATCGCCGCCCCACTCTTCAGGAACCAATTCATACTCAGTCAGTTCTTGCTTCACTTTATCCGGATTCGCATCCGGTTTGTCGATCTTATTCACAGCTACGATGATCGGTAGACCCGCTGCCTTCGCATGGTTGATAGCTTCAACTGTCTGTGGCATAACACCGTCGTCAGCTGCAACAACAATGATCGTCATATCCGTAACTTGAGCACCACGAGCACGCATAGCCGTAAACGCTTCGTGACCCGGTGTATCCAGGAAAGTGATTTTTTTGCTGTTGATTTCAACTTGGTACGCACCGATATGCTGTGTAATACCGCCAGCTTCTCCGCCCGTTACATTAGTGGAGCGAATAGCATCCAGCAAAGTTGTTTTACCATGATCGACGTGACCCATAATCGTAACAACGGGTGGACGTGCTTTCAGAAGGTCTGGATCATCGTTTTCTTCCACTGTTTCAAAGCGATCCTCTTCGACCGGAATTTTCACTTCTACTTCCACACCGAAATCTCCGGCAAGCAGAAGGATCGTATCCATATCCAGTTCCTGGTTAATGGTCGCCATCGTTCCAAGCATGATCAGCTTTTTGATAACTTCCGATGCATCCTTGTGGAGAAGCTTCGCTGTTTCGCCTACTGTCATCTCACCACGCACAATGATTTTCTTAGGCGTGTTGTCGATTTTCTCGCGGCGCTCCTGTTGTTGACCTCTGCCACGATTGTTGAATTTTCCACCACGATTGTTACCACCGCGGCTATTACCACCACGACCACCGTTACCACCGCGTCCTCCGCCTTGACGGTTATCGTCAAAACGGCCTTGGCCGGAACGGTTACCCCCGTTATTAGAGTTGCTGCCTGTACGGTTGCCACCACCACTACGGTTCGCATTACTACTTCCCGTGGATGAAGCCGTTCTTACTGCCGTACCACCTTGGCTGCTCCCTTGTGGACGTGAGTTGGTGCTTTGGCTACCTTGAGGACGTGAACCCGTGTTAGTGCTTGGGCGCTGTTGTCCTCCCTGCTGCTGGCCGCCACTACGGTTCTGGCTGCCTTGCTGTCCACTTGGTCTGCTTGTACTCTGTTGACTGCGGTTTTGACCGCCCTGCTGACTGCCTTGCGCTTTTGGAGCGCTGCTTCGGTTACTGTTTTGGTTGTTGTTTGTCTTATTCATACTTACCTGCTTTTCCTGTTGATTTTTGGTTTGCTCAGTTGAATGATTACTATTCTGGCTTGAACCGGCCTGGTTCGAGCTTACTTGCGCCGTGCCTACTCCGCCTTGCTTGGCCGCAGCATTGGATTTAATATTCTTAAAAAACTTTTCCACTTTTCCTACGGCATCGTGTTCCATGACGCTCATATGGTTGTTCACGGGAATATCCAGCCGTTTAAGAATGGTGATAATTTCTTTGCTGCTCATGTTCAACGATTTGGCGTATTCGTATACCCGCACTTTGTCTTTGCTTTCTTGTTTACTCAATATACTCCACCTCCGACATTATCCCCGCATGTTTCTTGATCAATTTCGCGAATCCTTGATCCGTCACAGCCAGCACAACCCGTTCAGGCTTGCCGATGCTGCTTCCCAAGCTTTCCCGGTCAAATCCTATCAATAAGGGGATTTTGTACGTCCCGCATTTGTCGCGGAATTTCTTTTGAGTATTCATTGAAGCATCTTTCGCAAGAATGACCAGCTTGGCTTCTGAAGACCTGATCGCTTTAAAAACGATCTCATCACCTGTTAGCAGCTTGCCAGCTCTCATGGCAAGGCCCAATCCAGACAGCGCCTTATTCATCCTGCACGCTGCCTTGTGCCGCCAGGAATTCTTCCTCGACGGCAGCAAAATCACGACTTAGCTGCTCATAAATATCAGGATGAACCGAGTGCTTCAATGCCCGATCCAGTGCCTTGCTTTTTTGAGCAAGCTTGAAGCAGGCGGCTTTGCCGCACAAGTAAGCGCCGCGTCCCGACTTTTTGCCAGTCAAGTCAATCAGCACTTCGTCTTCAGGGGTTTTGACGACACGGATCAACTGCTTCTTAGGCATCATTTCATGACAGGCTACACACTTGCGCAAAGGTACCTTTCTCTGTTTCATGCATTCCCCCCCCTACACTCCGTTTAATCTACAGAAACGGAATCCTGATGCATTTCATCGGTGGATGTTCTCGGTCTGCCGAGTTCTTCCTCCGCCTGCGTTTCGCTCTTGATATCAATTTTCCAGCCAGTAAGCTTGGCAGCAAGGCGGGCATTTTGCCCTTTGATACCGATGGCCAGAGAAAGCTGATAATCCGGCACAATGACACGCGCCATTTTTTCTTCTTCAAACACCTGCACCTCAAGCACCTTGGACGGGCTCAGCGCATTAGCCACATACTCGTCAACATTATCGGAAAAACGCACAATGTCGATTTTTTCACCACGCAACTCATTCACAATCGTCTGCACACGCGTTCCTCTCGGTCCTACACAAGAACCGACCGGATCTACCTCGGCATTGCGGGAATGAACTGCGATTTTAGAACGGAAGCCTGCTTCACGCGCTACAGAACGAATTTCAACGACACCGTCAAAAATTTCCGGCACCTCGAGTTCGAACAAACGCTTAAGCAGACCTGGATGTGAACGGGACAACATGATTTGCGGCCCTTTGGTCGTATTCTCTACTTTGGTAATATAAGCCTTAATCCGGTCCAGATGACTGAATTTCTCATTAGGCATCAACTCGCCCAATGGGAGAACCGCCTCCACCTTACCCAGGTCAATATAAATATTACGCGGGTCCTGACGTTGTACGGTCCCTGTTACAATATCCTCTTCCTTGTCCACAAACTTGTTGTAGATCAATCCCCGCTCCGCTTCACGAATACGTTGGGTTACGACCTGCTTCGCTGTTTGTGCAGCAATCCGTCCAAAATCACGAGGAGTAACTTCAATCTCAGCAATATCCTCCAGCTGAAAATGCGGGTTAATCTCCCGGGCCGCTGGCAACGTAATCTCGGTGCGAGGATCCAATACCTCCTCAACGATTAGCTTGCGGGCATATACCTTAATGACACCCGAGTTGCGGTTCATATCGACACGCACGTTTTGTGCGGTGTTGAAATTCCGTTTGTAGCTGGAAATCAAGGCTGCTTCAATGGCCTCAAACAGCACATCCTTGCTGATCCCCTTTTCCCGTTCCAACTCGTTCATTGCTTCAATAAAATCCATACTCATGGATTACTGCTCCCCCTTTCAAATGATGCACCTGCGTCCTGGTCGGCACACGAGGCAAAAAAACATGAAGTACATGTCAAACAGCAACGGTCAAATTTGAATTAAAATATGATCGCGAGCCTAGCTCCAGCTACCTTGTCATAAGGTATAGCATGCTTCTTTTGTCCGCTCTGAACGGTAAGTTCCCCATCTTCAAAAGAAAGCAAACGACCTTCAAATTCCTTCAGGCCGTTGATCGGCTCGTATGTAGTAACGAATACATTTTTGCCTACCGCTTTGGTTACGTCCTCCGCTTTTTTCAGCGGTCTTTCAGCGCCTGGTGAAGACACTTCCAGAAAATATGCTGTAAAAACAGGGTCATTTTCGTCCAGCTTTTGACCCAAGTATTCACTGATCATACTACAGTCGTCCAGATCAATTCCCCCGTCTTTGTCTACAAAAACGCGAAGAAACCAATTGCTGCCCTCTTTGACATACTCGACATCGACCAGTTCAAAACCATGCTCATCGAGGTAAGGTTGGGCCATTTCTTCTACTACTGACTTGATCTTTGGTGTGCTCAAAGATTATAACCTCCAAAAGTAAACTTTCCTGTGGTGAAAAAGAGACGCCCCATTGCCATGGACAATGCTTCTCCATCACCGGCATTTTCCATTTTCATTTAGTGTAATGTTCATTTTGGGCTCACTGCAAATAAACCGGCGTACCGGTTCCTGCCCAAAAATCGTCTTTTCACGTTGTAACTGTATATCAAACAGTAAAGAGTGGGTTTCCCCACTCTTTAAGCAACGGTTTTATCTCCTTGATTACCAAAAAAATTATAACATAACCGTAGTTATGTGACAAGTGCCAGAGCTTGACTACTAGGATTCCAATTAAAACAGAGACAGCTGATTACTCTCCGGCAGTCCACGGAAACAGCCCAACTGGGACAGCATTTCGACAATCGTTTTACTAGCCTTCGATTTTTGCTGAAAATCCTCGACAGACAAAAATTCACCCTGTTCACGGGAGGCTGCGATGTTACGCGCCGCGTTTTCCCCAATCCCCTGAAGCGCTCCGAACGGCGGAATGAGTGAATCTCCGTCTACCTTGAAGCGCGTAGCCTCGGAACGGTATAAATCAATCGTCTTGAAACTGAAGCCGCGAGCCGTCATTTCCAGCGCCATTTCCAGGATCGGAAGCATCCCTTTTTCCTTAGGAGGAGCCTGAAAACCGAGCTGCTCGATTTCAACAATTTTCCGTGCGATGGCATCATACCCCTGACAACACAGCTCAATATCAAAATCGGCTGCGCGTACCGAGAAATAGGTCGCATAATATTCAATCGGATAATACAGCTTGAAATAGGCGGTCCGCACTGCTGAAATAACATAGGCTGCGGCATGCGCCTTTGGAAACATGTACTGGATCTTGAGACAGGAATCAATGTACCATTGCGGCACCTTGCATTTTTTCATTTCCTCGATCCATTCCGCACTAAGCCCCTTACCTTTACGCACGCTCTCCGTAATTTTAAAGGCCAAACCTGCATCCATCCCCGCCTTATAAATCAGGAATAGCATGATATCGTCCCGGCAACCGATTACGGTCTTGATGTTGCAGGTATTGTTTTTGATCAAATCCTGCGCGTTCCCCAGCCATACGCCCGTACCATGGGACAGACCCGATATTTGCAGCAAATCGGCAAAAGAACTCGGCTGTGATTCCACTAGCATCTGACGCACAAACTTGGTTCCCATCTCGGGTACACCATAGGTTGCGACAGGAGTACGGATCTGCTGCGGCGTTACGCCAAGCGCCTCCGTGGAATTGAACATGCTCATGACCTTCGGATCATTCATCGGAATCGTCGTTGGGTCGACTCCGGTCAAATCCTGAAGCATTCTCATCATGGTCGGATCATCATGGCCCAGAATATCGAGCTTGAGTAAGTTGGCATCAAAAGCATGATAATCAAAATGCGTCGTTTTCCATTCCGAGCTCGTATCATCAGCTGGGAATTGCACCGGCGTAATGTCCTCGACCTCAATATAATCAGGAACGACGACGATCCCGCCCGGATGCTGTCCGGTGCTGCGTTTGACGCCCGTACAGCCGGAAGCCAACCTGTTCAACTCAGCCCCACGCCATTTTTTATGATGCGCCTCTTCATATTTTTTCGCAAAGCCAAAGGCCGTTTTCTCCGCAACCGTACCGATGGTTCCAGCACGGAATACACTTTTCTCACCAAACAGTACTTTCGTATAATTATGTGCGACTGGCTGATATTCCCCGGAGAAGTTCAAGTCAATATCGGGAACTTTATCTCCCTTAAACCCAAGAAACGTTTCAAACGGAATATCCTGTCCCTCACCCTTCAGCTTGCCACCGCATTTAATACAGTTTTTGCCAGGCAAGTCAAATCCGCTCGGAACACTACCATCCAAAATCCATTCGCTATACCTGCATTCAGGATTACCGCAAATATAATGTGCAGGCAGTGGATTAACCTCGGAAATACCGAGGAAGGTAGCGACCACAGAAGATCCAACAGAACCCCGCGAACCTACCAGGTATCCATCCTGATTGGACTTTTTAACCAGTCGCTCGGAAATGAGATAGTTGGCAGAGAAACCGTATTTAATAATCGGCTCCAGTTCTTTTTCAAGACGTGCTACGACCACCTCGGGCAATTCCTCACCATAAATGGATTTAGCCGTCTCGTAGCAAGTATTGCGGATTTCCTCGTCTGCCCCATCCAGCAAAGGTGTAAACAGCTTGTCAGGGAACAGCTCCAATTCCTCAAACCGATCCGCCAGCTCGCTGGTATTCTTCACAACGACTTCATAGGCTTTCTCCTCGCCCAGAAACTCGAATTCTGCCAGCATTTCGTCTGTCGTGCGCAAATGCGCATCTGGTTTCCGGATATCTTTTAATGGGCTAAAGCCAGTAATTCCATGTATTGTGATATCACGGTACAGCTTATCACGCGTTTCCAAATAGTGAACATTGCCTGTAGCAATAACGGGCTTATCGAGCCGCCGCCCAATTTCGCATACTTTACGAACTGCCGTTTTCAGAGCATCAGGACCGCTTACCAGTTGTTTTTCTACCAGATGCATGTACATGGTTAAAGGTTGGATCTCCAGCACATCATAAAACTGCGCGATTTCCTCGGCTTCCTCCTCCGACTTGTTCAGCACAGCCTCGAAAAACTCTCCCTTTTCGCAACCTGAAATAATAAGCAGACCGTCTCTCATCTCTGACAATTTCGATTTAGGAATACAAGGGACACGCTTAAAATATTCGGTATGTGACATTGAAACCAGCTTGTACAGATTTTTTTTGCCAATCGGATTGAGCGCATAAATGCAGCAATGAAAAGGACGAACGGTCGATAAATCCTTACCAACATAGTCGTTCAAACGGTCGAGCATTTTCATACCTTTAATTTGTTCCGCATCATTTAAAAGTCCATTCAGCACTTCCGTTAGCGCAACTGTATCATCAATGGCTCTGTGATGGCTTTCGAGCGCAACCTTATATTTGGTGGTCAGTGTGTTCAGACGATGATTCTTCATTGTCGGGAACAACAAGCGAGACAATTCCAGTGTATCGAGTACCGGGTTCGTCATCTCAGGCAATCCCATGTTCCTAAGCGTAGCCTGGATAAAGCCGACATCAAATCGCGCATTATGAGCAACTAATACAGCATCGCCTGCAAAAGCCACGAATTCCTTCATAACAGGCTCCACATCAGGTGCATCCTTGACCATTTCATCGTTAATGTTGGTCAATTGCTGGATATTGTAAGGAATACGCTCATGTGGATTTACAAAGGTAGCATAACGGTCAACCTCTTTACCTTCATGCATTTTAACAGCGGCAATCTCAATAATTCTATTTTGTGTAACTGATAGCCCGGTGGTTTCAATATCAAAAACGACATAAGTCGCTGTTTTCAAATTAATCGGCTGTGCCTGCATTACAACCTCAATCGCATCGTTGACCACATTGGCCTCTATACCGTAAATCATTTTAATTCCATTTTTCTTGGCGGTCTTAGCGGCATCGGGATAACATTGCACTCCACCATGATCGGTGACCGCAATCGCCTTGTGCCCCCACTTGGCGGCCGTTTTCACATATTGGTCAATAGAGCTTACAGCATCCATCGCGCTCATCTTCGTGTGAAGGTGAAACTCAACCCGTTTTTCCTCTGCATTATCTTTACGGGAAGGAGGAGCCTGCACCTCTACCAGATCAGAAGGAATCATAACCAGCTCAGGAATTTGCATAAAACGATCATATTCAACGCGGCCACGAACCTTAACCCATTTCCCATTAGCTAGCAAGTTGAGAATTTTTAGATCTTCTTTTGTTTTGGCAAACATTTTCATTTGCAGCGAATCACTAAAATCGGTCAAATAATACGTGAACAATGTACTGCCATTGCGCAGCTCTTTAGTATCGAGACCGAAAATCGTTCCCTGTAACGTGACTTTCTTCTCTTCATCCTGAATGTCTTGCATCGGAACAGGCGACTCCTTGATGTCATAGCCAAATTGAAGCCTTACATCTCCTTCTTCTTCATCCAGAGGCGGCATTTCTGACTCCATGCTTTCCATCATCTGCTGAATAACTTCACGTTCTTCCTGCATCTTTTTCTCTTGGAACTGCTGCAAAGCCTCTTGGTTACTTTCACCCACCTGGATTTTAATGCGCATCGAGAGACCAAAATATTTATCATAGAATTTGATGATTGCTTGGTCAATCTGCTTTTTGCGTGCCAGCTCCAGTGACATGCTATCGCTCATCGTCAGCAATAACAGGCCGTCTTCCCACTCATGCACAGCCCGGTTCATCCAGCCGTTCACGGATGGGATTTCACGGTGCACCCATTCCAGAAAAAGGTTCCAGTATTCACTGATGATATCCGCAGACTGAACCTGCTCACTATACCGAAACCGAAAGGTGATTTTAGCGATGTGGTTCATTTTCTCCTGCACCTGAATACAGAAGGCCCGATATACCTGAGCGGGAACGAGCGTTTCCTTGGCGATGATAATATTCCAATCCTTGTTGGTACGGCTTATTTCCACCTGCTCAATCCAACCGTCCAGGAAATAAGGTTCCACCACTCCCGCCGGCATCACTACCTGCTTCATCAGCAGTTCCAGCCGTTTTCTCTTTTCTTCAGCTCCGCCCATGTCTCTCCCCCCGGATTCCAAATCTACAATTCTGAAAACATGAAAAGCTTCTGCGTCTAAAACATCTCCGACCGCAAAAGCTTTTCGTAGCCCCTCAATCCTCCACCATAGCAACCTCTTACGGTTATGCTCGTTGGCAGAGATAATGAAGTGAGTATAGTGGTATAGCTTTACTTCTTTATTAGTACGCCCGTGCGAACACTACAGTATGCTTGGCTGGTTTGCCGCAGCACAGACATGCGGTCTTTTGCTCGGTAGTTTTGAAAGGTATATTGCGGCTTGTAGCGCCTGTCACTTCTTTGACCTTGTCTTCACATTCTACAGATCCGCACCAGCCTGCCAAAGTAAAGCCGCGTTTTTCTTCCATGAGCGCCTTCATCTCATCCAGTGTATCTACGGAATAGAAGTTTTCTTCCATAAAGCTCTTAGCACGATCAAACATTTCTTGCTGTACCTGTGCCAGCATCGCATGGACTTCCTCAACAAGGTTATCCTGCTGTACAATCTTTTTCTCGCCACTGATACGGGATACGAGCACACAAACACCATTTTCCATATCACGAGGTCCGATTTCCAGACGCACCGGTACACCGCGCATTTCATATTCATTAAACTTCCAACCTGGACTCACATCGCTGCGGTCGTCCATTTTCACACGTACACCCGCTTGTTTCAGTTCAGCGAACAGTTCGTCTGCACGGGCAATAACCGCGTCACGCTTTTTAGGCGGCCCGATAGGCACCATAATGACCTGCGTAGGTGCAACTTTAGGAGGCAAAGCCAAACCCCGGTCATCCCCATGGACCATAATCAGCGCACCAATCAGACGCGTACTTGTTCCCCATGAAGTTGTATGAGCGTATTCCAAGATATTGTCCCGGCTCAAGTATTTAATATCAAAAGCAACGGCAAAATTGGTTCCCATGTAGTGGGATGTCCCCGCCTGCACCGCACGTCCATCCTTCATCATCGCTTCCAGTGAGAATGTATCCTTCGCACCTGCAAATTTTTCAGAAGGCGTTTTTTGTCCAGTAATAACTGGGATAGCCAGTACTTCCTCGATAACCTCGCGGTATACTTCCAGCATTTTCATCGTTTCTTCGCGTGCTTCCTCCTCATTTTCATGAGCAGTGTGACCTTCCTGCCACAAAAACTCACTCGTACGTAAGAAAGGAAGCGTGCGTTTTTCCCAACGAACCACATTGGCCCATTGGTTGATAAGCACTGGCAGATCACGATAGGATTGAATCCATTTGGAGTACATATGACCGATCATTGTCTCTGAAGTCGGACGGATCGCAAGGCGTTCCTCCAGCTTTTCCCCGCCAGCCTCGGTTACCCAAGGAAGCTCCGGGTTAAACCCTTCAACATGCTCTTTTTCCTTCTGGAAAAAGCTCTCGGGAATGAACATTGGAAAATAGGCATTGCGATGACCTGTTTCTTTGAAACGCATATCCATGGCTTCCTTGATATGCTCCCAAATTTCAAAACCGTCAGGACGGAAAACAATACACCCGCGAACCGGAGAATAATCCATCAGCTCTGCCTTTTTAATAACATCAATATACCATCGGGAAAAATCTTCGCTCTGTGGCGTAATTTCCTCGACAAACTGTTTATCGTTCGACATAGAAACGCATGTCCTCCCATACAGACCCTTTTATATAAGTCCGTCTCTAATTAACCGTTAATTAATCGTAAAATATCATTGTACGTGACCGCAATCATGAGCAGGAATAACATGGCAAAACCAACGAAATGGACCATACCTTCCCTACTCGGATCAACCGGACGTCCTCTTACCGCCTCTACAAAGAGGAAAACAAGTCTGCTTCCATCCAGCGCCGGAATTGGCAACAGATTAAATATCCCCAAATAAAGACTCATTATAGCAGTCCAATACGTAAGCTGCTCAATGCCCTGCTTGGCAATTTGCCCTGTCACTTCAAAAGTACGTACCGGGCCTCCCAGATCATTAATGGAGAAACGTTGGATAAGCTGACTAAAACCCTGGAAAATAATATCGGTCGTTCGTACCATGGATTGTCCGGCAAATTTAAACGTTTCCCCGACTCCGGCTTGCCGTGTCGGAAGCTCAGGCACGATACCAACTTTACCACCCTTTTGTCCTTCCATTGCACGAGGTGTAATCGTCAGATCAAAAGTTTTGTTATCCCGAAGAACAACCCATTTCATCGGCTTGTCTTGGGAATCGGCAATCAGTTGGATCATTTTTCCAACGTTCGCACCAATCACGACCCCGTTCACCGACTCAATGATATCGCCTTTATGCAGATCAGCTTTAGCAGCAGGCATACCCGCTGTAATGTCACTAATCTGAACATAAGTCGGGTTGTCCACTTGTACGCCGACCATCTGGATATGCAGACCAAACAGAACAAAGGCAAGAATAAAATTCATCAGCGGTCCGGCAAAAATAGCCATCGCACGCTGTCCTACTGTTTTGCTGCCATACTGTCGATCCTTAGGCGCAATCTGGATGGATTGTCCTTTGGTTACCATCATCGCTTGCGGGTGTACAGTATATTGCTGATCTTCGCCATCCACATCCAATTTTACAGTTAGCGCCTGCTCCAGATCAATGTGCTGCACTTCGCCGCGCACCACATTTTTGCGGTTATCCAACTGGTCCAAATAAATGGTTTTGACGATACCGTCCGTTACGCGTACAGCAATTATTTGTCCGGTTTCAATTTCATTGATTTCCGGATCTTCTCCTGCCATGCGGGCAAAACCACCGAACGGCAGCAAACGTAGTGTAAATCGCGTCTCGTTTCTTTTATAAGAAAACAGTTTCGGACCGAAACCGATCGCAAACTCCCGGACCAGAATCCCGGCGCGTTTGGCAAAATAATAATGCCCCCATTCATGCACCGTCACTATGACGAAAAACATGAGCACCGTCATCAAAACTATTCGAATCGTTTCCAATCGTTTCCGTTCCCCTTTCAATGAGATCGAGTTTGTCTTCCTAGATTATCATTATTCTCCGATCCCGCACAAGAGAATCACAATTCGCTTCCCGAACCCAAAGCCAGCTTATATCCTGGCAGCTATGCTGCGAACCTCACGGTCACAGGCTTCAATCGCAGCCAGATCAGGGCTAGCAACATTGACATGCCGTTCCAATACACGCTCAATAACGGCTTCGATATGCAGAAAAGGAATTTCTCCACGCAGAAAACGGGCAACAGCAATCTCATTAGCCGCATTCAATGCAGTTGGTGCTGTACCACCCATTTTACCACATTCAAAGGCAAGCCTTAAACAAGGAAAACGATTAAAGTCCATTTCCTTAAAATGGAGCACGCCCACCTCAGCCAATGACAGCGGCTTGGCTGGAGACTTCATCCGTTCAGGATAGGTTAACGCGTATTGAATAGGCACTCTCATATCAGGGTTGCCCAGTTGGGCGACAATACTGGTATCCACAAATTCTACATAAGAATGGATGATGCTTTCAGGATGCAATAGTACGTGAATCTGCTCATAATCAAGTCCGAACAACCAGTGCGCCTCAATGACCTCTAGCCCTTTATTTACCATCGTTGCCGAATCAATCGTAATTTTGGCACCCATCGACCAATTGGGATGCTTGAGCGCATCTTCCACCGTAACCTCACGAAGCTGTTCTCTTGCCAAATCACGAAAAGAACCGCCCGATGCCGTAAGAGTAATATGTGCCACATCTTTCATACGCTCACCATTCAAGCATTGGAAAATAGCTGAATGCTCACTGTCAATCGGCAGCAACGGCACTCCTTTCGCCCGGGCCCGTTCTGTGACCAGATGACCGGCGGTAACCAGTGTTTCCTTATTAGCCAAACCGATCTGTTTTCCAGCCTCAATCGCAGCCAGCGTGGAGTGCAATCCGACACTGCCCATTACAGCTGTCACAACCATATCTGCATCTGTATTCGCAGCCAGCTCGACGAGTCCTTGATTCCCCCAATGCAGTTCCATTCCGGAAGGCAACAAAGGACGGATTTGCTCCGCCAGTTGCCTGGTGCCTACGGAAACCTTCTTGGGTTGGTATAGATGTGCCTGTTCGGCAAGCAACTTTATATTTGAGCCACCTGCTAAAGCCTCTACGGCAAACTGATCCGGGTGCATAGATACGACATCCAGCGTCTGTGTTCCAATAGACCCGGTTGAACCGAGTACCGTAATTCTTTTCATGAAGCACCTTCCTATCTTGAAAGTAACCGTTACTCTGCGGCTAATTTTAACCCGAGCCTAAACTGTAGCCACCAGGTAAGGGTCATGGAAGCAACATCAGCATATGTACAAATGGAAAAACAACAATCCAGCTGTCGCAGCGGTCTAATATACCACCGTGCCCTGGCAGCAGATTACCGGAATCTTTAATGTCGTACACCCGCTTGTACGCAGATTGGACTAAATCGCCCAATTGACCCACAACTGCACAAGATAAACCGATAACGAAAGCTTTATCCCACGGAAGCAGCCCTTCTGACAATCCGGCAAATACCAGTGCTGTAGCTAACGCTAAAACAATCCCGCCAATAGATCCTTCGACTGTTTTGTTTGGACTGATCGCAGGCCATAGCTTTGTCTTCCCGACCATTTTGCCTACAAAATAAGCCCCTGCATCACTTGCCCAAATGCAAGCAAGCAACAAAAAAGTCCATAAAAGCCCATGTTCCATATGACGTGATTCCGCCATATACGAAAATCCAAAGCCTATATAAACGGTACCGAGAAATAGTATGGACACCATTTGAATTGTGATTTTATTTTTCGTTCCCACCGTAATGATCATAAAAATAATCATCAGCAGCCAAAGCAGACTTATAGACGGTAGTGGTGAATGCAGACCCAAGGGCTGATAAGGAAATACAAAAGCTAATATTCCTGCATACCCAACTAACGCCGTACCGCCGAAAGGAGATACCCTGGTCATCCGCGCGAATTCATAGAATCCGATTAGGGCCATGGCTAAAATGAGCAAATGGTAGGCCAAGCCGCCCCACAGGACCATCGCCAAAAAAAATACGCCTGCTAAAATACCGGTAATCAATCTCTGTCTCAACGGCTTTCATCCTCCATTTACTTCAGTCCACCGTACCGCCGTGATCTCCGCTGATATTCGACCACTGCTTCGTATAAATGTTCTTTCTTAAACTCAGGCCAATAAATATCAGTAAACCATAGCTCACTGTAAGCAAGTTGCCAGAGCATAAAATTGCTGAGTCTCAACTCACCACTTGTCCGAATCAGCAGATCAGGGTCCGGCATACCACTTGAGAGCAAAGAGTTCTCAATCAGTTCGGGCGTAATATCTCCGGATTTAAGCTTCCCATCCTCAATTTCACGACCCAACGCTTGCATACATTCAGTGATTTCCAGCCGACTTCCATAATTTAATGCAAAATTAAGAACAAGTCCGGTATTATTTTCGGTTCGCCGAGACGCTTCAGTCAGCGCATCAACGGTATGAGATGGCAAATTCTCCTGATTTCCCATCATACGCACTTGTACATTTTTTTCAATCAGTTCGTCAAGTTCAATAGCCAGAAATTCTTGCGGCAGCCGCATCAAAAAATCGACTTCATCCTTGGGACGCGACCAATTTTCAGTTGAAAAAGCAAATAAGGTCAAATATTTAATGCCCAGTTCATCCGCAGCAATCGCTGTGCGCTTCACTGCCTTCATTCCATTTTGATGCCCTACAATCCGCGGCATTCCAATCCGTTTGGCCCATCTGCCGTTCCCATCCATAATGACAGCAACATGCTGCGGAATATTGTCTTTTGAAATGGCCGGTGTTTGCTGTTTTTTTTCCCCGTTCCACCAAGACCGAACCCGTTTGATCATTCCAGTTCCTCCAGCATTCTCTGAAAATGTGCCTCAGGCTTGAAAAGAGACAAACCCCACCGTAAGGGAGGGGCTACCAGTCTCTTATACTTCCATAATTTCTTTTTCTTTTGCAGTCAAAACTTTATCCACTTCAGCGATAAATTTATCGGTCGTTTTCTGGATCTCTTCCTGATATTTACGGGATTCATCCTCGGATATATCACTTTTTTCCATTTTTTTAATATCATCATTTGCATCGCGACGAATGTTACGAATGGCGACCTTCGCTTCTTCGCCGTTCTTTTTCGTCAGCTTCACTAAATCCGTCCTGCGTTCTTCTGTTAAAGCAGGAATACTCAGGCGAATGGTATTCCCGTCATTGGAAGGAGTCAAACCCAGATCGGATTTTTGGATAGCACGCTCAATGTCGGCCAAGGAGGATTTATCCCAAGGCTGAATCATCAGAGTCCGGCTGTCCGGTGTATTTACATTAGCCAACTGATTGACCGGAGTCATTGCACCGTAATACTCAACCTGAACGCGATCCAGTAGAGCTGGTGTCGCTCGACCAGCGCGCAAAGATGCAAGGTCACGTTGCAACGACTGAATTGCTTTATGCATGCGCTCTTCAGCGCTCTTTTTCACAGATTGTGGCATTAATTTACACTCCCTTTGACGATCGTGCCAATTTTCTCACCCAACACGACACGTTTAATGTTACCTTGCTCTGTAATAGCAAAGACAATCAACGGAATATTATTATCCATGCACAACGAGGAAGCCGTGGAGTCCATGACTCCGAGATTTTTGTTGAGCACATCCAAATACGTAAGTTGCTCATACTTCTCGGCTGTGCTGTCTTTAAATGGATCAGCTGAATACACGCCGTCCACTTTATTTTTAGCCATCAGAATCACTTCAGCCTCAATTTCGGCAGCACGCAAAGCAGCCGTAGTATCGGTTGAGAAGAACGGATTCCCTGTACCTGCCGCAAAAATAACAACCCGGCCTTTTTCTAGATGGCGGATAGCTCTACGACGAATGTAAGGCTCAGCAATTTGCTGCATTGCGATAGATGTCTGCACACGCGTAGGAACTTCAATTTGCTCCAAAGCATCCTGCAATGCCAGTGAGTTCATCACCGTTGCCAGCATACCCATGTAATCCGCTGTTGCCCGGTCAATTCCGTTGGCGCTTCCAGCAATACCCCTCCAAATGTTGCCGCCTCCGCACACGATAGCAACTTCTACTCCCAGTTCGACAACGTCCTTGACCTGCTCGGCGATCGACGCAATTGTATCCGCATCAATACCGTAACCGTTCGGGCCTGACAGCGACTCTCCGCTGACTTTAAGAACAACACGCTTAAACACAGGTTTTTCCAAATGATCACCCTCCAATATCAACTATATTTTATGTGCAGGACAGATGTCCTGTTGCAAGAAAAGGAACACTGATGTGTTCCATTTCTTTGCTCTTTCCGTATGCAATTACCGTTCGTTGGTAATTATTGTTTCACTTGAGACATAACTTCTTCGTAGAAGTTGTCTTCTTTTTTCTCCAAACCTTCGCCCAGTTCAAAACGAACAAAACGACGCAGGGAAATATTTTCGCCAATGGTGCTGATTTTTTCGTTGATGAGTGTGGAGATTGTTTTGTCGGGATCTTTAATGAAAGATTGCTCCAACAGACAGAACTCTTCATAGAATTTACCGATGCGGCCTTCAACCATTTTCTCAACGATTTTTTCTGGTTTGCCTTCGTTCAAAGCTTGTGCTTTCAGGATTTCTTTTTCTTTTTCGATCTCTTCCTGCGGCACTTCTTCGCGACGAATATAACGAGGGTTCGATGCAGCGACATGCATAGCGATGTCACGTACAAAATCTCTGAACTGGTCTGTTTTTGCTACGAAGTCTGTTTCGCAGTTTACTTCTACCAGTACGCCGATACGACCGCCAGCATGGATGTAGGATTCAACAACGCCTTCAGTAGCGATACGACCTGCTTTGTTCGCTGCAGCTGCAAGTCCTTTTTCACGCAGAACTTCAACTGCTTTTGTCAAATCACCGTTTGCTTCTTCAAGCGCTTTTTTACAATCCAGCATTCCTGCGCCTGTTTTTTCACGAAGCTCTTTTACTGCGCTAGCATTAACTGCCATATTATTTCCCTCCAAATTTGTTTTCCAGTGGTGTATACAAGCTTTATTCCTTAAAAAAAGGGTAGTGAGAGGTTATACACCTGCCAACCACCCTTTTCATTTAATTCATATAGGTATTTCCGTAATGAATATTATGCTGTAGTTTCTTCGCCTTGGTTTGCTTCCATAACTGCATCAGCCATTTTACCTGTCAGCAATTTAACAGCACGGATCGCGTCGTCATTACCTGGGATAACATAGTCAATTTCGTCTGGATCGCAGTTTGTATCAACGATACCCACGATTGGGATACCCAATTTGCGAGCTTCAGCAACCGCGATGCGTTCTTTGCGTGGATCAATGATGAACAGAGCGCTTGGAAGGCCCTTCATGTTTTTGATACCGCCCAAGAATTTTTCAAGACGATCTTTCTCTTTACGGAGAATGATAACTTCTTTTTTAGGTAGAACAGCGAATGTACCGTCTTCTTCCCAAGCTTCCAGTTGTTTCAAACGATCAATACGTTTTTGAATGGTTTGGAAGTTAGTCAGCGTACCACCCAACCAACGTTGGTTGATATAGAATTGACCAGCGCGTGCTGCCTCTTCTTTAACGGAATCTTGTGCTTGTTTCTTCGTGCCTACGAACAGAATTGTACCATTCTCAGCTGCAATGCTTTTTACGAAGTTGTAAGCTTCCTCAACCTTTTTCACTGTCTTTTGCAAGTCAATGATGTAAATACCGTTTCTTTCGGTGAAGATATAACGATCCATTTTCGGGTTCCAGCGACGTGTTTGGTGACCAAAGTGAACTCCAGCTTCCAAAAGCTGTTTCATGGAGATTACTGCCATCTTCACACACCTCCTAAGTTTGGTTTTTGTGTGTCCTCCGCCGATATCATTTCTTGCAAAGACTTTCCATTTGGAAAGCACCCTTTGCAAAATTAATCGACGTGCGTTTTTAACACCGTCATTTAATATACCATAACACCCGCAGCGTTGCAACCAACTTTTCGACAACAGCAGAATAAGTGCGAAATGTGACTGATTATTCCCACCCATAGAGCTTTTTAGCGAAAAATAAAAGTCGCCCACTTCCCGATCACAGTCAGTTGGACGGCTTCTTTGTAATTTTAGCAATAATAGAACCGAAATCCTCACCCTTGGCAAACTCATAGGTACCGGTACGGATTTTGGTATTGATTTTTTGAGTCTTAGCCTCTGCCTCAAACGCGTTGGCATCCGATACGACGCCCGCCTTCTGCAAACCAGATGCCACACTCCTCAGATTGCTTCCCGATGCAATGCTATATTGCACTTGCGGAGTGGCTGGCTGTTTAGGCATGTCTGGAGTAGTCGTAGCACTCGAACCTTTAGTTTGCGGCTTATCCGGACTTTGGAGTGCAGACGTGCTAGCTGAAGGCTTAGAAGCAGCCGAAGGTGTACTGCTTGCAGGTGCCTTGGGTGTCGATGGAATTTGCGCCGCTTCTGCCTTTTTGGGAGCAACCGGTGTTTTATTGCCTTCCTTGATCACCTTGTTACGCCATTCCTCTTCTGTCATCTTCGGATCAGAACTGTCACTAATTTGAAGATTCAGTCCGGCTGCCGCCTCCTCCAATTGCTCACGAGTCATGTTTTTCGGATCTGCTGAAGACGACTGCAATTGACCCTGACCGATCATCGCCAGTTGCAGCAGCAGTGCGCCTGTAATAAGTCCGGTGCCCATGCCCAAGATGAATGAACGATTTTTGATCACGTCAGGTCCTCCCGTTCCGCCAATTGTAATATGAGCTGTACCTCGCCTCGTTGGATGCCTGATTGTTTAGCAATGTAATCCACCGATTTACCCTGCTCATGCAGCGAGAACAGTTCCTGATAACGCTCACGGATAGATTCCTGCTGAGCTTCAGGCTCAGCTTCTTGTAACGGCACCTGCTCTTCCACAGCTACGATAGAGGCGTCCAACTGCTCTGCCTGCATGGAAATAGCAGACTGCGTATTGCGGAACTGACTATAAGCTGTCACCGCCTGATGCGGGGTACCTGTATGTAGTAGTACCTCAGATCCAGGCACTGTCTGTGTAGAAACTGAAGTAAGCGCAGCCTGGCGTTCAAGCTCCACAATTCGGTTCCGAAGCTCAGCCACTTGCTCTTGAAATGAGGCCTGTTTAACCGCATGTTCCTGCTTTATGCCGGATACGAGCTCAATCAGCTCATTATTGTCGTTTTCAATATCGGTCATATATTGCTCCAAGGTGGCCTCGACCTTTTGGACGACAGCCTCTTCTGTTCCCCGGCCTGCCTGCCGCTTGGGCAGTAGCCAGGCGTAGACAACAGCTGCGGTGCCCAGCAGAACAATATATATCCATGGTTGATCCACTGCCCATCGTCTCCTTTTATAACGCTTCTCCACCTGTCGGATCAGAGCGAAAAATCTATATGATGCCCCTTGTACGGATGCTCTGCAGGATGCTCCTTTGGCAGTTCATTCTCACTGGAACAAGATCGGCTCTGTCCGGAAGAATGACTGCTCTGCCCTCCAGTTTCCTCCTCACCGACGAATGTTTCCGCAGATTCATTCACCGCACTGCTTCGCTGGCGAATCTTTTCTGTCTCCTGCTCGGTCTTTTGCCCTAACAACGCTTGCTCATTCATCGGACGTTGCTGGTTCTCGCTTTGATACTTACCCGCTTCACTGGTACGAGGTACGGCGATTTGTAATTCAACAGCTTTCAGGCTCATTAAACCACACCCTTTCCGATTGGGCATCCGTATCTGTTTTCCGAGGATTAAGGAAACTCGTTATCCCTGTGCCAGATTACACGGAGGAGGACATTCTGATATCACCCTCATGATAATAAAACGCCATTCTTTCCACCGAATCTTTAATAAATTTTGTATATCTGCCGATAACTATTTTAGAGCCGCCGTAAATAACGTTTTTGACTTCTACCCGTGCGCAGCTTGTATCTTCCAAGGTTCGTTCGATCTCCAGCATTCTTGATTTGGTTTCCAAAAGCGCGTTGTCATTTGATTTCTTAGCAGATGTCAGCTTGATTCGCATCGCCATTTTTTCAGGGGCAAGCTGTCCGGCAGCAGCAAGCTGGTCCAATATGGTGAGGGCCTTATTGGTCTTATCCTGGCTGTCTGTCTGCTGCTTCAAACGTGCCCGGAGTTCAGTCAGCTCATCACGCAGCTCTGGCAGTACGCCTACTTCGACTATAGTGGCCGTGGACATCGTATTACCGATCGTACGCGCCGCTACCTTTTCACCAGCTTGTACACTACCGCCTACGATGAGTCCTTTAACCCCTCCGCAAAGTACATTCTTACTGGCTTTGATCCTGGAATGCATGATACTTTGGGATACAAGTATATCGCCACCCGCAATCACGTTACCATCCTGGATAAAAGAACATTTCACATTTTGTGCAGCTTTCACATACCCCTTGTGATATCCGATAATACCGCCACTGATGTCGACTGAGCCTTCCGCTTCCAATTCAGCACCTTCCACGCCGCCGATGACACGAATGTCGCCAGCCGCCCGAATACGAAAACCTGTTAGGACATTCCCCCGAATGACGACGGTTCCAACAAAATCAATGTTGCCGACGCTATAATTCACATCACCGTTCACTTCATATACGGGAAATACATTGAGTTTACCCTTTTCAGTCGTAGTCACCAGTCCGTCGATAGCTGCGTACATTGCAATGCCTTCTGGATGAACAACTACGTTTTTTCCGATTTTAAAACGTGCCTCTTTGCCTGAAAGGTAAGGAATTCCCTCTCCCGTGACGGTAATACCAGGTACACCCGGCAATGGACCAACCCGCTCGGCAATCAGTTGTCCACGCTTTACATTTTTTAAACGGGTTAATTCTTTATAATCAACTCGTCCGTCCGCGGTTTCGAGCGGTTTATGTGCATCTTCACCAGTCACAACTTCAGCAAGATTAATTTTTCCGTCCGTGCCATGAATCGCCGGTGTTCCCTTAGCAATCAGTAATTTGGTGAAGAAATAATCTTCCGGTTTTGCCACAAATGTATGAATCACATCAGTAATCAAACCATGACTTATTTTTTGGTTACTCAGGAAACGCTCCAATTCTTCCAAAGAACAGGAAAAGCCTTCTTCACGTTTGGCAAACTCCAAATAAGCGCTAAGTTTATCGGGTGAGACGACCACTTTTAAATACTGGTCCAAAGCATATTGCTTCTCCACAGGGGTGCTCCTTCCGTTTAACTGTTACTGTAGCCTCCCGTACGTTTAATCTTTACGCATTAGCAGATCCCGCTGTTTGTCTAGTGTCGCTCTCAGCCGCAATATGGCTTTGGAATGCAATTGTGAAATACGCGAAGGAGAAAGCGACATGACCTCAGCAATTTCACTGAGTGACAAATCCTCGTAATACAATAAAGAAACAACGATACGTTCTTTTTCAGTCAATTTCTCAATGCCTTGTGCAAGGGCATCACGAAGTGTAAATTCATTGACCTTGTGATCCGGATTTTTCGCCTTTTCATCTACTAAAAGGGAAAGTCGTGTCTCCGACTCTTCTTCGCGGATCGGGTCCTCCAGTGAAACGATCGACATAACGGCGACCTCCTGGATCATATTTTGGAACTCTTTTTCGGAGACGTCCAAATAATGGCTCATCTCTTCGTCACTTACTGTACGTAAGTATCTCTGCTCTAAATGCTGGTAGGCATCCTCAATTTTTTTGGCTTTTTCCCTGACCGAACGTGGAACCCAATCTCCTTGGCGAAGACCATCCAAAATCGCTCCTCGAACGCGCCAGGAAGCATAAGTCTCAAACTGTAAACCACGTTCATAGTCAAACTTTTCAAGAGCATCAATTAAGCCCATGACCCCGTTACTGGCCAGGTCGTCTTTAGATACATTTTTAGGCAAACCTACTGCAAGGCGCCCCGATACATACTCCACAATATGGAAGTACTTTTCAATTAACTGCTTTTTTGCTTCTTTGTCACCGTATTCTTTCCATTGCTCCCACAGCTCGGAATGGTTTAAATGAGCGGCTTTTCGCTCGTTCATCGGTTCACCCTCCTTGTTTGTCTGTCAGGTGACGCACGGCCTTGGCCAATTCTTCAGGGTCCTTGTTTGAAACCAGCTTAGGCGGGTTTAAAGGCGCAAAACCGGTGTTTTTCCCGTCCGTCTGCTCTGGTTTCGGCTTCAACAATTCATTCAGATTTTCATCTACGTCTGGTGTCGTCAGATCCAGATTCCCCCCTACGCCATCCACCTGAGAGCTTGCCCGGCTTTGGGCACTACCCAGATCTGGCCGCGCTAGGACACCTAGTGCCCAGCGCAGCACAAATGCAAGCAGGAACCAAAAAACGAAGGCGATCAAGCCACGAATTAAGCTCGTGGTCAGCAGATTGCTGCCAGTGGACAACACAAAAGTCAGAATAAATCCGACTACTCCAGACCAAAGATTAATGCGTAAGCTACCAAATAACATGATTATAATTCCTTTACACCTTTTTGTACGCTTCGAATATTCAAAACGCCAGTTTCGCAGTCCAGTTCAATCGTTCGGCCATAACTACCGCCAGTATCCTCCGCAAGCAAAGGAATACCGAGATCTACGAGCATTTCCTTGCATGATTCCACATTGCGTGGACCAATTCGCATGGTGTCCCCGCTGCCGACAAAGGCAAACATTTGCGCTCCCCCTGCCATTTTGGCGACCAGTCTGCGGCGTTCGGCTCCCAATTTCAACATCCGCTCAAATAGCTCTGGCAGCGCGGTATCAGCGTATTTAGCAATGTTAAGTTGTCCTTCACGCGCAATGTCCGAGGACGGTAGCATTACATGTGCCATACCAGCCAGTTTTAAATGAGGATCGTAGAGGGTCAACCCGACGCAGGAGCCAAGTCCTGTCGTGCGAATGGAGTTTGGATTGCTGGTTACGTTCAAGTCTGCCATGCCCACTTTGATGATGCTTTTATCCTCAATCATCGTTCATCGGGACTCCTAACGACCTGAATATTTTTCCAAACGATTCCGGATCCGGAATCAGAAAAAATTGACCCTCAATCTGATTCTGCCCCTCCAGAAACGATGTGTCAATCAACAGGGCTGCATCCCCCATCCGTCCAAATTGCAACAGCCCGTAGCTGAGAATGGCCCCTGCCATATCCAAAGCTAGTGCGGGAACCGTCGGATACATGGACAACCGGGTAAAATCGGCCAACGAAGACAAGTATGAGCCCGCTAAAATATTTCCGATTTCGGACAAAGCCGAATGCTCCATTTCGTTAAAGCTGTCCTCATCATCCGATGGAATATTTGCCAGTCGGGAAAGCAGGCTTTTCGCCGCATGGGGCTGCAATATGAAAAAGAGATTGCCTGGAGCTTCGCCCTCAACTCTGAAAAATATAGCAACGACAAGTTGCTCATTCCCGCCAACCTTTTCGGCAATCTCCTCAAAAGGCAGCATCTGTACTTTAGGTACGCCCATATCAACCGGTTTATTCAGAAGTCGGGAAAGTGCTGTAGCAGCGTTCCCCGAACCAATGTTACCGACTTCCTTCAAAACATCCAACTTGAAATCCTCAAGATTTTCAAGATTTTCCATAAATTAACCCTCTAAGCCTTCCAGTTGGTTCATTTCACTCCGATTCAGCACCTCAGACAAATTCAGCATGATGAGCAAACGCTCTTCACCGATTTTAGCGACTCCACGCAAATATTTAGCCTTGACTCCGCCAACGACTTCCGGTGGTGTCTCAATGTTGTCGGTATTCAGGTCAATTACGTCGTTCGCTGAATCAACGATAAAGCCGACTTGCATCTCACCTACTGCAACGATGATGATCCGGGTTTGATCGGTATATTCCGCCTCAGACAATCCAAAACGACCACGCAGATCAATAACGGGAATGACCACGCCTCTCATATTGAATACGCCTTTGACAAAATCATATGTTCTTGGAACACGTGTAATCGGCACCATGCGCTCAATGGATTGGACTTTTTCTACTTCGACACCGTATTCCTCTGCACCAAGCTTAAATACGATAATTTTAATTTCTTCTCCCATGTCTAAAAACCCTCCTTATGGATGTCAGCAATTTTCACATTTCTTTCATTTTTAATGAAGACATTATTTAATGAAGACATTAGGGTCGATGATCAAAGCAACCTGACCGTCACCCAGAATCGTAGCGCCTGAAATTCCCTGGATGTTCGGAAGGTATTTGCCCAGGTTTTTAAGGACAATTTCACTTTGTCCCAAAAAGTCCTGAACAGAAAGAGCTGCCAGACGGTCACCCTTGCGAATAACAACAACCTCTGTCTCTTCTTCTTCATCCTCATTGAAGTCTGGTACTTCAAACAGCTGACTCAAGGAGATAAGCGGAATATGGGATTCGCGGAAAGCGATCATTTTGTTGCCGTGTACAGAACGGATTTGTGTCCGTTTGACGATCGCAGTCTCCACAATAGAAGACAACGGAATCGCATATTTTTCGGAACCGATCTGTATCATCATGGCCGCAATAATGGATAGTGTCAGTGGCAACTGCACAGAAAAATTGGTACCTTTGCCCAGAACGGAATGAATCGTAACATTACCGCCAAGGGAAGTGATTTTAGATTTAACTACGTCGAGTCCAACGCCGCGCCCTGAAACGTCCGAAATAACCTCAGCTGTGCTGAATCCCGGAGCGAATAGCACCTGATGGGCCTCTTCATCGGTCATTGCAGCTGCTTGTTCTCCCGTAATAATTCCTTTCGAAATGGCACTTTTCAGTACCTTCTCACGATTAATGCCGCTACCGTCGTCTTCAATCTCAATGAACACGTTATTGCCGCTGTGGAAAGCACGTAAATGAACTGTTCCTGTCTCCGGTTTGCCTGCCGCAATACGGATCGCTACTGGCTCGATGCCGTGATCCACGGAGTTACGCAGTAAATGCACCAGCGGATCACCGATTTCGTCGATAACGGTACGGTCCATTTCGGTGTCCGCGCCAGTAATGACCAAATCCAGCTTTTTATCCAGCGATTTGGCCAGGTCGCGCACCATACGCGGAAAACGATTGAAAACGGTGTCCACGGGTACCATCCGCAATTTAAGCACGACATTTTGTAGGTCACTGCTTACGCGGCTCATATGCTCTACCGTTTCCGTCAGCGCTGGATTAGAAGCCTCACTCGCCAACTGCTCCAACCGTACACGGTCAATGAGCAATTCACTGAACAAATTCATCAATACGTCCAGACGTTCAATGTCCACGCGAATTGTACGGTTGTGCGTAGGTGCTGCTGGCTTGGCTACTGAAGCTTTACCCTCGGCTGGCTTAGCACCGGAGGCCGCAGTTGGAGACTGCGGCTGGGATGCAGCGGAATGTTGTTGTATAGCTACTGGGGCTTCCTGCGCCGCAGCAGTTTCTGCCAGTCCAGCATTGACTTCGCTCATTTGCTTAAGCGATTCCTGATCCAGCTGTACAACAGAGACGGTTTCGATTTCGGAAATAGCGGCGATTTCCTTCTCCAGCTCTCCTACCTCTTTCTGCGTTATGTAATATAACGAGAAATTTTGTTCAAATTTCTCCTGCTCAATATCCTGTACAGACGGAAAAGATTTTACGATTTCACCGGAGTTTTCCAGTGTATTAAATACCATAAAGGCACGTGCAGCCTTCAACTGGCTTTCTGAGCTAATCGTTACCTGTATATAGTAAACCCGATGCCCTTCGGAAATAGATTGCTCCAATACAGAATACTGGAATTGATCCAGCACAATACCCGCGCTTTCGCTAGCGACCGCTTTTTTCGGCGTAACCGCCTCTGCGCCGGATTTTTGGAAATCGCCACCCACGATGGATTGCAGTGAAGCTACAATAGAGGATACATCCGCTTTTCCATCGCCACCCTCTGTAATGTTCTGTACCATGGACTCCAACGCATCCAACCCTTTGAAAAAGGTATCGAATATAAATTCCTGCATCGCAAGCTTGTTGTTACGCACCAAATCAAGAACGTTTTCCATTTGGTGAGTGAGCGATGCCAGGTCTTCAAAACCCATTGTAGCAGCCATTCCTTTGAGGGTATGGGCAGACCGGAAAATCACCTGAACGATGCCCATATCGGTAGGATTACTTTCCAGTTTAAGCATTTTTTCGTTAAGAGATTGCAGATGATCATTCGACTCATCAATAAACATGTTTAAATATTGGTTCATGTCCATTGTGAGACACCTCCTCCATGAGTTACACTCCGATTATTTCACAACTTGTACAAGCTTAGGGGCGATCTCCTGCATCGGCAGAAGGTGGCGCACACATTTTAACTCTACAGCCGAGCGGGGCATTCCGTACACTACGCAAGTTTCCTCATTTTCAGCAAATGTGGATTGTACCCCTGCATCATAAAGCTTTTTCATCATTTTAGCCCCGTCGCTTCCCATGCCAGTCAGCAACACCAGATGCCGTTCCAGAGAGGTTAACGGGAGTAGCGATTCGAACATCGTATCAACAGAAGGACGGTGACCGTTACGAGCTTCTTCCGTCATCAGTGACACGGTGTATTTACCGCTGCCTCCTGGCACAATTCTCAATTGATATCCTCCCGGAGCAATATAAGCTGTTCCAGTCTCCAGCCTCATCCCCTGCTCGGCTTC
This sequence comes from Paenibacillus sp. NPDC055715, assembly GCF_053617595.1. Classification (NCBI taxonomy): domain Bacteria; kingdom Bacillati; phylum Bacillota; class Bacilli; order Caryophanales; family Paenibacillaceae; genus Paenibacillus; species Paenibacillus sp. NPDC055715. Next base: position 132,571 of record NZ_JBSHGA010000001.1, read on the forward strand.
AACCACCCGGAGTGGACTCAACGTATTCAGACGCTGTGCCAGCGAACGAGTAAAGTTTGGCGGCATATGCTGAACAATGACAATCGGAGCGGGAAAATCCCCGGGAATGCGTTCCAGCAACGTCCTGAGCGCACGCGGACCACCGGTAGAGCATCCAACCGCCACCAGCTTGCGGAAGTTGGGCGAATACACTCCTTTTTTAAGGGAGAATCCCTTGGGCGCTGCCTCAACTATGGGTGCCGTCACTGGCGTAGCAGCCGTAGAAGTAACTGGAGCCGGAGGAACCGGCGTAGGCACCGTTTTTTGAGGCTCCGGCTTGATTAGCCCCCCCTTATCCGTGCCGTGCAGCGATTGGGCTGCGGCCGTACTGGAAATATTCAGTTTCCCTAGCGTACGTTCAGCTGCCTTAGGCGGCTCCTCCTTCTTCTGCTTAGCAGGTGCTTGCTCCGTCTTCCATGGCTGGGCGACTGGCTTACTTAAACGGCTGTCAGGCACAGAGCTTTCCGTCTGTGGCCGTTTCGCTTCCGGCTTACCTGCCGGAACAGACTTACTAGTATCCCGCTTCGGCGGAACCGTTACAGCAGTTGCAGAAGCAATCGGTGTACTATGAGCCTTGCCTGTAGGTGCTTTACCTTCCGTTCCCTTGTCAGCCACAGCTTGTCCTTCTAAAGTCTGCTCCAGCGCCGCTTTTCGTTCGTTAGCTTCCTTGCGCTCCAATCGGCTGCGGACTGCTTGCATAGCGGTGTGCATCTGCTCCAGTAGCGCCATGCCCACCTGCTTGATATCCTGCGCATGAGAGATGGAGGGCTTCCGTATAAAATCGAAAGCTCCTGCTTCCAGAGCCATAATGGTCTCCTTCATACCCTGTTCATTAATACCAGAGAGCATAATGACCGGAAGCGGATGGGCCGCCATAATAAGAGATAGCGCTTCAAGGCCATTCATTTCAGGCATCTCGACATCCATTGTGACCAGGTCAGGCTGTAACTCCTTCACTTTCTCTACAGCCTCTTTGCCGTTGGCGGCTGTACCTACGATGTCGAACGACTCATCCCTTACAATTAAATCTGAAATAATTTTGCGCATAAAGGCCGAATCATCCACAACCAGCACCCGGTAACTACACATGTTAAACACCCCTGTTTCCTTTCATCAAAATCAATGTGCTGAACGCCGCAACCATTTTTGCATAAACCCTTTGATTCCGCTCAAAGCACCTGATTGTGAAGCCTGCGGCATTGCTGCAAAACGGTGCGCCAGATTCAACACATCTCTGGATGCCGTACATCCCGGATAAGCAATTGAAAAAGGCACCTGCCTTTTGACTGCCTGCATGACATGAATGTCCTCACTGATATGTCCCAGCAACGGAATGTCGATCTCCATAAAGCGTCGCGCAACCAGCGCTATCTTATCGGCAACTTGACGGGCCTCATTATCGTTATCGGCACGATTGACTATAATTTTGAATACTGTATCCTTTTGCAATCCACTGACGACTTTGATCAGTGCATAAGCATCCGTTAAGGACGTTGGCTCCGGCGTAGTTACGACCATACACTCGTCAGCGGATGTGATGAATTTAAGGTTTTCTTTAGATAATCCCGCGCCGATGTCAAACAAAACATAATCCATATCTGCCGCGATTTTCTCCACCTCTTCGGCAAAATAATTCAGATCGTCATCGGATAACGTAAACAGCTCGCTCAAGCCAGATCCTCCAGCAATATAAGGCAAGCCTCCCACGCGCGTTTGAACAATTTCGGCCATTGATTTTTCACGTTTTAACAGGTGAAGAAGATTGTATCTTGAGTTGGCACCCATCAACACATCAATATTGGCCATACCGATATCAGCATCAAATACGAGTACCTTTCGGCCAAGCGATTGCAAGGTCAAAGCAAAATTAAGGGTGAAATTAGATTTGCCCACACCGCCCTTACCACTGGTGACTGTCACGATTTTCGCATGGCGATTACGTGCAGGCAGGCGATACTTATCCAGGGCTGAAGCCATTTGTCTAAGAGATTGGGCTTGGTCATTCATACAGAATCCCAGGTATCTCCTGACGATTCTGTGGCTCCGAACAGCAGGCTTGTCACCATTTCTGTATCTGGATGCAGCAGATCGTCAGGCACATTTTGGCCGTTCGTAATATAGGCCAGTTGCATTGGAAACTGGTGCAACAGATTAAACAAACCGCCGCAACTACCTGTCTCATCCATTTTAGTAAATACAACCTTACCAAGGCCAAACTTGCTGAAATGCCCGGTTATGTTGAGCATATCTTTGCTTTTGGATGTTAGGCTAAGCACCAGATATGTCTCACTTTCCTTAATAGGTGTAAGCAGACTTTGCAATTCCGAAACGACCAATTCATTACCGTAATTTCGTCCTGCAGTATCCATCAGAATCAAGTCACAATGCTCCAGACGTTGAATGGCTCTGTGAACATCTCCGGGAGATTGCACGACTTCAAGCGGCACACTCAAAATCGTAGCGTATGTACGCAGTTGCTCGACAGCCGAGATACGGTACGTGTCAGAGGTAATAAATCCGACTTTGCGATGATGCTTAAACAACTGTTCTGCTGCCAACTTGGCAATGGTCGTCGTTTTCCCCACTCCGGTTGGACCTGCCACATACACAATTTTGGTATCTTTCGAGATGCCCTTGTCCAGCCTTTCCCGAATGAATCCGGTCACTTCTGCACGAAGGGCCTGTTCCCAATCAAAAGATTCAGGATCAGACGGATGCTCACTTCGGCGCTCATATACCCGTTCAAGCCAATGCTCTAGCAAGTCGCGTTCCACTTCCTGCTCCAGCATACGCTCACAAATCTCTTGTAACGGTTCCGGCCAAGTGTTCTCCATCGCAGAATTGCGAGAAATTCGGTTCATCATAGCTTTCATTTCCCGTAATTCATAAAGCAAGGCCTGATTTTCCTCTGCTCTCATCTTGTCTGTAACGCTTGTCTCCGACGGTTGCTTAAACAACTCGTTGGTGGATGTTTCCCTTTTCGGAACCGCTGCTTTGTTGTTTAAAGCTTCATTCTGTGCTTCCACACGATAACCGGACCCAAATGATGAACGTTCTGTGCTTGAAGCAGCTTGTTCCGCGCCAGCTATCAAATCAGCTAATCCCTCTTTCGAGCCACTCGTCATCTGCGTTACCCGTCGATAGGCTTCAGGAGCGGCTCGTCTGGGAACTACCGGTGACGATGGCGCTTCCTGCTGATCAGGAGCATTCATAGGTGGAAAAGCCTCAACGGACTGCTGCTGTAACGGTTGAACCCGTCGTGGTTTTTGAAGCTGCTGCTCCTCTACCGCAGCGACGACTTCGATTTTCGTTTTACCGAACATACCCATGAATCCGCCGATCTTCATTTCCTTGGTGCTCAAAATGACGGCATCCGTTCCGAAGTCACCTCTGATTTGCATCATGGCCTCCGGCATTGTATCCACTACATATCGTTTCACTCTCATAAGTTCACCACCCCGACACTTTGAATTTCAACGTTCGGGTCCAGCTCACTGTACGACAGTACCGGGACATCCTGCATCGTCCGTTCCATCACTTGCCGCAAATACATACGAATTGTCGGTGACGTTAATACGATAGGCTGCTGCCCGGATTGAATGAGACGGTTGATTTGCTCCATCATCCTTTGATACACCGTCTGCGTTGATACCGGATCAAGAGCCAGATAGCTGCCCTGCTCCGACTGTTGCACGCTATCGGCAATTTTCTTCTCCAGCCCTGGTCCCACGGTAATGACACGTAACGGCTCTCCTTGCTGGGCGAACTGCTGCGTAATCTGGCGGGACAACGCCTGGCGGACATATTCAGTCAGCACATCCGGATCTTTTGTATAAGTACCGTAATCAGCCAGCGTTTCGAAAATAGTCACCATATCGCGAATGGAGATTTTTTCTTTTAACAACTTGGCCAGCACTTTTTGTACATCTCCAATCGCCAATACGGAAGGAATAAGATCGTCCACAAGCACTGGATAATTTTCCTTGAGATTGTCGACCAGCGACCGAGTCTCTTGTCTGCCAAGCAACTCGTGGGCATGTTTCTTAATCGTCTCCGTCAAATGAGTAGCTACGACCGAAGGAGGGTCCACAACCGTATAACCGGACAGCTCCGCAACATCCTTGGTATTCTCATCAATCCAGAGCGCAGGCAATCCGAAGGCTGGTTCTGTCGTTTCAATACCCGTAATGGAATCGTCGTCGTATCCTGGGCTCATCGCCAGATAATGGTTCAACAGCAATTCCCCGCCGCCTACCGTATTGCCTTTAATTTTGATTACATACTCGTTCGGTTTGAGTTGGATATTGTCCCGTATACGAATGACTGGCACAACCAATCCCAGCTCCAGCGCACATTGACGGCGGATCATGATAATCCGGTCCAGCAAATCCCCGCCTTGCTGTGTATCAGCCAGCGGAATCAGCCCGTATCCAAACTCGAATTCGATCGGATCCACCTGAAGCAAATTAATAACACTTTCCGGACTGCGAACTTCTTCAATTTGTTGCTCTTCTTCCATCTGCTCATCAGCAATCTGCTTACGTTCCATATTGCCCTGCATTCTTCGGGCCGCAAAAAACAGCAGAACAGCCAGTGGAAGGGTCGTAATGATATGAATAGGCGTGAATAAACCCAACAATGCAATCGTAGCAGCCACGATGTAAATCAGTTTTGGATATGAAAAGAGCTGCCCCGTCAAATCATCCGCCAAGTTTCCATCAGACGTAGCTCGTGTAACGATCAAGCCTGACGCCGTGGATATGAGCAACGCGGGGATCTGGCTAACCAGTCCATCACCAATGGTCAGAACAGAGTAAGTCGACAGCGCCTCCTGAAACCCTTTACCCTGAACAGCCATACCGATAATGAAACCGCCGACCAGGTTGATAATCAAAATGATAATACTGGCAATGGCGTCACCTTTAACAAATTTACTGGCACCATCCATTGCTCCGTAAAAATCCGCTTCCCGTTCGATTTTACTGCGCCGTTCACGGGCCTGTTGTTCGTTGATCAGACCTGCATTCAGGTCGGCATCAATACTCATTTGTTTACCTGGCATGGCGTCCAGTGTAAATCGTGCGCCTACCTCGGCAACCCGCTCGGAGCCCTTGGTGATCACGATAAACTGCACAACCACGAGAATCAGGAAGACAACAAAACCGACCGCAATTTGTCCGCCTGCAATCCAACTACCAAACGTAGCCACTACTTCCCCGGCATGTCCTTCACCTAAAATGAGCTTGGTCGTAGAAATGTTAAGCGCCAGACGAAACAACGTTGTGATGAGCAGCAATGAAGGAAAAATAGAGAACTGTAAAGCTTCCTTCGTGTTCATGGACACAAGTAGAATCATCAAAGCAATCGATATGTTGATCACGAGCAAAATGTCGAGCAACCATGAAGGGATCGGTAGAATCATCATAAGTACGATGCCGATGACGCCTGCAAGGACGGTTATTTCTTTTATTTTCACGGGTCTCCTGGCCTCCGATCCCTTTATTTCACTTTACCTTTTAATTTATATACATACGCTAGCACTTCGGCAACAGCCTGGAACAGATCAGCTGGAATCGCATCCCCGATTTCGGCTCTTTGAAACAGCGCCCGTGCCAGCGGCTTGTTTTCCATCGTTATAACACCGTTTTGCTTGGCAATTTCCTTAATTCGGAGCGCTACGTAATCTTGCCCTTTCGCAATAATCTGCGGCGCTTCCATCTCCGAACCGTCATATTTCAAAGCCACAGCAAAGTGCGTAGGGTTGGTAATGATGACATCTGCATTGGGAACTTCCTGCATCATGCGCTGCATAGCCATTCGACGCTGCCGTTCACGAATTTTCCCTTTGATCAGTGGGTCACCCTCCATTTTCTTGTATTCATCCTTGATGTCCTGTTTGGACATTTTCAGATTTTTCTCATGCTCATAGCGTTGATACATATAATCCAATACTGCCAAAACGATCATCACCACACCAATTTTGAGTCCCAGCTCCATTGTTAATCCAGCGGTAAAGCTCAACATCTGGTCACCGGACATTTCGGCCAACTTGGGTAAGTCTGCCTTTGTTTTCCACAGCACACTGTACACCAGATAACCGATCACCGTCATTTTCAAAACAGATTTCAGAAATTCGACCAGCGACCGCATGGAAAAAATATTTTTGAATCCTTTAATCGGGTCAATCTTGCTAAACTTAGGCGTAATCCCCTCTCCGGTTAACAAGAAACCGATCTGCATGTAATTCGCTGCTACCCCGATGACAATGGCCCCAATAAAAATAGGAGCCAGCATGATCATGATTTGCACGCCATACTCACCCATCATCAGCATTGTCGTGTTCGGTGTTACTTCCATCGATAACCGATTCACAAAAATATCCCGAAACAAGCGAACCGCATGATCCTTGAAATACCCGCCGAAAATCATAAGGCAGAAAAACGTTACCAATAGAACACCCGCTGCGGGCAACTCCATACTTTTGGCAACCTGCCCCTTTTGCCTAGCATCCTGTTTCTTTTTGGGTGTGGCTTTTTCCGTTTTTTCCCCTGAGAACAACTGCAGGTTCATAGCATATTTAAATGACAAACTACGTTCCTCCAAACCAGACATTAAGGACGATTACCCATAATATCCAACAAGTTGCGCATGGATTCGAACATCACAGTAAACAATTTTTCGAAGATAAAAGCAAAACTCGGCATCAGAAGCAGTAACATGAACAGTCCCACAATAATTTTGAGCGGCACACCAATAACAAAAATGTTAAACTGCGGAGCCGTTTTAGCCAAAAATCCGAGTCCCACATCCGTTAAAAAAGTAGCTACTACTATAGGGGCAGCAATTTGAAAAGCCAGCAAAAAAGATTCTGCGAAAGAATGCACCAGAAATTCTGTTACACTACCTCCATACAGCTTTACAAAAAAATCATTCGTCAGCGGCACCCAATCATAGCTGTATAAAATAGCGTTTATCAGATGATGGTGCCCGTTTATACTCAAAAAGAGCAACACGGCTATCGCAAACTTGAAATTCCCTGTTAAAGGAGATGAAGCTCCTGTCATAGGGTCAAGCACATTGGCCATACCGAAACCCACCTGAAGGTCAATAAAGGAACCTGCCGTTTGGATCGCTGTCATGAATAAATAAGCGGTGAAACCCAGCAACAACCCAATCAGCACCTCGCGACCCACCAACAGCACATACGCTGCATCTGTCGGTACTTGCTGATGCGTACCATAAGTAAGATACACGATCAATGCGAGAAATCCTGAAATCCCAACCTTAAAGGTATTAGGTACTCCTCGGGTTGAAAATATAGGCGCTACTACAAAAAACGAGGTGATCCGACAAAAAATCAGTAAAAAAACAGGAAAACTCTGTAACAACATGTCCATAACTTCAGCCTAACCTATATATTTATACAAATTATCCAGAATGTTAAACGTAAAATTCACTAATGTCGTCAATATCCAAGGTCCGAACAAGAGCAATGCCAGTAATACGGCAACAATCTTCGGAACAAATGCCAAAGTCTGCTCCTGAATTTGGGTTGTCGCCTGAAAAATGCTGATAATCAAACCGACGGCCAGTCCCAAAATCAGCATCGGAGCGCTAACTTTAAGCACTGTGTACACCGCTTGTCCGGCAAGGGAAATAATAAACTCCGAAGTCATTGCCGTCCTCCTTGATTGCTGTCCCTGCGGGAAATATTCATGTGTTAAAGCTCAGAAGCAATGATTTGACGACCAGATACCAACCGTCGACAAGTACAAACAGCAGTATTTTAAAAGGAAGCGAAATCATCACCGGCGGCAGCATCATCATCCCCATAGCCATGAGCGTACTCGCCACCACAATGTCAATAACCAAAAACGGTATAAAGATCATGAAGCCCATCTGAAATGCTGTCTTTAACTCACTGATGGCATAGGCTGGAACCATCACCGTTAATGGAATATCCTGATAGTCTTTCGGTTTTTCCATCTTGGTGTATTTCATAAAAAGCAGTAAATCCTTCTCCCGTGTATGAGAGAACATAAAGGTCTTGATGGGTACCGCAGCCTTGTTCAGCGCCTGAGACTGTGTCAAATCCCCCTTAAGATACGGCTGAAGCGCAGTTTCGTTCATAGCGGAGAACGTCGGCGCCATAATGAATAAGGTAAGAAACAGAGCCAGCCCGACAAGCATCTGGTTAGGTGGCATCTGCTGAGTCCCCAGCGAGGTGCGAACAAAGCCCAGCACGATCACAATTCGCGTAAAGCTCGTCATTAGTACAAGCAACGCGGGAGCTACACTGATGACAGTAATAAGTAAAATAATAGACAGCGAGGTGGCACCGGGCTGTCCTTTGTCCGAATTGCCGACTTGAATATCAATGTTCGGAATCGGTTCCGCAGAGGCCGCCGTCACCGAAATGAAGCTGAACAAAACAAGCAGCAAGCATGCAAGTATAATCTTTTTTCTCATGAATCTCCCGACCGATCTGTAGTATTCTCCTCATTGCGCAGCTTTTCGAGTTTATCCTTGCGATTCGACATCTGCCGAAGCTTGGATTCGAACATCTCGTGAAAAGACGTTTCCTCTTCAGGCTGCTGCTGTGCCGCGGTGTTCCGGCGAAGCTTATCCGCAATTTTAGCGAATAGCGGGGCAATCGGGCCGCGCTGCAGAGAAGCTTCCTGCTCCAGTGCGGCCAAAATTTGCTCCACTTCTTCAGGATCGGATACTTTGTCAACAAGCCTGATATCTTCTCCCACACCAATGAGATACACACTGCTGCCAACTTCAACAAGCTGAAGGGATTTGTTAGGGCCCAGCCCCACGCCTCCCAGTATGCGAACGGAGCGGTTGCTGAACCAGCTCTGATTTCTTTTACTCAAAAACCGTATCAAGTACACGATCAGTACGATGATAAAGATTAGCACGAAAAGGACCCATACAATGTTGCCTATATTGCTGGATGTACTCAATGCGTCAGAGGCACCCTGTTGTGTATCCATACCAGATGCGCCTTACACACCCAATGTTTTGCTGATGGCTTCGATAACCCGATCCGATTGGAAAGGCTTAACGATAAAATCTTTTGCGCCGGCTTGAATGGCATCAATAACCATTGCTTGCTGACCCATCGCGGAACACATGATAACCTTTGCGTTCGCGTCAATTTGTTTAATTTCCTTCAGAGCGGCAATGCCGTCCATCTCAGGCATCGTAATATCCATCGTAATCAGGTCCGGACGAAGCTCCTTAAATTTTTCAATGGCCTGTGATCCGTCCTGGGCCTCTCCTACTACTTCAAATCCATTTTTGGACAGGATGTCCCGAATCATCATTCTCATAAATGCAGCATCGTCCACGATCAAAATACGGTTTGCCATCTGAAATAAATCCTCCCTAAATTGTGCTATTATTGTAATTTTTGAATACGGTCCCATTGACTTACAATATCCGTCACACGCACGCCAAAGTTCTCGTCGATTACAACAACCTCGCCCTTGGCAATCAGTTTGTTGTTAACCAAAATGTCCACTGGCTCCCCGGCAAGCTTGTCCAGTTCAATAATTGAACCTTGTGAGAGCTCCAGAATATCTTTAATTTGCTTTTGGGTCCTTCCTAATTCTACGGTGACTCTAAGGGGAATGTCCATCAATAAATTTAAATTGTTTTCATCCACTTGCGCAAATGCACCGGACTGCAAGTTAGAAAATTGTACAGGCTGCACATTTACATTACGTCCTGATACTTCACCGTAGTGATGAGGCGTTCCATAAGGAGCTTGCGGCGGTACACCAGCTGGCATTCCATAACCCGATGTTCCCTGCTGACCGTACCCCTGGTCTTGAGGGTACATAGGCGGTTGCTGTCCATAACCTACATCCTGCGGCGGCTGTACGTGCGCCTGTGCGGCTACAGGCGGCTGTTGATACGTTGGTGCGGGTTGCTGTTGCGGAATCTCGGTTTGTTGCGGCACTTCTGGAGGAGCCGTTGCTGCTACTTGCTGTGCGGACGCTTGCGGTTGCTCGTCATCTTCTCCGCCATTCATTAGAATGCTCACCATCTTTTTGGCGAAATGAACAGGCAACAGTTGCATCAATGTAGAATCAATCAGGTCACCGATCAACAAACGGAAGGATACTGTAATTAGCGTCTGTTCATCTGGCAGGCTGGATACTCCATCACCATGCATTGGATCCAAAATATCAATTCCAGGTGGAGAAATATTAACAAAACGGTTAAACATGGTAGACATTGAGGTTGCCGACGAGCCCATCATCTGGTTCATCGCTTCCTGCACAGCGCTGATATGAATTTCATTCAATTCTTCATCTACCGGATTTCCTTCACCGCCAAGCATCAAATCCGCTATGACCTGCGCATCACGCTTTTTGATCACGAGCGAGTTAACACCCTCAAATCCATCTACATAATTCACATGTACCGCTACGTGCGGCCTAGGAAAAGTTGTTTCGAATTCAGAACGGGTAATAATGGAAACTTTAGGGGTTGTAATATCAACCTTTTGACCGAGCAGTGTGGAAAGAGCTGTCGCTGCGCTGCCGAACGTAATATTACCGATCTCCCCAAGAGCATCCTGCTCCAGATGAGTCAGGAAATCATCAACGGTCTTGTTGGCGGGAGTAGAATCCGTGCCCGCTTCAGACTGTTTCAGCAGGGCATCAATTTCCTCCTGGGACAAATAGTCTTTACTCGTCAATTTCTTCAACTCCTTCGCTGACAATTTCATCAATCTGTACGGCAACACGATCTTTTACCATGCCGGGACTTCCCAAGAATTTCAGTTTTTCGCCTACCCGGATGGAGAGCCCTTCCTTGACGGGTTTGTTCAATGATATGACATCCCCCACCGAAAGACCCAAAAACTCGGCCACATTTATTCGGGATTCACCTAGCTCGGCAGTAATGGGAAGCTGTGCTTTCGTGACCCGTAATCTCAAGGCGTCAATCTCTTCAGGCGCCCTTGATTTCTTTTCGGATGTAAACCACTGGTGCGTGGACAGTCTAGCCATAATCGGCTCCAATACCACGTGCGGGATACAAAGATTAATCATCCCTGTGGTATCGCCAATTTTGGTACTAAGCGAGATTAGGGCAATCGTTTCATTTGGCGAAACAATCTGCATAAACTGCGGATTGGTTTCCATCGTCTCCAAACGCGGTTCAATATCCAATACCGTTTTCCAAGCCTCTTGCAGGCTATCAAAGGTACGACTAAAAATCCGCTCCATGATTGTCGTCTCAATCTCTGTCAACGAGTTAACCTTGGACGGCGCTGATCCGGTCCCTCCGAGAAGCCTGTCCAGCATTGCAAAAGCTACGTTCGGGTGAACCTCAAGCACCATGCGTCCTTCCAGCGGCTCGGCTTCAAAAATGTTCAAAATGGTCATTTTCGGAATGGAGCGAATGAATTCATCATAAGGAAGCTGCTCCACCTGAACGACATTAATTTGGACAAACGTCCGGAGCTGTGCTGAAAAATAAGTGGTCAGATACCGCGCAAAATTTTCGTGTATCCGCGTCAAACTCCGAATATGATCCTTGGAAAACCGAAGCGCTCTTTTGAAGTCGTAAGCGCGAACTTTCTTTTGGGTATCTTCTTTTTTAAGTTCTTCCGCATCCATTTCACCGGACGAGAGAGCTGCTAAAAGGGCATCAATTTCCCCTTGCGACATTACATCCACCAATGTTATTCACCCCCTTACATGTTCTGACAAGTTCACCTGGAATCAAATGGATGCCAGCAAAAAGTCTGTAATTTTGGCGTTCCCCAGGTGACCTTCAGGGAGCGATTTGTTGATGAGATCCGTCAGCTTGTCACTGAACTGGTCCCGGCCTTTAGCTGTTCTGAGCTCATCAGGCTTGGTGTCTGCAAGTAATCGAATAACGATTGCCTTGATACTGATGTCTTTGATTTTTTCAAAAGATTCCTTTGCTTTAGCATCGTTTAATTGAAAGGAAAGGTTCATCTGGACAATATAATCAGCGTCTGCCAAATTTGTTTTAATACCAGTAATTTCAGAACTCACTTCCACTAGTTCATCTGCTGACAGTCGTGGAAGCTGTTCTGCTTGAGCGGCTTGCGCATTTGGAGTGGCTTCCGACTTCTTCCCGCTAAGCGTTGGTATAAGTACAAAGGCCGCACCTGCAATCAAAGTAATCGCGAGTAAAATTGTAATGAGCCATGGCAGCATCTTTTTCATTCGTCTTCCTCCATTTGTTGCACTTTTATCGTGGCGGCATGTATGCCGATTTCACGGCTGTAACCCTTGATCAAGGAGACGACATCTGCCGCTTTTTCCAATACAATCAACCGTTTCCCCGTCACTAAAGTGACGTATGTATCCGGCGTTTCCTCCACAGTCTCAATGAGCAGAGCATTAAGCCACATAGGCGAGCCGTTCAGCCGCGTTAACGGGATCATCGTAACACCAACCTCCTGATAGGGGCGGGAGAGCCTTAACTCCCCCGCGTTTAGATGCGATTATCGTTTCAAGTTTACAACTTCCTGAAGCACTTCATCCGAGGTCGTAATGATACGCGAGTTCGCCTGGAAACCACGCTGAGCCACGATCATTTCGGTAAACTCGCCAGTCAGATCAACGTTGGACATCTCCAGCTGACCAGCGACGATGGCGCCTGTGCCATTTTCTGTACTGTTTGCTTCCATAGGATTAACTGCAGCTTCATCACCGGAGTTAACGGTTGCTCGGTACAAGCTCCCCCCGATCTTTTCCAAACCCTCAGGATTGATGACTTTAGTTACCCCGATTTTAGTTTGATTGTCTACAGTGCCATCTGACAACTGCTGGACAATCGTTCCATCCGGAGAAATAGAAAATGAGGTAGTTGAAGAGTTCAACTGAATGGGAGCCCCCCCGCTTGAATCTGCGACGAGTAACCCGTCTGATGTAACCAACTGTCGATTTGCGTCAACATGAAAATCTCCAGCCCGGGTCAAATATGGAACGTCTTGGTCCCCTGTCATTTTGACCAGAAAAAAACCATCACCATTAATTCGCAAGTCCGTTGGATTGTTCGTTGTCATGGCACTTCCGGGCAAATGAAGCGTGTCAATTGAGCTTACAGTCGACCCTAATCCAACTTGCTTAGCGTTAGTACCCCCGGTCGCGTCTCCAGGTGCACTAGCCCCCTTACTTGTTTGACTCAAAATATCCTTGAACATCACCCGGCTGGACTTGAAGCCTGTTGTATTTACGTTTGCAATGTTATTACCGATAACGTCCAGCTTTGTTTGAAAGCCCTTCATACCCGATACACCCGAATACATTGATCTCAACATTGAGTATAAATCCTCCTCTGAATGCTTGCATGATTAACCGCATCAGTCGATCCGCGGCTTCTTTATGGCTTTCCTGCTCGGGCCAGCCACTCTTGCTAAATTTTCTATGAAATAATAACGGCACTATCAATTTGCGTAAATACGTTATCCTGCATGGATTGCTTATCCATTGCGGTAACTACTGTCCGGTTAGGCACACTTACGATCAACGCCATATCCTGCATTAAAATCAATGACTCCTTGGCCCCTTTGGCAGCTGCCTTATCCACAGCGGAGTTAATCTTCGCCATCTGGTCACTTCTCAGCTCTATCCCCCGCTGCTCCAGACGCTTAGCTGCATGGTTGCTCAGCTTGAGTACTTGATCCTGCAACACCTGTCCAAATGGCCTACCATCCTTCGGTACCGGATTTACCCGATTCTGCGGGATCGCTGCCGGAGGGACATTTGCGGGAAAAAGACGTCCGACCGTTATCCGGTCATTCATGAGTTCTCACCACTTCCAGTAGAGGAAGAAGTTGTAGCATCCGATGTTCCTGCTGAGGAAACCGCTGTTTGAGCCTGACTTACCGATGTCACATCTTTCAATGCTACCTCTGACGATCCGATTTTGGCGTACTGTACACCGTCACGAATAACGATGGAATCCACGATTCCACTTTTCACCGTACCTGCACCCGTTTCACCCGTAAGCGAATCCTTTTTACCTGCCTTGATCCAGCTGACTTCTTTTCCAATCAAACCGGAGGATATTCCTAAAGACTGTCCCAACGTATTCAATTGAGTAGAAATGTTCATCAACTGCTCCACGGAAGAAAATTGCGCCATTTGCGCGATAAATTCCTTATCTTCCAAAGGCTGCATTGGATCCTGATTTTGTAGCTGGGTAATCAAAATTTTCAAAAATTGATCCTTACCCATCGTTTTGGTATCCTTGGCGCTTGCCGTTTTCACGTTATTCACGTTGTAATTCGGCCAGACGTTACTGGTGGATACATTACTGTCCGCAGTCGTCATTGTGTTCTCACCTCCATGCTACGCTCGTGCTGTAAAGGAGCCTGTCCGATTTACATCATCTGGGCGTTGTTCTGCTGTCCAGTTACGGAGTTCTTCCGCCATTTCAGCTACCTTCAGAGCATCCTCGGTTTCTTCTCTACTCCGAGTCTTGGAACGTTGCTCGGATTGTTGCTGCTGATTTGCACCTGATCCACGGCCATCCTGATACATGTGGGAAGAAAGTGATTCATTTTGCGTCACTTCCACCTTATCTACCTGAATACCCTGGCTTTGAAGACTTGCACGCAGCTGCGACATTTGCTGTTCCAGCAAATCCTTAGCTCCACTGTGCTCAGTCATGAACTGGGCGACCAAGTGCCCATTCTGCATCGTCAGTTTAACTTCCAGCTGTCCCAAATGATCTGGGCGAAGCATAATAGTCGCTTCCGTTAACCCAGAATGCTTCACGATATCAAGCTTTTGCACTACAAATTCAGTCATTTCCTTAGCAAATTGTCGTACATGTACGATAGGCTGCGCTGGAGCGGAAGGAGTTGTGCCTTGCGTCTGTACCGAAAGCTGGCCTGCGGTCGTAATCACAGAAGTTTGACTGTCGGTCGCTGCCGGCGGATCAGCCTGCTCGGTTACGTCTACTACTGCACCAGTTTCATCCGTTGGAGTCGCTTTAACAGCGGCTTGAACATGAATTTTAGCTGATGAACGTTGTCCTTCTGTACCTTGCTGGCTTGTCCCACCTTGGCTCATCTGCTGCTCAGTAGCAACAACCTGTTTGTCTGTAGAAACAGCCGTTAATGTCTGAGTGCCGTTCGCCCGATTCGCGGAAGGTTGAACTGCTTGTGAATCTGTCCCATCTGCAAGTTTCACCGCTTTCAGTACGGCGGTCCACTGCTCATCGGAAATAGCTCCCGAACCAGCGGTTGTATTTTGAAGCGATTGTAACAACTGTGCAACCTGGGCCTTTTGGTCTCCCGTAGCCTGATTTACTACATTTGTAAGCTGTGACAAAGCATCTTGTAATGCAAACCGTATGGTAGCCGGATGAGCTGCCAAAGCTGTTAAGCCTGTAGCCGCAATCGTTTCCCCACCGTCTGTTTGCTGCTCCCCCCCACCGTCACCTTGTAATAACTGCTGTACTTGCTGGACCCACGATTGCAGAGCTGCGAACAAGGCTGGATCAACTGCTACCTGATCGTCCAGCTTTTCAAGGTTTTGCAGTAATGGAGCCAATGTCTCGACAAGCGGCTCTGTTGAAGCTTCTGTCGTTTCTCCGGCAGTAATTAATGGCAGCACCATAACTAATGGAGATTTCCCAGCATCTGTGCCTGTTGAAGTCGTTTGCCCGCCAATCATCATTTGCGTAAGCGTCTGATTAAAAACACCGCCTGTGGCTACTGCTGCTGCCGTCCCTGCTGTTGAAGTTGTCGCTGTACTAGCTGTGGTGCCACCAGCCGTCTGACTGGAGCTGCTGAGAGATACACTTTGAGAAATAAGTGTCATTTATTTATTTCACCTCCCTTCATTCAAATCACTTGCTGCCCATCAG
This sequence comes from Paenibacillus sp. NPDC055715, assembly GCF_053617595.1. Taxonomy (NCBI): domain Bacteria; kingdom Bacillati; phylum Bacillota; class Bacilli; order Caryophanales; family Paenibacillaceae; genus Paenibacillus; species Paenibacillus sp. NPDC055715. Next base: position 148,486 of record NZ_JBSHGA010000001.1, read on the forward strand.
CTTGTTCAAAATTTTTGCCGTCTGTGCAGCATCCTTCACAGACATATTTTGCAGTAAAGAAGCACGTGTCGAATCATCTACTGTATTTAATATGTTCAATGCCTTGTCCGGACTGATTTTGTAAGTTTGTAAAATAAGTTCGGCACCACTTTTCTTGTCCATGGAAGCAAATGTGCTGCTAATCTGAGTGTTCTGCAGACTTTTACTCGTTGTTCCCGCTGTAGTGCTTTGATTCTTTTTCAAGCGGGACTGCAGCGCAGCTACCGACAAATCGGTGGATGGCGTTATGTTTTTCAGAGCCATAGTAATATCGGCCGCCTTTTTAGCATCCATCTTTTGTAAAATTTTAGCACTATTCGCAGTGTCCATGTAGCTTAGCAACTGCACCGTTTCTTCGGTTGTCAAGTTCGCCATAATCGGTGCTGCCTTGCTTGCCGTCATTCCTTCATACATAGAAGCAAGGTCTCTGGCCTGTTTTACATATGGGTCTTCATTCGCTGTTGCATCCGCAGTTTGCGTACCCGTCTGTCCCTGCTGATTGGCCTGCGACTGTTGTTCCTGTTGCGTTTGCAGCGTATTGACCTGATTTTGCAGTTCTGTAACTTTTTTATCCTGAGTTGTTTTGGCAGCGGTAGCCTTTTTGAGTTCTTCCATCTGCTTGGCCAAATCTGTCTTAAGCTGCTGGATGGTTGCTTCAGAACTTTCGGACTGGGCTTTCTGATCAACCTCTTTGCTCTTGGCAACCTTGTCTTTCGGTTCAGGAATCCAATTTTTCACAATTGGAATCTTGTTTCCTAATGAAATCACTTCACTTCTGAAATCCATATTGAACAGCGTAAGCAGGACCCCGACCAGAACGATTGTAAAAACAATCGGAATCAGGAAAAACATAAATCGTTCAAATCCCCCACCTGATTCTTTTGCCAAATCCATATCCAGTTCATTTTCTGCTAAATTCCGTGCCATCGTCTTCCTCCTCAGGCAGCTGATATGCGCATCCTGTGACTTTCCGCTTACCGGGCTTTCATGGCAAATCTCACGGAAGCCATTTCATCCAGCTCGTTCTGCTCGCGCAGGAGCATTTCCTGTTGGAATTTCACGTTGGCCTTTTCTCTCGCTTTCAGCCAAACTTGTTCATCCAGCATTTTATCGGTCAAAACGGTTTGTTTGCTTTGCACATTTTGCTGCGCATATTGAACGTCTCTATGCTTGCGTGTGATACATTGATCCAGATGATTTACGTAAGCCTGTAATTCCTGAAGGGTAGAGAGCGGCGCGCAATCCTCGGCAACCTTTTGAATGGCTGATATGACCCGATTCCTTTCGCCTACAAGCTGCATCAATGTCTGCTCCTCAGCCTGCAATTGTCCAACAGCACTGGAAAGCAACCATTCGGCCTGTGACTTTTCGTTGGTCTTCAAGTCTACAACTTTCTGAAAGGAATACTGAAATCTCATCGTTCAACCTTCATCTCCTCGTAAATTCAGAAATTAAACGCTCACGTACTTCGTCCAGCTCAGCCTTTTCATCTGTTCTTTGCCTTGTAAAATCCCATATATCCCGTATGCGCTCTATGGATTCGTCAATTTCTGCATTCGAACCCTGCTGATAAGCCCCGATGTTAATCAGGTCCTCTGAATCTTTATAAACCGCCATCAGGCGCTTAATATTTTCGGCAGCGTCAATCTGATCACGTGGTGCAATGTCCTTCATGACCCGGCTAATGCTGGCTAACACATCAATAGCGGGAAAATGTCCCTTATTTGCAATTCCCCGGTTGAGCACAATGTGTCCATCCAAGATCCCCCGCACCGCATCCGCGATAGGTTCATTCATGTCGTCACCATCGACCAGCACCGTATAAAAAGCCGTTATAGAGCCGGTTGGCCCGGTTCCCGCACGCTCCAGCAATTTGGGCAAGCTGGCGAATACGGAAGGGGTATAGCCCCTCATCGCTGGTGGCTCCCCGACTGCCAATCCTACTTCACGCTGCGCCATCGCATATCGGGTAACCGAGTCCATCATCAGCATGACGTTCAACCCGCGATCCCGAAAGTATTCAGCGATCGTCGTTGCAATGAGCGCACCCTTAATGCGGATCAATGCGGGTTGGTCGGAAGTTGCTACGATGACTACTGAACGTTCAAGCCCTTCCGGACCCAAATCCCGTTCAATAAAGTCGAGCACCTCGCGTCCACGTTCCCCGATCAGAGCGATTACGTTTACATCTGCTTCCGTATTACGGGCAATCATTCCCATCAGGGTACTCTTACCTACACCAGAGCCTGCGAAAATACCGACCCGCTGTCCTTTACCGATAGTAAGCAATCCATCAATGGCCCGTACACCGATACTGATCGGCTCCTGTACACGCGGGCGACTCAGTGGATTGGATGGAATGTTGAAGGTCGAGTATCTCGCCATCCGTGAGGGAATCAACGAGCCGTCCAGAGGTTGGCCCAAACCGTCCAGCACTTTGCCTAACAGCTCCGATCCCACCTGCACGTTCAATGGCTTCCCTGTTCCTACGACATCACAACCAGGACCAATAGATTGCAGTTCTCCAAGTGGCATCAGAAGTACCTTGTTGTCTCTAAAGCCTACGACCTCCGCTTGCAGCGGTTTGGCCGCTTTGCCCGGATAAATGTAACAAACATCCCCGATGCTAGCGTCCGGACCTTCCGATTCCACCATCAAGCCGATAACCTGTGTTACCTTACCGTTTACCCGAACCGGGTCCAGTTGTCGCAAATGATCCATGTAGCGCTGTGCATTAAGCCCCTTCATGTCTTCGCTCCTCGTTATCATGTGCCAGACGCAGCAGTTCCTTTTTGATCTCAGTCAGCTGCGTATCAATCCGTGCATCAACACTTCCAAAGGAAGAACGAATGACACAGCCGCGATCCTTCACAGTACCATCAGGAATAATTTGCAGTTCTGCCTGCGAATCTACAGTTAATGACAATTCTTCGCGTGCGCCTTGCGCAAATGCGAAATGCTGAGGCGAAACACACAGCGTAATCGTTCCCTTTTCCCGCTTACGAGCCAGATTTTTACGAATCAATTCAATTGTATATTCCGGCTCAATGCTAAGCTGTTTTTCAATGACTTTCTCAGCAATAGCACTACTCAGCTCGACCAGAAAAGGCTCTGCCTCCTGAATTAGTTGTCCCTTGATCTCATAGGCCTGACGCAAAATATCCTGCGCCTCTACCATCATCTGTTCCGATTTCGCCTGAAGCTCCGCCTCAGCCAATTTCTGGCCTTCCTCATAGCCTTGCTGAAACCCATTAGCCTTTAAGGACTCTATTAATTGCTCGTCCTGCTCACGGCGCTCCTGCCACCAGGCTTCAATCTGCTTCTGCGCCTCCTGAAGCATCCGTTCCGCTTCTTCAGCCGCCTCACGAACCTGCCGTTCAGCAAAATCCTTGGCATCATTCAGCATTTCATCCCGGAGCCGTTCAGTCTCGTAATCTCTCTGAGGTTCCGGCTCCACATGTTCAGTTGCGACTTTCTGGTCCGACGTTTCCGGCGCATATGTATGTGCCACAGCAATGGTTTTCAAAGCTTCAACAGGCACATATTGGAAAGGTTTAATCAAGTTAGACAATGATGTCATCTCCTCCGCCGCGTGCGATTATAATCTCACCGGCCTCTTCCAATCTGCGGATCGTCGATACGATGCGAGTCTGTGCTTCTTCCACATCACGCAGCCGTACCGGTCCCATATACTCCATTTCCTCTTTGAAAGTTTCTGCCATCCGTTTCGACATATTTCGGAAAATCACATCGCGTACTTCTTCGCTGGACACTTTCAGCGCCAACTGCAAATCGGCATTGTCGATATCGCGGATAATACGTTGAATAGAACGGTTGTCCACATTGACGATATCCTCGAATATGAACATTCTCTTCTTGATTTCCTCGGCCAGTTCAGGGTCCTGAACTTCAAGTGAATCGAGAATCGTACGTTCGGTGCCTCGGTCTACGCCATTCAAAATCTGAACAATGGACTCGATACCGCCCGCATTCGTGTAATCCTGGGTCACGGTTGCAGACAGCTTTTGCTCCAGCACACGTTCCACTTGTGAAATGACTTCAGGCGAAGTGCTGTCCATTACAGCGACACGTCGGGCCACATCAGCCTGCTTTTCCTGTGGCAGGGACGACAGAATCGCCGCCGCCTGCTCAAATTGCAAGTACGAGAGCACGAGAGCAATCGTCTGTGGATTTTCATTCTGTATAAAGTTCAAAATCTGGTTTGGATCAGCCTTGCGGGCAAAATCGAACGGTCTCACCTGCAACGTCGCCGTCAGACGGTTAATAACCTCAACTGCTTTTTGCGACCCGAGTGCTTTTTCCAATATCTCTTTGGCATAATTGATGCCGCCTTGGGAAATGTACTCCTGAGCCAAACAAATTTGATGAAACTCAGCCATAATCGAATCTTTTTCCGTTGCATCAACCTTCCTCACATTGGCGATTTCCAATGTAAGTTGCTCAATCTCTTCATCACGCAAATGCTTGAATATTTGAGCAGATACTTCCGGCCCCATCGTGATTAGCAGAATTGCCGCTTTTTGTCTTCCCGTTAAACCTTGACTGCTTGCCTTTGCCAATGAACTCACCTCTATTAATCAGCCAGCCATGTACGAAGCAGATTGACGAATTCGTCGGGTTTCTTTTTCGCCAGACTCTCAAGCTGTTTACGCACTTGACTTTCATTTGTCACACTTTCCATGGTAATGGACGGGAACTCCGTCGGTGTTGGCATAAGTTGCAGATCTTCATCTAATTCTTCTTCCTGCTGCTTACGACGACCGCGTACAATCAGGAAGATTACGCCTGCCAACAGTGCCAGTACAGCAGCCCCGATGCCCCATACCCAGGGGTTGGAAGCCGAGAAAAACGTGTTGGTGTTCGCTGGCGCCGGTACGGTTTGAGAGAACACTGAAACTTTTTTGGCTAAATCAGCGTCTGTAATAGTTGTGCCGGAATTCGCTAACGAAGCTCTTACGATATTAACCAGAATATTTTGGATTGCCGCCTGAGTTGCAGCATCCAAAGTTTGCTGCCCTGTTGGTGGTTCAACTGCTACATTAATGGTTAAATCTTTTACAGTGTACGGACTTTGGATAATATCCTTCGCAATTCGGTTAACTTCGTAGTTAATTGTGCTTGAGCTCTTATCTGAGCTTGTGTTGCCCGAATTGCTTCCTCCAGGGTAACCAGGTACATCCTGCGTTCCTGTGCCTGCGACTCCGCCGGTTTGTCCACTACTACCAGTGTAGCTTTCCTGAATTTGCTGGGCGCTGATTTCAATGCCCTTCATCTTCGTTTGATCGACCGGTGTGACCAGTTGTTCTTTCGACGTTACTTTGTCGAAATTCAGCTGGGACATAACCAGCACATTCACTTTGTCTTCACCAACAATTTTCGACAAAAATTGTTGGACATTATTCCTTACATCGCTCTCAAACTTCTTCTGGAGAGCCATGTTTTCCTGAACACCGCTGGAGAGACCTCCCTGGCCGCCCTTGGCCGTTGGAATCAGTTCATACTCCTTATTGGTGATCGTAATGTTTTCTACAGGCAAATTCGGCACAGCCGTCTTTACCAGATTAAAGTATCCGTCGATGGCTTGCTGATTTGGCGTAAAGCCAGGTTCGAATTCCATTTGAATCGAAGCAGAAGCTTTGTCCTTTTCTTCAAGTCCGGCAAAAATGTTTTCCTTCGGCATATTAATGACAGCTTTGGAGCTTTGGACACCATCCATCCGTTCCAACAGTTGCTGCACTTCGCCGTTCAATGCGTTATTGTACTTCACATTGAACTCGTTCTCCGTCATGCCAATTGCCGAGGAGGACTGGTCAAAGGCACTCATGCCGATTGAACCCTTCTGAATTAGGCCCTGAGACCCAACATCTACCTTTGCCTTATCCGCGTTTGCGGTTGGGACTGCGATTTGCGTCCCACCAGCATTGAGCTGATACGGTATACCCGCAGAATCGAGATATTTAATGACCCCGGCAGCATCGTTTGCGTTTAAATCTCGGAAAGCCACTTCATACTCGGTTTTGGTAAACTGCATCGTTAGCACTACAATGGCAATGATGATGAATGCCAATGTTGAAACAAGTAATATCCTCTGTTTTTTGCTGAAATTATTCCAATACCCGGAAATCTTATCCCGATATTGGGCGATTCTCTCGTTCACTCCGTCACCCCATCCGAAACTTTGCTAGACCCTCTTTACATCTGTGTACGCATGATCTCCTGATAGGCTTCAATCGCTTTGTTTCGGACCTGAGTAGTAAGCTGCAGGGAAAGCAGCGCTTGTTGGGAAGTGATCATGACCTGATCAACATCAACTTTTCCTGCCATGAACTGGTCGGACATCGTGTGTGTAGCGGCCTCCTGCTGCCCCACTTCATTGAGCGCATCCTTTAAAAACGAACCAAAATCCTTCAAGGATTCGGAAGGTGTCGACTTCGTCAACTCATTGTTAGGCGATTGAACTTGCTGTATTGCCGGTGTCTGTACATTAAACATGGCGTTCTGAATCATGTTTTACTCTCCCTATTCTGTAGTTAGTAGCCCTGGAACTTAGCGACCGATTTCAAGTGCCTTGGAAACCATTGCCTTGGATGCATTCAGAGCTGTTACATTGGCTTCGTAAGAGCGTGTTGCGGAAATCATGTCTACCATTTCTTTCATAATGTCTACATTAGGCATATATACATAGCCATCTTTATCAGCATCCGGGTGACCCGGATTGTACACAGGCTTCAAAGGTGACTGATCTTCCTGTATTTGCGAAACCTTGACGCCAGCGGCGCTTGTGCTATTCCCTTCCATTTGAGCCTGCAAAACATCGGCAAACCGAGATTGGTTAGGCTCCAAAACAACCGTTTTTCTCCGATATGGAACCGCTTGTCCATTCTCCACCTTTGCCCGAGTTGTCTCTGCGTTGGCAATGTTGCTTGATATGACATCCATCCGCAACCTTTGGGCCGTAAGAGCAGATGCGCTAATATCAAAGCCGTTGTTAATCTTCACCTGGTCCTATCTCCCTTCTACCACTGTTCTCATCATTTTGATGCGTTCATTAATTTCTTGGATGTAGGCATTATATCTCAATTGATTCTCAGCCATAAGGCTCATTTCTCTGTCGATATCCACGTTATTCATATTGTTGTTCATGACAGAATACCCATCTTTGGTAACCACAGCATCTGGAATGGAGTTCATAGGTCCTATCTGAAAATGTTTCGCATTGGTTACTTTTCCACGCAATGGTGTCACGTCGCCACCCATTTGCTGCTGAAGCAATTCTTCAAATGAAACCTCTGAACGCTTAAAATACGGGGTATCGTTATTGGAAATATTGTCAGCGATCACACGTTGTCTCGTATTCGCCGCCTGTATACCTGCCTGAAGCTTTTGAAAGCTCATATCACCTAGCAGATTCATTTAGCTCCTCCCTTCCAGGGTCTACTCCAAAGTAAGATTCAATAAAACAAGATTTTTCACTTTTTTTCGACAATTAAATTTCATAATTATACATTCCTCTTAGGTCTTAAGTAGAAAATCATTACTTTCTGTCATATATTCTAAGTTTCGTAGAGTTGGGACCTAATTACAATAAGAAAAAAGCCCTATCTTTTTTAAAAAAGAGGGCTTTCGATGCATAAAATGTTAAATTTTTCGGGTTTTTTTCAATAAAATGAATGTTTTCTTAGCACTTTGCACCTGTAAAAGATTATACGTCCTACTTTTGGAATAGACAGAAAAATCATTAAAGGGCGATTCATCTAGGTCTATATGACGGTGCAAGATAGTGTTATTCTAGACAACGCATCCTATTTTAAAAGCTCCCACTCATAAAATATACTGACTAAGGTCCCTGTTTTGGGCAATATCATCCAGCTTCTCCCGAACATATTCCGGGGTAATGATCATGCGGTCCAAAGTAAGCTCCGGAGCCTCGAAGGATAAATCCTCCAGCAACTTCTCCAAAATGGTATGCAAGCGGCGCGCACCGATGTTTTCCGTGTTCCGGTTTACAGACTCGGCAATGCTGGCAATTTCACGGATAGCTTCCACCGAAAACTCCACTTCAATCTCTTCGGTACGGAGCAAATCCGTGTATTGCTTGGTCAGCGCATTTTTAGGCTCTGTCAGTATGGACACAAATTCATCCAATGTGAGACTGCTCAGTTCGACACGGATCGGGAAACGTCCCTGTAGTTCGGGGATCAAATCAGAAGGCTTAGCAACATGAAAAGCCCCAGCGGCAATAAACAGGATATAATCTGTCCTTACCGGGCCGTATTTAGTCATAATGGTAGAACCCTCGACAATAGGCAAAATATCGCGCTGAACACCTTCTCTAGACACATCAGGGCCGCTGCTCTTGCCCTGGCTGGCAATCTTGTCGATTTCATCAATAAAAATAATACCGGATTGTTCGGCACGCTTCACGGACTCCTGAATGACATCTTCCATGTCGATCAGCTTGGCAGCCTCATCCTGAATTAGCACCTTACGGGCTTCCTTCACAGGCAACTTGCGCTTTTTGGTCCGCTTTGGCAGAAAACTTCCGAACATTTCCTGCATGTTCATGCCCATTTGCTCATTTCCCTGCCCAGCAAACATATCAAGCATATTGGGTGCGGTGTCCTCCACATCAATCTCAATAACTTCATCCTCAAGCTTGCCGGACAACAGATCGAATTTAGCCTTACGTCGTTTTTCTGCCAAGGATGCGTCCTGTTGTGGGGGTTCTTCCTCTACCGAATTCCCAGTGTTATTGCCAAACAGCATTTCAAAAGGGTTACGTTGGGATTTATTCGATTTCTCCGCAGGTACAAGAATGCTGACAATCCGTTCATTCGCCATGTCCTCGGCCTTGTCCTTCACATTCTCCGTCCGCTCCGCCTTAACGATGCGAATCGAAGTTTCCATCAAGTCACGCACCATGGATTCCACATCCCGGCCGACATAACCCACTTCTGTGAATTTAGTCGCCTCCACCTTAACAAAAGGAGCTCTCACGAGCCGGGCCAGTCTGCGTGCAATTTCGGTTTTACCCACGCCCGTCGGACCGATCATCAGAATATTTTTGGGCACAATTTCATCCCGGATATCGTCCGGCAGCTTGCTACGCCGATAACGATTGCGCAAGGCAACGGCAACCGATTTTTTAGCCTGCTTCTGTCCGACAATATATTTATCCAGCTCGGATACAACTTGTCTGGGCGTCAACGATTGATTATTCATTTTGCACTCCTCCACCCTTGAATACTCAGAGCCGATTTACAGTTCTTCCACGATAATCTGATTGTTCGTATACACACATATCTCCGAGGCAACCTCCAGCGCTTCCCGTGCCATATCCTTTGCCTCCATACCGGAGCCATGACGCTTGAATGCGCGCGCCGCCGCCAATGCAAAGTTACCGCCTGAGCCGATCGCAAGCACATCATCGTCTGGCTCAATAATTTCACCACCCCCGGAAATGAGTAGCATTCCGGATTGATCCATAACAATCATCAAAGCCTCCAGCTTGCGCAGGATACGGTCCTGCCGCCAGTCCTTAGCCAGTTCCACCGCGGCCCGCTGAAGATTGCCGTGATGTTCCTCCAGCTTGTTTTCAAACTTTTCAAATAATGTGATGGCATCCGCCACTGAACCGGCAAAACCTGCGACCACCTGACCACGGTATAATCTGCGTACTTTTTTCGCCGTCTGCTTCATGATGACACTGTTACCGAACGTTACCTGACCATCACCGGCAATAGCTCCCTTGCCATTGTGGCGTACAGCACAGATGGTGGTAGCATGAAAGGACATATCCATAACGCGCTCCTCCTTTTCCTTCATCCTTATGCCTGTACTTCGGCTGACATAACTTCCGCTTCGTTAATATAACCACGCAAGCTTTCCAGCGCACGGTTAGCAAGCGCTTCGTTCTTTTCCTTCTTGTTGCGGATACGCGTCTCCAGCTTTGGCAGCAGACCAAAGTTCGCATTCATCGGCTGAAAATGCTTGAAATCAGCGGTTGTGATGTAACGGGCCATGCTGCCCAGTGTCGTTTCCGCAGGGAATACAAACATTTCTTGTCCACGCGCCGCACGCGCTGCATTCATCCCCGCCAGCAAACCCGAGGCCGCAGATTCTACGTACCCCTCCACTCCAGTCATTTGTCCGGCAAAGAACAGATTACTTCTGCCTTTGAACTGATAGGTCGGATGAAGCTGCTGTGGAGAATTAATAAAGGTGTTGCGATGCATCACACCATAACGTACAAACTCTGCATTCTCTAGACCCGGTATCATGGAAAATACGCGCTTTTGCTCTCCCCATTTCAGATGAGTCTGGAAGCCAACCAGATTGTACAGTGTACCCGCCGCATTATCCTGTCGAAGCTGCACAACGGCATATGGCAGCTCTCCTGTATGTGGGTTCACGAGACCGACTGGTTTCATCGGCCCAAACAATGCCGTCTGCTTACCCCGCTGCATCATCACTTCAATGGGCATACAGCCTTCGAAATAAATTTCTTTTTCGAATTCCTTAACTTGTGCCACCTCAGCCGTAATCAGCGCCTCATAAAAAGCATCAAATTCCGCTTCATTCATCGGACAGTTCAAGTAGGCTGCTTCTCCCTTATCATAGCGGGAAGCCAGATAAACCTTACTCATGTCGATAGAGTCCTTCTCCACAATCGGGGCCGCCGCATCATAAAAGTAAAAATACTCTTCTCCCATCAGCGATTTAATCTGTTCAGACAAAGCCGGAGAAGTTAAAGGCCCGGTAGCAATGACCACGATCCCATCCTGTGGAATTTCCTGAAGCTCCTCATTAACAACCTCAATAAGCGGATGTTGATGAAGAGTATCTGTAATATGGCCGGAAAATCCATCACGATCCACTGCCAGCGCACCACCAGCCGGAACAGCATGACGATCTGCAGCATTCAAAATCAAGGAGTTTAATATCCTCATTTCTTCTTTAAGCACACCTACCGCGTTAGTCAAACCATTTGCCCGTAAAGAATTGCTGCACACCAATTCGGCAAATTTATCTGTATGATGCGCCGGTGTTTTAACAACCGGTCTCATTTCATATAGCTTGACAGGCACACCACGGCTTGCAATCTGCCAGGCAGCTTCGCTGCCCGCCAAACCTGCTCCGATGACCGTTACCTTTTGTAGTTCACTCACGTTTAAATCCCCCTGCTAATGTTGTTCTTATGAAGTCTCTACACCCTCGTCGCTATCTTCCAGCATTTCACTGTGATCGCAGACGGTACAGTTGAGCTTCGTTCCCTGTTTTGTACGTTTTTCGACCATTAGGCTAGCACAGCTTGGGCAAGGCTTAATGGACGGTTTATCCCAGGATACAAAATCGCATTCCGGATAACGGTCACACCCATAGAAGATACGTCCTTTTTTACTCCTCCGTTCCACAACATGGCCCTCACCACATGTAGGACAATTGATCCCGATATCCTTGACAATCGGCTTCGTATTGCGGCAATCCGGAAACGCAGAGCAGGCCAGAAATTTACCAAAGCGGCCGAGCTTATACACCATCGGGCTGCCACATTTGTCACAAATGACATCGGATTCTTCATCCTTGATCTCAATTTCCTTCATTTCTTCCTCTGCCACTTCCAGACGCTTCTCAAACGACTCGTAAAAATCGCTCAAGACCTTGACCCAGTCTCCTTCGCCCTCTTCTACATGGTCAAGATCACCTTCCATATTGGCCGTAAATTCCACGTTCAGAATTTCAGGAAAGAATTCCTCCATCTGCTCGATGACAAGTTCTCCCAGCTCTGTAGGGAAGAATTTCTTCTCTTCAATGGCGACATATCCACGCTTCTGAATGGTTTCCAGCGTTGGTGCATACGTACTCGGTCGTCCGATACCCAGTTCTTCCAGCGTTTTCACCAGTCGTGCTTCCGTATAACGAGGAGGCGGTTGTGTAAAATGCTGCTTCGGCTCAACTGATTCCTTTTTGAGCTTGTCGCCCGGTTTAAGTTGCGGCAGCAGCCTATCTTCTTCGATTTTGCCGTCGTCATTCCCCTCCACATACACTTTCATGAAGCCTGGAAAACGAACCTTCGAGCCGGCTGCCCGGAATATGGTCTCACCCGCTTCAATATCAACGGACAAGGTATCCATAATAGCGGAAGCCATCTGGCTGGCCATAAAACGCTCCCATACCAGTTTGTACAAACGGAATTGGTCCCGGCTCATAAACGGCTTAACCGTTTCTGGGTCACGCAATGCGGAGGTTGGACGAATCGCTTCATGCGCATCCTGAGCGTTGGCAGCTTTTTTGGAATATTGACGAGGACTTTCAGGTACAAAAGGTTCGCCATATTTCTGAATAATGAATTCCTTCGCTTCCTCTTGGGCCGAGACGGCAATTCGTGTGGAATCTGTACGCATATACGTAATCAGACCCACAGTTCCTTCCTTGCCCAAGTCCACACCCTCATACAACTGCTGAGCCACGGACATCGTTTTGGATGCACGGAAGTTGAGTTTCCGAGCCGCTTCTTGCTGTAAGGAGCTGGTCGTGAATGGTGGAGAAGGATTGCGCAAACGCTCTTTCTCCTTCACATCACGGACCTTGTAAGACGACTTGCCGATAGCCTCCAGCACTTCTTGTACATCCGCCTCGCTGGAGAGCTCTTTCTTTTCGCCACGAAGCTGATGGAATTTTGCCTCAAAGTTACTGTCCTTAATCGCTAGTTTAGCTGTGATCGTCCAATACTCTTCCGGCACAAACTCATTAATCTCGTTTTCACGGTCCAGAATGATTTTCACGGCAACCGACTGCACGCGACCTGCGGACAAGCCCTTCTTGACCTTTTTCCAAAGCAATGGACTGATTTTGTAGCCGACAAGCCGATCAAGAATCCGCCGTGCCTGCTGAGCATTGACCAAATCCATATTAATTTTACGTGGTGTTTTAAAAGCATCCTTAACAGCCTGCTTTGTGATCTCATTAAATACAACGCGGCAGTCTGCTGTGTCGTCCAGATCCAGCGCATACGCCAAATGCCAAGCGATAGCTTCGCCTTCGCGATCCGGGTCAGCCGCCAGATATACTTTTTTCACTTTTTTTCTGGCATCCTTTAATTCCTTCAAGATCGATCCTTTACCTCGAATGGTAATATATTTGGGATTAAAATCATTTTCGACCTCTACGCCAATCTGACTCTTTGGCAAATCCCTGATATGACCCATGGAAGCCTTGACGATATATTTGCTGCCCAAGTATTTGCCGATCGTCTTCGCCTTGGAAGGCGATTCCACGATGACGAGTGAATCCGCCATAGGCTCTTCCTCCTCTCAATTACGTACAATTAGGATAAACTTCCTGAAATGTGGTGAGTTATAGCGCGGAGGCGCTCCGCAATGAATTTGATCCTACAATCGCTTTTCGGGTTCAAATCCCTTGCTCCGCTGCTGCGAGCTATAAAGTCAACACATTTCAGGAAGTAGGGAGGGAGCAGGAATTCGCTGTGCGGATAAATATCTAAACTCCCATCCCCGGATGTTTAATATTGAATTTGATAATTACTACATTAAAGATTTGCAAAATCAACTATTAAATAAGTTTGTATTTTGTACCCGCAAGCTGGGCGATCCTTTTTTTTATGATTAACGATAACAGAACTGAGTGTAAAAGTCCAAAATCCCATGCAGTCGCTTCAAGTAGTTCATCTAGTGTCATGGTTCCTTGCTCCAGCAACAGCACGACGCGCTTTTCCTCGGAAGTCTCACTCACTGGTGCTTTGGAGACCCCATTCACATCCAGACTCTGCTCTCTATTGTATGAAGAAACATCCCTTGTACGCAAATCGGCTACGTACTCCTCTACAATATCCGAAGCTTGGGTGACCGTTTTAGCCCCTTGCTTAATCAGGCTTAACGTACCTCTACTCTTCGGTGATGTAATCGGCCCCGGAACGGCGAACACATCTCGATCCGCCTCCAACGCAGCATCAGCTGTAATTAGGGAACCGCTTCTTACATCTGCTTCCACGACAACGGTTCCCCGTGTCAGACCGGCAATGATCCGGTTACGCTGCGGAAACATTCCAGGATGCGATCTGGTGCCTGGTGGATATTCCGATACAATCAAGCCTTTGCTCGCCATCTCTGCAAATAAAGATGCATTTTGGGGTGGGTAAATTTGATCAATCGCCGTTCCAAGCACCCCAATCGTATTGCCTCCCCGGCGCAGAGCAGCTTCGTGGCAAATACTGTCGATCCCTCTCGCCAATCCACTGACCACTGTAATGCCCGCATCACACAATCCCTCTGTCAGCATTTCGGCCGCTCTGCGTCCATAAGCCGTAGGAATGCGGGTCCCCACCATAGCTACAGAGCATGTATGCAAAAGTGAAATGTCCCCTTTCGTATACAGTACCCAAGGAGCATCTACCGTTTCCTTCATTAATAGGGGATAATCTTCATCCACATAAGTAATCACTCCGATATCGCCAGATCGAATCCGCTGATATCTTTCATGTACCCAATCTTCATCGTAACGCTGCAATGCTATGCGGGCCTGAGCAGGACTTAATCCTATCTCGATCCATTTCTGCTCGCTAAAATGCAGCAGTTCATGCAGCCGGTAGTCGCTCGACCAAATACGCTGAATTGTTTTTCTACCGATCCCCTCTAATTCATGCAAACCCAGCAAAAGCCATCTTTCTTCCAAACTATGGTTCCCCCGTTCATAGGAAGAGTGAACCCTCCCTTATTTTGTGGCACAACGTATCATTTTGCAAGCGTTTCCCTGATAAGCCTGTCCCAACGCAAAAAAAAGCAACCTTTTCATCCCCTGTTTAAAGAGACAAAAAGGTTGCTTACCTTTCTTTCATTATACACTAGCAGGCGACAAATTTCGATGCCATTTTACAGCTTGTATATTAATGAAGAAACACGATTTAATGTGTCGTACACAAATTCAAAATACCACGCGCTTCCAGCACACTGACCAGCGTCGAGCCCATCTCGGAAGGAGTCGGTGCCACCTTGATACCACAGGCTTCAAGCGTAGCGATTTTCTCCTTGGCCGTTCCTTTTCCGCCGGAAATGATGGCGCCTGCATGTCCCATCCGTTTGCCCGGAGGCGCAGTCACACCGCCGATAAAACCGACCACCGGTTTCGTCATATTATCCCGAATCCACTCTGCAGCTTCCTCCTCGGCTGTACCGCCGATTTCTCCGATCAGAATGACAGCATGCGTGTTAGGATCTTCATTGAAGCGATGCAAAATATCAATAAATTCCGAACCTTTAACCGGGTCCCCTCCGATACCAACTGCGGAGGATTGTCCGATGCCCCGGGTAGTCAGCTGATGTACCGCTTCATAGGTCAGCGTGCCGCTTCGCGACACAACGCCTACATGGCCCGGCAAATGAATGTAACCTGGCATGATGCCAATTTTGCACTCTCCAGGTGTAATTACGCCTGGACAGTTAGGGCCGATCAGAACGGTCTTTTTACCTTCCATAAAGCGTTTGACCCTGATCATATCAAGCACCGGAATGCCCTCGGTTATGCAAATCACGAGATCCAACTCTGCATCTACAGCCTCCAAAATGGAATCCGCAGCAAAAGCAGGCGGCACATAAATAACACTCGCTGTCGCGCCTGTAACAGCCTTCGCTTCGCTCACCGTATTAAACACGGGCAACTTCACCTGCTGTCCGTTCTCCAGCGTAATTTCTACCTCGGTGCCGCCCTTGCCTGGAGAGGTGCCTCCTACCATCTGTGTGCCATAATCAAGCGCACCCTTGGCGTGGAATAACGCCGTTTTTCCCGTAATCCCCTGTGTAATCACCTTTGTATGCTTATCGACCAAAATACTCACGATCTTCACATCCCCTATCGTTTATTCGGCATATCGGAATGCAAACAGGCTATTGAACAAGTTTGACGATTTTCTGGGCACCGTCCGCCATGGAATCAGCCGCCACGATATTCAAACCGGATTCCGCCAAAATCTGTTTACCCAACTCGACATTCGTGCCTTCGAGACGGACAACAAGTGGACGGGTCAGCCCCAATTGCTTGGCAGCCTCCACCACACCGTTCGCAATGATGTCACACTGCATAATTCCGCCGAAAATGTTCACAAAAATGCCTTCTACCTTCGAATCGGACAAAATGATTTTGAACGCTTCGGTTACCTTTTCCGTCGTCGCACCGCCCCCTACGTCCAGGAAGTTGGCCGGATCGCCGCCGTAATATTTGATAATGTCCATCGTCGCCATTGCAAGACCTGCGCCGTTGACCATACATCCAATATTTCCGTCCAATGCGATGTAGCTCAGATCGTATTTAGAAGCTTCTATTTCTTTCTCGTCCTCTTCGTCCAAATCACGCAGCTCCAAAATATCCTTGTGGCGGAACAACGCATTAGAGTCAAAATTCAATTTGGCATCCAACGCCAGCACATTCCCGTCACCTGTGACGACCAACGGATTGATCTCTGCAATCGAACAATCCTTGTCCACAAAAGCTTTATAGAGCGCCTGCATGAACTTAACCGCCTTGTTCACCAGTTCATTGGGGATGTTAATGTCATAAGCCAGCTTGCGAGCCTGATATACCTGAAGCCCAATCGCCGGATCAACAACTGCTTTAAAAATCTTCTCTGGAGTAGCCGCAGCTACCTCTTCGATTTCCGTACCGCCTTCTTCCGAGGCCATGATCACGACACGTCCGGTCGCACGATCCACGACAACACCGACGTAATACTCTTTACGAATATCGCAGCCTTCCTCTACCAAAAGGCGTTTAACCTCTTTGCCTTCAGGCCCGGTCTGATGTGTCACCAGCACCTTACCCAAAATTTCAGAAGCATAGGTACGCACTTCATCCAAGCTTTTGGCCACCTTCACACCGCCCGCTTTACCACGTCCACCGGCATGAATTTGCGCCTTCACCACCGTAACAGCGCTTCCAAGCGATTCTGCTGCAGCAACGGCTTCCTCCACCGTATAGGCAACCTTACCGTTCGGTACAACCACTCCGTACTGCTTCAATACTTCTTTACCCTGATATTCATGGATATTCATTCTGGAATCCTCCTATCAACATGACTGCAACAAGGGCGGTTCACAAGGAAATCTATACTAAACCTACATCATTGTAACATGTTTTTAAAACGCTTTCCTTATAATTTAACGTTATGAATTACAGTATTTTGATATCATTATCATTCCCAAAATCGAATGCTTGGATATTAATGGGTATTTTTTTGATAGAATACCCACAAAAAAGCAACTCTTCAAGTTCGGGATTTATTAAATCCGCATGAGAGATACTTCGTTCATCAGGGCATTCCTTCATTCAGCTGCGTCGGCTACGTAACGATGAGCTTCGTAAGGTAACTGAAAATACCGATTATGATTTCTCAACCTGCACATTCGCTTCATGAACTCGATTCAGCAGATCATTGAACTCAAACAGAAGCGAGCCGAATTGATCGTGGGTCATGTTTGTTTTTTCCTGAATACATCCCGGTACAGATAGCGCATTTTTCCGCAATACACTTCCTTCTGGAGTCAAAGAAATCAGCACCTTACGTTCATCCTGTGTCGAACGCTTCCGGTCAATGAGTCCGGCGTTCTGCAATCTTTTCAATAACGGAGTCAGTGTGCCTGAGTCCAGATACAACGCCTCGCCTAATTCCTTCACCGTACATTCCTCGCGCTCCCACAGCACAATGAGCACCAAATACTGTGAATATGTCACACCGAGCTTTTCCAGATAAGGCTGGTAAAGCTTCGTAATCTCCCTGGAGCACGCATATATAGCAAAGCATAACTGATTATCAAGTTTTAATGCTGCACCTTCATTACGATTGTTGTTGTCCATGCTGTCAGATCACCTGCTTTCGTCATTATTTTAGCACATTATACAACAAAAAACATGATAATTGTACAAAATACTTTACACAATATAATTATTTTGATAAATTTAATTGTGTAAAATATAAATTGAGTGAGAGGCAGTGATTGGATTATGATGACCATTCAACAAAAAATGTATGAAATCACAGTGAAAGCAATTGGAGGACGTAATGGTTATGTCGAGTCTTCTTCCCCTGAACTTCGACTAAATATTGATACACCCAAAGAAATGGGCGGTGCAGGCGGCGCGGGTACAAATCCGGAGCAATTGTTTGCAGCAGGCTATTCAGCGTGTTTTGACAGTGCTTTGAATATGGTTGCCCGCATGCAGCGTATTAAACATGAAGGTACCGAAGTAACAGCAACGGTCAATTTCGGTAAAGTTGAAGACGGCGGCTTTGGAATCGGAGTAAACCTAGATGTTCTGGTGAAAGGCGTTGACCATGAAACAGCGGTAAAACTGGTAGAAGGCGCACATGAACAGTGTCCTTACTCCCGCGCTACCCGCGGCAATATTGAAGTGAAGCTGAACGTGCTCTAATCCCAATATCACAAAAAAAATCCTCCGAACTGTTTCTGGTTCGGAGGATTTATATACTTTCAGCTACACCTTCACAACAAAGGATTGACAGCTGGTTTTCTTCCATTAAGTAACATGGCAGATGATGCATAATCGTATATACGAAACTGATATACTTATTGTATAATCACGTTGTCATAATCTTTTTTTTTCTCCAGAACTTTGCGTCTGGAGCTTTTTTTTGTCTTACATAAAAAATATGGACATAGCGTTATTTTTATGCTGTTTTATTCTTCTGAAAAACTGGCATATGCTCTGTCCATATTCCGATATTGAATGGCTTCAGCTACATGCGACACGGTGATCTTCTCTGATTGATTCAAGTCTGCAATGGTGCGTGACAGTTTGAGAATTCGATCATACGCACGCATGCTTAAACCGAGCGCATCCATCGTCTGATCAAGCAGCTCTGCTGCATTGAGTTCTAATACCGCATATTTACGGAGCATTTGACCGGATAATTCGCTATTCCATGAAAAAGGAAGCTTGCTGTACCTATCGATTTGTATCCTTTGAGCAGCTAACACCTGTCTTCGCATTTCAGCGGACGACAGTGACTCTTTTTCCTCACGCCAGTCCTTCGGTTGCGATACCTCAAGCTGAAGATCGATCCGGTCCAGTAATGGACCAGAAATACGCGAACGATAGCGAGCTACCGCAGAAGGTGAACAAGTACAGCGCTGATGTTGCGTATCACTTCCGAAAAAGCCGCAGTGACACGGGTTCATAGAAGCTGCAAGCAAAAAATGTGCCGGGTACTTAAAAACTGCACGTGAACGGCTAATTGTCACATTGCGATCTTCCAACGGCTGCCTCAGCACCTCTAGCACATGACGACTAAACTCAGGCAACTCATCCAGAAATAAAATCCCCCGATGTGCAAGGCTAATTTCTCCCGGCTTGGGGATTCCTCCTCCTCCCACCAGTCCAGCAGCGGAAATCGTATGATGAGGTGAACGGAAGGGGCGAATGTTCATCAAATGAGGCGACGACTCCTTCCACTTCCCGGCGGCGCTGTATATTTTGGTAACCTCCAGTGCCTCTTTTTCGGTCAAGGGCGGCAGAATGGATGGCAGCCTGCGGATTAGCATCGTTTTTCCGGCACCAGGCGGCCCGATAAGGATGATATTGTGCATTCCGGCAGCAGCGATAACCAGCGCTCGTTTGGCGTGTAGCTGACCTAATACATCGCTGTAATCCTCCATAACGTCAATCATCTCTTTGGCCTCACGCATTGATATCTGATCTGCCTGAGGCAAATGGTCATAAGCATGGATAATGATCTGCTGTCTAGCAGTAACACGTTTGCCTTGGTCATGAGCTTGATTCGAGACTGGGTTAGGGGCTGGATCAATAGCTTGCTTAATGACTTTATTAGTGACTTGGTTAGTGAGCTCGTCATTAATTGGATCAGGTAAGTAGTTAGAATTCTGATCTTTTGATTGGCCTTCAATAGCGTATTGTGCGTGATCTTTTGCTGGAATGAGATCCATCAGATGACGAACAGCGTAAATACGTATACCCGTGATCAGGCGTGCTTCCCCTGCATTTTCCTCAGGAAGCAGCACCGAATGAAATCCTTCTCGCTTGGCCAAATCAACCATAGACAATACCCCGTTCACGGGGCGAATACTACCGTCCAACGCTAGTTCACCGATAAATAACGTCCGTTCCCCCGCAGGTAAAACGACTTGTCCGCTGGTTGTCAGCAGTCCCAAAGCGATAGCAAAGTCAAAGGATGAGCCTTCCTTACGTAAATCAGCAGGAGCCAAATTTATGGTTACACGCTGGGACGGATATTTGAAACCGCAGTTTTTGATCGCTGCTCTTACGCGCTCCACAGCCTCTCGAATGGCCGAATCCGGCAATCCGATAATTGCAGTTTGAGGCAACCCATTCGACAAATCAGTCTCAACTTCAATCAGAACACCGTCTATTCCATAAAGACAAGCTCCATGTAGTTTTCCATACATAACAAAAAAACACCTCTCCTCATACTGAAATGTCTCCTACGGGGAGCATTGCATATATGAAAAAAGGTGCTTCCAAATTTTCATCCGTTGCAAATGTAATGTTACATCTTTAATTCACAAACTGTCTAATCAAGGTTATTCGACAAAAGATTATTTGTCAAACAGGGTCAGCTTATCCGCTGCTGGAATACGTGGTCTTGGTTCTGGAATGACTTCAGGATAACCCGCATACACCATGCCGATGATCTTCTCACCAGGCTGAATTCCCAAATGCTTGCGGAATTTCGGTGAATAAAGAAAAGGCTTTGTGACCCAAAACGTTCCGATTCCTTTACTCCATGCGGCAAGCATAAAGTTTTGTACAAGGGCACTAACCGCTGCAAAGTCCTCATCCCAAACTGCCTGACGAGGGTCTTCCTCCAACACAATTAAGAGCTGAATCGGATTGTGCAAAATGCCGCTTTCGAACTTGTTATCCTTGCCAATATCGGCTTCAATAGCTTCAGCAAGTTTTTTCCGTCCGTCACCAGCAAACAAGAGAAAACGCCATGGCTCACGCATTTTATGATTGGGGGCCCATACAGCAACGTCCAGCAATTCTTTAATGGTATCTATCGGGATGGGGTCGGGTTTGAACCGTTTAATGGTCCGTCGTTCCTGAATTACATCTATGACATGTTCACTAAAGGTATGCTCTGTCACGTATATCCTCCTTCGCAGGTATAGCTCGTGGATGCTCACTATAACCATATAATCAAAATGATAACCATTCTCAATAAAATATACCTTTAGCATTCCTTCCTGTCAACCTGTACATATGAAATTCGAAATGAACCTTCAAAAAAATTTACCGCTCTTTTAGAATGCCTCGATTATATGGTCCGTGACGACTGCGGTTTCGTCAATCAATCGTACAGAGATCATATCAAAACGGATTGGAATATCTCCAATCCCGTTCATATGCAAATAAACAGCGGCTGTCTGGCGAACCTGGGTTATTTTACGTGCAGTGATTGATTCTGCGGGCGTTCCATAATTGAAGCTACTTCGGCTGCGTACTTCAATAAACACAAGAATATCCTCCTGCGCGGCAATCAGATCCATTTCACCACTACGACATCGCCAGTTACGCTCTATGATACGATACCCCAGATTTTCCAAAAACGAAGCCGCTGCCTGTTCACCCAAAGCTCCTTTGGCTTTTCGCTGATCCTTGCCTCCGGTCCTCATGTCGTTCCTCATCAGCTGTCATCCCTTGGAGCAAGCTTATCCATTTGATATATATAGCTAAGCACCTCTGCCACCAATTGATATAGCTCAGCAGGAATTTGTTCATCCAAATCAAGCTTGGACAATACCTCAACCAGTGCGGCATCCTCTTGAACGGGAACACCATGCTCTTTGGCTTTTTCTAAAATGCTATCCGCAATACGACCGCTTCCTTTGGCAACGACGATTGGGGCTTCGCTCTCACCGGGCGTATATTTAAGGGCCACAGCCTTCTTCCTAGAAGGAGAAGGAGCCTCCAACGGCTCTTTCATATTTTAAGATCGACTCCTTTATACGGCTGAGGCACATAGCTTTGTACCTCCGAAGAGACCAGACCTTTGCTCTCCTGTCCCGTCCTTATCGGCATCGGTTCGGTGCGCAGCGATAAAAGCTGATAGCCTAGCGATTCCAGCGCCGTATGAATGGATTCACGCCCGCTGGTCAACAGCGAAGCAGCCCAATCCTGATCGTTATGGAGCTTAAGGCTCACAATCCGGTCCACGACTTGCACATCTACCAATGTCGGCCCGAGCGCCTTCATGTCCAAATCAAACCAAAGTCGGCAGTTGGATGCATCCAGCTCCCCGCGTTTACCGCGTCGAGACTGAATCTGGATCGTAGCTGTTTCACGACCATCCGGGCCGACAAACGGAATAAACATGTGTACCTGTGCAAAAGGGGCCGTGCGGTCCGTATTCAGCAGCAACTGCTGACCCGTCAGGTGTTGCACGACCTGCTGCGCCGCCTCTTTCAGGGCAGGCGGCAGGTCATCGCTGCTCATCAACTGGAGCAGCGCCCCCTTTACGGTGTCGGCGTCCGCTGACACCGCACCGCCCGCCGCTGCCGCTAATCCCGGCAGCGGCTGCGTTCCTTCCGGCAGCTCCATACGGGCCGCCGCCGTTCCCTGCGCGGTCTGTGCAGACGCGCGGTGTACCCGCTGCTCGTGCTCTGCACCGAGCAGCTTCAGCACGCGGCCCACCCACGGGTCCTCCGTGGGGGTGAGCTGCGTGCTGGACGCTACGGACACCGCTGGCTGCGTAGCAGCGGTGTCCGTAGCCCGCTGAGCGCCAGCCGTAGGCTGCGGCGCTTCTGTTGCGGGCTGCTCCGGCGCAGCCGTGCCCAGCGCGGGCGGCACCGCCGCGCGCAGCTCTTGCAGCAGCGTGCGCAGCCGCTGGAGAGGCGCCTCCGGCGTGGCCGCGTTGCCCGCAGCGGCCTGCGGCGCAGATCCGCCAGCCAACTGCGCGGCTGTACGGGCTGCCGTCGCGGCGTTTGCAGCGGGCTTCGCCCCAGCAGGCTCTGCCGTTGCCGCCGCTGGAGCGCCGTCGGCGCCCTTAGTCTGCTGTGTACCCGCTGTAGCAGCTTGCGGCTGCTCCGCTCCGGCACGTGAAGCCCTCAATGCATCAGCGCCCGATTCAGGCGCATTTACACCGGAGTCCGCCACCACGTTCGGGGCTATGGCTCCACGCCCATTAGCTAGTGCTACTTCCCCGGAGGCAGCACCTTTAGCTACAAATGCAGCAGTTCCAGTCGGAGCATCCGAGTCAGTTGCCAAAGCGCCCGCTTCACCCACCATAGCAGCAAGATTTGCCGCCTGTGTCCCTTTCAGCGTCTCCTTGCCTCCTACTGCCTGTGCCGCTTCTGCCTGCTTTGTAGCAACAGCAGCGGCATCTTTGGACAATACAGGAACTTGGCCTTCTAGGGCATCTGCAACAACAGATAAAGAAGCACCTGATGGAGCAGGGGACATTCGGTCAGCCCCCTTTAACGCTGTTGCTTCTCCCGCCATACGGCCAGCAGATGCTCCTTGTCCTTGCTGCTTGAATATCGCTTCTAGCTCGTGCTCCAGCGAAGACAAAAGATCATTTAAAGGAGGGCCAAACATCGCCTGTCGCAAACCGTTTATACTTTCGGCCGTCAATGGCAATCCACGTTGAAAGGCAACCGCTGCTGCCTGCACAAACGTCTCCATTTGTACTTTTCCCGGCTGCTTCGCCAAAGCGTCCCGTAAAGAAGCCGCATTTTCCGATGTCAACGGTACGCCATTCTTTTGCATCGCCTGTATCAGTTCCCTGTTCTGCGCTGTATCCGGTAGTCCTACCGAATCCAGTAGATCTGCCAACGCTACAGTCTGCTGTCCTGTGTTGGCTGCCTCGTTCAAAGGCTTAAGCACAGTCATTCCGCTGGGCGAAGCTGGCTGGACCTGAAGTAATGTAGACTGTCCAGGTTGAAGAGGGGTTTCCAGCTTGGCTCTGACCTGGGAACCTTGAATTTGCAACACAGCCTCACCGCCGTCCTCAGACACCTTTAATACGACGCCACGCACGACCTGACCTGGCTGCATATCGAGCTTTTTAGCCTCTCCCGCCTTCACATCACCAAGTAATCCTCGAAATACAGATCCGATATTCATAGGGTCCCTCCTCTCTTCATGCCCCATATTCAAGGGGCTTATTTTATTGGGTATACATTATATCGGTACTGTCCCGACTCATAATAAGTATTTACAGGTCAAACAACGTCGGTTGCTCGATCAACAAATTACCAAGAAAGCTACGTCTATGCATTGCTGTAGGTCCCAGCGTCAAAATTTGTTCTCTATGCAGCTTGGTTGCGTAACCTTTATGTATGCCAATCCCATATTCCGGGTACTTTGCATCCCATTCACCTTTGCACAGTCGATCACGGGTTACCTTGGCAATGATAGAAGCCGCAGCAATAGACTGGCTGTTTGCATCTCCCTTAATAATAGAGAGCTGGGGGATAGGCAAGTCCACCTTTTCTGCATCTACAAGCAAATAATCAGGAGATACCTGCAATGCCTCAACTGCCTGCTTCATCGCCAAACGAGCTGCCTGTTTAATATTGATGGCATCAATCGTTCGTGCGTCCACATACCCGACTCCTACGGCAATGGCCTTCTCCATAATTAGCTCATAGTAGGTTTCCCTCTTCTTGTCCGTCAGCTTTTTGGAATCATCCACGCCCTCCAGCAGCTCACCATTCTGCAAAATGACCGCTGCTGCCACAACATCCCCGAACAAGCAGCCTCGGCCTACCTCATCAATACCAGCGATGCGCTCATAGGATTGCTCCCAGCATTCTTTTTCATAGCGCAGCATGTTCGTTACTGCTACCCCTTGTTCTTCCATACTCCATACCCGCCTATCTATATGTAGTTTGACGCTTAATTTACGCCATGGTTCAGCACAATTTTATTCAGCTTAACACAGACCAGCCCGTCCCAAAACCCCTTTCGTTAACCTGGCTTCACATACCAAAAAACCTTCCTCTCTCCGGAGAGATGGGGAAGGTTCTTCCTTGCCACACTATACTATGCGGTGTATCCAATACATCAGGCAGAATCGAATCAGTAAGGAGCTTCCAAACTGAAACGTCCCAGCTTACCTGCACGCAGTTCACGCAAAATGATTTTTGATGATTTTTCGAGATCTACACGTCCACCGCTGACTATACAGCCGCGTTTACGTCCAATCGCTTCCATGACACTGACAATTTCATCGGCATTTTCCGTATCCTCAGGATGTTCAGTCAGCTCAAAGCGCGCTGCCAGCTCATTCCAGTAATATTGAACCAAATATTTTGTCGCGAAAAAAGCGATATCCTCAACATTCAAAATCTCTTCTTTGATCGCGCCTGTAACCGCCAGACGATAACCAACATTCTGATCCTCAAATTTGGGCCACAAAATACCCGGTGTATCCAGTAGCTCAATTTCACCAGTCTTGATCCATTGCTGTGCCTTCGTCACCCCCGGACGGTCGCCCGTAGCTGCAATGCTACGTCCTGCCATACGGTTGATCAGAGTCGATTTACCGACATTCGGTATACCAACAATCAAAGCACGCATAGGACGTGGGTTCATACCTTTAGAAATCTGCCGATCTATCTTTTCCTTGAGCAGCAACTTGGCCTGAACCGGAATTTCTTTCATTCCTGTACCTGTTGTAGCATCCACCTGAAAAGCGATATGCCCTTGCTCCTTGAAGTAGGCAATCCACTGCTGTGATACTACCGGGTCTGCCAAATCTGCCTTATTTAAAATAATCATTCGCGGCTTGCCCTGCAAAATATCATCAATCATTGGATTCCGGCTGGAAAGCGGCAACCGAGCATCAATCAGCTCAATTACCAAATCAATCAGCTTTAATTTTGCTTCAATTTGGCGGCGCGCTCTGGTCATATGACCAGGAAACCATTGAATCGTCACCGTCATCACCTCATTGATCGTAACTCCTAACGTTCCCCCTACGGTTAATCGTCAGGATTACGGCAGCTATGCTGCATATTAGTTGTTCTAGTGGTTAATCCACTTCATATCCTTCACCGGCCAAAAAATAACATCAGCCCGGCCCACGACTTCCTTCAAATCAATATATCCAATCATCCGACTGTCTGTACTGTTGGAACGGTTATCCCCCATAACAAAAATATGTCCTGCCGGAACTTTACCATCCTTAAATTTTTCATTCGGGAAATTCGTAAACTTGTTGTAAAGCTCACCATTTTGATGCGCTTCGTCCAACGGAGCTTTCAAGTAAGGCTCCTGAATAGGTTTACCATTCACCGTAATCGTGTCACCTTCTACCTTAACCGTGTCGCCCTCAACGGCAATGACGCGCTTAATGAAGTCTCTTCCTTCATCTGGCACATGGAACACGATGACCTCTCCCGGTTTGGGGGAACGGAAATCATACAAAATTTCATTTACAATGACACGTTCTCCGGTATGAAAGTTAGGCTGCATCGACGGGCCATCCACAATAAACGGCTTAAAAAGAAACCAACGGATTAAAAAGACCAACACTAACGCGATAACGATGGCCTTGATCCACTCAAAAATCTCATTTTTCGGTTTACGCTTGGGTGTACCATCCTGATCAGTCGGCTGCTGCATAGCTCCTTGTCCTACTTCTTGCTCCATAGCTCACTGTCCTCTCTTTACGGTCAATAATCCACAGTTCCCTATGTACGTAGAAAAAACGAAAGGAGCTTGTAAACAAGCCCCTTTCGTTATTCGTTGTATTAACGACGAATTTCTTTAATTCTCGCTGCTTTACCGCGCAGTTCACGAAGATAATAAAGCTTCGCACGACGCACTTTACCACGGCGAGTCACGTCGATTTTATCGATTTTCGGGGAATGAAGCGGGAAAGTTCTTTCCACACCTACACCGTAAGAAATTTTACGAACTGTAAAAGTCTCACTGATTCCACCACCATGGCGTTTAATTACAACACCTTCAAACAACTGGATACGCTCACGAGTTCCCTCAATAACTTTCACGTGCACTTTCAAAGTGTCACCGGGACGAAAGTTAGGCAAATCTTTACGCAGTTGTTCTTCAGTGATCGCTTGGACGATATTCATCTATGACTCCCTCCTTCCGTACAGGTGTTCATGCATCTTCTGGAAACACATTCGTTTCCTTCATCATCCACAGAGGACCACCGTATTACACACAACAGATGTATTGTATCATGGAGGATACCGCATTGCAACAAGAAAAAGGGATTTGACCAAACATTATATTTAATTAATTACATTATAAAACAGGTTAGTACCTACTTTCAAATCCACTCGTTGCTAAAGCCCTTTAGCACACTCTCACCATGATCAATCCATCTTGCGCTGTTCCTCTATCCATACCCGTTCCTTGCCTGTCAATTCAGCCTGCTCCAGCAGGTCCGGTCGGCGTTCCATCGTACGACGCAGTGCCTCCTGCCGTCTCCAGGCATCAATATTAACGTGATGCCCCGACAGTAGCACCTCAGGTACTTTCCAGCCCCGAAATTCAGCAGGTCTGGTATAATGTGGGTACTCCAGCAGACCCGTGCTGAAAGAATCCGTTACCGCGCTCGTTTCATTGCCCAGCACTCCAGGTAGCAACCGTGCCACACTATCTATAACGGCCATGGCGGGCAGCTCCCCACCAGTCAACACATAATCTCCAATAGAAAGCTCATCCGTCACCAAATGCTCACGAATACGCTCATCATAGCCCTCATAATGCCCGCATATAAAAATAAGATGGTCCTCTTTAGCAAGCTCCTCCGCTTTCTTTTGCGTAAAAGTCTCACCTTGCGGACACATCAAAATAATACGCGGAGCTTTCAAACCTGCACTCGACCTGGCCTCTCCTTCACCTTGAACAGCCTTGTCTGTGTTCCCCAATATGGTTGGACGCTCTGATTCATCCAATAACACCTCCACCGCAGCGAAAATCGGGTCAGGCTTCAATACCATCCCGCCTCCGCCGCCATAGGGTGTATCATCCACTTGACCATGCTTGTTCCCGGCATATTGGCGAAAATTAACTGCTTGCAGTGATATGATTCCCTTCTCCCTTGCTTTTCCCAGAATGCTTGCATTAAATACACCATCAAACATTTCGGGAAACAGGGTCAGCACATCCACCCGCATTACAGTAGTCCTTCCATCAACCGTACCGTAACCCGTTTTTCAGGCACGTTTACATCCAAAATGACATCTTCTATATACGGCAACAGCAGTTCCTTGCCATCGGGCATTGTGACTACCCATACATCGTTAGCTCCTGGTGTCAAAATCTCTTTCACTACACCAAGCTTTTCTCCATCTTCTGTCACAACTTCCAAGCCAACAACCTCATGAAAATAAAACTCATTTTGCTCTAGTTCACCTAGTCGTTCCGCAGATACCTTCAATAAGCTGCCTTTATACTTTTCAACATCATTGATGTTATGATATTCCTTGAATTTGGCTACAACCATATTTTTTTGAAAACGTGCTGTTTCAATGGTTACAGGGATCGGCGCTTTACCATCCGCAAAAATGATCAACAGTTCGCTGCCTTTGGCAAAACGATCCTCCGGAAAATCAGTCGTCGTTAATATTTTAAGCTCGCCGCGGATTCCGTGTGTATTCACAATTTTCCCGACATTAAACAATTGCTGCATCGTGTTCCTCCTGCATGTAATCGGTTCCGCTCCATATCATCTTCATCATGTACGAAAAAGGGTTAGGACATACATCCTAACCCACTTTCGTATATCTTTAAGATATGATGTCCACGGTAACCCGTTTATCCATCTTAACGGCTGCTGATGCAACCACAGCGCGAAGCGCCTTGGCGATACGACCCTGCTTGCCAATGATTTTTCCTACATCCTCAGGATGCACGCTAAGCTCATATACGACAAGCCGCTCCTTCTCCAAGGTCTTCACGGTTACATCTTCCGGATGATCGACTAAAGCCTTAGCAATGACTATCACTAATTCTTCCATGGTTGACCCTCCGTATCAGCACCTTATTTCTGTTGTTTAAGCTCATGAAACTTTTTCATTACGCCCGCTTTGCTAAGCAAGTTGCGGACTGTATCGGATGCTTGTGCACCATCTTGCAACCATTTCAACGCTTTATCTTCATCAATTTTTACAACTGCTGGTACTGTAATAGGGTTGTAATAACCGATTTCTTCGATAAAACGACCGTCACGCGGGGAACGGGAATCCGATACCACGACGCGATAGAAAGGAGCTTTATGTGCACCCATACGTTTCAGACGAATACGAACTGCCACGAAAATTCACCTCCTTCAAAAAGTAGACTGTATATTGTTATCCTATACTTCCAACGGCCTATTGGCCTTAACGGAAAGGAAACTTCATACCTTTACCCATACCCTTCAACTGCTTCAGGGCTTTGTTTTTGCCACCCTTAGGACCCATCATGTCTGAGAACTGCTTCATCATGCGCCGCATTTCATCAAATTGCTTAATCAGGCGGTTTACTTCAGTCAGTGATGTTCCACTGCCTACAGCAATCCGTTTGCGGCGGCTATGATTAATCATGTCCGGGTTTTGTTTTTCTTGTGTAGTCATGGAATGCACGATAGCCTCAATCCGGCCCATCTGCTTGTCATCTACTTTGACATCTTTCATTTGCTTCATGTTGCCCATGCCGGGAATCATATCGAGAATCTGGTCGATCGGGCCAAGCTTTTTAACTTGATCCATTTGCTCCAAGAAATCTTCGAAGGTAAATTCAGCATTACGCATTTTCCGTTCCATTTCCTTCGCCTTATCGGCGTCGATATTGGATTGCGCTTTTTCAATCAGGGACAACATGTCGCCCATACCCAAAATCCGTGAAGCCATCCGTTCCGGATGAAACGGCTCCATCGCATCCAGCTTTTCACCCAATGTAGCGAACTTGATCGGGCATCCGGTCACAGCCTTAACTGACAAGGCCGCACCGCCACGGGTATCACCGTCCAGCTTCGTTAGTACAACCCCTGTTAACTCCAAGCTAGTATTAAAGTGCTCCGCGACGTTTACTGCGTCCTGACCTGTCATGCTATCAACAACCAGCAGAACTTCGTCCGGATTGACGTTCGCATGAATCTGGCGCAACTCTTCCATAAGCTCTTCATCCACGTGAAGACGACCGGCAGTATCTATAATAACGTAATCATTACCGTTATCCTTGGCATGCTGTAAGCCCTGTTTTGCAATTTCCACCGGGCTTGTCTGATCACCAAGCGTAAATACAGGAGCATTAATCTGCTCACCAAGTACCTGTAGCTGCTTGATCGCAGCCGGTCTATATATATCACCAGCTACAAGCAATGGGCGATGATTTTGCTTTTGCAGCAACTTCGCCAGCTTACCAGATGTCGTCGTCTTACCTGCACCCTGGAGACCCACCATCATAATGACCGTAGGCGGTTTGTTTGCCTTGGCAAGCTTGGCCTGACTGCCACCCATCAACTCGGTCAGTTCCTTATTCACGATGTCGATGATCACCATGCCTGGTGTAAAGCTGTCCATCACTTCCTTGCCGACGGATTTCTCCTTCACCTTGGCAATAAAGTCCTTTACAACCTTGAAGTTAACGTCCGCCTCCAGCAAAGCTAATCGTACTTCGCGCATCGCCTGAGCTACATCATCCTCAGACACTTTTCCTTTGCCACGCAGTTTACTGAATACATTTTGCAAGCGGGTCGATAATCCTTCAAATGCCATATTTTCGCACCTCCTTGTCTACCAGGGTTGTTTGTTTACTAATCTATATGACCTACAATTCCTGCAGGCGATTTACAATTTGACTAACATGTTGCAGAGTGCCATCATCGGGTTCACTGATTTTACCGAATACCTCATACAACGCCGTATTTAGTTCTTCCAGGTCTCGACTTCTGCGCTCATGTTTACTGAGCAATCCGAGCTTTTCCTCATACATTTCCAGCACCTGCTCGGCACGTTTAATATGCTCATACACGGCCTGACGGCTAATTTGAAATTCCGAAGCAATCTCTCCCAGAGAAAAATCATCATGGAAGTAATATTTCAAAAACATCTGTTGCTTCTCCGTAAGCAGAGGTTCATAGAAGTCAAACAGTCGGTTAATCCGGTTTGTCTTTTCCAGCCGATTCTCCTGACTCATCACGTATACCTCCATCGTCAAGGAAAAACACTTTACAGTTCTTTTCAACGATCCTTATCATACATAAAAGAAAAGAAGATGTCAAGCGTTATCCCTTGTCAACCAAAAAAAAGCCGATCCACTGCCCTTAAACGGAAGTACGGATCGGCTTTTTGCCTGCTAGGATTTAAACTCTTACCGGAGTAAGATACAGCAGAACAGCCAGAAAATGAAGTATGCTGCCCGCCAGAACAAACAGATGCCAGATCGCATGATGATACGGAAACGCCCGCCACACATAGAAGATTGTACCCAACGTATACATTAGACCGCCCAAGAACAATAGCGTCATGCCCCCGGCGGGAACAGCCGCCACCAGCGGGTTCCAGGCAATCGTGATAAGCCAGCCCATCACGATGTAGAACAAGGTAGACACGAACAGGAAGCGCTTGGTGAAAAATGCCTTGAATAGCACACCAAATAGAGCGATTCCCCAAATAACGCCAAACAGCGTCCAACCTAAAGTCCCGCGCAGTGCAACGAGCATAAACGGGGTGTAGCTGCCTGCAATGAACAGGTAAATGCAAGAATGATCGAATATTTCGAACAAATCCTTCAATTTTCCTTCGCGCAGGCTATGAAGCAACGTGGAATTGGTGTACAACAGCAGCATCGTAATTCCGTAAATCGTGAAACTGACGACATGCCAAGTGGTCCCTTTCAAGCTTGCAAAAACAATGAGCAGCACAAGTGCCGCCACACTTAAAACGGCTCCAATTCCATGTGTGATCGCATTGGCTATTTCTTCCCGGCGGGAATAAGTATAGGTGTTCGCCATTGGTTTTTCACCCGGCTTCCTGTGAAATATTTTTTACATCCAAAAAAATTCATATCCGGCGCCGACATGCCCTTTTCTTTCATTTACATCCCTGTGATCTCACGCAGCAACGGACCCTACTTAGCACCAAACCTGGTAAGTCATTAGATTAAAAAAGCTTCGTCTAACCTTACAACTTGATTAGGCCTGTTCTTCCTCATCCGAAGCCGTTTCATCTACGCCTTCTTCCTGAATCAACCCAGCGAACAACGCATGAACGAATTGCTCGGAATCGAATGGCTGGAGATCATTCACTTTTTCACCCAAGCCTACCAGCTTCACTGGCAAATTCAGCTCTTGGCGGATCGCCACGACAATACCACCCTTGGCTGTACCATCCAGCTTCGTCAGTACCAGCCCGGTTACGCCACTTTTCTCCCCAAACATTTTGGCTTGATTGAGCGCATTTTGTCCCGTCGTCGCATCGAGTACCAGCAGTACTTCATGGGGAGCATCGGGAATTTCACGCTGGATCACGCGGAAAATTTTGTTCAGCTCCTCCATCAGATTGCTTTTATTCTGGAGACGTCCTGCGGTATCACACAGTAACACATCCACCTGACGCTGCTTGGCAGCCTGTACCGCATCAAACATAACCGCCGCTGGATCAGAACCAGATTGCTGCTTAATGACCTCTACACCAGCCCGTTCACCC
Source organism: Paenibacillus sp. NPDC055715 (assembly GCF_053617595.1). NCBI lineage: Bacteria > Bacillati > Bacillota > Bacilli > Caryophanales > Paenibacillaceae > Paenibacillus > Paenibacillus sp. NPDC055715. Next base: position 181,221 of record NZ_JBSHGA010000001.1, read on the forward strand.
CATACCTCCAGCTGTTCAATTGCACCAGCACGGAACGTATCCCCGGCGGCCAGCAGCACTTTCTTACCCTCTTGTTTAAAACGATGCGCCAGCTTGCCAATTGTTGTTGTTTTGCCGACACCATTGACACCGACGAATAGAATGACCGTAATCCCGTCAGGGCTCATTTGAAGCTGACTGTTGTCATTGCCCCGTAGCAGTTCAGACAGCTTTTCTGATAATACAGGCTGTAGCTCGGATGCGTCCTCGATTTTGCGTTTTTTCACTTCTATCCGCAAGTCTTCAATGAGGTTCATAACTGTGTTGACGCCAACATCGGCACCGATCAGAATTTCTTCCAGCTCCTCGTAAAACTCCTCGTCAATCTTCTTGCGGCGAATCATCAAATCCGTTACTTTTTCAACAAAACCTTTGCGTGTTTTTTCCAAACCGTCCTTGAACTGTTTGGTGACGGATTCGGTTTTGCTTGTAATGCTTTCCTTTAATTTCCTGAAAAAACTCATAGGTTCCCTCCGTTGATCTGAAAGTATGTTATTTTATGTCAGGCAATCTCGGCTTCATCATTGCCCAGCTTAACGGATACAAGCTTGGAAACCCCGCCTTCTTCCATCGTAACCCCATATAGCACATCGGCTTCTTCCATCGTGCCCTTGCGATGTGTTACTACAATGAATTGTGTTTGCTCGGAGAATTCCCGCAAATATTGGGCAAAACGCACTACGTTGGATTCGTCCAGCGCGGCCTCCACTTCATCCAGCACACAGAATGGAACAGGCTTGACATGTAAAATGGCAAACAATAGCGCCATCGCCGTTAACGCCCGCTCGCCTCCTGACAGTAGTTGCAAGTTTTGCAGCTTTTTGCCCGGCGGCTGGGCTACAATGTCAATTCCCGTCTCTAGCATGCGTTCCGGGTCAATTAGCACCAGATCGGCACGTCCCCCCCCGAACAGCTTGGAGAACACCGTACCAAATTCGCGCCGGATGGCATCGAACGTAGCTTTGAAACGTTTGGACATTTCATCATCCATTTCACGAATAACCTGATAGAGCGTTGTCTTGGCCTCGACCAGATCAGACTTCTGCTCATCGAGAAACGTATAGCGCTCATACACGCGCTGGTATTCCTCAATGGCACCCAGGTTTACCTCGCCCAACGTGGAAATACCGCGTTTGAGCCTTTGCACCTCGGCCTGCGTACCTTCTATATCCTCCGGTATCGGATAACGCTGCTTGGCCAGCTCATAGCTGAGTTCATAGTCATCACTTAATTTTTTCAGGACGTTCTCCAGCTCTACATCAAGCCGATTCACTCCAATTTCTGTCTGGCGAAGCTGTTCCTCGACCGACTTGAGCTGAATGCGTTGCTCTTTCGTCTCGGTTTCGGCCACTTCCAGCTTTTTGGACAAGCTGCTGCGTGCAGCACGCTTAAATTCCAATTGCTGCGAAGCCTCTTCCTTTTTAAGCCGATACTGATTGAGATTTTCAATCTGCTTCACGCTTTCCTGCTCATTGGTCAGCAGATCAGCTTCGATGGAAGCAAGCAAGGTCTTGTTCTGTCTCGAATCCTTGCCAAGGGTATCATAATCCGCCCGTAATCTACGCAGCTGCTCTTCCAGTGAAAAACGCTCCTGATCCAGCTTCCCTTCTCTTACCTTGAGATCCGTAAGTTCTCCCTGTAGCTGTTCTTTGACAGATTCGTTGGCCTTACGGGCAAATTCAGCAGCATGGATAGCCTGGTAGGTTTTCTTCTCTTCTTCCTCCAGCGCAGCTAATTTCAGCAACGCCTCTTCACGGGAAGCTTCCAGTTCCTTGATCTCCTGATCAAATCCCTTCTTCTCCTGACCAGATGCAGCCACCTGCTCCAGAACATGACGAAGCTCATGCTCCAGTTGCTTGAGTTCCATTGCTGTCTGCTGCTCTTCGCCGCGCTTCACATCGCCGCCCTGACGCAGCTCGTCCAAACGGGTCTGTGTCTCTTCCAACTGACGTTTTGTATCTACCGCGCTCTGACGCAACCTCGCAATTTGTTGCTCCGTATCCATAATGTCTTGATCCAACTGATCCAGCTGACGTTTACGCCCAAGCAGGTTGGCATTTTTCTTGAATTGGCTACCACCTGTCATGGAACCACCTGCATTAACGACATCGCCTTCCAGCGTCACGACGCGATATCTATATTGGCAACGTGCCGCAATACGGTTAGCATCTTCCAGCGTACGAGCGATAACCACATTTCCTAGCAGGCTGCCTACAATGCCAGTATACCGTTCATCATACTGAACTAGATCCGCACCGATTCCGACAAAGCCCTCGGCCCCTTCCGCAATTTGGCGTTCACCCGCCCCAATTTGACGCGGACGGATCACATCCATAGGCAAAAATGTCGCTCTGCCCAACTGACGCTGCTTCAAAAAGCTGATCGCCTGTCTGGACACCGATTCATTTTCCATCACGATATGCTGCATCGAAGCGCCCAAAGCCGTTTCCATAGCCTGCTCCAAATGCTCAGGTACCCGGATCAGCTCTGCTACCGCCCCATGCACACCATGCAGGGTTTCTTTGCGCGCCGCCTTCAATACTTCTTTAACACCCAGCATAAAGCCATCGAAGTCATCCTGCATTTCCTTCATCGTATCTCGGCGTGAAATTTGGGCCTCGCGTTTTTGTTCCCATTTGCGGACAGTGCCCTGACTTTCTTCCAGCAGCTTTTGCAGCGCCTGGTATTTTTCGCTTCCCTGTATATATCCGCTGCGCAGACTGCCGATTTCCTGACCAAGCTTCTGAACAGTCGCTTCCAAACCCTTTTTACGCTGTTCCAGTTCAGCTTTCTGGGCTTCCCACTTGCCGGATTCGTCACTTACGCGAGTCACCCGCCGTTCCAACGCTTCCTTCTGCTGGTCGGTATATCGGATTTCGTTACGCGCCTGTGCCATCTGATTCATCAGCTCCAGCAGTCCGCCCTTCAGGCTTTCCTCCTGCTCTTGGCTGATTCCACCTGTGACACCAATCAGCTTCGCCTCTTCGTCGGATAGCCGTTCACGCAGTTCGTCAAGCTCGACAGTCAACGCAGACAATTTTTCGTTCAGTAGATCCAGCTCACTTTTGCGCTCGGAATGACGTGATTCGCTCGTACTGAGCGATAAAATGAGTTGCTCTCGATTTGCCTCCAGATTGCGTGTGCGCTCTTTCAACAGTTCACCGTAGCCTTCACTCTTTTCCGTAGCTTCACTGTATTGCAACAGATCACTTTGCAGCCGCTCCACTTGCTCCTCCAGCTGGCGCAGCTCATTGCGGTCGCTCTCCAGCATAGCATCATGACGGGACACCACCGTAGACAACTGTAGCTGCTCCTGTTGCAACAAAGCCAGCTTGGAAGTCGCATCGCTCCACGAGGTATGAATCTGTTCAATTTGGTGGACATACATCGAAATTTCCTTCGATTTCAGTTCGCCCCGAAGTTCCTTATAGTGGATCGCCTTCTCCGATTGCTCCTTGAGCGGTCCGATCTGATCCTCCAGCTCAGTAACCAAATCATGAATACGAAGCAAATTTTGCTCCGTGTCATCCAGCTTGCGAACCGCGTCTTTTTTACGTGATTTGTATTTAACGATACCGGACGCTTCCTCGAAAATCCCCCGGCGGTCCTCAGAACGGGTACTCAAAATCTCTTCAATGCGCCCCTGTCCGATAATGGAATAAGCCTCTTTACCAATACCTGTATCCATAAACAGCTCGGTAATATCACGAAGTCTGCATGACTGTCGGTTAATGAAATATTCACTATCTCCACTGCGATGCACACGTCGCGTGACCGTGACCTCGCCAAAATCAAGCGGCAACGCCTGATCCTCATTATCCAACGTAAGCGACACTTCACCGTAATTAACGGCCTTACGAGCATCACTACCCGCAAAAATAATATCCTCCATTTTACCGCCGCGCAGTGATTTGGCGCTCTGTTCACCCAGCACCCAGCGAATACCGTCGGATATATTACTCTTTCCGCTTCCGTTGGGTCCGACGACCGCTGTAATGCCGCGAACAAATTCCATCTCCGTTTTATCTGCAAACGATTTGAAGCCCGCCAGCTCAATGCGCTTTAAAAACATACTCAATCTCACCTCTAACATTTAAATATGCTTGTACAAAACCGTTTACCTGATTCACAAGAATTATTCCTATTGTAGCACAAGGCCACTTCGGATAAAGCAAGGCAAAGACATACAGAGCTAAAGCAGCAAAGCCACGAAAAAAGAGCAAAACGCAGTCCATTCGCCATTGCGGGCCGGGACTCCCCGCGGACTGCCCTTTGCTCTTACTTTGTGTCCCCTGCTCGTGTAACCCGTCCGGGCCGCTCAGGTACCGATTACGATTCCGTCAGCTTCAAACGGTTTAAGGCTACTGCCGCCGCCTGCTGCTCAGCTTCTTTTTTGGAGCGTCCTGTACCTGTACCCAGCCGTTCGCTGTCCATATATACCTCAGCTACAAACTCGCGCTCATGGGCAGGTCCGCGCTCCTCCACAATCCTGTATCCAAGCATCCCCATGTTATGATGCTGCGTCAGTTCCTGAAGCTCTGTTTTGAAATCACTCATCTGAAGCTTACCGTTTAACACAATTTGAGGAAAAATATAACGTTCCAGAAACGACCGGACGGCATCCAGACCCTGATCCAAATAAAGCGCGCCTACGAACGCTTCGAATACATCGGCCAACAGAGCCGGACGAGTACGTCCGCCTGTCAGCTCTTCACCTTTGCCAAGCAGTACGTATTGCCCGAACTCAAGTCCGACAGCAAATTTCACCAGAGAAGGCTCACAGACAATGGCTGCACGCAGCTTGGTCAGTTCGCCTTCCGGCCGGTTAGGGTACTGATTGTACAATTGCTCGGATACGGTCAGTTCCAGAACAGCGTCGCCTAAAAATTCAAGCCGCTCATTGTCTGCATGCTGACTGAACCGATGTTCGTTTACGTAGGAAGCGTGCGTAAACGCCTGCTTCAGAAGCTGCCGGTTGTTGAATTGAATATGAAGTTTCTGCTGTAATTGCTTCAAGTCTCCACTCAACGAACTGACCCCTTACGCTTCATATTTTTTTAGAATAACCGTAGCATTGTGACCACCAAAACCAAAGGAATTGGACATCACTACATTCAGTTTCGCTTTTCTCGGCTCGTTAGGTACATAATCGAGATCGCAAGCTGGGTCCTGATTATCCAGATTAATCGTCGGCGGAATGATCTGATGCTGGAGAGCCAAACCGCAGATCACGGCTTCGACACCGCCAGCTGCACCCAATAAGTGCCCTGTCATTGACTTGGTTGAGCTAATCGCCACTTTATAGGCATGCTCTCCAAGCGTTTTTTTAACCGCTTCTGTTTCCGATTTGTCACCGACTGGCGTAGATGTACCATGCGCATTGATATAATCAATATCTTCAGGATTCAACCCTGCGTCGCGGATCGCCATTTTAATACAGCGTGCTGCTCCATCCGGATCTGGCTCTGTCATATGATGTGCATCGCCGGACAGACCGTAGCCGATCACTTCGCCGTAAATACGTGCGCCACGCTTCAATGCGTGCTCCAACGATTCCAGAATCAGAACACCAGAGCCTTCGCCCATAACAAACCCGTCTCTGTCAGTATCAAAGGGGCGGCTTGCCTTCTCAGGCTCATCGTTACGAGTGGACATCGCCCGCATCGAACAAAAACCAGCCATTCCGATCGGACGAATCGTTGCCTCGGCACCACCGCAAATCATAACGTCAGCATCACCACGCTGAATCATGCGGAACGAATCGCCGATCGCATGACTTCCCGTTGCACAAGCCGTAACCGGTGATGTATTGGGTCCTTTAGCGCCGAGTGAAATCGACACTTGACCGGAACCCATATTAGCAATCATCATCGGGATAAAGAAAGGGCTTACGCGTTTAGGTCCTTTTTCAATCAGCGTATTGTGCTGATCCTCCCAGGTACCCAATCCGCCAATACCGGAGCCAACGGATACACCAACACGCTCGGCATCCGCGTTCTCTCCGATTACGAGTCCGCTGTCCTTAAGTGCCAATTTACTAGCAGCAACGGCAAATTGTACAAAACGGTCCATTTTACGGGCATCCTTGCGGTCTATATAATCCTCAGGATTAAAATCCTTAATAGAAGCCGCAATTTTCGTTGTATATTCACTGGTATCGTACGCTTCGATTTCACTGACGCCAGATTTTCCAGCCATCAGATTATCCCATAGTGTGTTCAAATCCTGTCCCAGCGAAGTGATTACACCCATTCCTGTTATGACAACACGTTGTTTCAAAGAAAATCACCTCTATGTCTACTGCATATTGTATTTCAAGGCCATACGCTCTTGTGTACAAAAATAATATAGAATCAACTAAAGTTAGTAATGCCGCACTCTCCCAGCCTTGACTATGCCATGCCGAGCCAAGCTCAAGGACACCCGGCAATTCCGTCTTTAGTTCAATCTGTATGATTAGGAGAAAGTCCCGCCTGTAACAGAACGGGACTTTTGTTGACTTGAATTAGGTATGAGATTGTATGTACTTTACAACTTCACCTACGGTTGTAATTTTCTCTGCATCTTCATCAGAGATTTCCATATCAAACTCATCTTCCAATTCCATAACCAATTCAACTACATCGAGAGAATCAGCGCCTAAATCATCTTTGAAAGATGCTTCAAGTGTAACTTCGGCTTCGTCGGCTCCCAAACGGTCAACGACAATGCGTTTTACACGCTCCAATACGTCGGACATCCGGCTCACCTCCTCCTTAGGTATTATACGAAAATTACAATTAAAATGCCATAGAAGAGAATTTTCATTCAATACTCTTCATCGGGGCATGCAGATTAGCAACATGTAGCTACATGTACATGCCGCCATCCACATGCAAAGTCTGGCCCGTCATGTATGAGGAAGCATCCGAGGCCAAAAATAGCACCACATCTGCAATTTCCTCAGGCCGTCCGAGACGGGCCAGCGGAATACCGCTGAGCAAATTATCACGCAAATCATCAGCAAGCACCTGTGTCATTTCGGTATCAATGAACCCTGGGGCTACGCAGTTAACAGTAATACCTCTCGAAGCAAGTTCTCTCGCAGACGATTTGGTAAGACCGATCACTCCTGCTTTGGCAGCCACATAGTTGGCTTGTCCTGCGTTGCCGAGTACGCCGACAACGGAAGAAATATTGATAATCCGACCGGAACGCTGCTTCATCATCGGACGCGTCGCTGCCTTGAGGCAATTAAACACACCTTTGAGATTCGTCTCGATCACCTGATCGAACTCCTCTTCTTTCATACGCATGATTAAATTATCTCTTGTTATTCCAGCATTGTTCACCAGAATGTCAATCTGACCCCAAGCGCCAATCACATCCTTGATTAACCGATCTGCCTCGTCGGCGCGACCGACATTAGCCTGAACCGTAATAGCTTCCACACCTTTGGCACGAATTTGCTCCGCAACCTCTGCCGCAGCCGCTTCACTACCAGCGTAGTTTACCGCTACATTAACTCCCGCTTCAGCCAATGTCAATGCGATACTACGGCCGATCCCCCGTGACGCACCTGTAACAAGCGCCGTTTTTCCACTTAATGGCTTAGACATCATCCAACCTCCCCTTGCAAGTATATAACCGTTAAGGCGGTAATTGCTACTTTTAACGGGCCTCCAAGGCTTCCGTTACCGAAACAAGCGATTCAAGGCTGCTTATATTATACAGCTTAGCCGTTTTGTCAATCTTTTTAACCAGTCCGGTCAAAACACTGCCCGGTCCGAACTCGACAAAAGTGTCAACTCCCTGTTCCAGCAGCCATGCTACACTCTCTTCCCACAATACGGGGGAATATACCTGCTCAACCAGTAGCTGGCGAATTTCGCCACCCTCACGCACAGGTTTCGCTGTGACATTGGCTACAACCGGAACCTGAGCTTTGGAGAAAGCTACGTCTTCCAGCTTGCCGGACAACTTAATCGCTGCTTCCTTCATCAACGAAGAATGAAAAGGACCACTGACCTCCAAAGTAATAGCACGCTTGCCACCCGCTTCCTTCACGCGTTCAGCGACAGCGGCTACGCCTTTCTTCGCACCGGATACGACAATCTGCCCGGGGCAGTTGATGTTAGCCAGTTCAACCAGTTGACCGGATTCTGTAATATCACGGCATAGAGTTGTCAGCGCTTCACGGTCGGCTCCCAATACAGCAGCCATCCCGCCTTGTCCGTCAGGAATGGCTTGCTCCATGAACTCGCCACGAGTACGAACGATTCCAACTGCATCTTCGAATGCAAGTACGCCGGAAGCAACGAGTGCGCTGTATTCTCCAAGACTGTGTCCAGCCACGTAATCAGGACGAATGCCCTTTTCCTTGAACGCTTCATACAACGCAATACTCGCTGTCAACAGCGCAGGCTGCGTATTGGATGTTTGCTTCAAGGCTGTATCTGGACCTTCAAAAATCAGTGAACTTAGCGCGAAACCCAACCGTTCGTCCGCTTGGCGGAACACTTCTCTTGCCGCAGGGACCGCTTCATAAGCATCTTTAGCCATACCTACAGCTTGTGAACCCTGACCGGGAAATATAAATGCCGTTTTGCCCATCGTGTATGCACCTCTCTGTATCCAATGCTTGTCCTGTAAAATACCAGACAAATTCAATATTGTATCAAACCCGCCGTTTTCTTACCAGACAAGAACCGACGCGCCCCATGTCAAACCGCCCCCGAAGCCCACCATTAATACCCGGTCGCCTTCCTTCATGCGGCCTTCCTCGGCTGCTTCCACAAGCGCGAGAGGAATCGATGCCGCCGACGTATTTGCATATTTATGAACATTAATGACGACCTTTTCTGCCGGCAGATCCAAACGCTGCATCGCCGATTGAATAATGCGAACATTGGCTTGATGCGGAACGAACAGATCAATATCATCTTTGGAAAGCCCTGCTTTTGCCAGCACATCGACGGTTGCTGTTCCCATAACACGTACTGCGAACTTGAACACTTCGCGTCCGTTCATATAAATATAGTGTTGCTTGTTTTCCACAGTATCCGCACTCGCAGGCAAACGTGAACCGCCAGCTTCTAGCTTAAGCAATCCGCCTCCTGCTCCTTCGGCACCGAGATCAAAGGATTGGAACCCTCTACCTTCAGGAACTTCACCAATCACTACAGCTCCTGCACCGTCTCCGAAAAGAACGCAGGTATTGCGGTCGGTATAATCTGTAATTCGAGAAAGACAGTCTGCCCCAATGATTAATGCATTATTATAAATACCTGTCTTAATGAAGCTCGTTGCCGTAGCCAACCCATATACAAACCCTGAGCATGCCGCAGACAAATCAAAAGCCGCTGCACCTTTGGCTCCGAGCTTGTCCTGAAGAATGCAGGCAGTCGAAGGAAACGCCATGTCCGGCGTAATTGTAGCCACAATAATCAAATCCAAATCCTGTGCCGTCATACCTGCGGATGCCAATGCCTTAATCGCTGCTTCATAAGCCAAATCGGATGTAGCCTGCTCTGGAGCTGCAATGTGGCGCTCCTGAATTCCTGTACGGCTGACAATCCATTCGTCACTTGTTTCCACGATTGCTTCTAAATCTTTGTTCGTCAGTATTTTCTCAGGCACGTATTTCCCTGTTCCGATAACACCAACCGACCGCAAATTATTCATATCGTCACTCACTTCCTGCTGATTTCCTTGGATATACTTTCCACCAACCGATTTTGCAAGACCGTACGGGCCTGTCTTACCGCGTTTTTGACGGCAATGCCGTCAGATGAGCCGTGACCTTTCAAGACGAGTCCGCTCAGTCCCAGCAAGGGAGCGCCGCCGTGCTCTTTGTAGTCCAGCTTATCTTTCAAACCGCGAAGCTCGGGCATAATCAGGGCCGCTGCCAGCTTGGTCTTTAAAGATTTACTAAACTGCTCCTTTAAGAGAGAGAATATCGCACCCGCCGTACCTTCCAGCGATTTTAGCATGATGTTTCCGGCGAATCCGTCACACACCAGCACATCGCAATTCCCGGTCAGCACATCTCTGGACTCCACATTACCTACAAAGTTAACAGGCAACTGCTCAATCAGAGGGAAAGCCAGTTTCGTCAGTTCATTGCCCTTCCCGGCTTCCGTCCCAACATTCAGCAAACCCACTCTGGGGGAAGCCACACCATGAACCTTTTGGCGGTACAAGCTACCCATCAGCGCATATTGGGCAAGATGTTCGGGCTTGGCGTCCATATTAGCTCCCAAGTCCAGCGCCAGCACACCCTGATCGTCAATCGTCGGAATCATCGGTGCCAGAGCAGGGCGCTCAATGCCTTCCATTCTCCCGACCACCAACAACCCTGTCGTCATTAGCGCACCCGTATTACCTGCCGATATCATGGCATCCGCTTCGCCTTCTTTGACCATTCGGCCAGCTACGACCATCGAGGCATCCTTTTTACGTCGCACTGCCTTCACTGGCTCGTCCTGCGCATCTATCATTTCAGATGCATGGCGAATGCTGAGATTCGCGGGCAGCGCTCTGCCGTTCAGCACCGATTCGATCCGTTCCCGGTCACCAACCAACGTAATGTCCGTATCCTTCCATTCCACCGCCGCAGATAGCGCGCCTTCTACTGTCGCCTCAGGAGCATTATCTCCCCCCATGGCATCAATGGCGATCCGCATGCTGACTTCCTCCTTCGCTGTACTCTTCCTCTGTGGAGCGGTAAATGACAAAGTTGCCTTGGAACACCATTTCTTCTCCTACGTAAGCAAACACTTCCACTTTGGCCCTCCCTTTTTGCTCGGGATTTGAACGTACATATGCCTTGGCAATGCACTTTTCTCCCAAATGAACGGGGCGGACAAAGCGAATATCCGCCGAAGCGGTCAACGCTATCTCATCATTAATCACGGCAACAGCCAATGAATTGGCCTGGGCAAACACATAATGTCCCCGCGCGATGCCGGTGCGTGAAAAGATATGCTCTTCTTTAATTTCAAAAATGGAAATACCGCTTCTGTCCAACTGGAGATCAACGATATCCCCGATCACTTCATGCAAAGGCAGGGAGCGAACCTGATCGTAGGAACGCTCAGCCATCAGCTTCAGTCGCTCCCGCAACTCCGGGATACCCAATTCCATCCGGTCCAGCCGGATCGTCTGAATGCTCACCTTAAGCTGTCTTGTCAGTTCCTGATCCGTTACGAACGGATTCTCATCAATTAATTGAGTCAGCCGTTGCTGTCTCTGTCTCTTTGGCAAACGTTCGATATCAGTGGCGCCTCCTTTCCCTGCAATAAACTACCGTTCAGCCGACGGTTCGGGTTACTTCACGTGCTAGCGGCGAATGCTTCATGCCGATTTGTCATCTTGTATGTAAAAAGAACCCCTTCGATCCTTCTTTCTTAGAACCTGGTACTAAAACAGTATATAGCATGCCGCCGCAAAAAGAAAGTACGATGACAAAAAAAGTAGCGCCTCACTAGAGTGAAGCGCTACTTTTCCTGCGAAGATTCCAAAGAATCCGCTTATCGGACATTATTGAGAGATAATCTCTCTAGCTTTGTACGTTCCGCAAACTTTGCACACATGGTGAGCAAGTTTCAATTCGCCGCATTCGGAGCATTTCACCATACCTGGTACTGCCAGTTTAAAGTGAGTACGACGTTTGTCGCGACGAGTTTTGGATGTTCTCCGTTGAGGTACTGCCATTATTCCCACCTCCTTAACCAGATCAACCCGTATAACGGGTGTGACTTCTTATCTCATTCAAGACTGAAGGAAGCTGCCGGAAGCAGCTACCTCACAGCCGGTGAATCAAGCCTGCAACATCCATGCGTCGGTTCTATAGTTCCCCTACACAAATGATGATGATTTGTCAGAATTGAACTCAATTCTCATTTAAAAAAATCCTTAAGCCCTGCCAGACGCGGATCAATCTTTTTCGTATCGTCATCGTCACTGTCATCGGAGCCAACGCTCCAGTTTTGTCCGGCCGCAGGAGCGATTCCCTGACAATTCTCACTGCACACAGGCGCAAACGGCACTTGCAGCACAAACAGCTCTTCACAATACGGTGCAATGTCGAAGGAATCCCCCGTCACTGCGATAAATTCGCCATCTTCATCCTTCTCTTCGCCAACCGAAGAGATTTGCTTGAACCGTTCACGGAATTCCATCTTCAAATCCTCGTGCATCGGACTCAAACAACGTGAGCACAGCAGGTCCAGACCTGCGGTCAACGTGCCTTCCACGCTCATCAAGCCTTGACCCAGACTAACGGCGACCATATCGGTCTCCAGCGGGGAAACGGCCATAACATCAGGACGATCATCCACCAATTCACTCACATTGAGAGCTTCACGGATCGGAAAAGGTCCGTCACTTGTTGCTACTTTGCGAAAAAATAGTTGCATCACTATCACTCCAAACAAACAAAAATTATTATACCGACTGATCGAGTCGTTTGTCAACACCTTTCACTTTACACCACTCACCAATCCATCGATTTCCCAATGGTTCAGGAAGTTTTTGCGGAAGCGAAAATACGTTGCATGGATCATGTACCTGTGAGATTCGTACCCCCGCCACTCTTCGTGTACAATAATGCGAGTATAAAGCTTTTTTCTTCAGGTCTCAATGGCCTTGTTCATTTCCGATCACAAAAAAGCATCATCGCTGACTCTAAGAACAATCAATAACTGATCAATAACCATCATTTTCAGAATAGTCGCCAGACTAGCAACAAAAGAAAGGAGTCGACGTACAGCCTTGAAAACACTCGGTATTATTGTAGAATACAACCCGCTGCATAACGGTCATACTCATCACTGGAAGGAGTCTCTTCGCATCACTGGCGCACAGCGCACGGTAGCTGTGATGAGCGGTCCCTTCCTCCAGCGGGGGGAACCCGCGATTGTGGACAAATGGTCCCGCACCGAAATGGCACTCGCCATGGGTGTGGACCTGGTTTTGGAGCTGCCTGTGGCCTATGCCGTCCAGCCCGCAGAATGGTTCGCCCACGGGGCGGTCGCCCTGCTCCGCGCCACGGGCGTCGTCGACACTCTCTGCTTCGGCAGCGAGAGCGGCGACATCGCCCGGCTACACGCGCTGGCCCGCGTGCTGGCGGCGGAGCCGGCCGAGCTTAAGGCCGGCATCGCGCAGCGCCTGAGCAGCGGCGCAAGCTACCCCGCCGCTTACGCGGGGGCCGCAGCCGCGCTCGCGGCCGAAGGGGCGGACGGCGCTGCGCTAGCCGCCCTCATGCAGCAGCCCAACAATACGTTGGGGCTGCATTACTTGATTGCGCTGGAACGACTGGACAGCGCAATCAAGCCCTTCACCGTAGCCCGCACGGGATCGGGCTACCACGAAGCCGTGGCGCCCGCGCACGGAGTCATCGCCAGCGCCACGGCCATTCGCCGTCTGCTGCTGGACGGCGGGCCGGAGGCCGCGTTGCCGTACGTGCCTGCGGCGACGCTGGAGATTTTGCGGCGCGAATGGCAAGCCAGACGCGCGCCGCTGCAATGGGAAGCGTTCAGCCAGCCGTTGCTGAACGCCCTCATCACGCGCAGCCCGCAGCAGCTGGCGGAGCTGCACGAGGTTACCGAAGGGCTGGAGCATCGCCTGCGGCAATCGCTGTACACGCTGCCCCAGCCCTCCGTAGAGGCATTACTCGCCGCTGTCAAGACGAAGCGGTACACTCGTACGAAGCTTCAGCGTATGTTCACACATATTTTGCTGAATCATGCCAAAGCAGATATGGCTCCCTCCGAGCTGGCGAAAGGCCCCGGCTATATCCGCGTACTCGGCTTTAATACTGCCGGACGCGAGCTGCTGGCCCGGATGAAGCAGACAGCGACCCTTCCGGTATGGGTCAAGCCGTCTGCCGGATCGCATCCCCATCTGGACTGGGATCTGGCCGCAGCCGCCATACACGCGGCCGGAATGCCACGTCCCGCGATCCGTGACATGTATGCCGATTACTTGCGGCCGCCCGTCATGGTTTGATCGGGAGCTTTTCCATGTAAGTTAACGCATCGTCAAGCTTGCGAACCGGAACGAGCTTCATCCGGGTACCGATTTGCTCAGCTTTGGCCTTGGCTTCCTTATAATTGTCCGCCGGGACGAAAAACAATTCTGCACCCTGACGGTCAGCGGCGACAATTTTATACTTTGCACCGCCGATAGCTCCCACCTTACCGCTCTTATCAATCGTTCCCGTACCGGCAACACGATATCCCTTGCTCAAATCGCCCGGTGTCAGCTGATTATAAATTTCCATCGTAAACATCAAACCAGCCGAAGGCCCGCCCACATCCGTTGACGTAAAATGAATTGTTTTACGTTCATCCTTCGGCTCTACTTTCTGAACCGTAGCGATGCTGACTCCAAAACCGGGACGTTGTTTGCCCGTCTCGCTGTCCGTGATGGTTGTTAATGGAGCTTGTACCGTCATCAGCTTGCCATCACGTTTTAGCTTCACTTTGGCCATCGTTCCTGCCATTTCATCCTCCAAGGCGTTTCGAATGGAACGATTATCTATCACCCTCACGCCGTTCAACTCCAGAATTTCATCTCCAGGGTGAAACACACTGTTCGAGCCGGGAACCTTAAATACATATACATAATCCGGCATAATGCGATAAGGAATATTGGCGCGGGTATAAGCAGCCTCCATCGCGGAAGACTGGGAATCTCCCATATACCACACCTGCTCTGCTGCATATTCGTCTTCACTTCGGCCGTGCAGCCGATCCTCCTTGCGCTGTATCTCTGAATTGGCATCCAGCTTCGACATACCCAGCATAATGACATTGGCATAACGCGCCGATACCGTCGTCATCATAAAGGTCCCCCGTTCGCTTCGGTCGCCTTCCTGAACGTTTACCATCGGCTTGATTTCATTCGCTCCACCGGGTCCATAGATCAGATATGGGGTTGGCATATATACCAGCACATAGACCATAACGGCCAGGAACAGAACATATCCGGTTGTAAAAAAAGCTCTATTCCGGTTTATTCGTTTCATCGCTTCTCCCCCTCACAGCCTTAAATTCTCTTGTATCAACCCAATCCACTCTGTACCCCGCCTGTTCTCAATTCTTACAAAAAAGCATACATTATTTTACCGACAGCGCGTGCGAGCACCTCGACCGATTACAAACGTCGAACAGGCGCTAGAAACAACATACGGTGAACTCTACTATATTTATGCACAATGAGATTCGTTTTTAAATGTTAAATCATATCACTTCTAGAGAGGTGAACCCTTTGCTACAAAAGGAAGCCTATTCCGCTTCTTATTGGACAACCCTGTTGCTTGGCCTTGGAGCCATTCTGCTTGTGCTGGCTGTTGTCGCCTCACCGGAAGAGGTGTTTCAAGCCTCCGCGCAAGGGCTTAAGCTATGGTGGAACATTATTTTCCCGGCCATGCTCCCTTTTTTGATGCTGTCCGAAATGCTCGTCGCCTTCGGTCTGGTGCATGGGCTTGGCGTCCTTCTGGAGCCGTTCATACGCTCCTGGTTCCGTCTTCCAGGTCGAAGCGGCTGGGTACTGGCCCTCGGCC
This sequence comes from Paenibacillus sp. NPDC055715, assembly GCF_053617595.1. Classification (NCBI taxonomy): domain Bacteria; kingdom Bacillati; phylum Bacillota; class Bacilli; order Caryophanales; family Paenibacillaceae; genus Paenibacillus; species Paenibacillus sp. NPDC055715. Next base: position 196,807 of record NZ_JBSHGA010000001.1, read on the forward strand.
TGACCGCCGGATTTCCGGCCGCTGCGGAAGCTGTGCGCCAATGGGCACAGCAAGAGGATATGACCAAGCGCCAGCTTGAACGACTGACGGCTATCGCTCATTTCTGCAATCCGATTACCATCCTGCTCGTTATCGGAACAGGATTGCTGCATAATGCTGCTGTAGGCGCCATGCTGCTTGCCGTTCACTGGATCTCGGGCTTATTGGCGGGATGGATTACAGCCAGACTGACTGCATCATCAAAAGAATCGCAAAAACGGGAAACGCCAGTTGCCCTCCGGCGAACCTCTGTTTCCCGTACTTCTACCACTCTCATCCGGTCCGCATGGGACGCCACACGCTCTGCCAGAGAACGGGACGGCCGCAGCTTCGGAAAGCTACTGGGCGAAACTGTATCCCATGCCGTACAGACGCTGATGATGACAGGTGGATTCATTATTTTCTTTTCCGTGCTAATTCGGCTGTTATCCATTCACTCAGGCCAAGGAACATTTTCTTTCATATGGCCCGCCTGGATGGAAATTCATCTCGGTTCCTATGAAATCAGCCGCCTGCCGTATGATCTCCGCACACAAGCGGCTCTGATCAGCGCTGCGCTAGGCTGGGGAGGGCTATGCGGCTGGCTTCAAATCACAGCCGTTACCAGACCCTCAGACAAGGGCATCACGTTCACCATATCCAGAGTGCTTCATGGCATCATCGCCTTTGTGCTCACACTCGTCGCCTGGACGCCTCTTAGCCGTATGACAAGCCATACACTTCCCGCTCATGTTAGCCGCAGCTCTGTTTCTTCCTTCACGGAAGGCGGTTATGATTCCGCCGCGCATTCTGTCATGGCGGAGAGCAACAACCTATGGTCACAGTTGGAAAGTCCGTCGCTGTATCCCTGGCAGCTAACCATGTTGTCTATTGCGCTGTTGGGCGCGATTATACTTACACTGCTTGTCATTTCCTTTATGACTTCATGGTGGAGCCGCCGCGCTTGGCGCTAACCTTGACACGCAGCGCATCCTCGACCTCAGGGGCCACCAGATCTACGACCTTGCCGTCAAAATGGGCGATTTCCTTCACCATACTGGAACTCAGATATGAATAGGCCGGGTTCGTCATCATAAAGACCGTTTCGGCATCCGGGTTCAGCTTATGGTTCGTGGAAGCCAATTGCAGCTCGTATTCAAAATCTGTCACCGACCGAATTCCTCTGACGATAACCTGAGCCCCTTTTTGACGTACATAATTGGCTGTCAGGTCACGGAAGCTGTCCACCTCAATGTTCGGTATATGGCGGGTTACCGTCCGCAGCAGCTCCATTCGCTCCTCTAGAGAAAACAGTGGATTTTTACTAATATTGTTAAGTACCGCGACAATCAGCAGATCAAACTGCCTCGCCGCTCTTTGAATAATATCCTGATGCCCCATCGTCACGGGATCAAAGGTTCCCGGATATACGGCAATACGTAGTTTGTGCTCAGTCATGATGGTCCTCCCCGCCTGATTCGGCTATACCGGATTTTTCCGTTCCGGCCTCAGTATGTTCTGCATCGTCCGGTTGCTCTGCTGCAAAGCGGTAGATAGATAACGTTGTTTCGCCATAGACCGCTTTTCTGACCTGTTCGAACGGCCCAAAGCTTTCCGGGTACTCATGTCCCGACTCATACTCCAGCACAATGACTGCCTCAGAACGAAGCAAGTCCAGTTCAGCCATACGGCTCATCAATACATCACCATGCTTGAGACGATAGGGCGGGTCCAGAAAAACAGCATCAAAAAGAGCTCCACGTTTTGCCAGCGCCTTGAGCGCTCGTCCGGCATCATTGCGGAACACTTCAGCCTGTCCTTCCAATCCGGTTTTTCGCAAATTTTCTTTAATGACCTCCATACTTTTCGATTCCATATCAATAAAGACTGCCTTGTCCATTCCTCGGCTAAGCGCCTCTATACCCAGGCCGCCACTACCTGCAAACAGATCAAGCGCGACTCCCCCATCAAAATAAGGACCTATCATGCTAAATAGCGCTTCCTTGACCTTATCCGTGGTCGGCCGCGTCCCTATGCCGGGAACTGCCTTTAACGGCCTTCCTTTGGCACTACCCGATACGACTCTCACGCTGAAACTCACCTATTTTCTATATGTGTTCATAACCATATAAAGATTATGACGTTATCGTACCACATGGATCGCCGTTTGAAAATCGCAGGGGTTGAGGAGGTATAAAAAACCATATCGTGGGCATCCTTAAGATATCGGCATTCAACCAATGTCGTAGACAACCACGGAGAAGACTTACGTTTCCCCATAAGCTCTTCGTCCGGTTTCTCCTCTCCCATTCAGGCGCTCTAATAAGAGCGCCTGATTTTTTTTGCAAAAAAAAAGAAGCTGCTCAATGGCAGCCTAGGTATATAAGGAAATGAAGTTATACTATTTGAGCAGCTCCTCGGGCGTATCTCCCTGATAGACATACACATAACTCGCTACCGATACAGCAAATGCAGCAAACATAGACAACGATGTCGCTAGACTATATACGATTTTTTTCACCATTTCCCTCACCTCCTTCCCCGAATCAACGTCAGGCTCTGGATTAGAAAAGCAACAGCCACTACAGAGGAACCGATTACAAAATTAGTACATACAAGCAGGGAAGATAACAGTCGCAGGAGGGGATAAAACCGAGATGGAATGCGCGACTGCTTTTCAATTCTGGACGGGGCAAAGCATAAGACAAGAAGCAGAGATAATCCGGTGAAGAGGTTTGTCCACCAACTATGTAAAGAGATACAGGATATGGCTGTAAAAGCTACAGAGGTGACCACAACACATGCCATCCCTGTTTTTAGATGAATCCCTCCTGACATTTGGCGCAACAAGGCAAAAGCCACTAGAATCATCACAGCTTCTGCCGTCCGCCCGGTGAAGAATGAGGCGAGTAGCGTCAGCACAATAATCATGGAGGCATTTATAATAAGAGCGAGTGCATATTTAAGTACCGGGATAGAAGCCGGATGATCCGGCACAGTCCGTTTGATCTGGTTAGCAAGCTTGAAAGCCATCGTTTCAATCATCCCGATATTCCTTTCCAACCGCATAGTAGATGAAGAATCCCGATACCAGTGCAAAAAACACCATATTTAACCATACCTCGTTGTAGTACAGCACGATTGAGGTGGATATAAGGGATAAAATGATGAGCGTAATCACAATGCCGTATTCATCTTTAAATTTAAGCTTTTTGAAATTAGCGGCAAACCCGATGCCTTTTCGATACAAAATAAATGAAATGAGCAATCCTACCACCGCACTTACCGCTTGCAGCAGATAGCCCTTCAGGGAGCCGACCTGTAGCTCAGAGATTGGCAGGCTCCCGAACATCGCTTTTAAAAGCACCGACTGAATGACCGCATAAGCAAAATAACCGGTAACCGTCATAATGCCTGACCATACAATCGGAATTTTCACCACCGTAACGAGCAAAAAGATAAAGAGCAGCATGTTAATGACAGGCACCAGATAAGCGAGGGAAAATTCTTCTCTCTGCAAATAACTTTGCAAGTTCATAATCAGGTTCACAAAAATCGCTTGCCATACATAAGGAGTCATTTTAACTTTAAAAATACTAAGAATGAGCGCAAAAACCGCCATTCCTTCAAGCGTGGAAAAAAACAAAAAGCCGATAGGCTTCACAAGCATGTGTGCATCTCCTTTTCAATCCAACAAATCTCATCATCGGTGTATTCAAAAAAATTGGATATACATCGAATATAAAGGGCTGTGGCCTACTTTTCAAGAGGTCTTTTCAATGATTTGATATATTTCTTTATTCACTTCAACGAAATGTTATCGGATGCAGCAGGAAGTTACGGCTTAGGCAACACTTTCCTTGACCGAATCTTCCTGTGAGCGCACAGACTTCATACGTGATATGATCTTTTTTCCCCAACGAATGCCCGGTTGCTCGATCCATGAATAGGTGAACCAGGACAGACCTATGGTCAATAGCAGCGTCATGATAAACATAAGAGTCAAATTAACAGTAGGGGAAAATGGTAGCTCAATTTGGCTTACAATCTCCAAAGCAAGCATATGCGTCAAATACATACTGTAGCTAAAGCAGCCGATCCATGACCATCCCCGGTTTAGCAGCCACACAGGCTGCCAGTGATACAAAGCATAGGCTCCCAGCAGCAACAGGACACCGATGAGATAATCCATCATACCTGTACAAAGAGCAAACAGCACGGAGCCAAGCAGCACTACGCCGCTAAACCGGTCCACACTTTTCCAATGCCGCTCGTCTTTCCATATCAAGAACAACAATATACCCAGTCCGAAGACAGGCAATTGGTTCGGAAACCATAAATACAGATAATGTCCCCATAACAAGTGATCACTAATCCATGGAGCATACGCAAACACCGTATTCAGCCCAAAGCTCAGTAAAAGCACGCCCATAATCGCCAGTGCTCTCAGCGTATCTACAAATTGCAGCTTGTTATGTTCCGTTTCACCCTTGGCTTCTTACATCATATCCCTCCATATCCATTCTTTAACGATACATTTTGTATCTATAATACACAAAACGTATCGTTAAAGTAAATATGCCGGTATGAAAAAAAAACACCCTACAGCCGCAATGATCTGCGGCCAAAAGATGTTCATTTTGTCATGCTATAATCGCCTGTTCCCTTCCCTTGCAAGAACTGTTATACGATTTATTTGTTTAAATGAAAAGGGACAGTCGTTACGATGACGTCTTTGTAATTGATCAGATAAGCTCTCATCAACAAGCTGGTCTGGTTGTGCAAAATATTTTCCCACCAGTGCTTCGTGATGAATTGTGGAATAAGGACGGTAATATGATCCTCATCCGCTTTTTTCCACTCCACCGTATCAATGAACTTGCGAAGCGGATTAATAATGCTGCGATAACGGGATTTCAGTACCACCAAACGGATACCTACATCCCATTCTTCCCATTTTTGCTCCATCTTGCGAGTCGCTTCATCATCAACACCTACATATACAGCAATCACATTGTCCGACAAGGTCTTGGCATAGCTGATGGTATTCATCACGACCCGTGTAATCCCTGCCACCGGAATAATGATCGTATTGCCTTTGACCATAGGTTTATCCTTCGTAATATCGATCCGAAGCTGCTCAGCCGTATTTTTATAATGTCTACTGATCTTCATAAAGAAATACAGAACCAGAGGCAGGAAGATAAACACCACCCACACCTGACTAAACTTGGTGAAAATAAAGATAAGCGTAATGGACAGCGTGGTCAGCATCCCAACCGTATTAATAGCAAGCTTGACGACCCAGCCTGACGGCTTGAGACGAATCCAGCGAATCATCATTCCCAATTGGGAAAGCGTGAACGGAATAAATACCCCTACAGCATAAAGCGGAATCAGATTTCCCGTATTGCCGCCAAATACGATGACCAGCAATGCCGAGAAAATACTCAGAAACAGAATACCGTTCGAGTAACCAAGCCGATCTCCGCGAACCATGAACATATGTGGCATATATTTGTCTTTAGCCAGCATAAATGCAAGCAACGGAAAGGCCGAATAAGCTGTATTCGCCGCCAAAAACAAGATCAGCGCCGTCACGCCTTGAATGATGTAATACATCACACCGCGCCCGAAAGTGGCATTCGCAATTTGCGAAATGACCGTTTCATGAGGATTAGGACGAACACCGTACCAATAAGCCAGCAGGCTGATTCCGATAAACATACACCCGAGAATCAAACCCATCATCATCAGCGTAGTTGCCGCATTTTTGGCAGCAGGCTTGCGGAAGTTCGGAATGGCATTCGAGACAGCCTCTACTCCGGTTAACGCCGAGCAACCTGAGCTGAACGCCTTTAGCAGCAGAAACAAACTGACGTTGGATACCGTAGCTCCAAATTGCGGTGCCGCAGCATGGGCTCCTCCTGCCACGTAATGGATGATACCGCTAATAATTAGGACAAAGATCGAAACAACGAATAAATAAATCGGTACAGCCAGTACCGAGGCGGATTCCGTCACCCCGCGCAAGTTCATAATGGTCAAAAAGATGATCATGATCAGTGCAATCGCGATCCGGTGATCATGCAATGATGGTAACGCCGATGTAATGGCATCTGTACCTGCCGACGAACTGACTGCTACTGTCAGAATATAATCCACCAGCAAAGATCCGCCTGCAATCAGACTCGGGGCCTTACCCAAATTATCTTGAGCGACGATATAGGCACCACCGCCACCGGGATAGGAAAAAATAGTCTGCCGATACGACAGGATCAGAATGACCAGCAACCCCAGTACCGCGATGGATATAGGTATGGAATACCATAGGGCAGCGAAGCCCGCTGTAATTAAAACCAGCAGAATTTGCTCGGTTCCATAAGCTACAGAGGACAATGCATCTGAGGACAGAATGGCTAGAGCCTTGAGCTTGTTTAGTTTCTCCTCTTCAAGGGCCGTCGACTTTCGAGGGCGACCAATTAGTAATCTTTTGACTTTACTCAGCATTTCGTTAACTCCTTCTTGGTTAGGGGTTTTGCATAAGAACTTTGAATCGTATGTTTATTATGTCACCTGCACATCAGATTGATGAAACAAATGAACTATTATTTTATACTCCCTCATCCTAAAAAAAACAATAAGGAATGCTTCTTATAATGACCATTTCCGAGTAAGAAAGAGCATTTCGATAAAATACCCTTATGTATACGGTAATTTGAACCTTTTCGGCTTAATTCCCTCAGCACGGCGAAAAGTTGCCGCAAAATGACTTGCATCCCAGAAACCTACCCGCTCCAAAACTTCCTTAACCGTTAAATGCGTGTACTCTGTCATCATTCTTTAGCCTTGCGCAGCTGAATCACAATCAGGTAAGCATGCTTTCTCCGAAGCTGTGCAGTTCACTGTGGGCGTCCCAATGATACCCGCGCGTATGCTGCAATCTAAGCCGGGGGCGCCATTTTTATATAACCAGATGAGTGTACCTGTACAAAGACCTATTTTTATCCAAAAACAGATCATTGCCTATGAAACGCAGGACAGATATCCATGCCTCCCCTAGATGAATGGAGTAGTATACAACAAACCATATGGAGGTGTTTGTATTGGGTCGTCCCGAATTGAAACGAAAGAAAGGCCGTAAAAAAGACGTTTTTATCAGCTCTTGGTTTAGTAAAAAACGCCCGAAGAGAAAATGCCACTCGAAAAGAAGGTGCTTTTGCAAGGAAATCATCGTCAGAAAGCAAATCGTCCGTGTAAATATACCTCAAAATGTTTTAGGTATAACAGGCGCAACTGGATCCATAGGTGCAGCAGGTAACGTAGGTGGAATAGCTCAGTTTGGTTATGTCTACAACTTAGGAGCCCAAGTCGTTCCGATAGAAGCGGATGTCATTTTCGATACGAACGGTATACTTACACCCGGAATTACCCATGCTCCCGGCACCACTCAAATCGCAGTAACTGACGCAGGGAACTATGAGGTTAACTTTTCAGTGTCGGGTGTAGAGCCAGGCCAATTCGCCATATTTATTAATGGCGCCCTCGCTGCGGGTACCGTATACGGCTCAGGAGCCGGCACGCAGCAAAACACAGGGCAGGCCATCCTCGCTCTAGCATCCAGTGATGTCCTTACCCTACGAAATCATAGCTCTGCCGCTGCGGTTACCCTGCAAACCTTAGCTGGAGGTACCCAAACCAACGTAAACGCTTCTGTAATTATCAAAAAATTAAGTTAGACTTGGATACATCCGGTATAGCGTATGGCTGACCTGCTTATCTGCTAATATCAAACACCAGCTTGTTTCCGCTTAGGTCAATGACAGAAAATCCAATTTCTTCTCCATGGATTGCATGACCGTCAAGCTCCATGTGTTTCTTTAGCTCTTGTAAAGCCGTATCGTCCGGAAGCGGCAGTGTGATTTCCTTAACCCCTGTCGCATGAGCGAGAGGATGGGGATTACCTTCTCCATTCCATACATTACCGCCAATATGGTGATTGGTATTCACATAAAAACGTAACGAATCTTCGATATTAGCTACGCGTAAGTGTACATGACCTACAACCGTGCCAAAGGGCAGCTTTCCATCTGTTTTAAAATCAGTCAATTCAGCCAGTACTTTAAAATTCAGAGGATAGCTGCCCTGAGGATGCAATGCCCATTCTTCTCTCGCACGATCTGCATAGATTTCAATACCATTCCCTTCAATATCGTACAAATAGAGCGCTTCACTATATCCATGATCACTTGCACTGTCAAAACGGGCATATAAAAAAACTTATTCGCAAACGCCTCTCTTGTAGGAACTAGAAAAGCCGTGCGAAAAATCCCCGTCGTTCTGGGTTCCTGTAAAACCTCAGCACTTTTCTCTAATAGAAATAGTGTCAGTTGATTGTTACCAGCCCCTAATAATGCTCGTAGTTCATTTCGTTCCACTAGACTTAACCCGATCACCTGTTCATAGAAAGCAATCTGTCTATCCAAATCCTTTACTTTCAATGTCACCCAACCGCCCCGTGCTTCCCGCTCCATACATCCTATAGAGGGTCAACACCCCTTTTCAGCATGTCAAAAAGGCTTACCCCAACTCAGGCTCGAATTGGCATAAACCTTGATTTAATAAGAGAGTACCCTTCACTCCAATAGCTTAAAACGCCATAATAATTCCTTTGTCATTGGCATACATTGAACTGATTCCTCTGGTGGGTACAATCAGAATATCCTTAAATTGATAGCGGTTCTTCAACGCATTTACCAGCTTCTCCGCAAGCCCGGGATTATTACAGTGGGTAATCACAATGCTTTCCCCCTCCGTAGCCCGACCACTTTTTTCGATCGTATCTGCCAGCTTTTCAATGATTTGATTTTGACCACGCGCTTGGGTAAACAATGTGATATTTCCGTCATCGTCTGAACCCAAAATGGGTCTGATATGCAGGAATGAAAGTATCTTTCCCGTAATTTTATTCATTCGTCCGTTCTTCACCAAATTGTCCAGGTTCTCTAGCACAAAATAGGTTTTCATCTTCGTGATAAAGCTTTCCAAGGAAGAAATAATCTCTCCTTTATGATGCCCCTCGTCGATCAGCTTGCGTAATTTTAGAGCTAACAATAATTGTCCAGCCGATGCGCTTTTCGAATCGAATACATGAACATCAGCCCCTTCTTCCTCCGCCATATCCTTGCCAACCAATGCACTTGAATACGAACTAGACAGATTGCTGGATATTGTAATGGCAAAAGAAGTATGCTCACCTTGAAATGCTTCCTTATACAGCATAGGTGACGGTGAAGCCGATCCGATCTTGGTTGTACAGGCTTTCATTTCTTCCATAAACTGAGGTAAATCTAGCGTTTCATCATCTATAAAGCATTTTTCTCCCAAAGTCATGTTTAACGGGATCATCGTGATTTTCATTTCTTCTCTAAGCTCTGTTGTTAAGTCACAGCAGCTATCCGCTATTATTTTATACCTCATCCTATACACCCTCACATTATTTTATTTTCCAGTAGAATCCGCATTCATAATACGAATGGAAAGCTCGATCAATCGTATAAATTCTCTGACATTGTCCTCACCCAGACCCTCTACCAGCGCTTCAAAATAGCCTTCAATTCTCTCTTGTTTCTGTTCGAACAGGGAGGCACCTTCTGGTGTGAGCCTTACACACATTCGTCGTCTGTCAAAACACATAATACATACAGTTAACTATTAATACTATGTACTATAATAAATTGCCAGCGATAATAACAATGAATTATTTGTGAATTTATTACAAGGGTTATGAGAACTCTTCCGTGCTGCATTCGACTCTGTACATACCTGAATTATCGAAGTAGATTCTTCTTTTGTTGGTTGCATAGCTTTTAAACCGACGTTAAATGATTACTTATTGGAGCATTTTTACATTCACCCCAATTACCAAGGTAAAGGGGTCGGCAGTCAAGTATTAAGAAATCTACTTCAGGGACATACAAGAAACCTCTACTCTTGCATCCAATGACAGGCGTGAACTCATGGTACAGGTGTGGGTGTTGGAATTTTCATTCTACACGAATCCGGCCATGGGCCCTTTTTTATTGATTTCCAGCGGGTGTCGCACTTCATATTACAATCCGTCTTAAACAAAAAATACCCTACCAACTTAATGCCAGTAGGGTATTTACTTTATTCTTTAATTCAGTAGTTGCAGGTGTTGAACACTTTTTAATCTTTGTATATATCCCCAGTTCTGATAGATTATATTCAAAAATGAATTGGGTTATGTAAATTGAAACGCCTTATTGCATGTCTGTTCAAGAATAAGCTCATCGACGATGCGCTGAAGGCTTTTCAGATTGAGCGTTCTTTGAGTATGAAAGGCTGTCCCTATGACAATGCCGTTGCGGAAGCTACTTTTAAAATTTTCAAAACTTAGTTTGTGAAGAAACGTCATTTTGAAAGCTTGCTGAGCTAACCACAGAATTACATGACTATGTACACTGGTTTAACCCTATTCGGATTCACGGTTCTCTGGATTACTTGAGTCCGGCCGAGTTCAAGCAGAGGCACCACAAAAAAAATTCCCTAGTTTAGTGTTGACAGCCCAACTTTTCTACGGTGCCTCCATATAATCCAAAGGGGCATTTGTGTTCTTCATTCATCCGGTTGTTTTAGAACAAGTAAGAGTTTTTTAATCTCAATCAGTTCGCCTTCGATCCGATGAAGGTGGCTCTGCATATCGTCAATCTCTTGTTCGGCTTTGTAGTTGATCGCGAAGTCAATGATCGATTCATGCTTATCCCTTGCAGTTTGGCGGTTCTGACTCATCATAATGACCGGAGCCTGGAATGCTGCGATAAAGGACAAACACAAGTTCAACAAGATAAATGGAGGTTCATCGAAATGAAAGCGAGTAAACGGCAAGCTGTTCAAGAGTATCCAGATGGTCAGAAAGATAGCGAAATAAGTAATAAATCTCCAGCTACCGCCGAATGATGCAATCCGATCTGCAAGACGATCTGACCAGCTTGTCGTTCTTTGGTACGCTTCATCTAAATGAGAAAGAATGCTATTTTCGTAACTATCGACTAACCGATCAATACGACGAGTATTTTCCTGATTCAATTCAATATCAAAGCCTTGAATATGAGCAGCACTTTTATTTTGCTGCTTTTTTTGAAAAAAATTCATTTTTGACATGTCGACTGCCTCCTTGTTTTAAGGCAGTCAGGCCCAATACTACCCCGTAGGAGAGGAGTTGCAACCATACTCAATTACGGTATCTAGCTTTAACCCGACTGCCAATAGACTCACTGGTTCTGGATCCGGTTCAGACGAACTTCGACTACTCATAAGAATGGTTCACCCCCTCTCCCAATATCATGTTGTTGGCTCCATATTTTACTGATCATACTGGAACCATGTCACTGCCAATACCTAACACATTAAAATAAAAACGCCCCTCAGCTCAACTGAAGGGGCGTCGTTCTGCATGCAAGATAAAGCATGCAAATATCCGATTCCCCCAAGTCGAGCTTTAGCACTATACGACGTAAAAGAATCAACGTTCTTTAGTCACATTAAGAAGAGCCTTAATCCGGCAATTCCTGTTATACCCATTGGCATCTTTCGATGTTTCCGGGCAGTGGCTTATGTTCGTATAGGAGCCTCACCTAACGAGGACATCAATATTTCCCTAGCAAGCATACTGCTGTCCAAATGTGCTGTCAACCCAAATATATCAGTATGGTAATTTCTTCAAGTAAAAAAATCCGCCGATCGTTTAGGACAGCAGAGACTTTTTAAGGTGTTTTTTGAGTTGTTATTTACGATTATCTTTTTGTACAACATTAAAATAAACAAGGAGTGGTTTTTATAATGGGTATCCTAACGGGAATCCAAAAGACGAGCCTATGCATTACGGAGAAATTTATAGTGTGTGGCAGTTTTCAGCGTTAGCGAAAGGCAGCGTTTCATTTTACCAAGCATATTTAAACCACGCAGGTGATACCTCCCCCTCTTCAATTAAAACGACCTGAACCAGTTAAAGCCTAAATTTCCTGTACGATCTTCAACACACTGTTCCTTAGATTCTTCAACATAAATCCCCGCCGACCAGTTAAGGTTAGCGGGGATTTAATCTTATTTAGAGTATTCACTTACTTCAAATGTTAGGATACGATCATATAACATGTAATCTTTACGGCTGCTAAATGGACCTTTGTTGTTATCGTGTTTATTAATGGCATATGAAGCCGATCCAGACCCAGCCTGCTTGCCTTCATACCAGGAAATAAAGTCATTGACCTCTTTCATGCTCAGATCAAATTCTTTCTCCAAACCCGTTGTCATGGTGACCACCAGAATGGCACGGTTGCCTGAAGGTGTTTGAGAATTCTTAGGCTCGCCAGTTCCTGGTTTACTTGACTCTCCCGTAGAAGGATTACCCGGAGTTGTCGACTCAGTCGTTTGAGACTCATTTGGTGTAACAGCCACTTCATTAGAAATAGCCGTCTCGACTCCATTAAAAATAGCTACTACTTGAAAATAGTAAGTCGTCCCGTTCTTCAAATTTGGAATGACATAGTTACCAGCTGCGTCTTTTTCTACAACAATTGAATCTGTATATTTATTAGGTTCTGTACCGTAATTAATTTTATAATTAGTAGCATCCTTGATTGTATTCCAGCTTAATTTAGCAGACGAGTTCTGTGGCTGACCCTTAAGATCAATTGCTTCCACCATGCCAATAGTTATTTCGTTAAATGCTAACCATGACGAACCTCCGTTAGCATCAATTTTTATACCATCATAGGTTCCAAGCTTCACCTTATCAGGTTGTGACGTTGTATATGTAGCAGTTAAAGTATGAGTTATTTGCTCACTTATTGGTACCCACTTTCCACCTTCTAATCCATAAATGGTGTATGAAATCTCTCTCGGTGGCAAAGCAGCAGTAGTAATATGAACGAAATCCATTTCGATTGGGCTAGGAAAAATTAATTCAATATTCCCATTGAATGTACCGGCATTCCAAACCGTTTCGATGTCACCGTCTATTGAATTTTCCGCTACATAGTTACTATAAATACTGCTGGCTTTTACAGTAGTTCCTTCTGGAGGTGAGAATCCAAGCATCCCTTTTACTGTTTTATTTGATGTAGCTGCATGTGTTACAGACGGTAGTAAGATGATACTAATTAGAAAAAAAGTTAATACAGTAGCCATAAATTTCTTTGACATGATTATTATCCCCCTATGAATATCTTCTATATCTATATCCATAAAGATAAATTAACACTCTTATATTGTCTAAACATAAACTTGCTGATCTATAAATATAAACCACGTATTTGCATATTTATTTTTTATTGAACGTAAAAAAGGACTCTTTCCGGCTATATACCGTTGGAGTCCTTATCTTTATTTCACTATAAATCTTACCTTTGTTCCATCAACATACTTATCTAATTGATGACTTACCTAAGATCCTGCTCCCCGGCTATCACTAGGACTTATGTATCGGATATCACCTGCGCCACCTTCGGACACATTGCCATTGGCCATCGACACGGTCTATTGTACATACCGCAGAATGTCCGACTGCTATCGCATCTTTAATGTGCGCTCCGGTTTCAGGGTAGCGTGAACTTTGGAGCTCCAGCTTATACTCCCTACTGCTTGTTGACTGGTTGGATTGTCAACACTAAACTATATAAGTTGAACTAAAGAAAAAAACTGACTAGAATCTGACACAGAGACGGTCAATGATCGTCAAAGGTACTTTCATAATCTCTTCCATGAATTGTTGTACGTTGGTGCGAATTTCGGTGACCGTGTGGTAGAAAACGTTGTTAATCACATCCGATTTAAGCCATTTCCACAACCCTTCGACTGCATTAAGTTGTGGGCTATAGGGAGGCAGAAAAACCAGTTCAAGTTGGTCCTTCATCTCGGTTAGGAACGGTTCCAGCAATTTCGCATGGTGGATTCGTGCATGATCCAACACCATCACGATTTTGCCTGTTGGATATTCGGTTACGACTTTTTTCAAAAAGCTCAAAAAGGTTTCTGCTGTATACTGCTCATCTTCCTGCCATACGATCTGGCCTGTCCCATAGTCGACGATGCCAGCAGTTTGACGCCGCGATGTTTACCTGTCGTTTGAATGATACGCTGCTTGCCACGAAGCGAATACGTCACTCCAAATTCCCGTTGGATAAAGGCTGCCATGATCTCCCGTGTCCAATTGTGCCACGCGGTAAAGCCTACATCATGCGGAACGGAGCCCACGATGGTCTGTTTCAGCTTTTCTTGTTGTTCTTCGGTTAATCGAACGGGGGCGCCTGGCGAATGATTCATTTGCAGACCTGGAAGACCTCCTGTTTCATAGGCTTGTTCCATTGAATTCCCCTGCCTGTCTAAAGTCATTTACTACATACTTCGACATGTAGCAACGAAATACTTACCATATTTTTTCCAATTTTAAGTTCAACTTATATAGATTACATCTTTGTTTGTATCTTAAATTGGTTCTGTTTCTGATCGGCACTTATGATAGCATAGAGCTTGACTCGTCAAAACCTGTACCTATAGAGGATTAAGATCATCAAGTTTGGTAATGACTTATACAAAGGAGTGAAAAAAAAACAATGATTAGTAAAGTCGGTCAAATTATGTTGTATGTAAATAACCAAGATGAGGCACTGGATTTTTGGACAGAAAAAGTAGGATTTAATGTAATTTCTGAAGAAAATAATGGTCAAGGAATGAGATGGATTGAAATTGCTCCTACACAGGGTGCAGAAACAAGCATCATTCTGCATAATAAGGAATTAGTTTCTAAAATGTCACCTGAATTAAATCTCGGTACACCTTCTTTAATGTTTTTTTCGGAAAATCTCGATCAATTACATGGCGACTTATCAAATAAAAATGTCAAAGTCGGAGAAATTGTAAATATGCCTTTCGGAAGAGTATTTAACTTTGTAGATAATGAAGAAAATTACTTTGCTGTGATGAAAAAAAAGTAAATTACTATACAAACGGAACAACGATCAACCATACCTTATCGTACCTTTTGCGGTACTTTAGAATACGTCAGAGGACAGGGCATACAGGTAAACATTACAAAGGCTCTACTGGGTTACATACCAGTAGAGCCTTTTATACCGAAACCATGATTGGGCGTTACCGCCACGATGCTTTAAAAATTAAACCCAACAGGCTTTAGTGATGATAACCAACAGAATAAAGAGCACCAAAATTGCTGCTGGCGATGTGAAAGCACCTAAACAGTTTTCCCTACGCTCTTCCCTACGCTCAGCTCCTCCAACACATCCACTCACATGAACTCCTCCTTTTTTTAAGTTATGGTATATAGTATGTATACATAAAGAAATTGACTAGACTAAACGGTAATTCGCACAAGAAGGGCTCCTTCAGCTAAGTTCCCGCAGATCACTTCTTTACATCTACTCTAAATTCAAACTGATTACGAAAGAAATAAGATCCGTTAATCTTGATGCGGCGAAAACCTTTCTACGGGGCCTCCACATAGTCCACAACCTCTATCAAGTCCTCGCCAAGTGACTGGACAACATATACTCTTACCTGGTTTAATGCAGCTGCAAACAGTTCGATGTCTGACTTTAGCACTTTATATGTCTGGTTCATGTTGCTCATCTCAAATAGCTATTGGGTGAATAACGTAGAAATTCCTTCAACGTAAAACAATCCCCACTAACAGTTAAGGTTGCGGAGATCGTTTTGAGCCAATTCCGGTTGAGGCTTTGGCTTACCAAGCAGCTTCTCTTTCAGCACTGTATGAACGTTGAATTACACCGATTAAGAGTCTTAATTAATAGGTTGATTTAAACTACACTCCCCCATTTTTTATAGAATACGTTTTATGGCACATATCTGCTACTTGTTGATTATGAGTTACGATAATGATTGTTTTACCTTGTTGGTTGAGATCTTTGAAAAGGGAAAGTACTTCGTTTTCCGTTTGTTCATCTAAAGATCCGGTTGGTTCATCTGCTAAGATAAGTTTGGGATTTTGGATAAGGGCTCTAGCTATGGCAACTCGCTGGAGCTCTCCGCCTGATAACGTTTCTATGGAACTATACTGCAAGGGTTTTATATCCAATGCCGCAAGAACGAAGGCTACCTTTTTTTCAATGTCAGTTTTTGAGGATTTAGCGTATCGCAAAGGTA
Source organism: Paenibacillus sp. NPDC055715 (assembly GCF_053617595.1). NCBI lineage: Bacteria > Bacillati > Bacillota > Bacilli > Caryophanales > Paenibacillaceae > Paenibacillus > Paenibacillus sp. NPDC055715. The sequence goes on from NZ_JBSHGA010000001.1 coordinate 213,028, forward strand.
AAGCTACATTATCAAAAACATTTTTACTATCAATAAGTGCTGAATTTTGAACAACATACCCGATATTTTTTTTTCTAAAGCTAGCAGACTGGTTCAGGCTCATTTCATTAATATTTTCTTCGCCATAGAAATAAGTTCCTCCATCTGCTTTCAGCAAACCCGCCAAAATATTTAACAATGTAGATTTTCCAGATCCGCTTCTCCCCATGATAGCAATCATTTCACCTTGATTTACTTCTAAATTTATATCTTTTAACACATCTATTTTTTTATTTCCAATGGCATAGTATTTTCTTAAATTTTCAATTTGAATCACTTCATTCACTCCGTTCGTTTTAGCAATTTACTGATTTCCAATTTCCTAAATTGCAGAAGTACTGGAATCACTGTAAAAAGAAACATTCCTAACATGCAAGATATAATCAATAGAAAGTAAGATCCGAGAAAAAAATCAACAAAGCATTTATAAACCATAAGAGAGAGAATTCCAGGAAGCACAATTATACTTATTACCTCAGCTATATAATAAGATAACAACTGATTCATGGATGCCCCTGAGATCAAATGTACTGATATATTTTTTAATTGATTTTGTAACTTAGTTACAATTAAGATGCTTATACTGAGAACACAAACAATGAAAATTATAGCTGTTATGAGACTTAGCCATGACTTATTTACCTGAAGGGTAGAGAATATGAAACTTAGAGGAAGCTTATTCGCCCCAAGAATACTTGTCTTATGAAAGTCAGATATATCTTTTACTTCTTCTAGCTTATTCTGGACAACGTACTCATTTTCTGGACTGAAAATATGCCCGTTAATTAATTGGAGGTAATGTTTCTTCTGAAATGAAAATTCTTCGTTATTAACAGGAGAAGGAAATTCTTGAGCAGGCATTACTATATAACGATCCAGATATAGTTCAGGAAATTGAGAATTATATACCAGGGCATTCGATCGAATGAATCCCTTTACTATCAGTGTGAAATCTTTCATCAAATAATTTGCCGATATTTTATCACCAATCTGGTATTTTTCATCATATTCTGATCCTAATAAAATAGGAATTTCTTTGTTATCTTTATTGATGAAATCATCTGATGAAAAAGGTTTTCCTTTCTCGACCTCGATGGAATAATTTTTGAAAGCTTGTTCATTCATTTGTACAGCCTTGGTTGCATAATAAGGCTCTTTGTTATTCATTTTGAAAGCTGGACTATCTTGTCCGTCTTCATAGCCGTATAAAAACTTCTGCTCCCATTCTTTTGAATCCGGAAGGACTGCGATAGATTGGTTAAACAAATAAATATATTTATCATCCAAAATTTTATTTAAGTTGTTGTAGAATGCCTTGGCAATCACTAAGAATTTGGGATTATTAGTGAATTCCTTCATATCATTGTCTTCAATTAATGTATCAGCAAGCTGATAATCATTCATAGCTTTTAGTGAACTAACTTGGCCTGATTTTTCTTCAATACTAGAATACTGTAAAAAAAGAATAGTAACCGCAGCATAGAAAATAACAATCTGAAGTAGAATTAGCATGGAGTACATTTTTTTTCGTTTGAGGCTTTCTATGACTTCAATAATGATCATTTTCATTTATCTAAATATCCTTTCAAAGTTATCTGTTTAATAGTCTGATTAAACGATATCCAAACAGATAGTGCTGATGAGAGCAAGATGGGAATATAGCCTTTTAAAAATTCGAAAGAGTATTTTAACAGTACATCAATATTCGAAGAGATACTTAGGATCAAATATAAATAGCTAATAAAGCAAATAGATAGGTAACATACGAATGTGATTAAGAAGTAAGATATAGCATAGCGTTTAAAGATTTGGCCAGTAGTTATGCCACTTTGCCAGAGAATCAAGATTTCTGTTTTCTTTTTGTTAATCCAGTAATAAGTAAAAATAAAGCTTGAACTAATTAATATCAGGATTATAAAGATGAGTATCATCATATGAAAAGCACCCATATTCAAAAAACGTGTTGAACCAGTGTCCCCCCTATCGAATACATTGACTGATAAGGTGTAGTTCTTAAATTTAAGAACTCCTTCTGTCATTGGATTTTCACTTATATTCAGTACATGAATTTTGGATTGCAATGAATTTTCTGAACCAACACCATCTATATTTAACAATATCGTATTATCTAGCTTAGAAGAATATTCTGCTCCCATCGTTCCAATGATTTCAAAGTTTTCATCCTGATATTTGTAGTAATATTTATCGTTTTGTTTTTTAGTATTGATTCTATCCACATTTTTACCAATAACAGCGAATCTCTTGTTATTATAGAAGTCTCTATTACTAAAATACCTTCCTGAGACCATGGGAGGGAGGTAAGTATCATTTTTAAAATAAATCGCTCGAATATCTTGAATTTCATGTTTAACTTTTATGGTTTCTAGCTCTGAGAATATGGTGTAGGATTGCGAGGTATCGATTTTGCTCCAATCCATTGGTTTTTCGTGGCTTTTCAAGGTGAAAAAAATACTATCTTCATTATACAAGCTTCTTGATAACGTATTTATCTCATTCTGTTTCACCTGATAATAACTAAATGAAACTACAATAAGACCTAGCAATACATATAATATGGCAACCCAGAGCGTGCTGCTTCTTGTGGTCATTTTCATAATTTTACCCTCTTTAAAAAATAGTGAGATTGCCAAATAAAAAAGAGCAATCTCACTATTTCACAATTTTGTTTTTTAGCTTTCTTTACATTTATTAATCTTTACCATAGTAGGTTTTACCTAGGTATGTTGAAGCTGCATAAGGAGATGCCGCATAAGTATCTTGGTAGCCATATTGTCTACCGCTGTCAGTAACTGCACTACCTCCAGGCAATTCCATTCGCGCGCGTGTGTAATGGTACGTTTCTTTCCACCAAGTATCTCCTACGGCACGTTCAGCACCCCAAGAATTTTTCTCTGTCCAACCATTATGAATAGTTACCACCTCAGCGTTTGGAGAAATCGTTCGCTCTGCCGTGGAAAAATTGCCTCCATCCTCCTTTAACAGTTTCATCTGGGGAACTTGGTGTTGCAAGCGCAGCATTCAATAATCCAATCATTAAGGTTAGCGGGGATTGTTTTGAGCCTATTCCAGTTGAGACTTTGGCTAACCAAGCAGCTTCTCTTTCAACTCAATACTCCTATTGCTCTCAGCCAGCTTTTCAAGCACTTCCCTAGCGTCCCACTCATGAATGGGGTGCTCTTTGAGTTGATAATCTTTTATAAATTTTTCAAACTCTTCGTAACTCAATTCAAAATCAGTGACCTCGAAAAGTCCTTCAAAGTTTCTAGTGATTTTCTGAACATCGGGGTTATTCTGATCAGGATGCAAACGAATGCTGAATAGCATACACAGATTTGTTATAAAATGTTGATCTTCCTGACTAAGTTCATTTTCAGCGCACCATTTGACAAACGGTGATAATTCATCTTCTGCAAGACGTAATAATACTGATTTCCACTCTAGCAGAATTTCAATCCGTTTTTCAAGGTACTTCTCATCTAAGTTGCTCATTTTAAACCCCTCTTCTAAAGTGCGATTTTACTTCCATACTTTATGAGCCATTCTACAACCTGCCCCACTCCTTCAGCTATTCCTTTATCAACTACTCCTCTTAGGTTTTGTATAATTGCAGATTTTGCTCCTGCCGCTATTTCATTAACACTCATATCAACTGCATAAAGATATTCATCTAAATAAGGCGGTTGCCACTAAGCTTAAAGCAGTTTTTTAGCTAATTTCCATTTCATTTGTACATTCCTCCAAATATATAATTATTACCATGTCGAAGTAAGGGGAATGTAGAGAAATGGAAAAATCAGTGATAAAGCCCTAGTATAAAACCTGTAATAACTGCACTAAAAGGGCAATTCGTACAAAGTTTCATAGTTATGCTCAGGACTAAATTAACAACTTTATACCTATATGAAATATCACAATAATGTAAAAATACGACAAAAAAAGACTCTACCCGTAGATCCTTGTTTACCGAAACCATGATTGGACGTTACCGCCACGATGCTTTAAAAATTAAACCCAACAGGCTTTAGTGATGATAACCAACAAGATAAAAAGCCTGTATGTGTCATTCAATACATTGGGTTAGGCTAAACGGAATTTACTTCAACGGTAAAAAGCCTTAGGTACCTCAGCAGTCTGTCAGGTGGAACTAATATTCGATCCATAAGTCCACACTCACTATAAAGTAGGATGATACTATGTTATCAGACGGTTGAAATGATGGATATCCGCGTTTTATTTCCTTTTGCATCCTTTAACAAAAAATCACTCCTTGAGAAACATGTTGCTACGATTAAATGATAGAAAAAAAGCAGAAAACCCCTGCATCAAGTGGCAAGGGTCAGATGTTATTTTGTAGTTTATGTGGGTTATACTCTATATGATCTCCGAAAAGTGTGATTTTGTTTTATCAAGCCCAAGCAACAACAGAGCAATATAGTTGCGATGGCTAAGATCAAAACTTTCGTGTTCTTTAACCCTCTCCAACAAATCTCTGTAATCGTTTCGTTGGAATTCACCGACTTGATCTTTACAAGATTCGAAAAGAGATATTCCCTGAATGAATAGATTAATATTGTTAAACAGAATGGATGACTCCAGCAATTCCAAAATACTATCTGCTCCATTTTCAATCTGACCTTTGCGTAACTGATAAATAGCAAGTTGATAATAAAATTTCAAATACCAGCCTTTATAGATAATGTTATCTCGTCGCTCTGCCGTTACCATTTTCTTAGATAATTTTGCGAGCGTTCCCTCAATCGTAAATCCATACTTATTTGCTGCTTCTGTGATAACTGCCAAACCAGTTAAAATCTCTTGGGGATGGCTCAATAAATATTCGGTATACTCTTGTACCAAATGAGCATGCCCCATATACATATCCAGCGTGTAGGAGTTAGCTATAGCAAACATTTTAAAATCCTCTACATCATTCATCCCACCATCATCCAAGCCTTCAAACCAGCTCAGATCAGCATAACCTTTAATGTATTTTTTGGATTCTTCATAAAGACCCTGCTTCTCATAGGAGATTGCCTTCATCAGATAACCTTTACCATAATACACAACAAGATTCCGCTCTGTTTTTAAAGGAACTTTCTTACCCTTACTCGTTGTTCTTTGTTGTTCCTGATAAACGATCTTAGCTAATACAATTAGCTCATCAGCATACTCCCTAAACTGTTCCCAGTCATTAAAAGTAAAATATACGTTTCCCAACTGCAATAATCCATCCAACTGATAATTCACAGGTAAACGATTACGAAAGGGTGCAAATCGGGTTACCGCATCTCTATTATTTTCCAAATCCTTCCCCAATGCTGCTCGAAACAGCCGATATTGGCTGATTGCCAAACGCTCGGAGTGCTGATATCTCTCATGTTCTGCTACACATTCATAAAACACAAGCGACTTATGAATATTTCCTTTGGTGTGCAATTCCTCTGCAACTTCAAACACCAGAGAAATATAATTCAAATCCTCCATCATACGAGATAATACTTGCTCTATACAATTCTTTTTGTCCAACTCCGCGCAACGCAACAAAAAAGGCTTTACACGACTACGATGCGGTTTACCTGACAAAAAACATTCATCTACATATAACTCATAAAAGCAACCCCCTGGGTTTCCTAATGTAACATTAATTCGATCTAAATGCTGAACCGATAATGGTCGACTCGGACTCTCACTAAGTAACGAACTGAGATGACTGGAAGTGATATCTGATGCTTTCGCAAAATTTGACAAGTTATAGCCTCTTTTTTGCATACACTTCCGAATTTCTGTACGGATTGCAATCGCATATTCCATAAACCTTCCTCCTAGCATCGGAATACACCAAACAACGAAATTGACCTATATCTTAGGGCTACTGTTTTTTACATAATACCCTGATTATACAACTACTTTAGAATAAATATCAATAATATCCAAACTAAATTCGACTTTCACATTTTTAATATAGAGCAGAAATTATGGTAATTCATAGTATTCTAAAAAAAATCAATAAATTAGTAAAATTAGCATCATAGTAATAGCTCAATTCGTCCCTTTACTAATCCCTGCAAATAATACATAGAGAAGGTGAATCATATTGAACAACAATAAAAAATATCCTATAACCCCCTTCGGATGGACGATCAAGCAGAAGCTTGTTGAGAGACAGATGGATCAGAAAACGTTTTGTGAGACGTACCAAATTCCACCTTCTCGTCTGTCGAATCTTATTCATGGTACAAGAACAGCCAAACGACACAGGAAAATAGTATCCCAATTACTTGGCATTCAGGACGAGTCATAGAAACCTATCTTACAAATGAGGGGAGACTTTGAACATGCGATATTTTTACAAACATCAGCCTGAACGTTGTGTACTCTGCCATTCGACCGATTCGATCATTATGTCCAAAGGTGCATTCATTTGTGCTCATTGTTATCTCAAAAGCACGTACAAGTATCCTACCAAGTTAGAAAGCTACCACCGTTCCAAAATCAACTTTTTGGTAAGAATGTACATCGAACATCATAAATGAACACACACTACTTCACACTGCCTGTTTTACGCTTCCTCGAAACCTCACCATGCTAATAACCCTTAAAAAGACAGGAACTAAACCTCAAGCATCAGCTCCCTGATCGGGAAAAATTGAGACAGCTTTACTTGATTGCGCTGGGCCGGATCTACAAGAACAGAATTCATTTGCTGGTATACTCCGTCCCTTTAATCGGTTCCAAGGAAGAAAAAATTACGCATGCTATGGATCGTCTTGAGCATAATTTATCCAGCCTGAGGGTCGATTTTGGAGTAGATGTTTATGGAGAGTCCATACATATCTGGACCAAAGGAAACAAATCGAATTAGATGAAGCCATCCAGAATGAACATATGCAAATCTTAAGCAGGCTACAGGGTGAACTGTCCGAACAAAACGTGGAGACAGCCCACGTGAAAGCACTCCTCCTTTTTTGGGAGCAGTTACCTGCATTATTAGAAGACTGTACCAAGCTGAAAGCTATTTTAGAAATTTAAAGGGTTCCGTTCAGCTAAAGATAAAGATAAAGAGGTCCACGATGGTCAGATACTACTGCCATGATGAACCTCTTTTTTCTGTTGCAAATTCCTTCTACGCTCACCGTAAAGGCGCATAGCCAAGCCGATCCAGCTCCTCCGCAATAACGCGATAGCCACGGCTGTTCGGGTGCACCCGATCCAGCGAGAGCAGCACCCGTTCGCAGCCCTCAAACGCAGGGTAAATGTTCGCCACCCGGTAATTCGGCCCGCCCAGCGTAGTGAGAAATGAGTTATATTGGTGCACATATATCCCCGCCTCCCGCACGCCCGGAAAAGGATTATACAACCCTACCATCCGAATGATAAATGGCTCATGCTGGCCAAACTTTATCTGATACAGGGCATGTACGATTTGGCGTACATGTTCTTTCGTGCGGTTCAGCGCTTGCGGAATGGACGATGCAGACGAACCGGAGCCTCCAGCAAGAGCATTGGCGTATGGACGAAGATCATTCCCGCCGATCGTCACCGTTATGAGTTCAGCCCGGCTCAACGCCGACCGAAAATGCGGATTGTTGCGGACCAATGACAGCAACTCCTGCGATGTCAGCCCGTTGATCCCCAAATTCTCGTAACTGACTGGAGTACGAAGACGTTTTTCCGCCATCCGCCGATAGGTAGGCACAAATCCGCCAGTCAGCAGCGTCCCCGCACCTGTCGTTAATGAATCTCCTATAGCCGTGTAGTGGTAACCCATTGGAACCCACCTCCCCTGCTAATGCCTTTGCAACCAAAGGCACATCAACTTTTACATGAGAATGATGTCAATTCACGACCATAACATATCTTATGTAAAAAAAGAGACGCGGGACCCGGTGATTCGCTTATTCTTCGTCCATTTCATACACACAATGAAATTGCCCGCCCTCGGACAAGTCCTCCGATCCGTATACGGCAAAGCCCACGCTGCGGAAGAAATCTGCCCCCTCCGCATCCGTGTCCACAGTAAGCCGTTTCGGATTACGCTCCTGAATGAGCGTAAGCAGCATACCTCTGGCATATCCTCTATGACGGTTTTCGGGCAACACGGCCAGATGCCGAATTACGGTTGTTCCATCCTCCTGCTCCTCAAATCCGACAATACCTACAATAAGTCCTTCATCTTCTACACCGAACAGCTTCCAGTCATCCGAGGCTTGATAGGTACGTAAAGCTGCCTCTCCGCGTTCAGGGTGATCCAGCACGGCGTAGGTTAACAGCTCCAGAACCTCCTCACGATCTGAATCTGTTTTTATACTTTTAAACATCGTTCGTCGTCTCTCCTTATAACCTGAAATGGGGATTACACTCTAGTTCTCCAACATAAGCAACGGCCAGTTATCCAGCCACTGCTTCTCAAATACACGCTGACGAAAAGCCGTCGTGTGGCGGAACAACGGACTTTGGCGTACCCTCATATCCAGCAGATCATTTAATCCATGCGGACAAACGATCTCCATTTGGTCCTCGTCATTCAATCTAACCGCTACTGCCGTAGCCGTCTCCGGCCAACAGCTCATCGCATCCTCTACCGAAGCATAAGGAGCTGCCCCGTTGCGAAGATGCATCCGCGCCTGATTTTTGACAGACCAGTTGCGTCCCGCCTGCTTGCGGTTCAAGGACAGCTCAAGGTGCTCGTCCCGTTCCTCCAGCGTATTTCTCGGGTCAAAATAAATAACATCTATATCATTCAAAGGCGTAGGAGTTGTATAACCATGCAGCTTGTCCCATACCCGATTACGTACATAACCTGCGGCAATACAGCCTTGCGGCAGCCTCAGCTCTCGCACATAGCGCAAGTCTTCCAGCACCTGCGGATCATTCATATATTGTATGATTCGTAGCACATCTTCTTCCGACTTCATCCTGCACTCAGCTCCCTTTTTTATGATGACAGTTGCTGCATGGACTTCCCTCCTCGAGCCGCAATCCGATGAGCATAACCCATGACGCAAAATACCGCCTCCAGCAAAATGGGCATAAACACCAGATCACGACTGGCTGTACGGAACGCCTCATCCATCTGCAGTGAAGCCTCTTCCGCCGTTACCCCTGTACGCAGATCTGATGCATACCGAGCAAATTGGATCAACAGCAACACCCCGTATAACGCATACACACCAGCCGCTACCATAAACAGTGTACCCGAGGATGCCGATCCCAACATTAAACCAAGCACCGGCCCTGCCACCCTACATTAATCGCCGCATATCTCATATTGTAGATGAGCAGTCTTTTCTCCTTGGGGGTTACATCTGATAACAGCGCCCGCGAGGTTGGCTTGAACAAGGATCTGCACAGTCCACTCAGAGCATTGATCACGAAAAAGGCCAGGCTGCTTCAGCCAACGCAAATGCCATGAATACAAGCGCCCAACTGGCGATGGACACTAGCATCACTTTACGCCGTCCGATCGGGTCCGAAATACATCCACCGTAAAAGCTGGCAAAAATGCCAACTAATGAACTGACCGATACGATCATCCCTGTATGGAAAGGGGAAACTCATGGATGTCGCCATCCGGACGTGACTATTCGTCAATTATACCTGATTTCCGCCTCTACATTAACCCCGTTGCCCAAAATGACGACAAAAAAATAAAATACCGGGAAACCGGTATTTTATCTAAAAGCACATTTAGCACGGATATTCGCAGCGTATTAGTCGTTACTTTTCTGCCCCTCAGCCGTTAGCCCCAACTTTTTGAGCAGATAAATGGCCTGTTCCTTCTCTTCCATAGATAATCCATCTACTGTCTCCATAATGACACGATGATGCTGTGGAAATATTTGCACAAAGAATTGACGTCCCTCGTCAGTCAGTTCAGCATAAATCACACGCCGATCATCTTGTGATGCACGCCGGGTAAGCAGTTTTTTTTTCTGAAGTTTATCTACGACGTACGTAATATTTCCGCTGGAGATCAGCACCTTTTCACCAATTTTCTGCAAGGGCTGCGGTCCACGATAATACAACAGATCGAGCACACCAAATTCCGTCGTGTTCAATCCATGACTATGAATATCCCGATTCGTGCGGGATGTGACCGAATTATAGGCTCTAGCCAACACAACAAACAAGTTAAGCGCCAAGTCCTGATGATCTGATTTTACAGACATATTAACAGCCTCCGTTACTCATATCTTTATTCAAAGATATATTAATTGCAAACTTTTGTCAAGCTCAACCGTTGTATCCCTTTGTTAATAAGGTATTATGAGAAAATTACAGTCTAATATGTAAAAAAGCCCGTCTCCAATTGGTACCAGAGGCACTGTTCGTGAGAGCAGGGCTTTCATCATTCAATCCCTAACCTCTTTCGTAGAAGCTCGTAAACAACTCGGCCAATAAGCATGCCCAGTACATTCAGGATCACATCATCCACGTCCATCGTGCCTGCGCCGAGCAGCATTTGGGACACTTCAAGAATGACCAGCGCGACCACCACTGTCAGCAGCAAGCTACCTAATCTGCGTAAGGGTACCCAAATGATAGGCAGAAGGATGCCAAACGGGACGAATATACCCATATTACCGAGCAAATTAACACCCCACACCCGGAAAGGAAAGGACTTCGCCGCCCTCAGATATCGCCCAATCGTATCCAATGGAACCATATTATACGAATATGGAGGACCCAGTCGTAATGTGCGTCCAAAACCAAGAAACATCCAGTATAATAACAGTCCCGTATATAAAATGAATACCACGAAGGCCATAGTACGAAGCAGACGGACGCTAGGCATCACTTGTTTCGAACATCAATCTGTCCATTGGCCCGTGCGATGATAACCTGGTCCGCCATGTTAATGAACAGTCCGTTATCAACCACACCCGGAATTTGATTCAATCGAATTTCCAGTTCTTGCGGGTTCTCAATGGTTCCGTAATGACAATCTGCAATATAATTGCCGTTATCCGTAAGAAAACGCTCACCGTCCTTCATGCGCCATTCAGCCTGGCAGCCTGTCTGCTGTAATGCCTCCAACGTCCATACACTGGCAAAAGGTACGACTTCGACTGGTAATGGAAATGCACCCAGCACCTTCACATCCTTGGACTCGTCCACAATAATAATTAGCCGGTTGCTGTTGCTTTCCACGATTTTCTCTCTCAGTAAAGCTCCGCCTCCGCCCTTCACCAGAACAAGCTGCTCATTCACCTCGTCCGCTCCGTCAATGGTTACGTCGAGTCGTCCAATCTGATCCAATGGAACGATGGGAATTCCCAGTTCTCTGGCCTGATCCTCCGAGGCTTGGGAAGTAGCTACGGCCTGTATATGTAAGCCTTGCGCCACACGCTCACCTATTTTTTGAATGGCCCAATAAGCCGTCGAGCCTGTGCCGAGTCCTACTTTCATGCCGTCCTGAATGGCTTCAACTGCTTTTTCAGCTGCTTTTTGCTTCAAATTCATGATCATCTCTCCCGCTTTATAGGCTAGTATAGTTCATCATTCATTTTATATGAAAACGTTTTATAAAGACACTGTCAGGTTCTAACCGTAACAAAGACTATTTTCATCCTCTTCCTATTCACCAAATCGTTCAATAAGCTCATATGCCTGCTTCGTGTAGAGAGCAATGGCTTCAGGTTGAGCAGCCCCTGTCTCCAGCTTGATTCTTACAGTGCCTCGTTTCCGGGCCTCACCTTCCAGAAAAACTAACAGACTGACGGCAATGCCTTGCCTGCGATAAGAAGAATCGACATAAAATCGTTTAAGCTCCATCTCTTCCGCATCTATAGGCCTAAGTCCGCCACAAACGCCCGGTTTTGCAGCCGAATACACAACAGCGAAAATCATTTCTTTAACTTTTGGACTGGAAAAATAAATTAAATAAACTCCATTATAAGGATACGATTCCAATAAACCCTTATCCATCCTTTAAATCATTCATGCGGATCTGCATGATTGCTTTCAACCTTTACAATTGTAAGCCTGGACATTCTCTTCATCCCTCTTCCTATGTCGTGGCTATTGACTCATTGTGCAAGGAATCCACAAAAACAGCGGCAAACCAAGCATTTTCAACACCTAATATGAAAAATGTCCCAAATTCATAAGTGCATTTGACTCTAATATAAAGTATGATGGTTTCTATTGGATACCTACTCGAAGCCAGAAATGAATTTGAATTTGAATTTCAAGTTGAAGCACAAAATGGAATTGCTTAAATTAACACAAGAATTACCTAGCAAAAATTAAATTTTAATTGAGCAAGGTATTCATTTCAAGGGCTTATCGTACGACATATATAGAGATACATAATTATCTAAAAAAAGACTAAATGCCTATTTTTAAAAAAATCAAGAGGTCTATCGCCTTAATTATTATGTTTGTAAGGAGAACTAAATTATCTCATTCGATAACCGGTTCAACACCATATACAAAATTACAACCAGGGAGTGAAGCATTTTGAAAAAGTGGAGTAGCTTATCTTTCTTCACCAAGAACTTATTATTATCTTTCTTCAACATCGTATTGATCGGGTTAGTCCTCATAGTATCCAGCTATTTGATCCAGCGTACGATTTTGATAGACCAGTTACATGGGCAAGTGGAAAAAATTACATTAAAGTGGGCTGAGGGCATTAATGTGAATGAAGTATCCCATGCCGTTCAGGAAAAAAGTTTTAATGGTCCCGTTCAGGCCAAACTCCGAGCTTACCTGGATAACATCACAGCGACGAACCCGAATATCTCTCATGCTTATATTTTCGGAACCGAGCTTGAAGATGGTAACAAGACCTCTATTGTAGCGATGCCTACCGATCTAAGAGAAGCATTCCAAAAAGATAAACTGGATGTCGGCAGTATGTACAAGCAACCCACTGTAGTCGCAGAAGGTGTAAGCAATATGCTGGATACCGGAAAACCGGCATTTACCAGTTTCTATGAAGACAGCTTTGGTACGTGGACAACCTTGACGTACCCGCTTAAAGATTCAAGCGGCAAAATCTTTGCATATTTTGCTTTCGATGCAAATGCAACCGCTGTACCTGCCGGGTTGACCAAGCTGCTGATCAGTGGTGCTATAATTCTGACTATCTTCCTGCTCATTTGCTTGGCGCTCCAATATTGGGTCGTGAAACGTACGCTATCCCCTATTAAACAACTGGTGTACGGTATCAGTGAAGTAAGCCGAGGAAATCTGGATGTTCAGATTCAAGCAGGTCAAGACGATCTGGGCGTAGTGAATAGCAACTTCAACGATATGGTAAGTCATATTAACAGCATTATGACCAAAGTGAAGCTGACAACTAATGAAGTGAATGAATCGGCGAAGGAATTGCTCGCGATCTGCGAACAAAACGGAATCAATTCGAACATCATTAATCAGAACATCAATGAAATTACGGAAAATATTCGTTCGCAGGAAAAAGCAACGGGCGATAGCGCACGTGCCATGGCTGAAATGGCCTCGGTTATTCAAAATATTGCCGCCAGTTCCGCCACCGTGGCAGAGGAAGTCAATTCGGTAGAGAAGGGTTCTAATGAAGGCAACGAAATCGTGGGCAAAGTTTCTTCACAAATGCATTTGATTACCGATACGGTTACGAATACATCCCGCATTATCAAGTTACTGGACGACCGTTCACAGGAAATTGGTAACATCATTGGTACGATTTCAGGCATTTCCAGCCAGACAAACCTGCTCGCCCTGAATGCTTCTATTGAAGCAGCGCGTGTCGGTGAAGAAGGTAAAGGCTTTGCCGTGGTTGCCAGCGAAGTACGCAAGCTGGCAGAACAAACAGCGGATGCAACGGAACTAATCACACCGCTGATTGAAGAGATCCAAAGCGGAATCGGACAGGCTGTGAAGTCGATGGAACAAGGCAACGTTGAGGCACAAAACGGAATCGTCGTAGCCGGACAAGCCGGTGAGCTGTTCAATAACATTCTTCAAGCAACCAAAAAAGTAGCATGGAAAATTCAAGAAGTATCCAGCGCTACCGAGGAAATATCCGCCGGTACACAGGAAATGACAGCGACAGCGGATGATCTTTCTTCCAACGTAAGCAAGACAGCAGGCAACAGTGTCCACATTGTGCAGACGGTTGAGGAACAAAAAGCTTCTCTGGATTCCATCATTGAATCGTCCCATAAGCTGTCATCCATGTCGGAAGAGCTTCAGGAAATTACTTCTTACTTTAAAACTGCGAACCCTAACCGCACCAAATCATAATTTTCATTTACCTACTTTAAAACTTATTTCATAAGTAAGTCGTTAGGTAGTGCCTCCCGCCTATTCATGCATTTGAAGGGATCGGATACATTTACTGACTTTAGCATTCATATTAAGACATCATCGTTTAGGAGGTTAACGTCATGGCTTCATTACTACAAAACAGTACACAAACAGCGCCCTCCCCATTCCTGGTTCCTTTGGATTTTGCACGTCTGCAACACGAGCATACATACTCTGCTTATCAGGTAGAGTTAGATCCATCCATCTCGAAGCTCTTGCATCAGCAAACGCCGGCGGAAGAACAACATGCCTTGCTTCTGTCTGTGTATGCAGCATGGCTGTACCGTCTGTCCGCAGAAGAAGAAGTCTCTTTCTCTACTTTGGTGCCTCAATCCGGTATACTCACGGCTTCGCTGACGATGGAAAAGAATACTACTTTCCACGAGCTGGCAGGCTTGTTTCAGGACATGCTCCACAAACCCCAGGCTTATCTGGCAGACCCGCAAGCTGATACCTCGTTTTCAGCAAATCTGCTGGCAGATGAAGGTACAGAGCCTCGTATCATGAACTGGGCTGTTAGCGAGAGCAACGGCACTTACCAAATACAGATTCGGTATGATGATTCACTTCTTCTGGAAACAACGGTTGTCCGGTATGCAGAATACTTCGAACTGCTACTGCGTGGCGCACTAACCAACAGCCATGCCCTTGTCAATTCGGTTGACATCTTATCCGAAGCAGATCGGGCTGCTCATGAAGCCTTAAATAATACAGTTGTGAAGTATCCTGAGCATCAGACTATTCATGGAATGTTCGAGGTAGCCGCTTCGCAGTATCCTGAGCGTCCGGCTATCGCTTCCCATGCCGGAGAGTATACGTACCGTGAGCTAAACGAACGCGCAAACCAAGTCGCACGTGTGCTGTTGTCCAAAGGTCTTGCCAAAGGCGAATTCGTGACCATTTTCATGGAACGAAGTCTAGAAACCGTCATTTCCCTGCTTGGTATTCTGAAAGCCGGGGGTGTATACGTACCTGTCGATCCAGCCCATCCAGCCGACCGTAGCAGCTACATCGTTGAGGACACGCGTTCTCCCTTCGTCCTCACCACTTCCGCGCTCGCCGGGCAAGCTGCTGAACTATGCGGCTCCATTGAGACGGTAAAAGAAATTCTGGCCATTAACGGGCCTCTGGCAGGATATGCCGCAAGCAATCCGAACGTTAACGTAGGACCGGATGATCTCGCTTATGTGATTTATACGTCCGGCTCGACAGGCAAGCCGAAAGGTGCCCTGATCGCTCACCGTGGCGTCGTTAACCTGGGGGCTGTCGTACAGCGCGATTGCGACATTACACCTCAGGATGTATTGACTCAATTCGCCACCTATAGCTTTGACGCTTCCGTTTGGGATACGATTGGAGCCTTGTTCTACGGTGCCAAGCTGTACCTGCTGTCCTCCGAAGAACGCGTGTCTGTTGAAGAATTCGCAGAAGCCATCGCACGCACAGGCACGACGATCATTACCATCTTGCCAACCGTGTTCTTTAATCAGCTGTCCACGTATTTGTCGGACGAGGGCTACCACAAATTGGCTAAGGTACGAATTGTCACCGTGGCAGGCGAGGCGCTGTACGGCTCACAAGTTCGGGCGTTCCAAAGCAAATTCGGTACAGATACAGACATCGTTAATGTGTATGGACCGACAGAGTGCACCGTAGCGACGACGACCCACCGGGTTCGTGGTGCTGTGCCTGAGCACGTCGTCAACATCCCGATCGGCAAGCCAATTTACAACTACAAAGTCTATATCGTCAACGATGATAACAAGCTATGCCCGATTAACATTCCGGGAGAAGTATGCATTGCTACGCCGGCACTGGCTCATGGCTACCTCCATCAGCCAGAACGGACGGCACAATCGTTCGTGGACAACCCATTTGTTCCGGGTGAAAAAATGTATCGCTCAGGCGATATCGCCAAGCTGCTGTCAGACGGTACGATTGAATACGTAAGCCGGAAGGATTCACAGCTCAAAATCCGGGGTAACCGGATCGAAATCGGAGAGATTGAAGATCATTTCTCCAAGCATCCGGGCGTTCAGGACGTGTCTGTCGTAGCTGTCAAGGATCACACGAATCAAAATATGCTGGTCGGCTATTACACCACTTCGGACGGACAGTCCATTCGGCAGGACGTGATTCAGTCTTATATTGCGGCCAAGCTGCCTTCCTATTTTGTGCCGAGCCATATTGTTCATCTGGAAGCCATGCCGATTTCACCGACTGGCAAGATTGACCGCAAAAAGCTGGCCCTGCTTCCGCTTCCCGAGGTATCCAACAGCTCCTACGGCGGAGAACCTCTCCGTGAAGGAACTGAAACGCTCATTGCCGAAGCATGGACACAGGTACTTGGCAAAACCAACATTGGCGCAACGGATGACTTCTTCTTGATCGGTGGCGACTCCCTTCGTGTCATTCATGTGCTGGCTATTTTGAAGCCACGTTATGGCGCGTTACGCATTGGAGACTTTTTCCGCTACAAAACCGTTCGTGAGCTTGCCGAATACGTGGAGCAACTGGGTACGAAACAAACGCCGCAACGCAAAGCACTAGCGGTTCCACAAGAAAAAACAGACCTGAATGAGTATCCTATCGAGCTGTCGGACACTGCGGGTGTAGCTGAATTGCGCGACATGAATGTTGTTTTATTGACCGGGGCTACGGGTTATCTCGGCTCGCACATTCTGTATGACCTGCTTCAACGGACAGAAGCCAAAGTGTACGCAATGGTACGCCCATCACAGGACGGGCCATCCGGCATCGAGCGTATTCAAGCTGTACTGGCAGGATATTTTGGACAAGATGCCCTCTCCGCCCTGATCGAAGGGCGGGTCGAAGCTGTGTACGGTGATCTGGAGCAGGCAGACCTTGGCCTCTCTGCCGCTGACCGCCATATGCTGAAGCATCATATTGACGGCATTATTCACAGCGCCGCTGACGTTCGCCATTTTGGTGATTCGGCTGCCTTTGACCGTACGAATGTAACCGGAACACTGGAACTGCTGAAAATTGCTCAGGCCAAGCCGGGTGTATCCTTCCATCATGTCTCAACCATGGGTATACCGGAGGATCTGGCGAATGAAGGACAATGGGAATCCGTATTGGAGCTGTCCTCCTTCCCGGACGAGCTACAGGTGGACAGCCTCTACACGAACAGTAAGCTCGCAGCGGAGAGGCTATTGTTCCAAGCGGCTCAGTCGGGCACACCTGTCTCTATCTATCGTGCAGGCAATCTGACGGCCCACTCGGCTAACGGACGCTTTCAGCGCAACATCGACAGCAACGCCTACTATCGGATGATGAAGGCCATGCTGCTGCTGGGCAAAGCACCACAGGCTGATTGGCATACGGACTTTACGCCGATTGACTATGCGAGCCGCGCCATTGTAGAGCTGTCCGTGCATCAAAAAAGCACGAACCGCATTTTCCATATCTGTAATCCGAACCCACTGCCGTATGATGAGCTGATCGCTATGGTCAACCAGCTTGGCTATGCAGTAGAAACGATGGCTTTTGACGATTACAGCGCTTGGCTGCTGAACCCCTCTTCCGGCATTCAGGAGGATGCGTTGTACCTTGCTATGGGTCAGCTGGAAGGGGACGGGGCCAAGGATTCCGCTTACCGATATGGCTGCCCTGTGACCGCCGCGCTACTAGATCAGGCTGGTGTTCAGTGCCCGGCAACCGATCTGGAGTTTATTCGAAATATGATCCAGCATGCGGTTGAGATCGGTTATTTCCCTATCGCGTCATCGGTATCCGCAAAAGCAACACAGAGGTAACAAAGTTGTGATATTTCCCCCGTGTGTATTAGATATGATAGACTATATTTTGCTGACAGATATCTGGTTTACATATCTGTACTTTTAGAATTTCTGCATGCGGGGGATGTCATCACATGAAACACGTCATATTCAAAAGAACGATGCTTATTATGAGCATGTTAGCTATTTTAGGGATTTTGGTGTACGAAGCACGCGCTACCTACCATCCACCCATTGCTAAAGGGACTCACCGTACACGTACGGCTAATGCAGATCGGCTAGTACGACATCTATTCTCTCTGACACCAACGCCGGATAAAGTATATTACCAAGACAAGGTTATTGTCCTGATGTATCATGAGGTAACCAAAACTCCACCCGATCCCGGCGCTCTCAAGCTCAGTAATTTGACGAAGCAACTGGATGAAATGAAAGCCAACGGCTTCCACTGGATCACGATGAAAGAATATACGGACTTTATTCTGCATAAAGCCAAGGTGCCCGATAATGCTGTACTTATGACCTTCGACGACGGCTATGAATCTTTTTATACAGACACCTTTCCCGTGTTGAAAAAGTACCGTGTACCAGCAACCAATTTTCTCATTACATCCACGATCAGTAATCCCAAGCACATCGGTATTCCGAAGCTGACGTGGGAGCAAATCCAGCACATGCATTCTGAAGGTGTTGATTTCTACAATCACACCAATGATCAGCACATGTATGGGTACGCAAATGTAGCACGCACCAAGGAAAAACCGCTTCTCATGGGTCCGGTATATTCGAAAAAACTGGGGCGTATGGAAACCGAGGACGAATTCAAGCAACGAGTTTACAACGATTTGGACACCGCCGACAAGAAGCTGTTCAAGCATCTTCACAATGATCGCAACGTCCTTGCCTTTCCGTATGGAGGATATACCAAGGAAACGCTGGAAATTTGCCGCGCCTTGGGCATTGACGTTACCTTCACAGTGAAGCGTGGCATTAACTCACCTGGACAAACGAATGGCTATCGCGTTAATGCAGGTGGGATACACAATATTCCGGAAGTATTGGTGCAATATATGAAGGAAGGCGCTCCGGAACGGCCGTTGCCTTTTGCCCAAGGTCCTAACAATGCATCCTAAACTTTGGAATAAAAAAGAACCTTTGAAACCATGTATATCGTGGTTTCAAAGGTTCTTTTGCTGATTTTTGAAGTTATGAGCTTATGATTAGGACCAGAGCCGAATGGCCGCAATAACAGCCAGATGCACTGGATAAAAGCTGCGCCACAACCAGCCCGGTACCCGTCTATAAAAGTTGCTTTCCCCGGATGCAAAACATGCGATAAGAATGGTGGACAGCAGGCTAAAATGCTGGAGATTCGCGTGATGCACCAAATCATACACGACGTTCAGCGCAAAATGCGCCACAACCATAATATAGGAACAGGTGTAGCGGTAAATGAGGACAAGCAGCAGCCCGTAGGCACCGTAATCCATCAGGCTAAGCTCCATGACCAGAGCTGTGAGCACATATAAGCCTGTTATAGCCGCCCAATTCTTCAATCGCGACGCAGCAGCCAGCACCAGCAACGAGATCAACAGCGTCCAGACCACGTTCGGCCTATACACATCAAACGCCAGTATATAAGGCACCTGAGAAATCAGGGCGATTCCGAGCAAGCGAAGCATATAGCTTCGCATATTCCGGGTGTGGGCATACCCCGTATACAGCGCATATGCATAGAGTGGAAAAGCAAGCCTGCCGGCAATTCTCCAGGCCGGATCAGCTGGGAAAAATACGAGTCCGACATGATCAATCAGCATGGTCAGCATGGCCAACCAGTACATATAAGGCCCCCTTTTTTCTTCTACGTCTTCTCTTCCGTCAAGCTCAAAATAGCGTTCATGATGTCCGTTTTGGTAACCCGACCCACCAATCTATGGGCTTGAATGAAGGAGGTCTCCATACACTGCTCGTCCATAACTGGAAGGCAATTGACCTGATGACGAACGAGCCTAGATATTGCCTCCAGTAGAGAATCCCCCGGAGTCAATGTCGTCATTTGTGCGCGTCGCGTCATTGCCATCGTTACCGGAACGGCGTGAAGATCGGTATGCCCCAGTGTCACCTTCAGCAGATCCTTGCGAGTGACAATTCCGATCAGCTCCTGATCCTCTCCCGTGACCATCAACGTGCCTGTATTTTGCTGAAACAACATCAGCACCGCATCGTAAGCCGTAGCGTCACCGGAAATTAAAATCGGATCACTGAGCACATCAGCTACGGTAAGCTTTTTGAGCATGGTGCCGATATGACTGTCATATTTAGGATAACGGCCCGGCAGATATCCCACCTTCGGCTTGGCGTCTACCAGACCGAGCATGACGAGCAAAGCAAGATCGGAACGGAGAGTCGGTCTCGTCAGCCCCAACTCCTCAGCGATTTTATCCCCCGTAACAGGCGCCAGGCGCTGGACAATATCAACAATTTCCCGCTGTCTGTCAGACAGTTGAATAATGATTACCTCCTTATAGAATGGGGTAGTATACATTATAATTAAAGACAGCTTGTTTTCAATTTTAAAATGTGTCACAATTAAGTATATAATACATACTAATTAAAAGTTTAACGTGTGCAATATGCCACCTTTTATTTAGCTTATGTACATGGCGTGTGATATGTATTATGAATTATACAACCCTGAGGAGGAAATCAAATGAAATTTTTCTTGGATACTGGTAACATTGAAGAAATCAAACGTATTGAACGTTTGGGTCTGGTTGATGGTGTAACTACGAACCCTTCGCTGATCGCTAAAGAAGGCCGGGTGTTCAAGGAAGTCATTCAGGAGATTTGCGGTATCGTTGAAGGCCCCGTAAGTGCTGAGGTCATTGGCTTGAAAGCCGAGGATATGCTCAAGGAAGCTTATGAGATTGCCAAATGGGCACCAAACGTTGTTATTAAGCTGCCTATGACTGAAGACGGTTTGTATGCTTGTAACGAACTGACCAAGAACGGGATTAAAACGAATGTAACGCTGATTTTCTCCGCGGCTCAAGGTTTGATGGCTGCCAAAGCTGGCGCTACTTTTATCAGCCCGTTCGTAGGACGTCTGGATGATATCGCCGTTGATGGTATGAAGCTGATTCGTGACCTGAGAAAGATTTTGGACATTTATGGTCTGAAAGCCGAAATCATTGCAGCCTCCATCCGTAACATCAAGCATGTGGAAGATGCTGCTCTATCTGGTGCGCATATTGCCACCATTCCTGGCTCCCTGCTCCCTTCCCTGTGGAAACACCCGCTGACTGACAGCGGTATTGAACGCTTCCTGAAGGACTGGGAAACTGTACCTAAAGCCTAATTCGCCCGAAACGGCAAAACTATATTGCTTTAAACCCGCACAGCCCGCATATTACGGGCTGTTCTTTTTGCGTCCGCATCATTTTCACTCCATAGCTCGCAAATCTGCCAGAGGCCGCATCAAGTTTCTCCAGCGTTCAGGCACATCCTCACCATGATCTACGTAAACCGATTTCAGATAGCTAGACATATAGTCAACCCGATCCTCTACCAGCAGGGCTGAGCAATATAGCGTCGAAATGAGCAATCATCGATACATTGCATACTCGTGTAAAATGATAAGGAGTTCCTGCTTTCCTACGCGCATAGTGACGCCTTCATGTATCTGCCTGCTCTTTGCTATGGCATAGGTTTTGGCGTAATGCAGCCAACTTTACAAACGTGGATGATTCAGGTCGTGTCACCCGAGCAGCGGGGCATGGCAAACGGTATGTTTCTGTACTCCCTCGATTTCGGGGCCGGAGCGCAAAGAGCACCCAACACCATGACTTCATGGAATCGGGTGCTCTTTGTTTTTAGATCGCTCTTACTTTGCCGGGGTTTTGCGTCTCAACTTGGAAGAGAGCGGATTTTCCCTGGATACGTCTGTCTGCCCCTCAGTCATGTTTGTACGTTCACCGGATTTTTCTGAGGGTTCATCTTGCTTCGGTTTGACCGCAAACAGCATGAGCAGAGCCGCAATTCCGCCCACTCCGACCATCACGCCAAAAAGCAAACCATGTCCACTGCTTCCGATCAGCAAGGATACAACCGGAGGACCTAGTGACACCCCAACAAAGCGCATACTGCTGTACAGGCTGGTAATCGTTCCGCGCTCCTCTTTTTCAATCCCTTTCGTAATCAGGGCATCTAAACAAGGAAGTGCCAGTCCAATTCCGGCTCCCCCCAATGTAAACAGTCCGATCATCGCATAAATATGTTGAAAAAATCCGAGAATGCCCAAGCTGATCGTCAATACGGCTAATCCGCCAAAACCGATCCATTTCATCCGTTTTTTGTGCTTACCGATGATCTTTCCTCCGATAAAAGAGCACAGACATAGAGAAACCAGCGGAATTGCCAACACGAACCCTTTCCAGACCCCGCGAAGGTTATAACGACTTTCCAGTATGTCAGATAAGTAGAACAGGACGCCAAAAATGACAAACATGCAAATGCCACCCACGGCGAAAATAGCATATAGCCAGCGTCCTTTTTCAGCAAGCACCTGCTTCACATTTCCCACAAACTCCCGAAACGTAACCGGTTGGTTCTTACGTTTGGGCGCATGAATCAGCCAAAGCACCAAAATGAGCGAAATCATACAGAGGCCCGGAATCACTGCCAATGGCAAAAACCAAAGGACTGCTCCCAATGCCGCACCCAGTATCGGACTTAGCACTTTGCCGAATGTATTGTATGTCTCAACTACACCCAGATTTTTGCTGGCTTCTTCCTCGTTCTCATACAAATCTCCCACGAGCGGAATGACAATGGGAAAAGCTCCCGCCGCTCCGACCCCCTGAAGCAACCGTCCCCCAATAATGGTCCAGTACGCCGCCTGATCATGAAGCAGCCATGCCCCCACCGCAGAAATTCCCCCGCCAATCACCGTCATGATTAAACAGGGTACAATCACCGCCTTGCGACCAAATCGGTCGGAGAGATAGCCCGCGATTGGAATTAGCAAAATGGCAACTACCGCATATACCGTAATCAACATGCTAACGCGAAAGGAACTGACATGTAGCTTACGTCCGATTTCCGGCAAAACAGGAATCAGCATAGAATTGCCCAGCGTCATCATCAGCGGGATGGAACCTAATGCAAGCAGGTTTCCTTTATTTTGTTGCATCCCGTTACCACCTTTGCAAAAGTAATAACCAGCTGTTCAAAATGGTTCAACAGTTGTTATTGTGTTTGCATTGGTGTGAATTTATACAACTATACCTTAAATTCTCCAACCCTTGCATTCAGCAATTTCGACATTTCTGCCAGCGTATGAATGGATGACGAGATATCCTCTATGGAAGCCAGCTGCTCCTCAGCGGCTGCGCTGACGCTCTGGGTTCCACCTGCGGACTGTTCCGCTACTTCACGGATACGCTCCACGGCTTCCACCATTTGCCCTGATCCGGTAGACATCTGTTCCACAGACTGATTTACACTGTGAACCTGTTCGCTGACCTGCTGAATGGAGCAGCCAATCTGGCGAAATGCCGTTTCAGCCGATTCCATAATCTTCACTCCTGACTGCACTTCAACTGTTCCGGCTTGCATCGTTGATGCGACATTACCCACATGGTCCTGAATATGCTGCACAAATTGTGTATTTTCCGCTGCTGAAACGGATACCTGATCAGACAGCCTTCTTACCTCAGATGCTACGACAGCAAATCCCCTGCCCTGTTCCCCTGCTCTGGCGGCTTCAATCGACGCGTTAAGCGCCAGCATCCCTGTCTGCTTGGCAATACCAGTAATGACAGAACCGATCATTCCAATCTGTTCAGCCTGTTCACTGAGCAGATGCACAGCACGAGCAGAGCTATCTACACTTTTGCTTACCTTTTCCATCTGCCGCATCGCCTGACCGATGGATTGCTCCCCTGCTTCCGCATCTCTGGCAGCCGTATCAGACAGCTCATATACCTGCTGGCTCGTCACCGCAATATGGTTGAGTCCCTCAGCAAGCTCCTTCACTGTATCGATGGTGCGTGTAATATCATCGACCTGATGCTCCATACCTGCTGCAAGTTCTTCCATCACACCGGAAGTATGACGATTAGCCTGATTCATTTCTTCAGTGCTCAGGCTTACCCGCTCGGCCGTCACAGATAACGTACGAGCCGTATCCTGAGCATCCACAATAATATTGCGAAAGCCCGCGATCAGCTTGTTGTACGAGCTGGCAATCATGCCAATTTCGTCTTTGGACGTAATATCGAGTCGGCTGTGCAAATCTCCTGAGCCCTCGGACATCTCCAGCAACTGTTCATTCATATGGTGCAACGGTCGGATCGAACGAATCAAAATGACCGATTGTGCAATACTGTAAATGATGATCAGACAGCCCACAATGCTCGTAATCCAGGTTGTGTTCGTCATGGTTTGGTGCGCATGCTGTATTTTCGCCTCTACCATGTCCTCCTGAGCTTTGACGAACGCCATCATTTTCACATCAAGCTGCTTTCGTTGAACCCGTTCATTTTCAAACATATCGAGTAAATCCGAAAACGGTGGAAACATGTCCTTCGTACTTCGGTAACCCGCTGTATTCAGTAAGCCATGGACACGGTTAAAATAGGTATTGATTCCCGTTTTCAGGTCATCCATCTTTTTCTTCGAATCCCCATTATCTGCATCAAGCAAAGCTTCCGTTTCCTGTAGCAGCTTCACGATTTCGCTCTGCTTGTTTTCGAACTCTTTTCCATACTGTTCGTCCCGGGTCAGCAAATATCCACGCTCGTCATTGGATATCCCGTTCAACAAAAACTGAAGAGACTTTGAATTATATACAATGGTCTCCTCACGATTCATAATATCCTTATACTCGTTCTCATTGTGCACACTCAGAATGTAATTTGTCAGCAGCATAGCTGCAATGACACCCGGAATAAGCAGCGCACTAAGAATCATTTTGGCCTTGATCGTTAAATTCATGAATCGGTCCCCCAGTTATGTCTGAATATAATGTCAACTTACTATATATCGTTTAATTTAGAGAAGTTTTGACCGAAACGAGAAAAGTGTATAGATTTTTCAATGTAATTGTGACAATGTGGTGAATTAATATGTAATGATATACTATTTACTTATGTACTATAAATGTCAAGGAGGGACTTACTTGAGTAGTCTGGAACTTACACCGCTTGTTCGCGGGCTTACCGAGCTGGAAATTCGTAGCTGCCTGATCGTTCAGCAGGAGAACATGATACTGGAATACTACCGTGAACCTCAATTCGCGAATGAACTCTATAAAATAAATTCCTGCACCAAAAGCGTGATTGCCGCATTAGCCAGCATGGCGATGGATCAGCAAATCGTACCGCAACCAGACACGCCTATCCTCGAATTTTTCCCCCAGATTGCCGAGGACAGTGATATACGAAAACGTGATATTACGATTGCACATCTGTTAACGATGTCCGCGGGCTTTAACTGGACTGAATTTGGCGGGCAAAATTCATTTCCAACGATGAGCCGAACATCAGACTGGGTGCAATTTGTGCTGTCGCAACCGCTGGCTGATGTACCAGGTACGCGAATGGAGTACAACTCCGGCTGCTCTCAGCTTTTGGCTACCATTTTGCGTCATGCTTCTGGACAAGCGGTAGCTGAATTTGCCGAGCAGCAGTTATTCCAACCGCTGGGTATCGAAAACTACCACTGGGAAACCGATCCTCAGGGTACTCATACTGGAGGATTTGGGCTGCATCTTAAACCCATGGATATGCTCCAATTTGGCCTGCTTTATCTGCACGAAGGAAGTCGGGAAGGTCGTCAGTTCATCCAGGTGGAGACAGTCCGACAGTCCACCCGTGCGCTCCTTCCAGCGGCCAAACCACAAAAAGCCTTTTACGGCTGGCACTGGTGGGCTTCTTCCTTTTCAGACGAAACGGAGAAAAGCACTGAAACGGATTATTATTACGCGCTCGGCTTTGGCGGTCAATACATTGTTGTCGTCCCATCTTATGACATGGTGGTTGTCGTTACTGCTGACAAATTCAAAAAGAAGCGGACTCCTGTGGATATATTCAGGCAGTACATCGTACCGATGCTTGTTCAGCAAGGGGAACTGGCAATTCCAAAGCAGAAAAAGGGCCTGCCCGCTTGACTTCTGCCATCCTCGACTTGAATAGCCTCGTGACTCCCTCTCAGTACCAGTGACCATGGTTTAACCGCACCCTCAGCCTTCACCGTAATCACTCAATGATGGCAAAAAGGCAAAAGGCGAACTCCAAGCTGAATATGAACAGCACAGAAATTCGCCTTCTTTTAAATTGGTATTAATGTTATTTTTCCATCTGTAGTATTTCTGACTCATAGGACTGAAAGGCATTTTCCATCCCCATGACCACATCTTTAATCTTCATATATCCCTTGGTGTACGGCTCCGAGTCACGAATTTCTTCCCACATATAGTGGTATTGTCTCATATCCTCCGTTTCGCATACGACGAAATCGGTGTAATCCTTGCCGGGAAGCGCCTCTGCATCAAAAAAACGAACTTGAACATGCTCGCTATATTTTTGAATGCTCTCCTGCAAGGACCCCGCATGTTTTCGACGCTCTTCCCGAGGCAAAGCCAACCAGGAAGGATAAAATTCCAATAATACAATCATCATATAACGCATATGCCTATCCCCTTTTTTATAAAGCTCGAATGACTAACGTTATTGTACTCTGCTTGTCCCCCAAGCTGCATTAACCTATGTTAATGCGGATCGCTGCGGAGCAATCGGCTAAGCGAAACGGGGGATACACCGATGTACGAAGCAATATGATATTGGGCAATTCGTTTGTCCAATCCGGGATATTTGAGAAGAAAGGCATGGTAACGTTCCTTGGCGGAGAGATACAATAGTTCGCGTTCCCGCTCCTCTTTTCGAATATATAGTCTCTCTACACTCTTGCGCACGAATCTTTCCCACATATGGCTTGTATCCATAAGCTCCTTCAGTACATCATAAGGGATTTCAATGACTACCGAATCCTCCATAGCCTCAATGGTAAAAGTCGACGGTTGCCCTTGAACCATAGCCCCGTAAGAGGTTACGTAATCATCTGCTGGCGAAAAGCCAACATTATACTCCCTGCCATCTGCCAAAGTGTAAAATAAACGGAATAATCCCTCTGAGCAAAAATAGGCATAATTCACGGGTCCACCCGTTTCGATCAGATACGTACCCTGCTGCACATGCTTCACATGGGTTCGTTCTACAAATCTGTTCCAATCCTGCTCTACAATCGAGGCTTGATAAGCCACCTTCTCTAATGAACGATAATACTGATGCATATGCTCATTGCTCCCCGGAATTCTAATAGAAGGAAACTTTTTTTGTTATTAAATGTAAAAAACAGGGGCTATCCCTCCAGTCTTTACAGACCTTGTAGGATACCCCCCCCCTTTCAAAAAAACACATATCGTAGTTACGCCCGTATGGGCAAAGTATCTTGTCAGGCTTCCGCAGCATCTTCTTCCACGAAGAGCGATACCTTGCGGATACCGTCTGCTCCGATCACAACAAGTCCCTGATCCGACAGGCGGATTTCAGGGATGACGACCAGCGCCAGCAGTGACAATGTCATCAGCGCGTTGTTCAGCACACAGCCGGATTGCTGAAGTGCCCGACTGATGCTCTCGGACTGCGCAGCCACCTCTGCAAACGGCGCAGGAGACATCAGCCCGGCGATAGGCAGCGGGAAGCGCGTCTCGCCCGAGGCGGACACGACCACCACGCCGCCGCGCATAGCCACGGCCTGCTTCGCCGCCTGGGTCATAAGCTCGTCATCGTTACCAATGACGAGCAGATTGTGGCTGTCATGCGCCACGGTCATGGCAATGGCGGCAGGCTCGGTGAAACCGACGCCTGTCACGAGTGCCACCGCGTGGCTGCCACTGCCATGATGCCGCTCGAAGACGGCTATTTTGCACAGATCCTGCGCTGGATCTGCCGTGACCTCACCATTGCGGACCGGAACGGTCATCTGCACTTCCTTCGTGTCCACATGATTTTCCGTGACACGAATCACTCGTACAGGTACGTTCCCCTCCTGTACTGGAGCCGCAATGCGGAAATCCGCAGCACTCAGGTCGCGTCCCAGACGGACCGTGTCCATCACTTCCGCAGGATAAGCGAAGCCTTCCCAATCGGTGACCATTTGCCCATGCTCGGCCACCAACTGCCCCGCCGCAATCGTAGCGGTCACGTTCACTTCGGCCAGACGGCCATCGAGTAAAATAATATCGGCAATCGCGCCCGGAATAATCGAGCCGATATCCCGTGCTACGCCGAAGCGCTCTGCCGTATTCAGCGTAGCCATCTGAAACGCGGTCACGGGCTTGACGCCCTGAGCAATGGCATGACGGACGACGAAGTCCATCTGCCCCTCATGGAGCAAGGATTCCGCGCTGCGGTCATCCGTCACCAGCATCATGCGGCGGGTGTCGAGGCCCATTTCCGTGCTGGCACGGATGGTCTCGGCCACATCATGCCATGCGGAGCCTTGCCGCATTTTGGCGTACATGCCGAGCCGGATACGCTCGGCTACATCCTCGGGCGTGACACATTCGTGGTCGCCCGTAATCCCTGCGGCTGCATATACCGGCAGCCGCCAATCGTCGGAGGCCCATGTAAAATGGCCGTCCGCCACCTTGCCCGCGCGCAGCGTGGCCTGAATTTCCCCGATCATCACATCGTCTCCATAGACGACGCCCGGGAAATTCATGACTTCGCCCAGCCCGATCATATCCGGGCCCCAGCGTAAGGCTTCCGCGACTTCCGCCGGGCCGAAGGAGGCCCCTGTCGTTTCCAGCTCCGGCCCTGTGGACGGAACACAAGATGCCACCTGCATGTAGGCAGCCAGCGGCGTCGTGCGTGCTTCATCGAGCATCAGGCGAAGCCCTTTCAGACCAAGTACATTGGAAATTTCATGCGGGTCAAAGAAACCACCAGTCACGCCGAGCGGCAGCACCGCTTTTGCAAACTCCGTTACGGTAAGCTGCGTGCTTTCGATGTGACAGTGTCCGTCCAGTAATTCCGATGCCATATAGCGGCTTTCCGCTTCAATGATCACGGTGTCTTCTCTGATGATATGGCTAACGTCCCGACCGACGTATGCGATACGGGAGCCCTGCACAGCAATATACATTCCCAGTAATCATTCGAACAATACCACATCGACCAGCGTTCCTCCGCGGATAACCAGCGATGCCTTGCGTTCCCCCTAGCTGTAGCTACCCGCTCGGGTACACAGTCCGGTCAGCGGCGGGCGTTGAAATATACTCTTCATGTCCATTACGTTTTGGAGCCTCCGTTTATGCTTCTTACCTGTTTTGATTATTTGCTTATGTTACTGGAATACACACAATTATGCCAGTCTTACAGAACAGGATCACTTTCTTCCACTTTACGGGTATACGTATCCGATTCCTGCGAACTCACGAACGGTGTAATTTCGCCTATTGTATAGATGTGCAGCAAATGCATGGCCCGCGTACATGCGGTGTAGAACAACTTGCGCTCACTTTCACGCTGGTATTGCTCCGCTGATCCGTCATAGATCAGGACCGCATCGAATTCCACGCCTTTTGCCAGGTAAGCCGGAATGATATGAATTCCCTTTTCAAAAGCCGGAGTTGTCTTCTTGATTAGCCTTGGCTTCACGGGCATCTCTTCTTCGAGCGCTTCGTAGACTGCCGCACTTTCTTCGGCATTTTTGCAGATCACCGCCACGGACTCATAGCCTTCTGCCAGCAATTCCGAGATGTTCTGGACGATCAGACGATGCAGCATTTCACGCGAACGTACCTCCGTAACACGAGGCTTCTCACCCTTGCGGTTAAACGGTACAATATGCTCGCCTCCAGCCACCATTCCCCGGGTAAACTCCACAATTTCCTGTGTCGAGCGATAGCTGCGTGTCAGGGAAATCATCTCAGTCTGTTCCGCTCCATACAGCTCATAGAGAGGCTTCGCATCCTGAAGCACTGAGGCATGCGCATAGATCGCCTGATTAAAATCGCCCAGCGCGGTCATTTTGGCCTGTGGAAACAAACGTTTGAAAAAAGCCAGTTGAAAGGGTGAATAGTCCTGTGCTTCATCAATAAACACATGACGGATATGGCTATTGGAACGGAAACCCAACATCAGCTCACGCAGATACAAAAAAGGGGTTACGTCCTCATACGCCAACTCCCCGGCCTGCATCCGTTCCAGCGTTTGACGACTGATTTCGCTCCAGCTATCAGGCAGCTCGGCGTGATCGGCCAGTTGGCTCAGCAACGTCTCATTCAGGAACAGCTCACCATATAAGCGGGTCGTGTCCACAAAACGAAGCGCTTTGATCCATTTGCGCAACGGCTTCAAGCGGTCACTGACCACCATTCGCGCCAATATTTCCCGTTCACGTGTAAAATCGTCGAAGGTATCGCCCTTATTCTTGGATTTACGTCGCATGCGATTATAAGCACGCTGGTAATCCTCCGGCTCCATCAGATCCATCTGCTGATCCACCCATGGAGCAGAGCATTCTTCTTTACCGAAACGGGCCAGCTCCTTGAGCATCCAGTCCCGTAGGAACTCCAGTCGATTTGCCAGCGGCACCGAGGAGTCGAACCCATAAAACTTGCGCACCATTTCCTCCAATGGAACCACCTCGCGCCCTTGGAACCGGATCGGCTTAAAACGCATACCCTCCTGCTCCAAATACCCCTTATATCCGATAATGGCTTGCAAAAACGTCTTGGACGACTTAAAGCGGATACCTTCCATTCTGGCCTCATACCCCGTCTGCGACGATGCCGAAAGTACATATTCCAGCTGCTCAAAAGGGTCTTCCAATTGAAACTCCCGGCCCAATCGGCGCTCCAAATACTCCTGAAGCGTCGCCTGGAGCATGTTTTCCTCACCCAATTCAGGCAGCACCGTCGAAACATAGCTGTTAAACATCGGATTGGGCGAAAATAGCACCACCTGATCCGCGCGTAAGCGGTCACGGTACTTATACAGCAAATACGCTACTCTCTGAAGCGCAGCAGATGTTTTACCACTTCCTGCCGCCCCCTGCACGATGAGCATACGGCTTCGATCATCACGAATGATGCGATTCTGCTCCCTTTGAATGGTTGCCACTATACTTTTCATCTGAGCATTCGAGCTACGACTCAGCACCGCCTGAAGCAGTTCGTCCCCAATCGTTACCCCTGTATCGAACATGAAACGAATCTGTCCATCGCGGATCGAGAATTGGCGCTTAAGCGTCAGTTCTCCTTTCATTTCGCCTGCCGGCGTCTTATAGGAAGCGGGACCCGGCATATTATCGTAATAGAGATTGGAAATAGGCGCACGCCAGTCGTAGACCAGAAATTCCTCGTCCTGATTATCCAGCAGGGAGGCGATCCCCAGATAAACACGCTCTGCGGGCTGCCCTTCTTCAGCAAAATCAATACGTGCAAAATACGGTGATTCCAGCAGCTTTTTCAAACGACCTAGCGCCTCTGTAGAATGCTTGTGCCTGCGCTCCCGCTCCGACAATATTTCAGATTGCTGACGTAAACTGGTGGATGTCTCTCCCACATCATCCGCCTCACTGAAATTAATCGTTACCTCATCCCAAAAGTCTTTACGCATATCTACGACATCTCCGCGTACAGAGCCAACCTCCGTCTCCAGCTTCCGAATACGCCCGCTAATGACAGCAGTCACGTCCTCTACTCTCCGTTGTTCCTCGTTCCATTGCTGCTCAGTAGTCACTGACATCACTCCTGTTCCGTTTCCTCCTGCTCCACCGCAGGGCTAAACTATGCTCTATTATGGACCTGGGCATACCCATGGTATCCCTCTGATCCGGGGGAATTGACTTAAACTTTGAAACATGCTATAATGCAATAAGAAGTGTAGCTAACGATTTTTATCATAAACATAGCATCCTCTATTGTAGCAAGTTCAACCCCTGTTCGCAAGCAGCGGGCTTTTTTTATGCCTTTTTATACGTAAAAAGCGGTCGTCCATCTGTATAGATGAATACGGCCGCTTTTACTTTTTAATACATTCGCTACTTGCTCTCTTCCACAGGATGAATATGATCCTCCAATCTGCTCAACCGTTCCAGTTGATGACCATAGTCATACATCGCGGCAGCCACAATCGACAGTCTCAGCATGCCCTCCTGACAGTGGTCAAAACGGGTAATCGCATGCTTCATAAATTCGCCGTTTGCCTGCTGGAACATTTCACTTTCTTCCTCGTTCGGTTTCAGCTTATCCTCGAATTTTAGCAGCGCATGTTCATGGAACCGGATCAGCAGCTCCAGATGACCATCAAAAAACGCATCCGTTCCCTTCGGTCGTAAAGACTGAAAGTAGTGCCTTTCCACCGCATCCAGTACCTCATACCCTTTGTGCAAACTTTCGAGCATTTGCTTGTATACCACCATCCGTCTCGTCTGACTGAACCGGGAGCGCTTGAGCTTCTTCTGCTCTTCCTCGAACAAATGATATTTATCCGATAGCGATTTTATGGCTCTCTCCAGATTGCCTTTTTCCTCTTTAAAGACAGACTCCTTGATCTCATCGGAAATGGCGGTACGCAGCAGCAAGGACATACTGTTGAATACACTCTGAATCTGATTGATAAACTGCCTTTTCGGTTTCGGGGGAAAAACAGTAACATTAATGACAAAAGCAGAAACAATCCCGATTAAGGTGAGTACAAAACGGGTCACCGCAAATTTCCAGTCACCGGAAGCCTCCATTACAGAAACAACGGTAACGAGTGTCAAACCTACCGTATCAGCCATATTTATTTTCAGACATATCATAAGTACCAGTACACATACCAATCCGACTGCAATCGGTTCATTTGAAAATACCATCCCGCCCAGCAACGCCATGATTGCACCCAGCGTGCTTGTTTGGAGTTGATCCAGAAAATAACGCCACGATCTGTATATCGACGGTTGCATGGCAAAAATAGCGGCTATCGCTGCCCCCACAGGCGAATGGGTATTCAAGAAGGTGCTCAAAAAAAGGGCGAGCGTCACTGCGATTCCCGTTTTTAGCACCCGTGCTCCAAAAGCCAAAGCCATCCCTCCTACTTACCCTTCAAATTTATTCATACCGAATTACTATAATGAAATTTCAATGTAATGTCTATGCTTTATTATTACCCCAAAAAATCAGAGACAAGGAATATTTATGACATGCACAGATCCTGCTAGTATATATATCAACAGCATCAACTTGTCTGCATCAACGTCACAGGAGGATCGCTGTATATTCAGGGGCTTGGCTTTGGGGATGACATGAATGGCCGGGTGGTGAGCATCCAGGCACTGGCTGTGCCCCTTTTTAGCGGAAAGCATAAGCAAAGCCCAACGCTTGAAAATATTCAGCTATTACTCTGCTCTTGTACTCGCGGCACAGGTCATGGGGAGCTTTGGCGGTGGTGTGCTTGCAGATGGTCTGCAAACGTGGGGGATCACACAGCTCTCCAGTCTGCGGGTCGCCCTGTTCCTTGGCGGAATGGCAACACTGACCGCTTTATTCCATTATTGTTCATGACAAAAGCCTCTCACGTCGAAGAAGATGCGACTCTTGCCAAATCGAGACCTGAACCGGTATCAGCGAATACAGCGGAATCCACGCCCGCTTTACCAGTACCACCTGCTCCTGCTGCTTCTTCGGTTACCCGAGTCATCGGTCAATTTGTTCTTGCCCAGTTTTTTCTCAGGCTGGGCTCAGGTCTGGTCATCCCGTATCTCAATTTGTATTTTACAAACCGCTTTTCCGTATCGCTCAGTGCGATGAGTTTGCTGATTGCTCTCGGTCAGCTGATAACCATCCTACGGAACAAGCTACGCAGCCAAACACCATGTTCCACTCGTCGCCTCATACCATGCATGTCGACAGCTGCCTCATAACGCAGATATAGCCCCAGAAACTGCGGTTTTCAGGATACATCAAAGGGTGGTTAGAAAATGCTTTAGCATGCATTCTGTAACCACCCTCCACTATCATTACAACTTTATATCGTCCAGCTATGATCTCCAATAGAAAGGAACCTGCTAATGTCTTAGCTGTTTCAGAAGCTTGTTATGTACTCCACTCAACAGAATCGCAGCTGTCAGGGCGCCGATCAGCTCTAACCTTTATTCGTTACGATATGTTTGACACGCCCAACCTGCCCGTCTGCCAAACGCACTTTAATTCCATGTGGATGACGAGGAGAATTGGTCAAAATATCCTTCACCGTTCCTCGCGTCAGCTTTCCGGTAGGCTGATCCTTTTTAAGTACAATATCCACTTGAAGCCCTGCGCGAATATCTGATCGGTTCTGTCCGTTCATTGTCTCTATTCCTCCTTTCTATTCAAGCTTATGAAGCTACTCAGCTACTCGACCACTCGGTCGCATTGAAATCACCAGTTACGCCATTCATCCCGACGACTGTTGCCGATCCAAATCACGCACATCGTGGATACATAGCTAATCAACAAAATAGCGAATACCATCCCGCTAAATTCCACAAAATGAGTACGCTGTAGGGTATCTGTCCATATGGAGGACACCTGTGCATACAGCTGGGAAGGCGCAGAAATAATATCCCACGTGTTCCCCCGAAAGAAACGGCCAATATAAATGCCTAAGCTGCTTAACAGTAGTACCGCCAGCACAAACAGCCAGCTTACAAACCCGCCGCGTGCACGTCGTACCAGTTGTCGTACAGATTCGAGCGATACAAATCCCATCGTCAGCCCAAGAACAGCGACCAACAGCATCCCCAGTTCATGATTCCAGAAATACGGCTCTCCCCAAAAGCGTTGCTCCCCGAGAAAAGGATATTTCGCGAACACATGCAGCAAATCTGTGATTAAATACGGTGTGTTGGGATAAAAAAAGAGCCATACCGCTCCCGTTATCCAGAGCAAAAATGTTCTCGTTCCCCGCCGCCAAGAACAATAAATCACATCAAGCAGCAGCGTTAAAAGCATCGGAATCCAGGCCAGCATCATATTCCACCAAATAAAAAGATAAGGGCGGCCTCCTGTGGGCAGCCGCACGTTCATGATCCACAAGGTGCTTATCACTGAGCATACAGCCAATACAATAAAAACATACCCTTTTACAGGATAATTTAACGATCTTAAACGGGCATACATAGGTGTCTCCCTCCTTTGTAATCGTCCATCCTTCTTGACGTTCCAATTTACGCCTGTTCTGGACAGTGTACACCACAATCGCTTCAAGCTCAATGAAAGTGCTCCATTCAGCAGGGCTCAAGACGCGAAAAAGCACCTGTTTCCGAGACTGACCTCCCCCCGGAAACAGGTGCTCATCGCACCTCTGACCCTAATGCTTTTATGACCCAAAGCGACTTTTTTATCTTCCCTGTGTACGGAAATCAATCATCTATATCCGGACATCAACTATATTTGTTTGTACTAATCGGGCGTTCTTGATCATCATTTCCCTGACTGAGCCGCGGGGCATACCCCTCCCGTACGACTAGCTCCGCGTGCAGCAGCTTTTTCTCGATGGGCGACTCCGGGTTGGTTATACGCCATAGCAGTTGATCCACCGCACGCATTCCCAGCAGCTCCTTATTCACTCTCACCGTAGCATAAATCGGCATCTGCTCGCTCGTATCGTCAAAACCAGTCACTCCACAGCGCCTTGGGACGTTAATTCCCTTTCGTTTGAGCGCATCCACCACGTGCCCGGCAGTTACATCGTTCACACATACAAACATCTCCGGCAATTCATCCTCGGTCAGCTTGTCCAATTCCTCGGCAAGCTTCTGCGCTCCCATGTGGAGCAAAGCTCCGTTTTGCTTTAAGTCTATTCCTCCAAGCTCCAGTGTGGAGCGAAAAGCTTCCCAACGTTCATAGAAACTGTGAGCATCGTCGATATTTCCGACAAATTGAAAGCGGGTATAGCCCCTGCACAGCACATTTCTCATGAGTTCAGACATACATGTGCGGTTATCTGTAAACACCGCATCACTTAAAAACGCAGAATCCCAATGATCCACCATGACGACTGGAATGCTCATTCGATAAATATTCAGTAATATAGAAGTGGAAATCGACCCCACGGTGATAATGCCCTTGATCGCTTCCGGATTCAGCAAGGAAAACATATCTTCTGTCGAAGGCTCCGTTAACGTGAGCATATTCATCCCCTTTCGATTCAAGCGCTCAGAAATACCTTCAAACACAGGGCCCCAATACCTGGATTCTCTGTCCTGGTGGCATATGTTCGGAAATAACACCAGCACAGTACCCGACCATTCCCCGGCATCCGTGTCACGAGGCTCCACCCCCGTTGTCTTTGGATGATTGCGAAAATAGCCCATCTGGGCAGCCAGCTTGACCAACACTGCCCTCGTCTCCTCACTTACTCCGGGCTTGCCGGACAATGCACGCGAAACAGCGAACTTTGAAACGCCCGCCGCATCCGCAATTTCCTGCAACGTTACTTTTCCACGCATCTTCTCACCCAACCCTATTCGGAATCTTTTTTCTACCTCTGCCTTTCCAATACATGGGTGTACCCATAAACTGGTATCATCGTAGCACACTTTGTTTTAGATCATCAAACGATAGATTTGCACAAATCCACACCATTCATCAAAATTTGTTTGCATAATAAAAAAACAAACCACATAACAAATCATCATAAATCACTTACATTATGTAAGTAATAATTATGAGTGAATATTTTACATATATTGAAGAACAGGTCGGTACGGCAGAAAAGGAAAATCCCGATGATACAAGTCCTATTGCACTTACTTTTTTTGGTGGTGACGCCAGCTCCAACTGGAATAACATGAAGCTGGCTGAATCATATGTACAACGAAAGACTGCTGGATAAGGATACTTTTATGCACAAAAGTGATCAATATAACTCCAAAATCGCCACAGGTCGTGTGATTGAGCTCATCGATCAGGATTGAAACTATCAGGATGCCGAAAACGTATTCAAAGCATCGGGCAAGGATGAATTTACCTACACGCACTTTCCGGTCACGTTAAGCGAGAAATACGAGGATCATTCCCTCCAACTGCTCGGCTTTGATGCTGCATACGGGATCGGAATTACGACCTCATGCCAAAATCCCGTGCGTCCGGGTCATTGACCCATTTTCGTATTTCCGAAATATCCTCCTGACGATACTCTCTCAATACGATGCGTTCCCCAATTATATGTGGCATAGTACACCTTCCCTCCGGTTATGTAATGGCATCCTGGCGACGACCACTCCCAGCTTATGCAGCTTACGCTTCCATCACTCTCACGAACTCCAGAAAACGCGTCCCTTTATAACGAAGCTCCCCACGATCTCCAGTGACAATCATACCAAAATCCCTATCTTTCACCTTCAGTTCCTTACGCTCGCCCCCGTCAAACTCAAAGGTAACATAATAATCTGTCGAAGCTGAACAATCGCTTGAACCCCCGCGAACCCTCGTTCTCTTGTCCACGACCGTGCATGCACGTTGTACCAACTCAGCGGCTTGATTCGAAAACCCGGTGTCGATTACCTTGGAAATGATAATGATAAATCCAATTGCAATGATTCCAAAAACGATTAAAAATATGGCATCAAACGACCCTGAATTCATAAACCCATTTCCCATCATACGTACTCCCCCTACAGTAAAAGGTATATTTACCACTCTATCTCCTATTGACAAATCGTACATCTTCATCCTCCAAAACTCCAGTACATTTGTAAAATTCGCACGAAAAAAAAGTTATTCCGCTTATCCCGCACCCCGCTTGGACTTGCCCCCAATTCTTGTGCCCAACCTTTTAAAAGTGATTGACCTCAACTATATATAGATATAAAATAGAAATCGTGCTCTAAATATAGTGTACAATGCACATTTCCTACAGATATCTCGAAAATACAGATATGGAAATACCGATATAAATAGGCGTTAAAATTTTGGCAAAGCATAGCCAGCAAGGGTTTGCGCATCTTTACAGGTTCGAGCCTTGGGTAGATGCTGTTTCGCCAAATGTCAAGGAGGATGAATACAATGCTGATTGCTTATGATTCCAAGACCGGCAATGTAAAAAGATTTATCGGGAAGCTCAAGCTTCCGGCGGTCCAAATCCAGGAGCAAATGACTATAGAAGAACCATACGTACTCATTACATATACAACGGGGTTTGGACAGATACCTGAGAGGGTATCTTCCTTTTTGCAAAAAAATGCTCAAAACCTCGTGGGTGTGGCTGCCAGCGGCAACCGTAACTGGGGCGAGAGCTTTGCCAAAAGCGCGGATTTGATCTCCGACCATTACAACGTCCCTGTCATCAGTAAATTTGAATTATCCGGAACGTTCGGCGATGTAGAGCGTTTCAAACAGGAGGTGAGCCGAGTTGCGGCATATTGAATTGAACAACATGTTGATGAAACGCGATACAGACGGCTTTTTCCAATTGGAAAAGGACCAAGAGGCTGTAGACGAGTTTATGAAGGAAGTCGATGAACGGAGCTTGAAGTTTGCGGATCCAGCGGCTAAAGTGCTCTACATGATTGAGAATGATTATTACGATAATTTCTATAGTAGCTATACAGCTGACGAAATTAAGGATATTTTCCATATCACTCATAGTTATCATTTTAAATTTCCTTCCTATATGGCAGCATCCAAGTTTTATACGGATTATGCAGTGAAGAGTAATGACCGTAAGGTTTATTTAGAGCACTACCCTGACCGGGTGGCGGTCGTCGCCCTGCATTTGGGACGCGGCAACGCTGATACGGCGCGTCTGTTGTCTCGCTCGATGATGGAACAGCGTCTCCAGCCGGCAACGCCAACCTTTCTGAATGCAGGCAAAAGCCGTCGTGGAGAACTGGTGTCCTGCTTCCTGCTCGAAATGGACGATTCCCTCAACTCGATCAACTACGTGCTGAACACTTGCATGCAGTTGTCCAAAATCGGCGGCGGTGTCGCGGTCAACCTGTCGAAACTGCGGTCACGCGGCGAAGCGATCAAAGGTGTAGAAGGCGCGGCTAAGGGAATTATACCTGTTCTCAAACTGATGGAAGACGGCTTCGCCTACGCGGATCAGATGGGTCAACGTAAAGGTTCCGGCGCAGCATACTACAACATTTTCGGATGGGATGTCCTGGAGTTCCTGGATAGTAAAAAAATCAATGCCGACGAAAGAGTGCGCCTGAAGACACTCTCGATCGGACTGATTGTTCCGAACCGCTTTTATAAGCTGGCTCAGGATGATGAGCCGCTGCATGTATTCGCTCCTTACAGTGTGTACAAGGCCTACGGTACGCATCTGGACGATATGGATCTGGATGAAATGTACGATACACTGCTCGCTGACGACCGGGTGAAGAAAAAAGTAGCGATGAGCGCGCGTGACATGCTGACCAAAATTGCCATGATCCAACTGGAATCCGGCTATCCATACATGATGAACAAAAGTAACGCGAATCAGGCACATGCTCTTAAAAACGTGGGTCAGGTTAAAATGTCGAATCTGTGTACAGAAATTTTCCAATTACAAGAGACGTCTGAAATTACAAATTACGGCCAACAGGATACCATCCGTCGGGATATCAGCTGCAATCTGGCTTCCCTCAACATTGTAAATGTGATGGAGCATGGCAAAATCCGCGAATCCGTTCACGAAGGTATGATTGCCCTGACCTCGGTCAGCGATATGACCCAAGTCGCGAACGCTCCGGGTGTTGCCAAGGCAAACCGTGAAATGCATTCTGTCGGTCTGGGTGTCATGAACCTGCATGGCTACCTTGCCAAGAACAAAATTGCTTATGAAAGCAACGAAGCGAAGGATTTTGTCCGTACTTTCTTTATGACGATGAACTATCACTCGCTGGAGAAAAGCATGGAGATCGCGCAAGCGGCCGGGCAAAGCTTTTATGGCTTTGAGGAATCGGATTACGCGACTGGTGTGTATTTTGATCGTTATCTGAACACAGATTACCGTCCGACAACGGCACGCGTACAAGATCTGTTTGGCGGCATCT
Source organism: Paenibacillus sp. NPDC055715 (assembly GCF_053617595.1). NCBI lineage: Bacteria > Bacillati > Bacillota > Bacilli > Caryophanales > Paenibacillaceae > Paenibacillus > Paenibacillus sp. NPDC055715. Next base: position 253,227 of record NZ_JBSHGA010000001.1, read on the forward strand.
ATATTCCTTCTCCAGAGGATTGGGACAATCTGAAAGCAGACGTGCAGAAGAACGGCCTGTATCACGCGTACCGTATGGCGATTGCGCCGACTGCCAGCATTTCATATATCCAAAATGCGACGTCCAGCGTGATGCCAATCGTGGAACAAATTGAAACACGTACCTATGCGAACTCGACGACCTATTATCCAATGCCTTACTTGCAAAGAGATAATGTGTTCTTTTATAAATCCGCTTATCAAATGGATCAATTCAAAGTGCTTGACCTGATTGCAGAAATTCAGCCTCACGTGGATCAAGGAATTTCAACCGTGCTTCATGTGAACAGTGACGTGACTACACGCCAATTGGCACGTTGCTATCTGTATGCTGCTCACAAAGGACTCAAATCGTTGTACTACACACGTACCAAAAAGCTGTCTGTAGAAGAGTGCCTCACCTGCTCGATCTAAGACCGTACTCATAAATTAACATTAGAAGTCCTCATATATATGGATGCTTTTCATTAGAAGCTGTATCCAGCGTGATGTTCCGCCCTTTATGGATTGGGACACGGCCTCGCGGATGCAGCTTCCGTATGTCAAGCATACGATGATTCGCCTTTTGTCTTTCATTATGACTCTAGGAAATCTCGGAAGCTGAAGGGAGAATGCTAAACAATGACAGGTATACAAGCTGTAAACTGGAATCGCTCGGACGATGATTTCACACTAATGTTCTGGAATCAGAACATTATGCAATTTTGGACGGATGATGAAATTCCGCTGTCCGATGATAAAATGAGCTGGGTAACCCTCAGTGATATTGAAAAAGAAGCCTATATGAAAGTATTAGGCGGCTTGACGTTGCTTGACACGATTCAAGGCGGCGTGGGTATGCCGCAAATTATGGAGCATGTGGACGGGCTGCAACGCAAAGCTGTACTGAGCTTTATGGCGATGATGGAGCAAATTCATGCGAAGTCGTACAGCAGCATTTTTACAACCCTGGCTTCTACGGAAGAGATTGATGATATATTCCGTTGGGTAGAGGAAAATCCGCATCTCCAGACCAAGGCGGAAACCATTCGTCAGTATTATATGAATATTCATACGCCAAAAGACTTGTATCTCGCTATGGCAGCGTCAGTGCTGCTAGAAAGCTATTTATTTTATAGCGGCTTCTTCTACCCTCTCTATCTGGCGGGTCAGGGCAAGATGACATGCAGCGGAGAAATTATCGACCTGATTTTGCGGGACGAAAGTATTCACGGTGTTTATGTGGGTGTGCTGGCACAGGAGATTTATGCAGAGCTGGACGAGGAAGAGCAACGGGATCTGTACCAGACGCTGGTAGAGTTGCTGCGCTATTTACACAATAACGAGGAACAATACACCGAGCAAATTTATGCTCCTATCGGGCTGGTGGACGATGTCAAAGTCTTTTTGCGCTACAACGCCAATAAGGCCATGATGAACCTGGGCTTTGATCCGTTGTTTGAAGAAGAAGAAGTCAATCCGATTGTGTTCAACGGCATCAGCACCCACACCAAGCAGCATGATTTCTTTTCTAAAAAAGGAAACGGCTACGTGCGTGCAATGAATGTAGAGCCGCTGACAGATGATGATTTTAATTTTGAAGTGTAGGGTATAGGTATATGTGAAAATAGTTTGTTTAGGTGATGCTGAGGAAGACCACTCCGCAAGTGGATGGCTCTTCCGATCGCTGTTGTCAGGGGATTCTTTTGGATTAGTATTAAGGCTAGAGTCCTTTGGGCAAAGGCGAACGCTTCGCTTCGCTTGAACGAGGATTCATGTAAAAAACGGCCAGATCGCCAAGGTAGCGAAATCTGGCCGTTTTCCATTTTTTTAAGGCCGAGCCTCAGTGAAAATTTGAAAAGTGACACCAAACTTGTCCGTTACATTCCCATAAGCAGGACTAAAATGGGTTTCTTGCAAGGCCATGCCCACCTGTCCTCCTTGCTGTAGAGCATCAAACATTTTTCTGGATTGCTCGACGCTGTCGGTTGTAATACAGATGCTCACCTGATTTCCGCTGCTAAACGGCGATCCGGGAAAGGTATCGGAAAACATAAGCTCTGTCTCACCGACTTTGAGCGTGGCATGTCCCACACGTGCCTTGACCTCAGCTGGAATCGGAAATTCCGGATTTTCAGGCATTTCGCCGAAGGTTTGGATAAAAAGCAGTTCAGCATCCAATGCCTTTTCATAAAATTGAATCGCTTCCTTCGCATTTCCATCCATCGTAATATAGGGGATCAAACGCTTTGACATTTTCTACACAACTCCTTCATTTTTTTAAAGTTATCCGTCATTTCTCCTGTATTATATGCAAAAAGTGTTAAGGTAAACAGAGTTGTTTGTTATCTTACTTCTAAACTTTCAGCCCATTCCTGATTTTCCTTCGGTGTATCTATAATTTTCCCCTGCAAAAAGGATAAGCCATCATCATACCCTATGTTTCTCTTTAGTCTACTGCTATATGGTGGTTCCAGACGGCAAATCGCGAATTCGCTTAATGCGGTATACGGATCATGGACTTATCATTGGTCGGGATATGATCGGAATTTCACTGACTACCAAACCAAACAAATGATAGATTACTATAACTCTGTAGCCTTAGGCGGTGGTATGGTTGCTGGTGCTACATATTGGATTCCTCCCGTACGATTCATACCGAATACGGGGATCTGTGCCTTAGCATCCCAAGGGATCGTAACGGTGAGTTTAAACAGCAGACCGTAGCTCCTTATAAGCGTTCCAATGACACCCTGGAGTCCTTTGTCATCCACATGTTCCAAAAGGGCGTAGCGATGACTGAGATTTCAGACCTGCTCGAAAAAATGTACGGTCATCTACACGCCACAGACGGTGTCGAACATGACCAGGGGGATGGTGGAGCATGTGGATGCCTTTGCGAAGCGCACGCTAGCTCCGGCTGTTTACAGGACGTGAAAGCACGAGGAGCCGAAGACATATTACGGTTCATCTCCGATGGTCTGACTGGCATGGAATCCGCCATAGAGCAAGTGTATCCCCAGGCTAAATACCAATCCTGCCTCGTACACGTTGCCCGTAATATCGCCCATAAAGTACGGGTGTCTGATCGTGCGAGCATCTGTGAGGACTTCAAAACGGTGTATCGGGCAGAGGATGAAGCAGCGGGTAGAGCTGCCCTGGAGACCTTTTGCGACAAGTGGAAGTCCTCTTACCCCAAGGTGGTTAAGTCATTACGCGACAATCCCAACCTCTTTACGTTCTATAGCTTTCCCAAGCCCATTTGGAGAAGCATTTACTCCAGCAATCTCATTGAATCGTTGAACAAACAAATCAAAAAATACACCCAGCGCAAGGAACAATTCCCTCATGAGGAGGCCTTGGAGAAGTTTCTGGTTTCACAGTTTGAGAGCTACAACCAACGCTTCGCTACTCGTTGCCATATCGGCTTCGATCAGGCTCGTGCCGAACTCCAGGCCATGTTCACCACCACAGATCAATACCACCTTCTACGGGAAAGGTTATGTTCACGTACACAAACTTCTTGACGCTCCCAGTTTCGCGTCCTCTTCTTGCGCTTGTATTCTATAAAATTGCCCTTAATTTGAGGAAACTATTTAACAAAAGGATACACGATGTAGCTTACAAGCAGGCCCAAAATAAAAGCAACTGAGACATTAATCCACTTCAGCCGAATCTTTGAATCTACATCCAAAATACCCACCACACAAACCAAAATGAATACAGCAATCTTCCACTTTATATCAAGATAGGGATTCAACAAACCCGCTGTAAAAGCCACGAAACGTAACACTATGCTCCAGAAAACAGGAAACAATACATAATCCCCTTTTTAAGTAAATTTTAATTATTATCGAAAAATAAGCGTTTGATCAAGTAGTAAATCATTTCTCTTTAAGTAATTACCATTAAAGGTGATAGGAACAGAATCTCCGTTAAAATAATCTCTCTTATTGTCATGTTTTATAGCATGAATATGAAGATGCGGCTCACTGCTATAACCTGAGTTCCCTACTTTCGCTATTTCTTGTCCGACCTTAACAAAATCATTTTTCTTAACTAACAGACTATTTTTCTTCAAGTGTAACAACAAAATATTATATCCTTTGTGTTTGATGATAATCATATTTGTAGTACTACCACCCAGGGAGTTTGGGACATTATCTTCTACTCCATCCACAACTTCGATAATTCTACCCTCAACAGGACTATATACTGAATCATTATAAATGGGATAGGATTTTAAGGATTCAGGATTATCAAATTTTTCTTTTCTTGAGCCTAAAGGGGCGAGTTTAGTTAGATCCACCGCATATTTCAAAGTACGATGCGAAAAATGATAGTTCATGGATGAACTCATTCCACCATTCACTACCTCGTAAGCCCCTCCTTTCAAAGGGAGCGCTAAATCGACCGCATCTTCGTGTTTAGGAGTGGATGTAATGTATGAAATACTAAATAAAATACATATAAAAACTTGATATATCGCTAACAAACCATAAAGAGTAAGGAATATTCTTGATCTTTTATTTAAGCCTTTAGATCTAAAAGAGCGTAAAGAAATCATTTTGCGAAGTAAGGAACATCCAAAGAATACGATGCAAACCGGGCGTAAATAATAACTAATTTCTGTCCAATCATTTATAAATAAAATCATGAACGTATATGCACTTGTAAACAAAGTGTGTACATACCACGAAATACGATTTTTAAATGGAAAGTAAGCCATGATCCAGTAAAATATAAGCGGAATCAGCATCATTTTTACAAAATAAAAAAACATTCAATTTCTTCCCTTATCATATGATAATTTACTTCTTACCTCTTCTTGAAATGCAGTATCCGTTAATAATTTATAAAAAAACAAATCCAGCTTCTGCTTAAGCCAAATATGATCCATGCCAGATTCATCTTGAATAAACATAGCTAATTGAATATCGTTTCCTTCCATATCCGTACAATATAAAGCCTCTGTTAGAACAGAAATGGTAGATCCACCTTTGTTTCCAAACGCTATTAACTTGGAGTTATCCACTTTTTGCTGAATTAGCATTTTTAGATATGGATTTATAGTAGAAGGAACCAGTTCTTCCTTGTGTATAAACTTCATTATATGAGCATATTCTTTAGTCGTAGAACAAGGAAGATTTCGCGATTCTAGCACTTGAAGCTTTCGTGCATAATTTTGCTTGGTGTTCCATTTCTGAATACATCCTAACCCCTCATCACTATTTAGTATCTGGTGAATTTCAATGGATTTTTCCATGTATTCCTTATGACTCATCTCACTTATTTTTAGTATTGATTCTTTAAAATCTATTTTATCCATCTCTTGAATATAAGAAGACATCAATCCCGCAGATGAAAAAGGAAATAATTTATCATGTGACGGAAGTGAGAGTTTGTGTATATTCTCATTTATCTGATCTAAGCCCATTCTCGCCATTAGAAATTCTGTATTGGCATTGGAGCTGTAAGCTAACATGCCGTGAGCAATATCAAATAACGTAATTTTTCCTTGAATCTCTTTATGGTTTGACTTAATCCATTCGATCCAGTTATGATGAGCGTTGCCATCAGAACCAGGAATATAAAATTTATTTAATTCCTCTAAAGGAACAAGTTCATGTTCGTCTAATATTTTTGCCGCTACTTGACGAGCAAACTCAATAGCAATGATCACTTTCGCAGTGCTGGCAAGCGGCATTTTAACTTCTGAGTTGTAGCTGATTTTCTCCATACCATTTTTGATCATATACAAAGAAGCTTTATTTGGATTTTCCATTAAAAAGTTAAGAACATCCATTTCTGTTTTCTGATTATTTCGGTGCTTCGTAATTAAAAAAAATATGATAAATATGAAAACAAATATTAGAATCATAGCTACTATAAATAAAATTATTTTCATACTTTACTCCTTAATAAACACGTTTCGGATGAAGTTCACATAATTCGTCACAGTTCCCCACAGGAATAACTTTTCTTTTAGAAGCTATAAAATCATACAGATACCCGCCTATACCCATCTTTTTAAAGACAATTATAAAAGGAACAGTCCACCAAAGAAGCGGTATTCTTGTACAAATTTGTGCAATAGAATCAATCCCACGTTGTATTTTACTGGAACCATTTACCGAGAAACTATGCATTCTCTTTTCTAATTCATTAACATCTAACTTATATTTTTGAACCAATGAAGAATTCCGAAAGCTAACAAGCCGTAGCATTCTAAAATAATCCATCTTGTGCAAGTTGTCTTTTATACTTGTACAGACAGGACACCAACCGTCATAGAAAACCAGAATTTGTTTATTCCGAAATCTTACATATCCTAATCTTCTTGTTTTTCTTCGAATTGAAATTGATATTTTCCTGAAACTGTTTTTTATAAACCGGTATAATTTTTTATATTCTTGATCCGTAAACAATAATAGTTCCATTACTATCATAATTAATGAAAATGTCAATAAGCCCATGCCTATACCGATTCCTGCATGAAACAAAATCATAGCTGCAACTACAAATGGTTTAAGCCTTTTATTAATCACAGCAAAAGGAAATGCAATTTTAATAATTATTGATAGATAAGTGAATAAAATGGTGAGACCAACATAATGGTTAACTATATACCCCAAAATAGGTCTGCTAAACTCTCTCACTTGAGATATATAATAAAGTGCTGTTCCGTTTTGCCACATTTCGCCCATAAGCTGGTACATGCCCGAGAAGAAATAAACAATACACAGTTGTATAATACAAACAAGTACTGCACAATTGTGAATTATTACAGATAACTTATAAATCAAAGACTGGTTCAAGTCTTTCCTATGTGAGCTATTCAGTTTAGAATCAAAAGAAAAATATGCAGTGTTATTAGCGAACAGGAGAAAAAACATATTCACTATTAGTAAATTGTCACCTCCGTCACTTATATGAAAAGAACGAACATACAGTGAATAAAAAAATAGATAGGCCAGAAATGAAAAAAGACGACCTTTATATCCAATTAAATAAAAAATAGTGACCACAATTCCTAAATGATAGATGCAGTCAAAAAATAAAACTGAAGAATTTAAATTATATAAAGACCACGTTAATGACTTGTACTCAGCGGAATACATATTAATTCCAGATTCATGCCAAAAAAAATACCTTTGTTTGTAATGTATAAAGTAATTGTAAAGTAATATCAAACCAATACAAATTCTAAGAATACTCGTTCCAATAAAAAAGCGTTCATTCATAAAAAATTTACGGTAATTTAACAACATCCTTTACAACTCCTTTCCAACCATATACCACATTAGTTTCTTTCACTTTAAATTTGGGATCCCCTCGCTTTGAATATGGAATTGCATCAGATGTTGAAGTCATAAACTGAACTTTGGTTAATTCAAATTTTGCAAACTTTCTTTTAGCAAATGCAGAAGCATAGCGGTAGATAATTTGTTCAACGTGTTTGGAATCTTTATCTAAAGAAGCATTTATTTCTTTGCTAACCTTCTCTTTTTCGGATATTTTCTCCATTAATTTATATGTGAGATCATCTTTCCCTCCTATATATAATTGATGTATGTATCCACTTCCAATTCTGAGCATTCTATTATAAGGAGAAAACGTAGTCGCCTGGTTGGTCCTGATCATAGGTTCAGTAACATCATACCAATTGCTTATAACTGTTTTGGAGTTGTCCTGCTCCTTATATTTTACTCGCACATATAATTTTAGATTTTGAGTCATAGGTTGAGGAGCAAATAGATGCCAGTTTTGTTGAAAAAACCGTCCTACATAATTATCAGTTACTGATTTTAATGAAACAGAGATAGGGTTAAGTGGGCCAGCATGAAGAAAAATAAAGAAGAAATGAATCATTATGAACAACGATAAAGAAAACAACGTAACATTTAGAATACATGATTCCCTTCTTTTTTCCATTTTAACGATCACCTCTTTTAAATATCACCAGGGAGAGTGAGACATAAAAATCTGATCCCCTCCCTGCTAATTTAACTATTTATCGAAGATTACATCTGCGTTCTCTACATCACTACCGGAGACACCTGTGCCGCCTAATAGGCTGCCTAGACGGGTTGCTTCCCTCAGTGCATTCTTGTTAGCTTTATAAGCTGCTTTACCATATACTACTGCTTTACGGGCAAGGGATACTATTGCTTGGGGTTCAATAGAAGCTCCGTTTGCATTTGCGCTAATTAAAGGTGAATTTCCATTGGGAACATTATAATCAGAAGCGTAAGAAGCACTTAAACTTACAGTAGAGAAAGCTGCAATGGCTACAGCCAGACTAAGTATTGTTAATTTTTTCTTCATTAATAATTCCTCCCGAAATAATTAGTAAAAATATTTTTAAACACTTTATTTTATGATTTTTTTGATTACAGGTACTATTATTCAATATAATTAATCATTATATCACTTTCTTCCATTTTTTATATATTACTTTCATTTGCCAAAAATCATAAACATTAATTTTTAGTAATTAAAAAAAATATTTAGATCAGAGTTAACATACACACACTTCAACAACGGGAGGGATAATGTACCATGTCAAATTGGCCTGAATGGTTTCAAGAGGCATTACACCAACGTTTTTATCAGATAGAACTAGCTAGTGAACAACAGGCTTCATATTCATCAGAGGATAAAAATCTATTCACTCAAATGGAACAATTCAAAATGAACCAAAACGAGGATATCCAACGTCTGTTATCCGAATGGGAAGAAGCCATAGGCGATCAGCTAAGCCAGAACAAACAATCCATCTAAATGGAAGGAGTAAAAGACGGGATTCGATTGGTTCTTCCCGCCATGCAGTCCACAGTTACTTGTTAGCTTTTTGATCACTTTAGTCTATGTTTTTTAGTCCTGTATTTCGTCTATGCTCATTCCACTTTTCAAGGGTAAAAACAAAATGCGCTGGTGAGAGAACGGTTATCTTCTCCATCAACGCATTAAATAGGTTATCATCAAATTGTTCTAGTATATCTTGCCGTGAGCTTAGTACTTGAATAATCTCATCGACACGTTCCTGATTTTTCCCTTCTGATCCTCTTCCTCCTCTAATTTCAGCATCTGTTGCCGTAGCTCATCGAGCTCGCTGGAAAGTCTGTTCGTTTCTTCATCATGTACTAATATTGGTAAACCTATATTCCCTAACACGCTGACCCAACTAATGGCTAGAAAGATAAGGGATTTACAGATGCCGCAGAGGGAATAAAGTAGCTTGTTGAGTAAAAAAGAAGAAGCTGAACCATCCAGTACACGAGTTCCCGTCACGTAGTCCAGAATGGTCTTTTGGTAATCTACGATTTGGTTCATATCTGTAAGGTGCGTTTTTAATTGTGAAAAAGATCACAATTATCGCGGCGCAAGCCGAACAAATCAAACAGCAGTACTATGGCTTTGTCATACAAAGGCGTTTTTTCCGCCTCGATGCAAAAGTCGATCAGCTTCTCAGCCGCAGATGAAAAATGAAAATTGAAAAACACGGTACTCGGTAGTTCCTCTTTATGCTCCACAATCACATTCAAATGAGGATTATGCTTCCGGTTTCCTTTTAAGATATCCTGCCAGGGTAGCGCGTCTAAATATTTTTCAATCATCCGTTTTTTATAAACGTTAATTTTCTTGATGCCGCGATAGTCATAATGCATCGTGTTCATAAGGGATTCAAAGCTGATATGGCGCACCGTTGCAGGCAATTCCTGGCCCGTACCCTCCCGTAACGTGAGCAAAATTACCTTCACCAACTCCTGAAGCGAAAAATCTTGCAAAGCCGACTCCACATACCAAAGCGTCCGATTCTCCAACGAAGCCAGCGCCTTATCTACATTTAGTTCGCGTTCCAGCTCGGCGTAATCCTGCTCAAATGGCTCCCCTTCATGAACAGAAACAGACCGTAATCGTTTCAGCCGTTCTTTCACACTCCAGGCCACAGGGGCGTTATCCCACGCAATCCAGCCAATCAGCTGCTCTACTTCACTTCGTACCTGCTCCCATAATTCAGGGTTTACCCCGGAGATAATGCACTCGTTCAGCGCCCGTAAGGCAAGCTCCAGTTCCTCGTGGCTTAACCAGCCCTTACGGGTAATTTCCAGCAGCGCCCGATTTTCCGCAAAAGGGATTTCGCCCCGTATATACTGTCCGATTAATCCATGCGTTTCAATTAGAATCCGGGTCATGCTGTTGCGCGGGTACACAGGTGATTCTGCTTGGGCCTGTCTGACATACAGTTGGGCGGAACCGATATTATGTACAAATAAATTGATGCCCTCCTGCTGCCAGCGCAGCCGTTCGCGAACTGTGCCTCCTTTGGTCGTCTCAGACCATACCAGCACGTCTTCTAACAGCTCCTTAATCCAGAAAGACAATGAAAGTCCGTCCAAAATAAGCAACGTACGCTCCACATAATCCAGTACGGGATTAGCATCCTTTAAATCCCCTATGGAGCAGATGCGTTCCAAATTCACAATGCGCCCCTCAGCCGAAACAAGCAGCTTCAGCCAAGTTGGCGTATCCCAGGCCAGATCGTTTTCTTTCCGATAGTTGGCAATGGCTTTTAGTGATTGCAGCATTTTCACTCACCTCAATTGATTTGGATTCGGTATACACGAGAGACTTTAATAAGAACTTTTGGATAAGAGTCTTGTATAACTACACTTTACCATACATTTGCAGCTTCCATCGCGTGGAAAATATTAAATATTTTTGTCAATCATACACCTTACATGCTTACCAAACGCATACATGACCCCCAGATGCGCTTTGGCCTGTAGTGCCCCCCATTCATTGGGCATCCTTTCCCGGCGGCAGCTTGAATGCCGCTCAAATATACAATCTGCTTCTCCCGTTATTGCGGATTGAAAACGTCCATCTTCCCAGATATACAATCATCGGACGTATCCCGTGTGACCACACTAAGAGTAGAGGGAGTGCTTTCAAAGTATAAAAAAAGACTTGCCATCCTGAAATGTTGTGCTTATAATTACACCTAACTTGATACGATAACAAATTTCAATGACGAGAACGAGTAAGCTATACAGCGGATTTGCAGAGAGTTGGGGCAGGTGAAAGCCAACATTCCGAGGGTAGCCGAACGCCATCTCCGAGAAGCGGGCTGAATCTGTAGTAAGCTCTGCCGCCTTTCCAGCGTTAACCGGAACACGTATTGATGGATACGTGAACAGAGTGTCATTTCTTATGGAATGAAACTAGGGTGGTAACACGGGTATAAACTCGTCCCTTTACAGGGGCGGGTTTTTTTTGTTTTTCAAAAAGGAGGAAATCAACATGACGAACGTATTAACCACAGTATCTATAAGCGACTTTTTGACTCCAGCTGTACGGGAAATGCCTCCTTCAGGCATTCGTAAGTTTTTTGAATATAGTACGGGCAGAAAAGATATCGTTTCGCTTGGTGTTGGTGAACCGGACTTTGTGACCCCTCAACATGTCATAAAGGCCTGTATCACAGCACTGGAAAATGGCAAGACCTCGTACACACCGAATGCGGGTCTTCCCGAGCTGCGTGATGAGATTGCCGGGTATCTGGAGAGCAACTTTAACACGTCCTACAATCCGGCAAATGAAATCATGGTAACGATCGGCAGCAGTGAAGCGTTGGATTTGGCGCTCCGTGCGCTGATTACGGAACACGATGAAATTCTCATTCCGGCTCCCTGCTATATTTCGTATTCACCGATCACGTTCCTGAATGGAGGGCATACCGTAACGGTTGAAACCTCTGCTGATCAGCAATTTAAGCTGACGGCTGAAGCGCTCAAAGCCAAGCTGACTCCACGATCCAAAGTACTTATTCTCTGTTATCCAAACAATCCGACAGGTGGAGTGATGACTTATGAGGACTGGCTACCGATTGCCCGCTTGGTGGAGGAGCATAATCTGGTCGTGATCTCCGACGAAATTTATGGTGAGCTGACCTATGGACAGAAGCATGTAAGCTTCGCCGCTCTGCCGGGCATGAAAGAGCGAACCCTGCTCATCAGCGGCTTTTCCAAAGCCTTTGCGATGACGGGCTGGAGAGTCGGCTATGTATGCGGTCCGCAGGAGCTGATTTCAGCCATGCTGAAAATCCATCAATATACCGTTATGTGCGCTCCTATTATCGGGCAAATTGCCGCTATTGAGTCACTGCGCCACGGGCTGGAGGAAAAAGACCGCATGATGGAATCCTACAATCTGCGCAGAAAATGGTTTGTTGAAAGCTTGCGTCAGGCAGGACTGCCCTGCCATGAACCGAGCGGTGCCTTCTACGTTTTTCCTTCCATTACGCACACGGGATTAAGCTCAGAACAGTTTGCCAAGCGGTTACTGGAAGAAGAGGGCGTCATTACCGTACCCGGCTCTGCATTCGGCCCGGGTGGCGAGGGCTTTATCCGCTGCTCCTATGCATCGTCGCAGGAACAGCTAGAAATCGCTTTGGAGCGCATCTGCGTTTTCTTGAAACGTCTATAATCAGCGGCCTATCCCCTACACGGCAATAACCAAATGTCGGAGATTTCAGAGCTTGGTCGGAAAGTCCCAGGAATAACCCGGCCTGAAAAAATGCCCAACACAGCAACCAGAAATTTGTGTTGCGCCCGATACACCCATTAAGCTTTTTTACGACACAGAAGGCTGCGGCTGTGATGGTATTACGGTGCTAAAGATCGTCAGCGCACCCGACAGCGGCGATCTTGAAGTACAGGCGGGCAGCTTGCCTTTTCTCGTTAGCGGTCAGCAGGCGATTTATTTTGAAGAATCCATGCGGCTTGATGCAGACGAGAAGTTCCCTTCCTACAAACTATCCAGCGATTCTACCTTCTATAGTAACAATGTGAAAACCCTGGATGTCCGGCCGTCCTAATCTTTAGGATGGTCCGGCATCCAGAACGTTTTGCACAAAATCGGTTTTAGCCTCTATAAACACCTGCATTATTGACTAAAGCTGTGATGTCCGTGTGTTCTTCCTTAATGTATGTAAAGAAATGAGTTACTTCCGTATAGTTACTTATGTCTATCAGATAGGTGTACAAACTTGGTGAATTCAGTTCAGCCTCAAGTTCGTTTAAAGAACGTTTATTCATATCACACGCAATAACACTTGCGCCTTCCCTTAAGCATTGCTGAGTAATTTCCTGTCCAATGCCTTTTCCTCATCAAATTCCCGTGGTCGAACCATAAATACCTCCTTATTTTCGTACCGTTCAGTATATTAAGATTGTATGCTCATCAGGATCAGCTGTCAAATATGCACATGATAACTCTTGACATCCCATATGAACGTGAGTTATATTGACCTAAATAATTACGTACCATTCGGTATGTAAATAACAGAAAGTGACGTGGTATGTGAAAATGAAGACGTCAGAAGAAAAAGCGGTACTCCTGCCCCATCAAACCGTAGCCAACGTTACCGAAACAGCCCCCGTTCGTTCCATGTCCCGATCTGTGGCACTCTTGTTTGCCATAGCCTGTGGGCTGGCTGTCGCCAATATTTATTATGCGCAACCATTGCTGGACGCGCTGGCGCACGAGTTTGGCATCACACCTTCATCGGTTGGTATCGTCATTACAGTGACGCAGATTTGTTATGCATTGGGACTGCTATTGCTCGTCCCGCTTGGCGATCTTTTGGATCGACGGCGGCTGATTACCGGACAAATGCTCTTATCCGTGCTGGCGTTAATTGCGGTTAGCTTGGCTCCCACGCGTACAATCCTGCTCATGGGCATGGCAGCGGTTGGGCTGCTGGCTGTCGTCACACAGACACTTGTTGCGTTCGCCTCGACCTTGGCCGAACCGGCCGAACGCGGACGTATCGTAGGTCTGGTGACCAGTGGAATCGTTATCGGCATTCTGCTGGCACGAACCGTGGCCGGTGTATTGACCGATCTGGCAGGTTGGCGTTCGGTGTACCTTATTTCCGCCGCATTGACGCTATTCATGGCTGTAGCGCTGTTTCGGGTACTGCCACAGAATGAACCCAAAGGAGCAACGCTATCCTATCCGCAGTTGCTTCGCTCGGTTCTCACACTGTTCATGCAAGAACGGATTCTGCGTGTCCGAGCCGTGCTGGCTTTGCTCATTTTTACTGCGTTCAGCATATTGTGGACTTCGCTAGTATTGCCTCTCAGTGCCCCACCGCTATCTCTTTCACATACTGCCATCGGGGCCTTTGGTCTGGCCGGAGTCGCCGGAGCATTAGCGGCTGCACGGGCAGGGCGTCTTGCCGATCAAGGCTCAGGACAGCGGACAACGGGTATTGCGCTGGCTCTGCTACTGCTATCTTGGTTGCCTATCGGCTATACCGAGCACTCGCTGTTCGCTTTGGCCCTTGGCGTTATCCTTCTGGATCTGGCGGTACAGGCTGTGCATGTGACCAATCAGAGCATGATTTTCACCGTTCGCCCTGAGGCACGCAGCCGACTTACCGCAGCCTACATGATATTTTATTCCATCGGCAGCGCCACCGGAGCCATCGCTTCGACTCATATGTACACATATGCCGGCTGGAACGGGGTATGTCTATTGGGTGCTGGCGTCAGTACTCTGGCTCTCGTCTTTTGGGCAGTAACCTGCCGTTCAACTTGAATGAAGGGTCGACTGCTATGATTTTAACAGCCCAAAAAACCGTCCGCACCACAGCAATGGCTCGGACGGTTTTCTCTATTTACTACAAAATCATCACTTGATCGCAATGTAAATCAGTACAGGCTCGTCAGGATTGCCATACACTTCAAAATCACCTGTGTACGTCCGCTCTGCTTGTCCCGAGGCGGCCCAGCTCCAAATCGCTTGCCATATCCGGAAGATCGAGGAAGGTTCGGATGTAGCTTGAAAGACAGCGTAACGCGCAGCCGGGATGACGAGTTCTTCAAGACCATCAGGCGTTTCACCATCCACAGCCGCTTCCTTCCCGATAAAAAAGGTATAATCGCCAAAAACCCCATTTTCATAATTGGTATAGCAGCCATAGACAGAACGGTGTTCTTCATGCCTGCTTATCCGTCCAGGCACATCCTCACGCCAAAAACGTTCCCACATGCCTGGAATGATCGCCTGGGACGTTTGTTCGTTCCGGTTGCTTGTACGTGCTGCCAGTCCGATCAGGCGAATCTCTCCCCGACTTTCTTCCCGGATCGGCTCAAAATCTTCTTCACGTCCCATATTCTCCTGTGGACACCAGCGTTTTAAATTCGGCAGATAATTGCGCATCATCGCAACAGCCTCTTCTTCCTGCATCCCTTGCTCTGCGAGAATAGGCGCGCATTGCTGAATCATCTCCTCCATCGTCAAATCAGGCTGCACAAACGCACCTTCCTTATAACAATACTTACAATATTCATCTGTTTTGACCTGTTGTGCGTCTGTTCCATATTGTTCCTCATGCTCCAGCGGCATCCCGCAACTTTGACAAGCTTTATCCATTTTCGTAAATCCCCTTTCGTGATTGATATGGCACCAGTATAACGAAACAAACCTGACAGCTATCCGTCAGGTTTGTTTTTTACGTCCTATGTTTTTCGAGATCCTCTATAAGAGGCTCTCCATAATTGGATGCAATACGCAATGCCATATCCCGAATCTTCTCCCGCAAATGGACGGGTTCCTTGACGACCACATCCGGCCCCAGACTTAAAATAAATCCGTACATCCACGCATCCTCGGGAAAAGGAACCGAAACCGTATATATCCCTTCTGCCTGCTCGGTCAGTGCTTCCACACCAAACCAGTCTTCCGCCAGATGCCGGGACTTATGGTTAAATTGCAACATAAAAGGCTGTACCGCCTTGACCGCCGCCAGCCGTTCCTCATTCCATGGCAGCACTTCATAGGAAAGGTCCCGGCGAGTGAAAGCCCTCTCCGTAACTACAGAATCACTCATGCGGGATAGTTTGAACAGACGAAATTGCTCCCTGTCGGGACAGTAAGCATATACAAACCATTGCTGTCCTTTCAGAACGAGCGTATGCGGTTCGACATTCCGTGCGGTTACAGCCCCTTGCGCATTCCGATAAGTAAAAGCAATGGTACGCGCTTGGCTCATAGCCTCTTTCACCTTTTTCAATTTACCTTCCTGCGCAGACGGATTCCCCCATCCCGAATGATCAACGATAAACTGTGTGGTATTGACACTGAATTGCGCTCTTCCGGAATACGGTATAATGCTTTCAAATTTATTGAGCAACCGAGTCACATTCGGTCCACCAAACGACGAGGACAAGCTCTGCAAACCCATTACAATGTCCTTCACATCGCCATCGGTCAGCAGACTTCGATCCAGACGGTAGCCATCCATCAGGCCGATTCCCCCATTTACCCCCTGATAGGTTACCACCGGAATACCAGCCAAGCTAATCGCCTCGATATCTCTGTAGATCGTCCGTATCGAAACCTCATACAAATCTGCCAGTTCCTTCGCCTGAATTCTATTTCTTTTCAACAGCAAAATGACGATAGAAAGCAACCGATCAATTTTCATTTCTCCAAAACCTTTCCTAACTGTGAATTAACATAAAGCCCCCAGATGTTTTCCTCCATCTTACTCTATCTCTTTTCTAAAATGAACCCGTTGCCTATATCAAAAAAACCTCAGGCTCCTTCCGATCGAAAGGTCCCTGAGGTTTAATCATTTTTATTTCACTTATGGTTCGTAACGCTTCATTACGATGACCGCATTGTGGCCGCCAAAGCCGAAGGAGTTGGATAGCCCGATATTTAATGAAGCCTTGCGTGCTTCGTGAGGCACATAATCCAGATCACAGGCCGGGTCCGGGTTGTCCAAATGAACCGTTGGCGGAATGATGCCTTCCCTTAGACTCTGTACGAGTGCAATGGCTTCGACACCACCTGCGGCTCCCAGCATATGACCGAGCATGGATTTATTCGCGGTAACCGGAATTTGGTAGGCATGTTCACCGAACAGTTTGTGTATCGCGAGGGTTTCAGCCAGATCGCCGACGGACGTGCTCGTTGCATGCGCACTGATCACGTCGACCTCTTCAGGCGTGATACGGGCGGATTGAAGGGCTGCTTTCATCGCCAGATAAGCTCCGGTTCCTTCCGGGTGCGGTGCTACCATATGGTGAGCATCCGAGCTAGCCCCATAGCCGATGATCTCGCCAACTATCTCCGCGCCACGCTGAACAGCGTGCTCCAGCGACTCCAGTACCAGAATGCCCGCCCCTTCGCTCATAACAAAGCCGTCGCGGTCTTGATCAAATGGTCGGCTCGCAATCGAAGGCTCCTCGTTACGAGTCGACAAGGCCGTTGCATTAGAGAAGCTCGCCAAAGCCAGTCTGGTAACCGCAGCCTCCGCTCCACCTGCAAAAATCACATCCGCATCTCCTGTGCGAATCGTACGAAACGCCTCTCCAATCGCTGTATTTCCAATGGAACAGGCTGTAACCGGCGAAAGCGTAGGACCCATCGCTCCGAACGAAATACTGATTTGCGCCGCAGCCATATTTGAAATCATCATAGGTACCAGGGTCGGACTGACTCTGCCCGGCCCACGATTCTGCAATACACTCACATTGTCCACCAACGTATCCAGACCGCCGACTCCTGATCCTACATAGACACCGACACGTTCCAGATTCGTGTTATCCAGCTCCAGACCGGAATCCTTCAGCGCTTGCTCTGCCGCAAACAACGCAAACTGCGTGAAACGATCCATTCGTCTGGCGTCTTTACGTCCCCATTGCTTTTCTGCATCAAAATCCTGTACCAGTCCGGCGATCTGTGCTTTCAAATCGGACACATCGAACGTGTCTATTTTTCGTATACCTGAATGACCCTCCAGCAGATTCTTCCACAGCGTGTCCACATCATTGCCCAGTGGCGAAACCACACCCATACCTGTAATTACAACTCTTTGCATACGCTCTTCATTCCTCCTGCTCGTTTGCTTACTTATAATCCTCATTTTACTCTCGGTTTATCCTATTACAAGTGTTTGTTTATCCTGGTATAATGAACACTACTATAGTTAGAGCCTTAACTACTCATTACTTATCCCCCCACCGAATGGAGAGAACTCGCCTATGAAACCGGAAGCACGTCTGGAAGCACTATCTGTTTTTCTCAAAACCAAAAGAGCCCGTTTACACCCGCATATGGTCGGTCTGCCGAACGGATCACGCCGCAGAACACCTGGCTTGCGCAGAGAAGAAGTCGCTCAGCTAGCAGGTGTCAGCACGACATGGTACACCTGGCTGGAGCAGGGACGCGATATCAAGGTGTCCGCCTCTGTCCTGGATGCCATTGCCGCTGCCTTACAGCTAAACACGGATGAACGTAAGTATTTGTATGATTTAGCGCTTGAGACCGGATTTCAGACACCTCCTGCTCTTGCAGAGCAGACGGTTATTTCTCCATCCCTGCAAAAAATAGTACAGGAGCTCCGCTATTGCCCTGCTATTATTTCAGATCGGCGCTGCCATATTGTCGGCTGGAATGCAGCCGCGGCTCATGTGTTTATGGATTTTGCCGAGCTGCCCCATGAACAACGCAACATGATTGAACTGCTGTTTACCAAAAAAGAGTTTAAAAGTCTCGCTGTAAACTGGGAGCATTTTGTCAAAGGATTCCTTGCTATTTTCCGCGCTTATTACGGACAATATGTGACGGATCCTTGGTATGCACAGTTCATACAGAACATGAGCCGTTCTTATCCGCAGTTTAATGAACTTTGGAATCAGAGTGAGGTCAGCTCTGCGCCAGAGGTGCTGATTGAATTTCGTCATGCCAAGGCAGGCAAAATGTTGTTTGACCTGACCTCCCTTCAGGTGCAAGGCAGCGTCGATCTGCGTTGCAGCATCTACACCCCGAACGAACAAACCTCTACAGAAAGCAAACTTCAAAAGCTAATGGAAGGCAGCTAAAGGATTTCCCCCTCCTGTTATGAAGATACCTTTTTCCGTCCATACTACATCTACGATCTGTGCAAAAGGAGGGAGGGAATTCATCATGAAAGCCAAATCGACAAGTTCCCCACAATCACAAAATCAGGCACCACTGCCTGTTCCGATACAATTTGACCGTAGCTGGCAGGATGAGCTGGACCAACGCCTCCGCAGAGGAGGACCTTGGGGAGATTGGGATCTATATCAGTTGGCAATTGAGGCGGAAAAGGCAAAGCTGGTCCCCAACTTTGATGAGCTTCAATGTCTGAAGCATTTGCAAGACCTCACTCCACTGCCCCATCAGCTGGATACGGCCCGTAAGGTATTGTTTGAAATGTCCGGCCGCGCCATTCTCGCCGATGAAGTCGGCTTGGGTAAGACGATCGAAGCTGGAATGATTCTAAAAGAATATCTGGTTCGCGGACTTGCCGCCAAAGTGCTTATTCTTGTCCCCGCTTCCCTGGTGCTTCAATGGGTTCGTGAGCTGAACAGCAAATTTGGCATTTCAGCTGTCGCTCAGAAAAAAGCGTATTCCTGGTCGTCTGAGGTCGTCGTGGCCTCTATGGATACGGCCAAGCGGGAGCCACACAGTAACATCCTGCTGGATACCGATTATGATCTGCTCATTATCGACGAAGCTCACAAGCTGAAAAATAAAAAAACATCCAACTACCAGTTCATTATGAAGCTGCGTAAAAAATATTGTTTGCTCCTGACCGCCACCCCTGTACAAAACGATTTGTCCGAGCTCTTCAATCTCATTACATTGCTTAAGCCAGGTCAGTTAGGACGACATGGAGATTTTTCAGCCAACTTCGTTGTGGATAAGCGTCTACCCAAAAATGAAGATCAGCTCAAGGATGAGCTGTCCAAAGTCATGATCCGTAACCGTCGCGGCGAAGGGCCAGTCCAATTCACCAAACGAAATGTTTCCAACATTCACTTGGAACTTTCGCCAGAAGAACAAACGTTATACGATGGAGTCACTTCCTTTGTCAAGGATCAATATCAGGCGAATGGCGGAAATTTGAGCAGTATGCTGTCTCTCGTTACCCTTCAGCGGGAGGTGTGCAGCAGCCGGGATGCGGTATTCGTAACGCTTGTCAATTTATCTAAAAAGATGGCGCCCGACTCTCCCTTACGCGATCGCGTCTGGGAATTGGTCGCGCATATCAAGGCGATTAAAGCCAATTCCAAGGCGGAAAAAGCGCTTGAACTCATTCGTCAAATGAACGAAAAAGTGATTATTTTTACGGAATATCGGGCTACACAGGAATATTTGCTGAACTATTTTCGCGACCGGGGGCTATCCGCTGTTCCTTACCGGGGCGGCATGAACCGGGGACGCAAGGATTGGATGATGGATTTGTTCCGTGGACGTATTCAGGTGATGATTGCCACCGAAGCGGGCGGCGAGGGCATTAACCTGCAATTTTGCCACCATATGATTAACTTTGACCTGCCCTGGAACCCCATGCGCGTGGAACAACGGATTGGACGTGTGCATCGACTGGGACAGACGCATGATGTCAATATTTTCAACCTGTCCACAAGCGGAACGATTGAAGAGCATATCCTCCATCTGCTGCATGAAAAAATCAACATGTTCGAAATGGTTATTGGCGGACTGGACGTCATTCTAGAACGGTTTGAAAAGAAAGAATCGATTGAAAAGAGCCTGTATAGAATCATGCTTGAATCCAGCAATAACGATGAAATACGCCGAAAAATGCAAAAGCTCGGTCATTCGCTGGATTCGATCAAACAGGAAATGAAACAGATTCGTACAGATAGTCCATCCACTTCGGATACGGCAACCGATATGTCATCCGAGACAGGCCAGATCCATGGGCGCCTGACGGGAACAAGCCAAAGCACCGCTGATTTGCTAGGCTTATCAGGTAGCGCTGTTCCTCCAGCCAAAGCCCGACGCGGCGCAAAAGGAGGCCGCTGATATGACCATGAATTCACAGCAGGTACAGCGCTTTGTCCTCACATATCTGGAGGCCACCGGATGCAGTGTGATCGAGAGGTCGACAAACCATGTGACCGTCAAGCTTTCTCCCGAAGCGGATAAAGCTCTAACGAACCGCCCCTACTATTGGGGCTATGTGGAGCGTACTGGTGTTCCGGCTCAAACGATGTCGTTCACCTTTATTTTCGATGGGGAAGCCTACCGGACGGCACAGGAGAGTTCGATGGACAATACGTCACCCACAAAGAATACGTCTCTCCCCCCGTCACAAGCCCAACCGGGGCAAGGACCACAACAAGCACCAGTGTCCGGCAGTCTGGCGCAGGATCAGGTCATGGGCCGTTACTTCGGACATGTTCCGGCTTTACCCCAGTTGGGACCCGGACGTATTTTGCAGGAAGAACTTCGCTATGGGAGTCGTCGGCTGCATCAAATTTTTGAAGCTGCACGTGATGGAGGGAAATATGTCAATTTGTTCGAGCAACCCAATGCCCGTCAATTATCCGCCCGTTCTCCCGCAGTGTATGAAGCCTGGCTAGGCGTTTGCTACAAGATCGAATTTGCTTGTGATTTGAAGCGGGAAGAGCTTTATTGGCTCGGAATTTCGCTCAAAAGCGGCACCATCGTACCCGACTTTGACAGCATGCTCCAATCCCGGCAGCTCAGCCCGCTGCTGGCAGGCAATATGCATGTGCAGCCTGCTAAATTATCTGTTTCGGAGGCCTCCACCTCGCTGGAAAACTATCTCAATGTTCAGCTAAGCCAGCAAGATTACGAGTGGGCTGAGCAGGCCAGAGAACGGCTGCGCGAGGAATTGGAGGTTATAGATCACTATTACGATGATTTGGTCAAGGAGCAAAAAGAAGAAGAGGAAAAAAAAGAAGCCATACAAGAGCAGCATCAAGCCCGCCGCAAAGAAATGGTATGGCAATATGAACCCAAGGTGCTTGTATCCGCCATTAACTGCGGGATATTTCATCTGCGGTAACCGATATCTCACGCTCCTTCGCAGGCTAGTTGCAGAGGTATCGTCAGCTTTTAACATCGTGCTTCAGACTATATCGGGTTTATTGCTGTACCGACAAGCTTTGCCATGCCTGCCGCTACTTATCGACAGCAAAAAACGAACCCGGTCAGGACAGATGTGCCGACAAGGTGTAGCAGTCTTTTTATCGGACAAGCTTTATGCTGGATAAAAAAGCTTCCATCGGTGCATTATGCCGTCAGAAAGGTGGATTCCATTGAAAAAAAATTCCGGACACCATAGCGTTGGTATGATTGCGGCCGTTCTGATCAGTCTGTCCGCAGTCTGTCCGTTTGCTTCCATTCAAGCGGCCCCCTCAGCAACCCAAGACCAAGACCACAGCGCAAACCCGTCACCCCCTTACGAAGCAAGTTCATTGGTTTCCCCATCGGAACCCACGAACCAAAACCAGGATGAGAAGCAGGGGCAAACCGAGGCGACTCCTGTAATCCCTTCCCTTTCTCCGGGTAACTCTTCCGCAAGTCCGCCTGCTCAGGAGCAAGGAGTACCTACGGACGTAAAGCAGGTTTCCGCCGATATGGTGCAGTCGCTATCGGCACAGCCGCCTTTTGCCCAGTGGAAAGATGCTGAGCTTAGCTACCACCCGCTCGGCCCAGGAACACATAGCTGGCTCGTCCAGGTGAATCGTGCAGGTGAATACATCGGCTACCTGATTATCGGGGCAGATCATAACGGCGCTTATCAGCTTCATGAATACGGAACCGGGCCGGGCGGGCCGTACAGTATGAATTTACTCCGCCAATCCCTTAAATCCCTCACAGAAACCGAGCTTTCATCCATCGACAAGCTGCAAATTACCCCTATGTATGAGGAACCGCTATTAGCCTACTGGCTGGTGCGTTCCTCCACTGGCAGCGAAGTATGCATCGACGCTTTTACGGGTGATCCATTGCCTGCGGAGGTAGCTAATGGGAACTGGAAAAATAAGCTCCACAGCAGCACAATTCCTTCACCTGCTCTCTCTCTGAAAGCAGGGGCACAGGCGATTACCCTTTCGGCTGAGCCTTTTGACCCCTATGACGATCTTAGCTGGCTTCTACCCAAACAAAAGCTTTCCCTCCATAATGTAAATCAGTTTACCAACACGCTGAGTGAATCATCACGTATCGTATTTTCTGCGACAGGCATAAATTTTGCCTTTGGCGGCCCTTTGGCTATTAACGGATATCAATCCTGGAACCCTTCGCATGATCTGTCTCATCCTATTATGTATGCGGTAACTTGCCGCACCGGGCTTTCCCGCTTTGTGCCGCTGGATCGGTTGTTACCTGGCGGTGAATTTTATCGTATCCACTCTTAGTCATAAATCACGAAATCATTCTTGATTATTTCTATAACACAAAAAGAGACCTCAAACGGCATTCCGTATGCCTCTTGTGGTCTCTTTGGCGAGTTTAATGCCGCTCCTTTCGCCCTTTGCGTGCGGATTTAATCCACATATTCAGAGCGAGCGGTAGCATTCCGAACCATTTGTATGCCCATGGCTCTCTGGATTGTTTGCGGCTTCGGCGCACATCGCGCGGCGTTTCCATATACCGAACAATTCGCTGCGTAATGTACGTCACCAGTTCGTCACTCTTGGCCATCCTTCGCGACCTCCCTCAATCTGCATCCCTGACATTTTGTTCGCATTGCAGGAAAAAAATCAAATTCACACGTTGGATACAGATAAGCTTAGCTTGCTCATTTTCCAAAAAGTCTAACCCTGTGGGAATAACCATGCATGGTTTCCCTTAAATGGAACATACTATCTCAAACAAAACAGTTATCCGAAGAATAATGGTTATGTTTAAGGCAACTATGCTGCTTTATAAGGTTGGTTTTCAGAAAAGTACAATCCGTCTACTGGAGGAATGGGACGTGCGAAAAGAAAAGTTAAACTTCATATGGCTAACAGGACTGGGACTGAGTTTAAGTGTCCTTTGCAGTGCTGGTTTTGCATCCTTTGCCTATGCAAGCGCCCAGCCCGGCGAAACAAGCACCAATCCGAACAAGGACACAGAAAGCCAATCCAACGTACACTCGTCCTATCACGCTTTTGCCAAGCCGGTTGTGCTCATAGACGTCGGTCATGGAGGCGTGGATGGTGGAACGAGCCATAAAGAGCTTTTGGAAAAAGATATCAATCTCGCAATTGGACAAAAACTGTACCTGATTTTACGCTCACAGGGCTATCCTGCGGTCTTAAACAGGGACAAGGACTATGCTCTGAGCGACGATAACCGTTGGCTGCAATCCAAATCCCGGCATCTGAAGGACCTAGCCCAACGTAAAAGCCTTACCGAACAGTTACCTACTGCTTTGGTCGTAAGCCTACATGTTAATTGGACCAAACGTGCCGAAAAACGGGGTGCGATTGTTTTGTATCAGGATGAAGGCAGCAGCTATCTGTTGGCAGAGCGGATTCAACATTCATTGAACCGCTTATTCTGCATGAACAGAAAAACGGTCTACGGAAAACCCTTCTATCTTTTGAATAAAATCCAGCATCCCGCTGTAATCGTGGAAACCGGATTTATCAGCAATGAACGGGACAGGGCTATTCTTTCCGGGGATCGCGGTCAAAAAAACGTCGCAGAGGCGATAGCCGAAGGCATTATTGCTCATTTGACGGTATGGTAGTGTGGGTGGCAGGAGTTCCTTTCCAGCCCCATACGGAACGCACCAAATCACTAATGCCCACAAACTTGGCGTGATCTTTTAACGCGGTAACCGATGAATGGAGTGCCGAGGACGTGTACATGCCAGACACACCAACATGACCTATGGTTACACAGGTATCGTGCTCGTCCACCCATTCAGCCACCTTAGTTAATTGCCGATTCACATGGGCAAGTGTATGGGCATCATCCAGAAAAATGTCATTACGCACTGGCGGCATTCCCTTTTCTACAGCAAGTTCAGGCACTACAGACCAATAGTTCGTACGGCTATCGACAAAAAATAGCCCTTGCTCCTTGCAAACATCGAGAACGATGGACATAATACGTTTGTCTGAAGTAACCTTGGAACCCATGTGATTGTTCATACCTATCGCAAAAGGGACTTCCTTAATGGCTGCTGTCACCTTGGCACGTACTTCTTCATCCGACATATTCGCCTTAATCGCTCCGGGTCCAAGCCATTCGGGCTTTCCCTGCTTTGGCTCCATCGGAAGATGGACGATGACGTCATGACCGCGCTTATGCGCTTCCATAGCGTCCTGTTTGGTTGTAGGCAAGAAGGGCATCACCGCAACCGTAATTTTAACCGGCAAATTTAAAATTTGCTCTGTCCCTTTCATGTTGTTGCCTAGATCGTCGATAATGACGGCAACCATCTTTTGATGCTGATCCTGCTTACCCGTAGCGCTTGCTACATCCATGTTCCAAACATTCCCACATACCGAAAGAACAAGACCAACCACAATACACGCTGCTATATTTTTTCTCATCTTTGGATTTTGGCGAACCGCATGTGCATAGGTTGACTCTCTACGGCTGCGAGTAGCCTGTATAGCGATGTTTCTCAGGTGCAGTTTCGTTCGTTTACTCATTATAGGTCAGCCTCCTTCTCTGTCCCTTCATTGTGTGAGTAACGTCGCCTAAATATGTATGGGCAGACCCAGAGGTCACCCCTGATCTGCCTTACGTACGCAAAACATATGCCATACTTGCTTACCAGTTCTGATTTATAAACTCATCACGACCCGATTGGGCGCGGTCTTCCTTGTAATGCTTCACGTTCTTTTTGTGGTAATCCCTCTGGTAATCCTCTGCCGGATAAAATATGGAAGCGGAAGAATCTCTGTCACAATGAGCTTGTCAAAGCGCCCGCTTTGTGCCAATTGTTCCTTGAATTGCAGTGCGAGTTCCCGTTGCTGCTCTGTATTTCACCTTAATATTCCTCTCATGTCAATTGCGAAAATTTAAATCTAAGAGTTCAAAATCCGTTTCTTTTACTTCTTTCGAGTTGTCCCCTCATCGACCGCGCTCCGTGCATCGCCCATTCTCTTGTACCTCCATATATAACGTCATGTTGTACATTATATGAACACCGGTACGAGGAAATGATGTGCCGCTTGCGTCGTGTGACGGTTAAGCATTAAACACCAAACAGGCCCCCATACCATTTCAGGACTACAGCCTCTTTTGTTGGTGCGATATAAAGTTGGCTTTTTCAGAAACAGTCATGATACTCTTTGCTATTATAGAATGTCCAGCCAGGTTTTGAAGGCCATCGCCAGAAACAAATCAAAATCAAGACCGCATCTGGGTGTCATGAATATCACTTTACATATCCCGAATATGCAAAAAGCTCCTGAATCTCCACATGGGAAATTCAAGAGCGTTCATTGTTAGATGATGCGGTCGAGAGGACCCGAACCTCCACGGGGGTTAGCCCACACGGACCTGAATCGCGGACGCGATTCGGAACCAAGCGGAATATAAGTCAATGGAACGGAATTAAAAAACCGTCAAAACCCTTGTAAAACCAAGGTTTTTGGCGGTTTTTTCGTTCAAATCCAAGCGCCGCAAGGATTCCTGGAAATTCCGTAAAATGCGGCCGATTTGGGACGTTTGAGAGAACTCGGAGAGAACAATGACCAAACCAGCCCACTCCCTGCCATTGACAAATTAACGAAGCGACCGCTTCGGGGAGGGTTAACATGAGAAACGCAACAACTGTTACTATCGCTAAGCAAAAAGGCGGCACCGGTAAAACGACCACTGCCTACAACTTGGCATATGCCTTATCCAATGAGGAAAAAAGGGTTCTGCTGGTGGATTTCGACCCCCAGGGTAATCTGACCTTATGTTTTGGCATCGACCAGCCCGACAAGTTGGAAGTCAGTATGTTCAATGTAATGAACGCTGTCATGGGAGACGATCCTATTCCCTCCCCTGACAAATACCTTTATTCACAGGGGAACATTGACCTCATCCCGAGCAATATTGAATTATCGATTGCTGAAATGAACTTGCGAGATGAGATGGGTGGTGAAAAGACGTTGGTCGCACTGTTGGAGCCAATGAAAATTCATTACGATTACATCATTATCGACACAAACCCGTCTCTCGGTTTGCTGACGATTAACGCACTCGCGGCTAGCGACAGCGTTTTGATTCCTGTCAACCCCCAGCTCTGGTCAGCCACAGGGTTGACTCAACTGTTGAACATCATCGTCAAAGTAAAAAAGCGGATCAACCCCCGCATTTCTATTGAAGGCATCCTGATGACGATGTGCGATGTTCGAACTAACTTGTACAAAGAAGCTTTCCGTCTGATTGAGAATTACTACGGTGATCGCATTCGTATTTTTGAAACGCAAATTCCCTTGTCCGTTAAAGTTGGTGAAGCGAACTTTTACAGCCAAAGCATCATGGAGTTTCATCCGAAATCTAAAGTTGCTGGCGCCTATCAAGGTTTAGCAAAGGAGCTGATGAATCATGGCGGGTAAACGCTCTGTTCCCAAACTTGCCAGCATCGACGAATTGCTGCTGCTTTCGGAGCAGCCGTCGGAATCCCCAGATTTAAAGGTAGAGCAACTCAATGCCTTTCTTCGCTCTCATCGTGTCTTGCAGTGGGAAGAGGAAAACGCGAAACAATCTCTTTCGACTCCCGAGAAGGCAAGTCGGTATTTTTCCTCTTTTCTAGGCGGTATTAAAGATCGGGAGCAATTTATGGTGGCCTTCCTTGATATTAAGAATCAAGTTATTGAGACACGCATTATCTCGGAAGGAGGCATTTCAGAAACGGTCGTACATCCACGCAATGTATTAAAAGCTGCTTTAAACTGCGATTGCTCCTCCATCATCCTTGCTCACAATCATCCGAGCGCATGGTTGCTATCTTTGACCCGCTCCACATTAGCGTGTTGGATCATATCATCATCGGCGGTACGAATTTTGCTTCCTTGGCTCAATTGGGACAAATGCCCCGTGTAGCGGAAAAAGCGCCTTCTTATGAAGTTATTACAGCAAAAGCCCGTGAACCATCCGTTTTTTTTGCTGTAGATGAATTGGAACAAGGGATCGAAGATGAGCTTTCAGATGAAGAGTGGGAGCGCTAAAGGAGATGTGAACATAAATGACAGGATGGTTGGTTAGCTTCGACTTGCTTGTGACGGTCGGGGCTTATTTGATTTTGGCCGCTTGGCTCAAGCTGCCTACACTTGCAACTACACGTGCCATCCTCAAGGTGACAAAGATCGGTAAACACAAAGATTCGCCAGTTCAGGTATTTCTTTTTCGTTTATCTACGTGGCGGCAGGGAAGATACCCCTTAGCAACTACTATAAGCGAAAAACGGCAGCAACCCTGCGCTCGGCGGGTATCCAAACCATGCCAGAGACATATATAGCGGGAGCCATAGTCAAAGCTGTTCTTATTTTCGGGAGTGGACTGCTTCTGCTCCCGCTCTTGCCGCTCTTATTTCCTATATTCGTTTTCCTCGCTATCGCTATCTTTTTCAAGGAGTCCCGAAGCGCCGACGAGATCGTGCGAAAAAAGCGTGAGCAAATTGAAGTGGAGCTCCCCCGCTTTGTCGCTACTGTTGCCCAGGAATTAAAAGCAACGCGGGACGTTCTGCGCATATTGGAGGTTTATACTAGACATGCAGGAGGCAGCCTGCAAAGCGAACTCTGGATGACGATAGCCGATATGAAAAGCGGCAATCAGGAAACGGCACTCTTACGACTGGAGGCACGTATTGGCAGAACTATGCTTTCGGATGTAGTGCGGGGGCTACTGGCGGTCATGCGCGGCGATCAAGGAGTTGTATACTTCGAGATGCTGGCCCATGATTTTAAGCTCATGGAAATTCAGCGACTAAAGCTCATCGCCATGAAGCGTCCAGGCAAAATCCGCAAATATTCCTTCTATATGCTTGTCTGCTTCATGTTGATGTACATGGTCATCCTGGGAATGGAAATTATGAAGGCCATGGGCAAGCTGTTTTAGCCCCTCGTCCCATCCCATGAAGAAGGTCGTTCCAGTATTCATCGCTAAATATCAACTGGATACATTCGCAGCAGAACTGGTACGCGAAGCCGAAATCTCCGGCAGAGTAGGTCCGGAAACAACCAAGAGGTTTGAACAATTACAGCTACAGACAGGACTATACCCAGCCATGAGTTGGAATCAAAGCGGCCAGATCCCCATCAATGAGGAAGTGAAGGTAACTCTGCTAACTCATGTTAACATAGGATTGTTTGGTGACTTTGGCTCCTTCCTAATCAAATTGACTGCCAAAGCCAATGGAAAGAGCGAGGTGTATTGGAAGTGAAACGAATCTGGCAAAATCGCTCCGGCAGCGGTTTCCCCTTAACCATAGCAATTGTACTGGCAGTGTTGATTA
This sequence comes from Paenibacillus sp. NPDC055715, assembly GCF_053617595.1. Lineage (NCBI taxonomy): Bacteria > Bacillati > Bacillota > Bacilli > Caryophanales > Paenibacillaceae > Paenibacillus > Paenibacillus sp. NPDC055715. Next base: position 282,528 of record NZ_JBSHGA010000001.1, read on the forward strand.
TTTCCTGTGCCGTACACGAATACTTGCGACTTTCTATTATTGCGGCTGAGGGAATGCTTTTCCGAGGAAGGGATGCAGCGCTTTAAGCCTCTCTCCTTCGTAGCAGAAGAAAAGCCGAGTCCCACGCTTCTCGCAGAAAACGTGCAGTATCGCTTTACCTGTTCCAATCTCAAAATAGCGATTGCGGGATGCGACCGCCGCGTGGGTGTCACAACAACCGCTATAAATCTAGTCTGCTGGATTAATGCACATGGCGGAAGTGCCTGTTATGTAGAGGCCAATACGAACAATTACCTAGCACATATCATTCACTTATATTTGAACCAGAAAAGACAGGAAACTATTACCAGTCGGAAGGTAACGACCTTTATATGACAGAAGAATTAAATCACGCTTACAACGTTATTGTGATGGATTGCGGGGTTCTTGGTGAGCAGCGCATTCAAGAAAGATTTGCAGCGTCAGATATTCGTCTTCTTTGCGGATCTGCCATGCCATATGAACTGGCACGATTTTACCGGGCTATAGAACGGTGTAAAAACCTCTCTGTACAGTCACTTGGATTATTCGTTCCCAATAACCTGAAGTCGTATGTGCTCGAAACGATAGACTCAAACATTTTGTTTGGTGAAAGCTCACATAACTTGTTTAATCCACATATCAATGATGAGGTTTATCGGAAGTTGCTCGAAACACAGATCACTGGCTGAAAAGACTACCAAGATAACCCGGTTGGACATCTATCTTGGCTTTATCCTGCACGACTTTTTCCTTCTTCCCTGGTGAAATGCAATACGCTGCGCACCGCACCATGATCGATCAACTCGCCTTGCTTGCACCAGCGCTGAAAGCCAAGACAGGCGAGTTGGATATTGGAGGAATGGTCATACCACTTAGTACCCTATTGGCAATTTACACAAAACACGCGACGTTCCGTGAACAGGTTCACGGATCATCGCTTGTTTTGGTTAAATGTCATATCGGTGACATGGCTACTAGCAGTTAAGCCGGGGTGACGATATGTGGGGTTACCGCATTGCATCCGTTCCTCTTGGATTCGTATAGCGCGAGACCGGCATATCTGAGCACGGTTTCCAGTGAATCGGCGGCATCAGACTGGTACTCGGCAACTCCGAAACTGGAGGTGAGAGTAACGAGAATGTCCTGGACGTTCAGCGGTTCGTTCATCAACGCTTGCCGCAGCTGCTCCGCGAAGTATGCGGCCTCACAGATGCCGGTGGCAGGCATGTCTGCACAAGGTGAATCAGCGCCAGGTCGCCGGTATCGTGTCCGTAGGTATCGTTAATGCGTTTGAAATGATCCACGTCAAACAGAATAAAGGAGATTGGCTGCTTGTCCGTCCTGGCGGCCTCTAGCAATTCACGGCTGCGGAGCAGGAACTGCGAGCGGTTGTGAATTTTGGTTAGGCCATCGAAATAGGCCATCTGTTTCAGCTGTTCCTGAAGAAAGCGCTGCTCCGTTATATCAATCAGCATGACGAGTGTGCCGACAGTCAGACCGGCTTTGCTGTGTACGGAGGACAACCGGATCTGGTAGCACACCTGCTCCCCGTCCTTCCGCCAGTACATGTCGTGCTGCAAGCCTCTCTTCGAGTAATCCATCTGCAGCTGCTTGCCCGTCATACTGAACCAGATCTCTTCCGGAGTCTGGCCCAGCATGCTGCCACGCAGCTCAGGAACCATCTCCTTCGCGGCCTTGTTATAGTCGATGAGCCGATGGGATCTGTCCAGTACAAGCACGCCTTCCCTCATGCTCTCGAAGATGCCGTCCTTGGCGATAGGAATCAGGGTGAACTGGTGGGAGGACATAATGGCCCATATATACATCGAAGAGGTTACGCACATCACGACGGGGAGAGGATCAACTGTGAAGCCGTCAGGGCGAGCAGCTGACGACGATATAAGGCCCTACTCTGCCTCCACTGCTGCAGCAGGCCAGATGCATACAGGAAAAGGAAAGGCGCACCACGTACCATTCGCCAAAGGAGAAATCTATCATAGGTACAGAACTATTCTGCTTCAGCCCTACAGTCTTGTAATACAGATGATGGTAATCATTGGTGGCCACCATAATCAGGCCAAGTGGAGCGGTAAACAAAATGCCCGTATATTCAACAATGGTCCAGAACTTCTTCAGTTCCAGTGTAGGGCTGGCCAGTTCCAAAGCATAACCGAACGTGTAAATGGCGATCGAAGCGATATTGAGAATGAAGATACGGGCTCTGGGAATCTCGGAACGCTTGACATAGGCATACAGTGCTATTTGGTCTCGTCCGGCGATCCGTTCATGTACTGTGAAGAGTGGTTAAACAGAACCGCTTGTTCGGACGTTGGTTCGCTGTCTTCGCAACGCATTAGCGATCTACTTCAAACGATCACGGACATAGAACGGGAAGTGTTTTTTCAAGCTTGGTGCAAGCTGCGCTGCGAGCAGAAATACCTGGCGCTCGACATCACCTCCACTTCCTCCTACTCAGAACTCATTCCAGATGTAGAGTGGGGGTACAATCGAGACAAAGAACAGCTACCGCAGATCAATATGTGCATGCTCATGGGAGAAACCTCGCGGCCCCCCCCCATCTACCAAGTGCTCTACAGCGGCAGCTTGAAGGACGTGAGCACGCTTGAAACCACCTTATTTAAAAATGGACGCGATCTTAGGCGGCAAACAGGCGCTCACCGTGATGGACAAAGGGGGCTTCAGCACATGAAACGTCAATGCCATGCTGAATCGCCAAAATCCCACCCGATTCATCATCGCCGTTCCGTTCACTTCACAATTTGCGAAGAAAATGGTCGTCAGTGAACGAAAAGATATCGACCGCTTGCAGCATACGCTCGTGATCGGGGGAGACTCCTTGCGCGCCGTTACCAAAGAACGCGTCTGGAACGAAAAGTACCGTCTGCATACTCACGTGTATTACCACGCGATGCAGGCAGCGAAATTTCGGGAAGAACTGTATGCCCACGTTACGATTCTGAAAGAGCAAGCGGAATCCGATCCACAAGCCTCGCTGCAAGACGAATCATCCAAGAAATACCTGATCATTCGAAAATCCGAGAATACGTCCTCGGGTTATACGGTCAACATCCGTGAAGATGTTGTGGAGAAGGAACTGGAAACGACAGGGTGGCTCGTTGTGCTAAGCAACGATATTTCTGACGCGAAACAAGCCCTTTCTATCTATTGTCAGAAAGATGTGGTTGAGAAAGGATTTCTTCGCCTAGAAACTCAACTGGACTTGGGGCGCCTTCGCGTACATCGAAACGACACGATGCAAAATAAGGTATTCATCGGTTATCGCATTCATCCTCATGTCTCACCTACACAAAGTGATGCTGGATCAAGACCTGTACAAAAAGATGACCATTAAGAAACCTACTGCTCGTTCTGACCAAACTTCGGGTGCAATACATAAACGGTCAGCGTATCCTATTTCCGCTTACCAAAGAGCAAAAAGCGATCTATAAAGCTTTTGCCGTCAAGGAACCCGTGTAGGTATAATTTGGGCGGGACTTTTAGGAAACTTGTTTTATCCATTTATCGATCCGTGGCTCTCCGCTTCTTCTTTCGACTTTGCTCCCAGCGATTTCGGCAAAATTGCTATGATCCACACGGCACATAGAATCAACAGGGTCGAGCTGATTTTTAACGTATAATCCATTCCATCAATATAAGCAACATTAATTCGTGCTAAAATCGAGCTCTGAATGGACTCATCCATTGTATAAGCCATTTTGGTTGCCGTCCCGATGGAACTCGTTATATAGTCGACATACTGGCTGGGCACATCACTAATTACCTGATTGATTCCATTTTGGTATCTAGTGGATATGAGAGTCCCTAAGACTGCAACGCCCAGCGCGCTGCTGACCTGCCGCAAAGTGTTATTCACCGCTGAACCGATCCCCACTTCTCTCCTCGGCAATGATTCCATGACTGCCGACATACATGGCGACAGTGATAAACCAAATCCAACTCCTTGGATCGCTAAACAGATGGCGACAAACCCATAGCTGTCCTGAACATCTATGGTTGACAGCAAGAACAACCCCATGCCCATGATCAGAAGTCCGGTTGCAATCGCCCATTTGGTTCCCAATTTACTCGCAACCCGGACACTGAATAGCGAAGCTACAATCATCCCGGCCATGAAAGGAATCAGCCTAAGCCCCGTCTCATAGGCATTGCTATTCAATGTGAATTGAAGATATTGGGTCAAGAAAAACAGGAGGCCATTCAAGACAAACATAATTACACATACGGCAAGGGTAGCCCAGGTGAATAAAGGATGTTTGAACAAGCCTAAATTCATCATAGGCTCCTTTGCAAACCTTTGCCGTGTAATGAACAAAGCAATAAAGAGTCCCCCAATGCATAAAGCCAGGATGACTTGCATCGAACCCCATCCGAGGCGTGAGGATTCAATAATTCCATATACTAGGCTGCCTAATCCGATACAGGACAGCAGCATACTCAGCCAGTCAATCCGAGGAGCTTTTTCATTTTTGGATTCTGGTATTAGAAAGTATCCCCCTATCAATACGGCTGCAATGATCGGCACGTTGATCAAAAAGATGGAGCCCCATGAGAACCTCTCAATCAAAAACCCTCCCAGCAACGGTCCGACCAACAATCCCACACCCGAGCTCGCTGACCAGATGGCAGAAGCTTTCCTTGCTTCCTTAGGAGTAAATACAGTAGGAAGAATGGAAAACGTGAGCGGCATAATGATCGCTCCCCCTACTCCCATAAATGCCCTTGCCACAATTAACACATCCGTCGTTCGAGCAAATCCTGCCACAAGCGAAGTTATGGCAAAAATGATTAAACCGATAAACAGCATTTTTTTTCGCCCGAACCGGTCTCCCAGACTGCCTGCGGGAAGCAGCAACACGGAAAAAACCAGAAGGTACGAATCCATAATCCATTGGAGCTCATTGGTGCCGGCATCAAATTCCCTGGAAAGCGTTGGCAGCGCGACATTAAGGATGGTTACATCAAAGCTGATGATCAGGAGACTCAACACCAGACAAGCCAGTGTCCACCATCTATATTTATGACGATCGAAAGAACTCATGTAACTCCTCCTAGCGGAAATTTTTATACTTTCACGGTATACAGGTCGTTCGATACATTCACCATAAATGGATTCAATTCACCGTTAATACAGACATGCAGGTCATGCATCGCTCTTGTACAGGCTGTGTAGAACAATTTGCGTTCGCTTTCTTTACCATACGTTGCCTGTGAAGCATCGTTGATAATGACCGCATCAAATTCAACACCCTTTGCCAGATAAGACGGAATGATCAGAATTCCAGCCTGAAAGGAGGCTGTTTCCTTTTCGATCAGCCTTACATTGGTCAAGTCCTTTAATGCCTCATAAGCCTTGCTGCTCTCGGCCGCTGTCTTACAGATTACGGCAATCGTTCGGTGGTCCGCAGCCTGCAGCTCCTGAATACTCTCTATCACCAGGCCAGCATGCTTCTTCGGATCAGACGTTTGCTTCAGGACGGGCTTATCGCCTTTCCGGTTAAACGGCTCAATAACCTCTCCGCCTTCAATAAGGGCACGGGTGAATTCGATGATTTGCCGCGTCGAGCGGTAGCTCCGGGATAGGGTCACGTGGCTAGTATCCTTCTCCCCGTATAACAGCGTTAAGTTATCTGTGTTCAAGCTGCCCTGGTCATGGATGAATATCCTTTGGTTCCAGTCCCCCAGTACCGTCATTTTACTCCGGGGAAACAATCTTCTGATAAATCTGAATTGGAACGTGGAGAAATCCTGCGCCTCATCGATAAATACATGCCGGATCTTATTGTTCGTCTGGAATCCTTCAATACATTCGGCTAGATACAAGTAAGGTGTGGCATCTTCATAAAAGAGCTTCGTTTGATCCAACTTCTCCACCGTCTGTCTGCAAATCTCCGCCCAGTGCGGCGGAAGCTTGGCATTGTCCATAAAGTTTAAGACGTAGCTTGGATCCCCGAACAGTTGACGATATAACAACGGAATATTGACGTAACGGAATTGTGTAATTTCTTTTCTGAGCGGCTTGAAATACAAGTCCACGATCTTTTTGGCAAGAATCGTTCTTTCGGTTTGAAAATCATCGAACGTATTGCCTGCATTGCGCTCTCGCTTTTGAAGCTCCTTGAAGGCCCAGTTGTATTCATCCTTGTCAAGCAGCTCAATTTCCTCTTCCACCCATAATTTAGCCATCTCTTGATCAGCCTTTTTCTTCAGCTCCTTTAGGAGCCATTCCGACAGAAGTCCCAATCGGTTGGGCATCCGAAGGCTGGAATCATACCCGTAGAACTGCTCATGGATCTGAGCAGCAGAGATCAGAACCTTGTCACGAAACGTAATATCCTTAAATATCATATCTTTGCTGCCCAAGAAAGACACGTACTGCTCAATCCAATCCATGAACTCTCCCGAAGCTTTGAATTGAATCCCCTCAATCCGCTCGGTATATCTCTCTTTCCCCATCGCCGACAGAATGAACTCCATTTGGCTGAATGGATCTTCAACCTGGAACACCTCTCCCAAACGATGCTCCAAATATTCCTGGAAAGTGGTTTGTTCCATATTTTCTTCACCTAACTCAGGTAGGACGGTAGCAACATAACTGTTGAACATTGCATTTGGAGAGAACAATACGATCTGGTCTGCACTCAGCGTGTCCCGGAAACGGTACAGCAAGTAAGCCACCCGCTGCAAGGCGGCTGAAGTTTTACCGCTGCCTGCAGCCCCCTGAACAACAAGCATTTGACTTTTCACATTGCGTATAATCAAGTTTTGTTCCTTTTGAATGGTCGCCACGATGCTTTTCATTTGCGAATTGGACTGCTTGCCAAGAACCTCTTGCAGCAATTCGTCGCCTATGGTCACACTGGCATCAAACATGCTTTCAATCACGGCATCCCGAATCATGTACTGTCTTTTTAGGGTCATTTCCCCAGTAATGGTACCGCTGGGCGTATTGTACTGGGCTGGTCCGGGAGAAAAATCGTAGTACAGATTGGATACAGGCGCACGCCAATCATAGACAAGAAAATTGATGCCGTCTTCATCGACCAAAGAAGCAATCCCCAAATAAATTTCCTGAACCTGTTTATCGTACTCATCATAAAAATCAATGCGCCCGAAATAAGGAGATTGCTTCAAGCGAGACAAGGTTTTCATTTTCTTTTTCGCATGCTGATAAGTACGCTCGTTCTCGGACAAAACCTCGGCCTGCTGTTTCAGGCTCGCATAGGTGCCTGCGTCTTCAAAATTTAAAGACACATCCTCCCAGAAGTTTTTCCGGAATTCCAAGATATCCGTTTTTTTGTCGTCGATGTCTCCCGCAATCCCTGCGAGCTGTCGGTCAATCTCGGACACGACAAGGTTTACTCGTTGCTGCTCTTCTTCCCAGATCTCAAATTTAATACTCATTTCAACACTCCCCATCCAGACTGTAGTTCAGCTTCTAAACCCAATATCAATCACTGGAATCTGAGGCCTCATGCGGCCTCATGCGGACGATAAATTTATGTGAGACAGTAATTGACAACGAGATAATATTGTGATACAATCAAATTGTAAAGCTGTAATATGTTTTTTATTTTATAAAATATTAACTCGTCGATGATTTTAGCATATAAGTATTCACATATCAAGCTTTATTCCCCAATGCTTTCTACGCTTGTAGAGGTTATTGGTTATTTTCGTTGTAGAGATAACATTTAGAGCAAACAGAAGTACAGACTAAAGAACAAATAATGTTAAAACAAGCCGGCTTTGGTTAAATCCAAAAGTGGCATTATCCCCTGCGAGAAAACACTCAAGAAACTAGCCAAACTAGAACAACGCGCACCGATTGAGCATCGATGCGCGTTGGCAGTTTAGCTTTTTTTATTTGTCTGCTTGACAGGGGTATGACCACCAAAGCCGGCTTTTTTGGGCATCTCTTATGCTCGCGATACGACCCTCATCTGAACACCGTTTTTAGGTCGAAGGGTAATTAAAGGCATAGGAATCAAAGGCTCATTATCCAGCATTTCCAGACGGTAATGTTGACCGATGGTGGCAAGCACCAGGGTCACTTCCATCATTCCCATATGATTTCCTATGCAGGAACGCGCTCCGCCTCCGAAAGGAAAATAAGCAAATTGCGGGAGTTGCTGAATAAATTCCTCTGTCCAGCGCTCCGGAATAAACTCCTCTACCCGATCAAAATATTTGGGATTCCGATGCATCAGATACTGACTCATAAGAAATCCATCGCCAGGCTCGAACTCCCACTTTCCGATTTGCACCTTATTTACGGCATCATACCCAATGGTCCAAGCAGCAGGGAATTTGCGCATCGACTCCATAATAATTTGCCGCAAATATGTCAAAGACGATATGTCGGACAATTCCGGATCTCGCCCTTGCAGCACCCTGTCCAGTTCTTCATGAAACTTCGCTTCGACCTCGGGATGGGTCGCCAGCAAATACCAAGTCCATCCTAAGGTGCTCGCCGTTGTTCCCTGGCCTGATACAAATATATTCATGACTTGATTACGCAATTGTTCGTCCGTTACTCCCTTACCGCTTGTATCATGGTTCGCCTTCATCAGAATGGAAAGCAAATCCCCGCGCCGGTCATCCCCATGTTGTGCGCGCCGGGTGTCAATGATCCGATATACGATTTCATCGAGCACGCCCTTGGCTTCATGGAATATTTTTTTTCTGCGCGTTGGAATGAATGCCGGTACGAAAGAGGTCATACGATACGTAATGTACTCCAGCAACTGCTCAATAGATTTGCCGATCTTTTCCGTATCCTCCACCCTCTCATAACCAAACATCGTTTCGGAAATGATGCCTAGTGCTAGCCCCATCATATCGCTCGAGATCATGCGTGTTTCTCCGTTTGACCAATTGGCTATTAAACGATGCGTGTGCCGAACCATGGTGCCGGCATGTTCATCCACGCTGTCTTTGCGGAATGCAGGCTGCATGGTGCGCCGATGCTGCAGGTGCAGCTGGCCTTCGCTTGTCAGCAGTCCGTCGCCCAACACGGATCTGGATAACTGCAACGCCTTTCCTTTATGAAAATTGTCGGCCTTCTCCACAAGAATCTCCCGAATATATTCCGGCTGATTGGTCAAATACATATTTTTTCTTCCGAACCGCATTCGGGCAACATCCCCGTATTCATGGACAACAGACTGCAAATATCCAAGCGGGTTTTCGCCAAATTGTTTGATATTCCCAAAAAACAAATCCCCCCGTGGACCGGGTATCGTTTTAGCACTTACCATGCTTTCCCTCCGTTCAATGGGTGAAATAGACTTCAGAAATCATATTTTGATCGACTAAAAAATCGGCCAAATCTCGCAGCGTTCTGTTATTCATGATCATAAGCGGATCTATGTTTTGGCCAAACAACTCTTGCAGCTTGTGATGCAAAAACATGATATTGATCGAATTTAATCCGTAATCGCTAATATCCGCATCCGGATCAATAACGACCGGCTCTGTTCCCATAATTTCTGATACGATGCCTAAGATTTTCTCAAGAACCTCGCCTTTGGGAGAGTTACCGCCTGCTTGATCCAACTGCAGCCCATCCCCACCGGACAAATGAACTTGTTCACCAGCACAAGCGGTCTTCAATGATCCCAGATATACGGTAAGTTCATGGATCGTTTTGTGGTTCAAAATGACGAGCGGATCTACTTCTTGTCCGAACTCGTGCGTTGCCTTCATAATCAGTTTCATACTGTCGAAGTGATCCAGCTCCAACTGTTGGTCTGTTAGCATCTGATCCGGACTTTTTCGTAAAATGTCAGCCAATATCAGAGTGATTCTGCTCTCGATATCGGCGATGGCGTCGATGTTGTCATCCCGAACCTCTGCCATCGCCGAGTTTGCTTCGGTCGTACTTTTTGCTTCCTTCCGTTGAACCGTCTTCATCCAGTACCTGTTTTTGGCATAGGGGTACGTCGGTGCCGGAATAACCGTTCTCGGCTTTTCTTTGTGCAGCAGTTCCCAGTCCACTGCTTCTCCCGCAACCCATAGCTGCGCCAACATATCCAGATTTCCGGCCTGTAATGCATGGACGACGGCTTCTCTGTTGTCTCCATTCCGAGTTGACAACGGTGCCTGATCCCTGCCGGCTTTTCTGATGTTCCCCGTGAACACCCGGTCTATCGTCAGGTTTCCCTGGATAAACATATTGATCTTATGCAAAAGTTCATCCGCATTCTTTGCAATAACCGCCAGACGCTCAGCCATGTTTTCCCGCCCTGTCTGCAATGTGTATGCAAGGTTGGCCATCGACAGCGAGCTGTCCGAGTCCATATGCTTCTTCAGATATAAGGCCAATTTCCCTGCATATTCCTTGAGTCTGTCCTTATCCATGGCGGATAGGATGAATAGATCCTCGCTTCGCCCTATCGTTTCCGTTTCCGTACCTGCTGGCATTACTATAGGAGCGTCATATTCCTCAATGAGCACATGAGCATTTGCACCGCCGGCGCCAAAAGAACTGATCCCCGCCCTCCTTGGATAACGGGTCTCCTTGCCATTCTCCGAAACGACGGGCTGAGTCCATTCTTTCAATTGATGCTGTACATAAAATGGCGTATCTTCAAACGCGATCTTCGGATTTAAGACGTCGGAATGCAGGGAAGGAACGATTTGTTTATGCTTCATTTGCAAAATAACTTTGGTTAATCCGGCAATGCCCGCGGCCGATTCCAAATGTCCGATATTGGATTTGACCGAGCCTACCGAACAATAACCCGTATCTTGGGTATATGCCCGATACGCCTTGGTCAATCCTGCTATCTCGATCGGATCACCGAGGGAAGTTCCCGTCCCATGAGCCTCCACATAACTGATCGTGCGAGGATGTATTCCCGACTTCTCCATGACCTTGGCGACTACCTTGGCCTGCGCAGTTGGATTTGGGACCGTGAATCCGCTTGTTTTGCCGCCTGCATTCACGGCCGAGCCTTTAATAACGGCATGGATATGATCCTGATCCGCTATAGCCTGGCGAAGTGGCTTCAGGATCACCGCGCCTGCGCCTTCGCCGTCGACAAATCCATCTGCTTCGTCGCCAAAGCTCTTGCAGGCATCCCCTTTGGTTATCATGTTCATGGATGCCAATCTGTGGTAATGCATCGGGTGCAAAATCAAATTCACGCCGCCGGCAACGGCCATCTTGCACTCTCCCCGCTTCAAGCTTTCACAAGCCAGATGTATGACCGTAAGAGAAGAAGAACATGCCGTATCAACCGTCAGACTTGGACCGAACAGATTAAAGCGGTATGAAATCCGATTCGCAATCGACCAATGGGAGGCATGGGCCAAGGTCATACGCCCTTCGCCATATGCTTCACCGCTCATAAATTCATAGTCAGCGTTCATAACGCCGACAAACACACCAACCTCGTTGTCCATTCTTTCGAACTTATCGCTCGTATAACTCGCATCCTCGAAAGCGCTCCAGGCCGTCTCCATGAATAACCGGGCCTGAGGGTCCATATTTTCCGAGTCTTCCGGCGTCATGTGGAAGAATAATGGATCGAATGTATCGACATCATCAATAAAGCCGCCCCATCTGCTCTGTCCTTCCGCAGTTTGCGCTTTCCAGTCCCAGCGGTCATCCGGAACTTGACCAATGCAGTTTTTCCCGTTTATCAGATTGTCCCAGAACTCGTCCAGTTGCTCCGCTCCCGGATAGCGTCCGCTCATTCCGATAATCGCAATGTCTTCCGCACAAGCGGTTTCTGCATCCGCTTTTACAGGGTCTATGGACAACGCATGGTGCAATGTTCTGTCATTCGAAGGAGCGACCAGGTTAAACAGTGTGTTCAACTGACTTGATTTTTCCGCAGTAAAATAATCCGTCAGCTTGCCCGCGGTCATATATTCAAACAGCAGCGTCGATGACAGGTTGCCCAAATCATCTTCGAATCGTTTCACGATCTGCAGGCTGATCAGCGAATCCACGCCGTATCGTTCAAACGTTTCCTGTTCCGTCATTTGCGATGGATCGATGTTCAGAATCTCCGCAAAGACCTGTTTGACATAGTCCACCGTTCGTTCCCGCAGCTCCTCTTGAGAAGCGGATGCTCCCTCCACCTCCGCCTTCGTCTCCTCTTCTTTGCCGGCTGCAACAAAAGCATTCTTCGGCCGGAATGCCAGCGGCTGATGGACCCGGCCGGGCTCGATTACGGCAGTCCTCGCCCGAGTGACTCCATTGCTTTCCCCAATGATCAGGCATTGGGTGGACTCAGGATCTGTATCCGGAGAACCAAGCGTCTGCACGCTGCGCATTCCGCTCTGCTGCATAGCTTTCCTCCATAACGAAGCGCTCAACAAAGGGGAAGATGGCAGTCTCTTGTGTCCATCATCAAACCGCCACCAGCCTTCCGTTAATCCAAAAGTGAAGTTGGCAAAATTCATCACCCGCGCAGCTTCGTTTGCAAGAAACACGCCATTTGTTTTTAAAAGGCGTTTCAGTTGATTTAGCGTGGCAGCAATATCTTTGGTTGCATGGATGACGTTGGCACTGATGACCATGTCGATACTCGCCGGCGCAAATCCCTGCTCCTCAACGGGCTGCTCAATATCGAGCGTCTGAAAGTGGACAAATGGATAATCGCTTCCGTACACCTTTTCACCGTATCGGATAAATCCGGAAGAAATGTCCGTGTATACATACCGGATATGCTCTTTGAAATCTTTTACAGCCTCGAGAACAGGCCCGCTCGTCCCGCCAGTACCGGCCCCAAGCTCAAGGATGCATATCTTGTCATCGGGGCTGCGTTCAAGCCGCTGCTGCACATAATGCCTGACACTCTGTGCAGTTAACAAGTTGAAGTAATCCCCTATCGGAAATCCGTGATATACACCCTCAACCAGAGACATGGAGCCGCCCGGAAACATAACTTCCATGACATTTTTCCGTCCCGTAAGCAATGCAGGATAATGAGTCTTGCAGGCCCACACCAGGTTCACATGCGGCATGATCGAAGGAAAATCGTTAACCAGCCGGTCTTTGCTTGCCTCGAGAGATTGAAGCTCCAGTCTCAGTTCTTCCGTGTCCAATACGAGAGCAGCTTTAAGCATCGTCGTGTGATCCATAGTCTCCACTTCAATAAATCCTGCTTCGTCCAGCGCATGGATCAGCACTTCAAACAATCCGAGATGCTGGTCGGAGACTCCCGTCCGCTTCAGGAGGACATCATACGTGTAGCGCTCTGTTCCGCTCTGAAATACACCCATGCTGCGGAAAATATCCAGAACGGCATACTGCACCCATCGCTCCAACTGACGGAAAGCCTCCAAATTACGTGCAAGCTCCTGCCGGTCAACATGCGGGACTTCCAAGGGCGCTTGTAGAAGCCCCTCGGGCAGCGCCTCCCTGAAAATCTCTATTTGATGCGTCGAATCGATCGGAAGCATGGCCCTAAGATCCCGTCTCTCCCCTTTTACAACGAAGAACTGGTTCAGTGAATGATCCAAAGCCAACACCTGTTCTACGGCCTGCATTCCTTCATGAGGCTCGATGGAATGAACGCCCATTTTGACCATTCGCTCTCTGTACTCTTCCTCGGCTACGATGCCTACGCTTCCCCAATATCCCCAGTTAATGACGCTGACCGGGTAAGGAACATGCTGACGGACATAGCCGGCATAGGCGTCCATAAATGTCGATGCCGCAGCGTAATTGCTCTGGCCTGCCTGGCACAGCAACGATTCCGCCGATGAGAAATACAACATAAAGTCCAAAGGCTCCTGTCGCAGCACTTCATGCAATACGACGCTCCCCTTCACTTTTGGTCCAAGAACGTCTCTAAGCATGCTCTCATCCATATTGGCAACGGTTTTATCTTGAAGAATCATCGCAGAATGAATCGCGCCGTTAATTTCGCCGAATCGCGCCGTGGCCTGCTCAACCGCATGCCGCATACTGTTGTAATCGCAAATATCCGCCTGGAGATAAAGCACTTCCGCTCCAAGAGCTTCCACCCGGGAAATTCTCTGCTTGCGCTTGTCATCAAGCATCCTTCGTCCAATCAGCACCAATCGTGCCTTTGCCGTCCTGGCGAGATATTCGCATAATTCCATCCCGATTCCGCCGGTTCCCCCTGCAATCAGGTACACGCCGCGATGCTTGAAGCGGCTGGCCGGCAATGAAACAGCAGGGCTGATGACCTGTTCCAAACGGCGTTCATATCGCTTTCCATTCCGAATCGCAACATCCTTATCGCATCCTGAAGTCTCCATTGCAATCTGACGAACGAGGGTAGAGGAAGAGTTATGCTGAAGGTCATGTTCAGAAACATCCAGACAATTGACCTTCCAATGACGGAACTCCTTCGCAAGAGATCTGGCAAAACCATGCAAGCTTGCTCCGGCGGGCTGAATGGCTTCTCCGGGAACGACTTCACAGGCGTTGCATGTAACGACGCTTAGCTTCAACGATTGATCGCCAAAGCCGCGCTGTTGCAGCGCTTGTACAAGCCGGAACAGCGACAGCACGCCTGTCTCCTCGCTATCCTCCAGGAAACGCAGCCGATGTTGGACCGTCGTGTTTTCTTCAGGCGCAACAGCAAAACGAGCCAGGAAATAAATTTGATCAATCATCTCGAACTGCTGGATACAATGGAAAAGCTCCGTCGTTTTACGGATATCAACGTTCCAATCCGTATCGGAAAGCTTCTCGCTCTCCGTTCCCAATTCGATGCAGACGACATGATCTCCTGACTCCGCATGCGCCTTCAGAAGCGCCTCTTTCAGATTTGCAGATTGCTGAGAATGAATAACAAGCACCCTGTCCTTGCAGGTTTTTGCAACAGCCGGCGTTAACTGTGACTCCTCGATCGGGCGCTGATCCCAAAAAGGTACGTATACCAGCGGCCCCTCAGGGTCTTCCATCGGCCGGAGAGTAACATCATGCAGGCGTGCGGCAACATGCCCGTCTTCATTCATGACAGTGATGTGGAACCGTTCCTGATCGGCGTCCTTGCGTGTCACATAGGCATATCCTTTGCACGGCATCGGCCCTGATACCTCCGCTTTTCCCACCGCGTACGGAATACGTCTGATACGCTTTTGTTCAGACCAGACAAGTGCAGCTATACATTGCAGCGCATTATCGAGTACAGCGGGATGAAGCCTGTTCGAGTATGACGCTTCATCTGTGATGGATAAGTCTATGCGTCCGAGAGCCTCACCAGTCCCCGCCCATGCTTCCTGCACGCCGCGAAAATATGGCCCGTAATGGATGCCCAGCATCTCACTATGATCGTATATTTCGTCTTGACCAAGATAACCGCTGCAGCGCCGCTGAATCTCTCCGATGGACATGCGCTCTGGGTCTGCGGATGATCCCGCCTGCGACTTAACGACAGCACATTCGCCTTGAGCATGAACAATATATTGTTCTCCGTGCTCGTCCAGACGCTGAATGCTGAAATCCAGACCTTCCTCTTGTAAACGAACAAGAACCCTCAAGTCTGCGTTGTTCTGATTTACCCACAACGGCTGCTGCCATACCATCCGCTGCAATTGCATATCTGCGCCCGCAGCTTTCGAGCATATCTCCATCACAAGGCTCATGAGACCCATTCCCGGAAAGAGCGGGAGGCCAGCAATCCGATGATGCTGAAAGAGGGCAGCCTGTTCATGAATCCTGATAGCATACACAAGCCCGTGCTCAGCAATGTTGAGCGCAGGAGTCGTGTCCAGGCTCCATGGCTTTAATGAACCTGCCCCGTTTGCCTTTCCGCTTCTGACCCAGCAGCGTTGTCTGTGGAAGGGATACGTCGGCAGGGACAGACGCTTGAATAAGCCGGGAGGACGCTGATGATACAGCGGCGCCCAATCGATCGTTTCCCCACGTACCCACAAGGCCGCGATTTCCTCATAGTTTCGCGCTTGCAGTAATCTTTCCGTATATTCGCTGTTTTCTTGTGCAAAGGCTTGGCCGTGCCCATCGGCAGATTCACGGAATAAGCCAGGTTCATGGTCTCCAGCAGTACCTTCACAGAATGAGATTAATCTGTCTCTAAGCTGCTTGACGGATGAAGCCACGATGGCCAGACGTTTTTCGAACGCGGTTCGTCCCAACTGTAATGTATATGCCACATCGTCCAGAGAAAGCTCTTCATTTTGATTCAGGTAAGCAACAAGCTGTTCCGCCACCGCCCGAAGTTGTTCGCTGCTTCGTGCCGACAAAGGAACCAGATGTGAAGAGAATCGCAATCTGTCTTGCCGATGATCTTGGATAGGGGCGTACTCTTCCACCACCAGATGTGCGTTCGTCCCGCCGAATCCGAATGAGCTTATGGCTGCGCGGCGCAGTGTATCGCTCGTCCATGGAGTAAGCCTGGTGTTCACATAAAAAGGAGTGAGACCAAACCCGATAAGCTCATTCTCCTTCGCAAAATGCAAGGAAGGCGGTATCTGCCGATGTTTAAAGGACAAGAGCACCTTGATCAGACTTGCTACGCCAGCCGCTGCCGAGGTATGCCCAATGTTTGTTTTGACTGAACCGATGCCGCAGAACTGATCTTTATCCGTATAAACACGGAAGGCGTCCGTTAACGCCTGCACTTCGATCGGATCTCCTAGCTTGGTACCTGTACCATGCGCTTCAATGTAACTGATGCTCTCCGGGTGAATCCCGTATTTTTGATAAATGCCAAGCTCCAGCGATTTTTGTGACTCGATGCTTGGCGCCGTAATGCCGTTCGTTTTGCCGTCCTGATTGATCCCTGAACCTTTGATAACCCCATATATATGGTCGTTGTCTCTGATGGCGTGTTCCAGCAGCTTGAGCACAACCACGCCTACGCCTTCGCCTGGAACAAAACCATCCGCCTCTTGGTCAAAAGCTTTGCATTTGCCTTCGGCAGACAGCATTCCCGCATTGCTCATTTGGATATATGGGTTTTCCGTAATATAAAGCGTCACTCCGCCTGCAAGCATCATTTCCGCTTCTCCGTTAATGAGGCTTTGGCAAGCCATATGAATGGCAACCAGAGCGGAGGAACAGGCAGTATCGAGTTGGATTGCCGGACCTTTCAGATTCAGCAAGTAGGCAATCCGGGAGGCCAATATGGAGTGGGCATTGCCCGTCATGGCCTGTGCATGCCGGGATGATATTCCAGCGTTTTCCAATATGTCTTGATAATCATGGTTCATCGCACCGACATATACGCCGCATTTTACGCAATCTAATGCTTCCGCCGAATAACCTGCCTCTTCTAGCGCGCACCAAGCCTGTTCCAAGAATAAGCGTTGCTGCGGGTCCATGACCTCCGCTTCGCTTGGGGAAATATTGAAAAATAACGGATCAAATTGATCAATATCTTCCAGGAAACCTCCCCATTTGGAATGAGTTTTATCCTGCTGACTCGGATCGGCATCATAAAAATCATTCATGCTCCAGCGGTCTGCCGGAATTTCTGTTATCGAAGAAACACCTGTTTTCAAGTTCTCCCAAAATTTCGTCAGGTCCGCTGCCCCCGGAAACCTCCCCGACATGCCTATGATCGCTACGTCGCTGCTCCAGCCTTCGCTCACGGGATTCCCGACCCGGTCCGAAGAAGATGACCTCACTTCGGAGTCAGGGCAGGAAATAAGCTTTTTTTCTTCAATCTCCTCCTGAACCATGTGTTCCTCAGGCGGAATAATCGTGGCCAAATATTCGCTGAGCGAATGGACGCTGGCGTAATCATAAATTTTGACCGCTTTGATATCCGTGCGAAACGCCCTGTTTATTTTCTTGACGAGCTCTATCACAAGAATCGAGTCAAGCCCCATATCCGTGAAGGTTTGCTTATCCTGAATCGTATCCTCTTCCACATGTAGTGTGTCGGCAAGCATAGCTCTCAGCTTCAATTGAACTTCTTTTTTGTCAGGTAAATGGATTGTTCCTCTTTGAGCTGATGTTTCCGCAGGCTTCAAGGTATCTTGCTCCCGAGAGGTTGCAGGCTGATAAACCGCTCCTTGTGACGGAGACGCTGCTGCAGCTAGATCTATCGAACCCGTGTTATCTACAGGCGGCATGTCCAGCTTGATTGGCGCTTGAGAACGCTGCCTGCTTGGATGCGCTTTTGTAAGTGGGGATTCCACTTCGGAAAGAGGTAAACGGTTCTCCATTCCCCTCTGTTTGAGCTTAAGCTTCGGGATGTCGGGCTGCTGGAGATGGAGCTGATTGACTTTGTCGTTTTCACGACGGCTTCCAATTTCCACATTAGGGCGCACTCCTGCGATATCTGCTTGTTCTGTTTCCTGAGCATTCGCTTCCAAAGCTTTGGTATTGCTCTCGATCTCCCTGTGCCCAGCAGGTTCAGAGCTACCTCGCGAATCCAGCCAGTACCTAGTTCTCTCAAAAGGATATCCCGGCAACGAAACAAGCCGCGGGGCATTCCTTCCCTCATAAAGCAAACGCCAATCCACCTGGATACCTAAGGTCCATAATTGACCAAGCTTCTCTAGCTTAACATTCCGAATAAGCATATCCACAAATTGTTGACCTTCCGGCCCCTCAACCAACAACGAGGCACCTTGCCGTTCCTGAGAGGAATAACTGTTCCACAGCCCTTCGACGTTATCTTCACCTGACTCACCTGACAGGTATTCCCGCAGCTTGGTCATCATGTCCTGCAGGCTGTCTGCTGCAAAAGCGAGTCTCGCTTCCATTGACTCACGCCCCACCTGCAAGGTATACGCAATCTGTGCCAGCATTTCTTGTGTAGTGTGCGTATCCAAAGCAGTTGCAAACTTCAGCAATTGTTCGGCTCTGGCTCTCAGGCTCTCTTCTGTTTTGGCTGACAGAACGATAAGCTGCGGGCCGCTGCTGACTGAAGACAAAGACTCCGGTGTCATGTATTCCTCAATCACAACATGCGCATTAACGCCTCCGAAGCCGAAGGAGCTTACTCCTGCCACCCGCGGCAGTTCCGCGCCATTCTGATCTTGCATCGGCTTCCATGCTTGCAGCTCACTGGCAATATAAAAAGGCGAGCCCTCCAGCTTAATGAACGGATTCAGCTTCTTGAAGTTGGCATTTCCGGGGATCTTTTTATGCTCCATCATTAGCAGCACCTTAATCATGCCTGCTATGCCGGCCGCAGCCTCCAGATGTCCAATATTGGTCTTCACGGATCCAATGGCACAGCTTGGCCGCTGATCAACAGGCATGTCGCCTGCGCTGTAAAGCTCCTCAAATGCTTTTTTCAATCCGTTGATTTCTACCGGATCCCCAAGGCTTGTTCCTGTTCCATGAGCTTCGATATATCCAACTCGCGAAGGCAGCATGTTTGCAATCGTGTATGCGTCCACCAGCAGCTCGGCCTGCGAATTCGGATTGGGAGCTGTCAATGAATTGGAGCGGCCCTGATGATTTATCGAACTTCCCTTGATAACCCCGTATATGCGATTCTTGTCGGCTATCGCCTTGCTCAAAGGCTTAAGCAGCAGGGCACCGCAGCCCTCTCCCCGAACATAGCCGTCCGCTCTTTCATCAAACGTCTTACAGCTTCCGTCCGGGCTGAGCATACCCGCCTTGTTAAAAGAAATATACAAGGAAGGGCTTAGCAGCACATTGACCCCGCCAACGATGGCCTGTTCGCATGAGCCATTGCGAATCGCCTCCATCGCCCTGTGAACAGCTACCAATGAGCTGGAGCATGCGGTATCAACAGGCTCGCTTGGACCACGAAGATTAAACAAATACGAAATACGGTTGGCAAGCATGGAATGGGATAAGCCAGTTGATGTATGAGCATCTATAGCCACGCCTTCATCCCGGATTACCTCTCCGTAATCCGATGTAGAGACTCCTACAAACAACCCTGTTTTACTTCCCCACAAATCGGATGTTTTGTAGCCTGCATCTTCGATCGTATTCCAGACGATCTCCAAAAATATTCTGGCTTGCGGGTCCATCATTTCCGCTTCTCGCGGGGAAATGCCAAAGAAGGAAGCGTCAAACTTGTCCACTTCTTTCATGAATCCGCCCCACTTGATATTGGTTTTGCCGGGTTCCAGCAGCGGATCTCCATAAATTTTGCTAAAGTCCCAGCGATCTGCCGGTATTTCCCGAATCAATTCACGGCCATTTTCTAAATTATCCCAAAACTCTCCGATATCTTCGGATTCGGGGAATTTTGCGCTTAAGCCTATCACCGCAATGGGCTCTTGTTGTCCAGATTTATCATAATGCGTGGATTCCTCATGTCTCTGTCCAGTTTCTTGCCTGTTCGTCACATCGCCAGAGGACGGCTTCACCTCACTGGCTTGCTGACTGCCCGATAACTGTTCCTGCCGAATATGCGTTACAGGTGCTTCTTTTGCTTCCCGCAGCTCCACGGAAGGCGTTTGCACAGCATGCTGTGCAGCAGCAAGTGAAGGCACTTCCGCCTTTAGAGGCGGCTGCTGCTGGTAGCTCGCCGCAATATGCCCGGCAAATTCCCGGATCAAATACCGGGAGAAGGAGCTGATGCTTGAATGCTCAAAAAAGATGGGCGGCAAAATGTCCAAATCATACTTCGCATTGATCCGGTTCGCCAATTCCGTCAACAGAACGGAATCGAATCCATAATCCCGCATGTCATCCTCCATGTTGATTTCGGACTGACTAATTCTTAGCACATCCGCAATTTCAAGGGTGAGCCAGCCTTCCAGCTTCTTGCGTGCTGCTTCGCTCCCGTGCCCTTCACGAATCGAACCAATCTGCGCCGCAGGCTGAATTTCACTGCGCCGATTCAAGAATAAATGAATATCCCTTCCATGCTCATCTACAAGAATCTGATGCCCGCCATACTTCAGCGCAGCGGAAAAAGCCTCTATGCCTGTTGCGCTGTCAATCGCCTTCATGCCAAGCCTTTGTTCCAATTTTTCCTGAGCTTTCTGATCCACCTTCATTCCCCCACCCTTCCATAATGGCCAGTTGATCGACAAGGTTTTACCGCGACGTAGCCCTTCCTTACGCAGCCGCTCCCTGTATGAAGCAAAATGATCCATATAACTGTTGGCATAAGCATAATCGCACTGCCCCGCATTGCCGGTAAGCGCCACGATGGAAGAAAATAAAACAAAAAAGTCCAGATTCTCCGTCTGCGTCGCCGTATCCAGCAAGGACAATCCATAAATTTTAGCGGAGAACACCTCTTCCATGTCCTCGCGCTGCTTGCCTGGAATATAGCCATCCCTGAGCGAACCGGCACTGTGAATTACTCCGTTAATCGTTCCAAATGCATGATGGATGTTTGCAAGGAGCCCTGTAACGTTCTCCTGATTCGACACATCGCAAGGGACAAACATAAGGTCCCCGTCGAGTGACTGCAGTTCACGAATTTGATCTTCATTTAATTCTGAACGGCCGGCGAGTACAACTCGCGCCTGATACCGCTGCAGCAAGTAACGGGCGAATACCATGCCGAGCCCCCCGGTGCCGCCAGTAATGAGATACACGCCACCTTGTTTAGGTTCGATTCCATCGGCATCAAAGTCATGGCTCCTGCAAGGAGTTAACATGCGGGCAAAACGGCTGTTGCCCTGAAGGAGCAGCTCGTCTTCCTCGGCGGAGTCGTTTACATTCAGCTCATTGTACACATGCTCCAGCAAAAAACCGATTTGGAATGAATCCAGACCGATGCTTTTACCTGTGAGATGCCGGCTTTCTTGCTTCAACGTCTTCAGAAAGGCCGCTACTGCTCCGTATACTGGATGAATCATGTTAGATTCCAAAGGATAAAAGTACAGAAGCTTGGTATTCGCAGCCAGCTTTTCGTTCATCCACGCTTTACTTATATAGAACAGGGAATCGTAGCTATGCACCATTTGCTCCCGAACGGCTGTGACACGGGAATCATAGTCCTCCGTTGACCATAAATGTACAATATGGCTCGGCTTAATGCCGTCACGGCGCCATAGGCTCAACAAATCGCTGTAGCTTTCTTCCGAACCAGGCAAAACCTCATAGATGCGGTCGTGAACGCGCCTGCATTTCTCCCCCTGCCGCACCCTAATTACACGGCCGTCGTGACTTGTTGTCCGCGATTCAAGCTTCTCTTCCAAGCCTTCATCGTTACTGAAAATGACAATATCTTCGAAAACGCTTTGATTTTCGCCTGCATATGCTGCCGATTCTCGCCATTCATGATGCCAGTATAAGATATCCGTCGACTTGGGCTCAGTCAGACTCCCCCCTGTTCCAGCTATCGTAAAATCCTTTATTTTGACGAGAGGCTGGCCCCATTCATCCGTAATATCAATATCAAAAGCTCTTAAATTTCCGCCCTCTGCTACTCGTGCATACGCGTATCCTGTCTCCGTCATAGGAGCGAGCAGCTCCACTTCCCCCATCGAGAACGGAAGATACGCTTGCTTGCTCCCGTTTCCGCCAACTAGCGCCAATACACTTTGCAAAGCGCCATCCATATGGGAAGGGAACAGGACATAGCCGGCAAAAACGCCTTGCAGCGCTGCCGGAAGTCTCAGGGCAGACAATGCTTCCCGGGAATTATAGTGCATCATTTCGATCGTTTGAAAGCTAGGTCCGTAATTAAGGCCATATTCCTGAAACTCCTGATAACAGGCTTCTCCGTGTTTATAGCTGTTACAGCGCTGCCTGATGGCTTCAATATCCCAGGCTGCCAGGCCGGACGGGACGTCTGTTGCCTCTGTTAACATTAGCGTGCCCTGCGAATGAATGACGTTCTCCTGCAATGGATCATCGGATACCGATACAACCTGGTAATTCACGCCTTGCTGGGCCATTGATAAAAGAACATTGATCTTTTTGACTTCGCCGCCTGCGACGACCGGTTTCATCCACACGATATTTTTTATTTTTTGCACCTGTTTTGCGGGAAGAGACAACGCTCCGGCTGCTCTTGACATCTCCAAATAGACCACAGCTGGCAAGACGTGATCCTGACCTACCATATGATCCCGCAAATAAAATGCCTCGGGATATATTAGCTTGCTAAAACGTTGCTGTTCTAGTGTCGACACATTGCTGTCGATCAGAGGATGAAGCACATCTTGCTGTTTGACAGAGGCTGCGTCTGCCGCCTGGTCGCCGCTTGTTCCTTTAAACCAATGTGGTTTGCGGTCAAAGGCATAGGTCGGCAGCATCACGGAACAATAATGCGCTTTATTGTACAACTCACTCCATTCGAGCTCACAGCCCTTCACAAATAACTCGGCTAGTTCCTTCAGCTTTTCGACGTACTGAGCCTCGGACTCATTCGTACCTTCTCGCAGTTCTCCAAGCATCTGATTGCCGAATTGTTTATAGAACGCTTTCATGTCCTTCTGCCTTTTATCCACCTGATTTGAAAAGACGCCCTCAGATACACCTCTGTCCAGCAAAGATTGCAGTCTTTGCTGCAGCTCTTGCTTGCTCCCGGCGATTACGGCTTGGCGGATATCAAAATGAGTTTTTCGGACAAGTAGCGTATGAGCGATATCTCCCAATGCCGCTTGTTTTCCGTCATCGGATGACAGCCATCGCATAAATTTTGCAATGTACTTCCTCAGCGAAATTTCGGTCTGGGCAGTAAAAGCGAACAAATACGCAGGTTGTGCAGGTGCGGATGCTCCCTTTTCAGACACGGGATATTCCTCGATGACAACGTGGGCGTTAACTCCGCCTACGCCAAAAGAGCTGACTCCGGCAACCCGGGGATGGACGGTGCCTGTCTCATCCTGAGATGCAACCCACTCGCTGGTCTCGGTTGCCAGGCGAAACGGACTGTTTTCCAGGTGAATGTATGGATTCACTCGGTTAAAATGCAGGTTGGACGGGATTTTTTGATGCTTCAGACACATTAGCACCTTCAGAAGTCCCGCCATGCCGGCAGCCGCTTCAAGATGCCCGATGTTTGTTTTGACCGCTCCCAGCACACAATGCGCTTCTTCCACGCTTTTGATACCCGCAAGATCATTTAATTCTTGAAACGCTTTTTTCAGACTATTGATCTCAATCGGATCGCCCAGGCTTGTTCCCGTTCCATGCGTCTCGATATATCTGACTCGTCCCGGGTGTATATCGGCCATCCGATATGCAGAAACGATTAGATCAGTCTGGGCATTCGGATTGGGGGCAGTCAGCGAATTCGAACGCCCTCCATGATTCACGCTGTATCCGCGGATCACGCCATAGATACGGTCTTTGTCCTGTAACGCCTTGCGAAGCGGTTTCAGCAAAACTGCTCCGCTCCCTTCGCCACGGACGTAACCATTAGCCTGGTCGTCAAACGTTCTGCATCTTCCTTCTGGGCTAAGCATACCCGCCTTGTTAAAGGAAATGTATAAGGTAGGGCTTAATAGTACATTGACACCACCTGCTATAGCCAGGTCACATCTCCCATTTTTCAGAGATTCAACCGCGCGCGAAACGGCGACAAGCGATGCAGAACAGGCAGTATCCACCGGTTCGCTTGGTCCATGGAAGTTGAAGTAGTAAGAAATACGGTTCGCAAGAATGGAGTGGAACAGCCCCGTGGAGGTATGCGCCTCGACAGGAACCCTGTTTTCCTTGAGCAGCTCAATATAATCCGAAGTTGTTGCTCCTACAAATACCCCTGTTTTGCTTCCCCATAACTCTGACGGTTTGTATCCCGAGTCTTCTATCGTCTCCCATACCGTCTCCATAAACAGTCGCTGCTGCGGGTCCATCAATTCTGCCTCACGAGGAGAAATGCCAAAAAAGGCAGCATCAAAATGATGCACGTCTTTTATAAATCCGCCCCATTTGATATTCGTTTTCCCTGTTTCCTTAACCGGATCGCCGTACAGCTTCCTCCAGTCCCAACGATCCTCTGGTATTTGGCTGATCATGTCTTTGCCTGCCAGAAGGTTATCCCAATATTCCTGCAAATTCTCGGACTCGGGGAACCTGCAGCTCATGCCAATGATGGCGACTGCGTCTTCGTCCCTTCCAGCTATACCATCAGAAGTAGAATTATCCGGGCCTTTAACCCGATAAAGCTGAAGATTCGCCTGACTTACGCTGTCAGTAGCGGGAACAGATGTTATGGCAATCCCTTCGCCTCGATCGGTCGTTACCGGAGCCTCGTCGTTAAAGTCCAACTTGTCTCCGTATTCACGGCATACATAACAAGCGAAGCTGTGAATAGACGGATGCTCGAAAAATACGGTAGGCGTCAAACTCAGTTGATACGTTTGATTGATTCTCTCGGTTAGATCCGTATAGCTCATGGAATCAAAGCCGTACTCGCTGATGTCATCCTCGACATCAATATCCCCGGCCGAAATTTTGATTAATTCGGACACTTCGCCAATCAGCCAGCCTTCAAACTGCTCGAGCTGACCTGGATTGTTTTCCAATGAACCGTTCTGTACAGGGATGCTGTGCAATGGGCTATCAAGCTCTGAACTGTTCTGTACAATTGGATCAGGCATAGCTACTTCCGTCCCGGTTTTCATCCGTCTTTCCCCTTTGTGGTCCAGCCAGTATCTCTTACGTTCAAAAGGATATGTCGGCAATGGAACCCTTCGGCAGCCATGCTGTCGCATCAGTTGATGCCAATCAAACTTCATTCCCTGTATCCAAAGTACAGCCAGACGCTCCAAACGCGCCATCTCCGATGATGCGTCCTTAACAAAAGACTCCGGATTCTGCACAGGCTCCTGTCGCCCGCTTGCTCTTCCTCGGAAAACGTGGATTCCTTGGGTGTCCCCCCGAACAATGGCTCCAAGCTTCTCAATAAGCTCCTCGGTATGACAAGCAATGACTGCAATCCGTTCCTCGAGCATCTTTCTTCCTGTTTGCAGTGTGAAGGCGATATCCTTCAGAGCGTGGCTGCGCCCCGTACCGCTCAGATAAGAGTACATATCAATCAGATACTGCTCCAGTCGGTCTTTGCTTTTGGCTGACAACATAAAGAGCTGTGGAGCATTCTCTTCAAACTCTTCCGCCAGACAACTGCTTTCCGAATACTCTTCAACGATTAGATGGGCATTAGCCCCTCCCGCGCCAAATGAGCTGATTCCCGCAATTCTTGTTTTGCCGTCAGAGGGATGCCAATCCAAGGTTTCTTTGGCAACAAAAAACGGGCTTTCCTTGAAATTAATTTTCGGGTTTGGCAAATCGCTGTGCAAGCTTCTCGGAATTTGCTTATGCTTCATGGCGAGAAGCACCTTGATTAGCGCTGCGGAACCGCCTGCAGCTTCCAAATGGCCGATATTCGACTTGACCGATCCTATCGGACAAAACTGCTGCTTGTCCGTGTATTGTCTGAATGCCTGACTTAACCCGTTAATCTCGATCGGATCTCCCAGCGCCGTCCCCGTTCCCTGGCATTCCACATAACTAATATCCTCGGGAGAAAGTTCTGCCCTCCGAAGCGCCTTGCCAATCAGATCGGCATGCGCCTCCGAGCTGGGAATCGTAAATCCTGGCGCTTGGCCGCCATGATTGATCGACGAGCCGCGAATGATTCCATAAATATGGTCGCGGTCTTGCACCGCCTGCTGCAATGGCTTAAGCAGAACGGTCCCCACGCCTTCTCCCGGCACATACCCGGTGGCAGCATCGCCAAAACTTCGGCATTTTCCGTCTACGGAGAGGAAGCCGGCTTGGGCAAGGTAGATATATTTCGCAGGATGAATTGATAAATTAATGCCCCCTGCAACCGCCATATCGCAATCCCCATGCAAAATACCCTGACAGGCCAAATGAATTGCCGACAATGAAGAGGAACAAGCCGTATCAATTGCCATGCTGGGCCCTTTGAAATCCATCAAATAGGAGACTCTGTTCGCAATCGCCCAGTAAATCGAACCCGGCCCGGCATATTCATGGTGCAAGAAACCCTCCTCGGCAGCAATATGCGAATACTCGTTCCACATCACCCCTGTGTAATGACCGATGATCTGCTGGGCATAGGCCTCCTTGCTTCCATATCCTGCATCCTCCATCGTTTTCCAGACCGATTCCAGCAGTAGACGCTGCTGCGGGTCCATCTCTTCCGCTTCTTTGGGAGAAATTTTGAAGAATAGCGGATCGAATTTATCCACGTCCTCGATGAAACCGCCCCATCTTCCGTACGTGGTATTCTTATGTCGCGGATTCTCGTTATAATATTGACGGTTATCCCATCTCTCCGGTGGAATTTCCTGTATACAGTCGCGTCCATGAATTAAATTCTCCCAATATGCCTGCAAATCCGGCGACTGAGGAAACCGGCCATTCATGCCTATGATGGCGATATCATAGCCGTTACCTTGACGATGGCTTTGACTCCGGTCCCCTCTCTCCAATTTATTATGCGCCTGCGTCCTCTCCAACGCGGTTCGTGATTCCTGAACAGACTCTGCTTGTACTAAAGGCTGATTCACTGGCGATGGACTGATATCCGCAGGACCAAATACCATTTCCCCTTTTCCTATACGTTCACGGAAATAGTCCAGCACCTTGTACATCGTTGGATAATCATATAACAGTGTGGGCGGCAAATGGTCGAACCTCTCATTTAACTTGGCCATCACCTCCATCAGAACAACGGAATCCAGTCCAAGCGTAAAGAACGATTCATCCCATTCCAGCTCCTCGGGCGGCATACCCAGATGGGAAGAAATTAGACCGGTAATAAAAGATTCCAATGGGTTAAACCTACAATCCTCATCGCCAGTACGATGAATTTCGGTGTTAGACATAGTTTGGCTCATACTCCCATCTTTCTCAGGCATGACAAGAATTTGGTTTGGGATGGAGACACACGACAACAAGTTGCTGAATATACGTTTTCCCGCCTCATTACTTATAGGAAACAACTTCCGGGACACAAAATTATCGTAGGCTTTTGGATCAAGTCCCATGCCGGATTCCGCCCATAATGGCCAGTTGATGCTGATCGTCTCCCCGGGGTATCCGTGTGTGCTGCGGTAAAAAGCAAATTGATCCAAGAAGCTGTTCGAGGCTGCATAATCCGTCTGGCCTCTATTGCCGAATACCGACACCACGGAAGAAAACATGATGAACCAGTCCAGTGGCTCGCTCCGGGTATAGTGATTCAGCAGCAGTGTACCATCCCATTTGGGCCTAATCGTCGACCGGAAGGATTCCCATGATTTGGTGAAAAGCAATTCATCCTTTAATACACCGCCAAGGTGAAGGATGCCATGGATGTGGCCATAGATTTCCTTTACCGATGCGACCAAAGACTTAACCTCTTGTGCCTGGGTAATATCGTTACGGTAATAGCTGACTCTGTATCCCTTGGCTTGATAAGCACTCAATTGGGATCTTTTTTGATCGTCCAAAGGCGATCTTCCGACAATAATGACCTGACACGCCGCTTCAGCGTTCATTTGTTCGATCACCTGTGTGCCGATGCCCCCAAATCCCCCGATAACCAAGTAAACCCCATCTTGCTTTAACCTTGAGAAATGGGGCTGCGGCGACAGGTGGAGGTCATGATACTGCTGCACAAACCTTTGGCCATCACGGTATGCCAGCAGATGATCGCCTGCATTCCATAGACTCTCATGGACAAGCGTTTCAATCATATCCTCTTGTGGTTTCCGGAAATCTGCAAAGGTGATCTCCAGCCGCGGATTTTCTCGCATGACTGCCTTGGCCAAACCGGTGATCAAGCCGTTCAGCACGCCGTCCCCCGAATCAGCGGGCAGCACCGCAAAAGAGTCATAACCCGAGATAACAATGCTTGTGCTTGCTTTAAACCGGTGACTTTCCAATGAGACGGATTTCAAAAAATAAAATATTTCCTGAAGCAACGGTTCATAGCTTTTTGGAAATGGCTCGGCCTCTATACCATCGTATGGCACGGGAATAGGTTCGTCGGTTAACCGCAAATAGAACAGATGCAGCTCCCTCTCCTTGCCATTTTCCAGTTCTCTCCACAGTGCACTGTAGTCCTCCAGGTTCCCTCCATTTATTTCCCAATGCTCTCCCTCTACAGAAAAACATTGGCCCATCTTGACGGTAATCATCTGGTCAAATGGTTCAGGGAAAGCCTTGCGCAGCATAACCGCTGCGGATTGATTGGTAAATATAACGGCCGTTCTGCCTTGGAAGCGTTCATCGAAGCGTTGGTTTACTGGCTGCAAACCTTTTTCGATCCATTTCGGCGTGCTTAGTTTGGCCTGCTCCGGTTCCCGCGGTCCGCCAAACACCTCTTGATTCACGCTCACGAACTGCACATCTTCCATCGACATCACCCCGGCACCGGATGAGCTATACACTTCAAGGTTGAGCTGAAGCCTGCCGTCTGGATTGCGGATAAGGCCGTTTTTATTAATGACTACATAGGAAATATCGGAAAATGGTGCAGATAACATCATAGCCCCGACTTTGTAAGGCACATCCATGTCATTTTTCCACAAGACGATTCCCTTCGCATAAGCCGCTGCGAGTACAGCCTGAAACACACCGTCCAATACATGGCTGTTGCAGCCAGCCTCACCTTCAGGCTGCTTAATCGCAATAGCGAAGCAATCGTCGTGATCATATACACCCTCTATCACCTGCAGACTTGTTCCATAACGATATCCGGCCGGAGCAAAAATATCACCATAAAGTACGGCTTTACTCATGATCTCCGATCGCATATCTACAGAGGGAAAGCCTCCATAAGCAGCATGGTCAGCAGTCTCTTCGTACTGGCCCGTGCAAAGTATTTGTTGACCGGATGAAATCTGCCATGTTCGATTCCCGGGATTGACCGTGCTCTTGAGCCTGATGGCATCCGAGACGATGCCCGGCTTATGTACCCTCACATTCAGCAGCTTGTGAACCGATGGCACGGAAGCAGCATTGACGGCTTCAAGACCATGTACAAGCATACAGGCTCCCGGAACAATATGCTGCGACCCGATGATATGATCCTGAATAATGGCCTCCCTTACGGTCAGCTTCCTCTCAGACGATTCTTGCGCGGCTGGTTTAGCTTGAATGGCAGGACTTTCGTCTACTTTGAACCAAAAGCGCTTGTGTTCAAACACATAACCAGGCAAGCTTTCCTTAACGTAGGAATCAACAGGATACAGATGCTCCCATCGTACATCAGCTCCTTCCTGCCACATTGAAAAGACCGTGTGCTGAAAAAGCTCACCCAGTGTTGAAACATGGGGTTTTGCGATGGCGTCGCCCTCCACGATTGCCGTATCACCCAGCACAATCAGCTTCATCGCCTTGGGCTGGAGCCTGATCGGGCACTCAAGCGCCGTCATTAGCCAGGAAAATGACTCAGGAAGTATATCGTTCATTTTCTGCAGCAGTGGATACGCTTCGATGGTCTTCCCCTGGACCTGGTGGGCATTCATCGCCAGAACGCTGCCCTCATAATCCGGTGAAGCATCCAATAGAAGTCCTGCAACCCTTTCTTTATCCAGCACACCGTCCACAATCAAATTGACCAACTCATCAATCCGTGGATCTGAGAGATGTTCCTGCTCCGTCAGATTCCACTTTTCATGAAGCCTCTTCAGCGAGCTGGTCACCATAATCAACAACAGGCTACCTTTGCCATCAAGCTCTCTCTCCGTAAATAACGATTCGTCCGCAAGCAGGAAATCCAGCTCCAAGCATCTGGCTTGCAGAGGGTTCGTCCATTCCTGCATATACTTTTTGAAGGTAAACTGCGAATGGATCAGCAGGCGTGCTTTACGAATGATTAGCCTGCTAGCCTCTACATGGACGTTGATGTTTGCAG
Organism: Paenibacillus sp. NPDC055715; assembly: GCF_053617595.1. Taxonomy (NCBI): domain Bacteria; kingdom Bacillati; phylum Bacillota; class Bacilli; order Caryophanales; family Paenibacillaceae; genus Paenibacillus; species Paenibacillus sp. NPDC055715. Next base: position 313,265 of record NZ_JBSHGA010000001.1, read on the forward strand.
TCAACTGGCGCAAATACTCTTCAGAAAATTGTATCGGTAAAATTTCCGCATCGCGCACCGGATCAAACATGACCTGGGAAGGTCTGCGCAGCGTGATGTCTTGCATTTGATCAGGGTAGAGCAATATCATCAACGCTTCCTTGACTTGAATCACGCCGCTTAGAGCCAAGCAAATCAGGAATCCGTGGCTTTCACCATAGAACACCTCCGGATTCAAACCTATCTCCAGTAATGCTTCCACAAAGCCGTACGCGGCAATGAAGGAAAAGGAGTCCACCAATGCAGGGTCCCAATTCTGTTCAAAAAAGCCCCGTTTCAACTTTTTCAAATAGGGGTCCCCGCTCAAGGAAGCGATGACATTATCCGTTTTCTTTTTGAACAAAGGCAGACTACGGTACAATTTTTCCATATCCGTGAAGCCTTCCCACCGCATTCCCCCGATAGCCACGTGAATCGGATTGCTGCTCGGCTTACGGATTGAATAGGCATCCTCCTCCAGGCGGCGAAGCAATTCCTCGCGGGATGCAACAATGCCACCTGCCCGATACGGATAGCTTGCTCTTGTATGAGCCAGCGCTTTACTGACATTTGACAACTGCTGATCGTTGGTTATGACATGCGCCGCAGCTTGCTTCCACTTGCCGAGCAGTGCTTTGAGGCTGTTTTCCGATTTGGCGGAAAGAACAAAAAAGCGCCCCTCCTCTGACGGCCCTGGCGGGTCAAGCTGGTTCAAATCTTCCGCCTGGGAATACGACTCCACTAAACAATGCGAATTCACGCCTCCGATTCCAAACGAACTAATACCCGCACGCAGCGGAATTCCCTCTTGCTTAGGCAGCCATGGAAGGTGCTCGGTTGCGATTCGAAATGCGGAATCCTCTAGTTGAATCATGGGGTTGGTCTCACGAACATGCAGAGTTTTGGGAATCTTCCGATGCTTCATCATTAACAGAACTTTGATCAAGCCTGCGATTCCGGCAGCCGCCTCCAAATGCCCGATATTGGTCTTTACCGACCCGATCGTGCAGAATTGACGATCTTGAGTTGATCGGCCAAACACTTGCTTTAGCGCCTCTATCTCAATCGGATCGCCAAGTGAGGTGCCTGTCCCGTGTGCCTCCACATAAGTTACGGTATCCGGATTTAGATCAGCATCCTTGTACGCCGTATCTATTACGTCCATTTGGGCTTCCACGCTAGGAACGGTCATCGACAAGGCGCTGCCGACATGATTGACGGCCGAACCTCGAATCAGCCCGTAAACGTGACTGCGCATGCGAATGGCGTCCTGCTTTCGTTGGAGCAAAATGACGCCAACTCCATCTCCAGGCACATAGCCGTTGGCGTCTTTATCAAACGTTTTGCACCGCCCGTCAGGACTGAGCATGCGTGATTTGGACCAGGTGATATACTTCCAGGGATGGATATTCAGATTGACACCGCCTACGATGGCAAAATCACACTCGCCGCTGAGCAGCGATTTCTTGGCTTCGTGCAAAGCAACAAGCGAGGATGCGCAAGCGGCATCAAGTGTAAAGCTGCTTCCGTTAAAACCAAAATAATGGGATATCCGATTGGCGAGAATGCATTCGTAATTACCGGTTCCGGCATAATTCTCAATGGTTGTAGCCGTGCTCACGGCTTCCAGCAAATAATCGATAGCCATGACACCGATAAAGACGGAAGTTCTTTTTCGTTTCAACACGCTCATAGGAATCCCGGAGTCTTCTATACAATGCAATGTTTCTTCCAGCACAAGCCGCTGCTGTGGGTCCATGTTGTTTGCTTCCCTTGGAGATATATCAAAAAAACGGTGGTCAAACTGGTCGATATCATCGACCAGTCCGCACCACTTGCTTATGCTTTTGTTAGGTTCATCGATATCGGGTGAATAAAACTTGTGCGAATCCCAGCGGCTTGACGGAATTTCCTGAATTGAATCAACGCCCTGGCTCAGATTGTCCCAATACTCGCCATGATTGTCGGCACCGGGAAATCGGCAGGCCATACCAACGACAGCGACTTGTCCCTTGTTTTTCGATCTGGCATAGCTGGTTGTGCTCCTTTTTTGTCCGTTCTCGTTTGCCACTCCGTCTTCCCTCCTAAGTTCATGATCATCCGACCTTCACCTTGTATGAGAGACCACCATGCCTTGCGTTTAATACGTCAGCACCATGCCGGCAAATGTAATTCCAGAGCCTGAGCCCGTGATCACCGCCAAATCACCGCGGACCAAACGATTCTGCTTAATCGCTTCATAGAGCGCAAGAGGTGTGGAAGCGGCCACACAGTTTCCATAACGCTCGAGGTTGCGCACAATCTTTTCTTCCGGGTACAGCAAGCTCAAGAAATCCAGCACCACTCGGCTAGGCTGATGCGGAATGACCAGCTTCAAGTCGTCCAGCGAGACGTAATCCTTGCACATGCCCCACAGCTTTTTTATAAAATTGGGTTGATACGTGAAGCCCACCTTCATCAGCTCGCTGCCATCCATTTTGAGATAATAATCTTCCGGCCTTGCATCCTTGCGGTTTGGGTTCATTCTTGTTCCGCCACCATGGACGGCACTGAAATCAGCAGCGTACCCATACGTCTCGAAAAGTGTGGCATAGACGCGGGAAGACTCTCCCTCCTTCGGCAGCGTGACGACAGCAGCAGTAGCTGCATCACCAAACATCGTGAAGTTTTCCGGTTTGGAAAAGTCCAGCGCACATGATGTGATATCGGAGGATACAATTAAAATATTGGTGTGCCGTCCCAAGTTCAGATAACTCAGACTTGTATCCAGCGCAAGCAAGAAGCTGAGGCACGAAGCGCTGACGCTCACAGCAGGAATGCCTGACTGGCCCAGCCCCAGCTCGCGCTGGAGAAGCGGTCCTCCATCGGGTACGATTTGATCGGGAGTGCCGGAGGCATTAATAATCAAGTCGATATCCTCCAATGTCAGACCGGCATCGGCGATCGCCTCTTTAGCCGCCTCTGCCCCCATATAAGCGGCGGTTTCATTATCAATCCAGCGGCGTTCACGGATGCCCTGCTTCTCTTCGCACCATCCCGGCGCAAGTCCGTATTGTTCTTCCAGCTCGCTGCTTAGTACCACACGCTTGGGCAAATAACGGCCGATCCCGGCAATTCGTAAACCTAAGGGCTTTCTGCTTGCTTCATTCAAAATGACTGACATAGTAAACCTCCTTGAAATATCTTTGTGTGGTTAACGTACATGCACTTGTTCATCTATTGAAGAGTCAATCTGCGAAGTAATCCATTCAGATAATTGCTGCAATGAAGGATATTCAAATAGCTTCATCGGATTGAGTTGCAATCCGAACTCCCGGTTCACGGCCTTGACCAGTTGAAGAGACAGAATGGAATCGAGGCCCAGCGTTGCAAATGCTGCACTCTCATCCATCTCCGTCTGTTCCATCGCAAGAATTTGAGACAGCATCGCTTTCAGATTTTGCTTAACCATTTTTGCAGCATCATTTGCACCATCATTTGCACCATCATTTGCACCATCAGGCGATGGACTCTCTGTTTGAACCTGTGTCTGCGGTTGATCGACGGATTTCTCCTCATAGTTCACAGTTGAGGAAATACAAGCAGACATCTGTTCCACCGTCGGAAATTCGATAATGGTCATCGGACTAAGCTGCAATCCGAATTGCTGGTTAAAGTGCTTGACCAATTTGATGCCAAGGATGGAATCGAGCCCCATTGCGGTAAATGGAACGTCATCCCTCATATCCGATTTTTCTAGAGACAATACGTCAGACAAAATCGTCCTTACCTGATCACGGGCCCACGCGGTTGTATTCTCCGCACCGGGTTCCTCGGTAACTGCGGACGCCACTTCATTGCCTGCAGATAACGACAAATCGTCAGCATACGGGGAATCCCCCATATCCTTCGCAATGTCCGGGGGAATGCGGGAATCGGCATCCTCAAGCTCATGCTGGCGCTGTCCCGTAATCCAGTATCTTTTCCGCTCCAGCGGGGATGTTGGCAGAGCCAATCGCTTGCGAGGTCCATCGACATGCAGCAGCCTCCAGTCGATTTCTGTTCCATTTACCCATGACTGGGCAAGCTCGGCTACCCTTCTCTCAGCAGCCAACCGCTGCAGATCATTGTTTTGAACGTTCTTCTCTGGCATCGGCTCGCTGTCTGATGTATGGATTCCAGCTTCATCACGAATCAGCCCATTGGTCTCCCCGGAACGATTCACATACTGGGTTAACCTCGCAATCAATTCATTCATATTGGCAGCAACGATCGCCAGTCTGCTCTTCATCGGCTCGCGGCCCGTTTGCAACGTATAACACAGATCACTAAGAGAGATCCCTTCAACCAGACCATCCTTCCTCGCGCATGACACGATTTCGCCTTTACCTCCAGTAAATCCCAACTCTGTTAATGGTGTCGGGTAGGTACTAGACAGATACTCAGCCGTTAATTTCAAAGATGGATTGGCCAATAAATCATTTAACTGAATATCAACGCTCAGCTCATTCTGAATGTGATCAGCCAATTGTGCCAAGGTCGTGATCGTTAAGCCGCAATCGGAAAAGTCGTCCGCGACGAGCAATTCGCCTGGATCAATCATCAGAACATCCGATGTCAGCTCCGCCAATTTTCCTTTCACCTTGGTTACGAGCATCTTGGATGAACTCTGCTCCGGTGCTCCTTCCGGAATCGCTTGCTGTAAAAACGACAGCATCTGCCCGGCATATTGCTGCAGGCCTGCTTCGTTTCTGGCCGAGAGTACAAAAATCTCGTCCTGGTCATGATTAGATTCGCCGCAAGGCACGTCGGAATTCACATATTCCTCTACAATGAGGTGTGCATTCACGCCTCCGAAGCCAAAGGAACTAATGCCGGCGATTCTCGCCTTTTCCTGTCCCGATTCATCCACCAATCGTTGCCACGGCCTAGTTTCTGTTAGCATATAAAAAGGAGAGTGCTGCAAATCAATATAAGGGTTGAGCTGCTGCAAATGCACGTTTTGCGGCAACTGCCCATGCTTCATCGCAAGTAGCACTTTAAAGAGCCCGGCGATTCCCGCCGCCGATTCCAAATGGCCGATATTGGTTTTCACCGATCCGACCGCACAAAAAGGCTCCTTCGGAGCCGATTCCCCGCGCCTGCGGAACACTTCGGCGAACGCCTTTTTTAATCCGTTGATCTCGATGGGATCTCCAAGGCTTGTGCCTGTTCCATGAGCCTCAATGTAGGTGATGCTCGCAGGATCGACCTTTGCATTCTCAATCGCATTCACAATAACCTCCGCCTGTGCATTCGGACTTGGAGCGGTCAGGGAATGGGTTCTGCCGCAGTGATTGATCGCCGAGCTTCTAATCACGGCATAGATGTGATCCCCGTCGGCTTCAGCCTGACTCAAAGATTTTAAAAGTACAGCACCGACGCCCTCTCCCCTGACATACCCGTCTGCACGTTTATCAAATGTTTTGCAGCGACCGTCAGGACTCAGCATTCCAGCCTTTTCGAATGCAATATAAAGCTTAGGACTTATGATTGCATTAACCCCGCCGGCAATGGCCGCTTGGCATGCTCCCGACCTAATCGCTTCCACCGCCCGATGAATCGCGACAAGACTGCTCGAGCAAGCAGTATTCACCGGTTCGCTCGGTCCGTGAATATTCAGCAGAAACGATATCCGGTTAGCCAATATTGAATGTGAATTGCCAGTAGGTATATGCGCCTCCAATGTATGCCCGCAATCATTTAACAGCTCGTAGTAGTCCATGTTGGAGACACCGACAAACACACCTGTATTCGTACCGGCAAAGTCGGAGATTTTGTAACCGGCGTCCCCTATGGTCTTCCAGACCGATTCCATGAACAATCGCTGTTGAGGGTCCATCAAGTTGGCCTCATGAGGAGAAATGCCGAATAGCGCCGCATCGAATTTATCGATTTCCTCCATAAATCCGCCCCATTTGATGGTCGTCCGATTTGCTCCCTCTGTGGCGTCGCCGTAATACTTCCTCCAATCCCAACGATCCGCCGGAATATCGGTAATCAGATCGTGCCCCTGTCCCAGATGTTCCCAGAAGACATCCAGATCCTTGGACTGCGCCATCACGCCGCTCATTCCGATAATAGCAACTGGTTCATGCATTCCATGGTTGCCCGCCGGCTCATCAGCCGCTTGACCCTGGTTGCGAGACCTTTCTGTGTTGTGATGAACCTTTGCTTCACCTTGGTTCACTTCGTTCAGGTTACCTAACTGAGCCTGGAAATAGTGCATGAAAAGAGTTTGATTCTCTTCGTATACACCCTTGGAAAAGCTCTCTACCGTTGAATATTCGTAAAAATGCGCCGGAGTGAGCGTTACGCGAAACTTCTCATTCATTAGATTGACGACTTCCGTAATACTTACCGAATCAAATCCCAGTTGATCGAATTCCTCATCCTTCTCGATATCCATCTTGCTGATTTTGAGGACTTGGCCTATCAATCTGATGATTTCCCGCTCCAGCAGCGGTATGATCTGTTCTTTGGCTCCGTCAGCAGCAGTCGTTGTGTTGGACTGTTGTACCTTTGCCAAGTGAAGTCCGAACTTTTCCTTGATCACGGCCGGATCGCCTTTGAGTACAACAAGCTGGGTTTCATTCATGGACAGCGCCGACTCGAATGCCGCAAGTCCGCTTTCTGTATCCAAAGCGCCAGTGCCCATCGTCCGGGTCAACAACTGTCTCGTTTGGTCATCAACGCTCATTCCGCCCTCTTCCCAGAGCGGCCAGTTGATCGACACGGTTTTGCCTTGGACTAGTCCCCGTTTTCTGAGCTGCTCCCTCGCCACCGCAAAATGATCCAAAAATGCATTGGCGTAGGCATAATCGGATTGCCCAAAATTCCCGAGCACTCCCGTTATGGAGGAAAAGAGAACAAAAAAATCAAGCTGTTCACTGGCCGTTATTTTACTCAGGACCGACGATCCATAGACCTTTGCCCGTTCAACCTGCTCCATCTCTTCCATTGTTTTATGCAAAATCAACGAATCGCGAACAACTCCGGCGCTGTGGATCACCCCATGGATCACGCCGAATTTCTTCTTCACGGCCTGGACCATATCTGTCATCGAGGATTCGTCGAATACATTACCCTGCACATACATGATTTCTGAGCCGATGCCTTCTAAATATTTGATTTTTTTCTTTTTCTCATCGGTAAGGCCTGACCTGCCGATCAGCACTAATCTGGCACGGGCCTTTCTCGCTAAATACTCGGCAAAAATCAACCCTAATTCTCCCGTTCCGCCGGTAATCAGATACACGCCGCGCTCCCTTAATACGGCTGAGCGATTAATGATGCCTGATGCATCTGCGACCTCTTGCAGCACAGCGATCCATCGTTCCCCCGTCCAGTAATCAACGGTAACTTCGACCTCATCCTTGAAAAGAAGTTCCCGCAGCAGGAGATCCGCCCACTCGCTTGCGGTTACTTGGTTCCAATCCGGAACGACAAGATTAAAGGTTCTGCCTGTTAATCTTCTGTATTCCTGGGAAACACTCTTGAAAAAACCGCTGACACCCGCATACTCGGCAATTTCGTGATCCTTCTTGCTCTCATAGGCAAAAAGCATCTGTATTTGCTGCTCATGCTTTTGCTCAATCAGTGCTTTGGAAAGATGGAACACGGAATGAATGCCCGCATCCAGCTTCTCCTTTAAAGGATGTCCGTCCGTGCCAGGCAGGTTGTACAACATGTGCACCAATTGCTGAGGGAGTCCCCGATGCGCTTGCCAATCCGCCACGAGACGGCGATAATCCTCAAGGCTGCAAATATCAATTTCATAACGTGTATCCGAGTATTTACGATAAACATTCCCCGGTCTTACCCACACGATTGCGGAGGCATCCCGCCCTGCAGACTGCCATCTTGCCTGTATTTCCTGATATACATCCTCCTCCGCGACGAATACAGCCATTGTGGACGGAGCGAGCGTTGCCGGATCAGCAGCAGATTGGGAGGATGCCTGCAAAACCTTGCGAAGATACATCAATGGTTCGTTGTTCCGCCTGTGAAACCCAACATTTTCACGGCTTCCTCTTCTTTCAAACTGCATATCCTTCATAGTGACCAGCAATGCTCCCTTGTCGTCCGTAATCTGAATTTGTACGCGTACGCTGCCGCTGTCTGGGTTTCTGCTTGTCAGCGATGCATGAACATAGAAGCGATCTTGCTGCAGCGGTCGGAAAATGTCGATTTGTCCAAGTGCGTAAGGTATATAAACCGCTTCAGTCCGTTCTCCCAGGATGATGCCCGCGCTCTGGAACGCCCCGTCGATGACGGCAGGATGCAGAACATATTGATCCATATCCCCGGACATATGGCGCGGAACGTTCAACATCGAGATCGCTTCTGTGTCGCTAAAGTCTATGGCTTCAATGATCCGGAGGCTTGGACCGTAGGCAATTCCGTTCCGTTCCAGCCTCATATACACGTCCTCGCGCTCCAAATGCTTCGAACATCTCGATCTGATCCGGCTTGCATCCATTGCTGGCATCGGTTCTGGACGCATTTCATGTTCCGGCTCCCCATCGTCTTCAAACAGTAGTTTGCCATACGAATACTTCACGGAAGCTTTATCCTCATTCATTGTCGTTACTTCATAACGAATAAGGCCATGTTCAGAAATGATCTCCGTATATGCCATGATGGACGAATGATCGGCAGACAACGGGCGGCTCCAGTAAATATCGCGTATTTGGCGGACCTTTCTGCCTTCGGCCAACTCCCCCGCTACCCGTGCCATCTCCAGATACACCGCCCCTGGCAGCAGCTCCTGTCCCTGAACACGATGATCAGCAAGCCAGTAATCCCGGCTGTTCAGACTGGTAGAGAATCGGATTCCCCGAAATGACGATATATTCGCGTGAATGACAGGGTGAAGCTGCTGGGCACCTGTCTCGTTCTTCACCGGCTCATACAGCGGGGTATTCTCATCGTCGTGAATCCAGCAGCGCTCCTGAAGAAACGGATATACCGGCAAGGAGACTTTTCGCGGCTTGTGATCATGACGATAAACGGCTTGCCAATCAAAATCCGCCCCCATAGCCCATAACTGCGCCAGGAATACATCATCACTTGCGTCGTTTAATCGGAATAATAACGCTTCCTCATCCTCATGTCCGATGATCGACTCCAATTGCCCGCGATGCTTTTTCGCGTTTCCCCGGAAGATCCCTTCGACCTCCTGCTTGACATCGCAAAAATCCTTTAATTTGGTAAGTAAATCCTCTTTATTGTACACGACTATTGCCAGACGCTCATTCATTGGCTCGCGGCCGGTTTGCAGCGTATATGCGATATCCGACAGATCCAGTTCCTCTTGATGATGCCGGACCAGAAAAGTGAGCAGATTCCGGGCATAGACGTTCAGCCTATCCTCGTTTTTGCCCGAAAGAACAATAATCCGTGTAGGCGAACCATGTGCTGTATATGGAGACCGCAGGTCCTCGGCCTCCTGCAGAATCATATGCGAATTCGCCCCTCCCGCACCAAATGCACTAATTCCGGCAATTCGGGGATATTCGGTATCCCTGCCGTTCTCACGGAGCACAGGCTTATTCCAGGCCGACAGCTCCCGCTGCACATAGAACGGGATGTTGTCGAAATCAATATTGCTGTTGGGCACATCCGAATGGATGGATGGAACCAACTGCTTATGCTTCATCTGAAGCAGAACTTTGGTCAAGCCTGCGATTCCTGCAGCCGATTCGAGGTGACCGATATTCGACTTGATCGAACCAATGGAGCAGAATTGGGTTTCATCCGTCTGCTCATGAAAAGCATTGGTCAGTGCTGTAATCTCAATGGGATCGCCCAAAGACGTTCCGGTGCCATGGGCCTCCAAATAACTGATAGCTTTCGGGTGAATTTGCGCTTTCTTTAACGTCTCCGAGATCAAGCTCGCCTGTGCCTTCGGATTCGGAACGGTATAACCGTTGGTTTTGCCGCCATGGTTCACCGAGATGCCTTTGATGACAGCATAGACGTGGTCGCCGTCCTTCAGCGCCTGTTTATACGGCTTTAACAAGACGGCTCCGACGCCTTCTCCAGGCACGTATCCGTCGCCACCTTCACCAAAGCTGCGGCAACGCCCGTCGCTGGAGACAAATTTCGTTCTGCTCAAGTTAATGTATTTGTTCGGATGAATCGTCAGATTCACTCCTCCTGCAACCGCTGTTTCGCACTCGCCTCTATAAATGCTCTCGCAAGCCAAGTGTATGGCGACAAGTGAGGACGAGCACATCGTGTCTAACGTAATGCTTGGTCCCTGAAAGTTAAACAGATAGGAGACCCGGTTCGCAATCGAAGCATAAAAGGAATCGCCAAAAAGCGCATTGCCGTTTACATTGCGCTGCATCAATTGATATTGGCCGTACATCACGCCGACGAAAACCCCCACTTTGCTGCGGCCAAGCGTTTCCCTTGTGTAACCGGCATCTTCCAAGGTATGCCATACTGTTGACAAAAACAGCCGTTCCTGCGGGTCCATAAACTCCGCTTCCTTTGGCGAAATATTAAAGAACCGCGGATCGAACTTATCCACATCGTCAATAAAGCTTCCCCACTTGCTGTACGTTTTTCCAGGCTTATTCGGGTCCGGGTCGTAAAACTGGCGGTGATCCCATCTCTCTGCAGGTATTTCTACAATGCAGTCCTTTCCCGCCTTCAAATTATCCCAAAATTGCTCCAAATTCTCTGCCATCGGATACTTGCCGCTTAGACCAATGATGGCAATATCCCGATCCTCGTCGGGTTTATTAATTTTGTCCGCCTCCTCTCTCCTCGATCCTTCTGTCGCCTGAGAGGCCATGTCAGCTTGATTCGGAGCCCCGCTGGAGTTGGAATTCACCGCAGAAACTTGTTTTTTTCTAATGATCGTGTCCGAGTGCTTTTCCAGAAAATAAGTGCCCAGCTCATCCAAGGTCTGATATTCAAAGAACAAGGTTTTGGACAATGGCCCAAAGTCCCTCTCCAGTTCTTTGTTCAGATCAAGAATCATCAACGAATCAATTCCGTACTTTTCCAGTGCAACGCGCGGCTTAATTCTGGAAACCGGAATCTTGGCTACCCGAGACAGCACCTCTTTTAAATAATCAATAATCGCTGCTCTCATATCAAGATCGGTATCCACCGCCTGCTCGGATGCGCCGTTCGATCGCTTCATGGCTGCCATTGCCGCTGTAGTTGCCGCCGGCTGTGCTTCCGTTAAAGCGGCAGCTTCATTTCCGTATGCATGATCAGACGCTTGGCCCGCATTTTCTGTAACAATAATCAGGTTGGAAGAATCCAGCCGAAGTCCGTCCTCAAATGCCTGAATCCCTTGTGTGCTTTCGATCATCTCTAGGCCTAGCGTATCGCGCATCCAGCTCGACGTTTCCGCTGTCACTGTCATGCCCGCATCTTTCCATTTAGGCCAGTTAATCGAGAGCGTTTTGCCTTGCCGACTGCCGCTTGCACGGTAACGATTCCTTAATTGCGCAAAATAATCCATGAAGGCATTGGCATACGTATAATCGCATTGTCCCAGATTGCCGCTCACCGCTGCATAAGAGGAGAATAAAACAAAGAAATCAAGCGGCTCATCTTTGAGCGCATCGTCCAGATACCAAGTCCCCTGGATTTTAGGGGCAAGCACCTCTGCCGCTTCCTGTTCCCGTTTTCTCAAAATAAATGAATCTCGTACGGTGCCGGCTGCATGAAGAACCCCGTCGATCCTGCCAAATGAGGATTTCACTTGCTGCACCAGGTTTCGGACGCTCTCCTTATCGCCCATATCCGCCTGCATATAGGTGATCATTGCGCCCGATTCCCGCATATTGGTCAGTCTCGCCGCCTGTTCTTCGCTCAGCATTGAACGTCCAGCCAGAATAACGTTAGCCTGATAGGTGTTCTGAAGATGCTCGGCAAAAATAAAGCCCAGCCCGCCAGCGCCGCCTGTAATCAAATAAGTTCCCTTAGGTTTGATGCGAACAACATCCGCACTTCGCTCTTGAGCACTAATTTCTCTCATCGTGCGCGAATACCTAGAGCCATTTCTATAGCGAACGTCCGCATCCTGCCGGGCCTCCGGCTCAAGCTCCTGAGCCAAAATGTCCGAAAGTCCGTTGCCTTGATGGGTTAGCACAAGCTCGTCTACACCCAGCGTGCCATATAACAGATTGGGATTTTCCAGCCGTGCTGTTTTGGCAAATGCGCCTATCGCCGCATATGCCGGGATCAGCTCATGCGGATGATCCGGGTAGACATAAATTACATGCAGCTCCTCTTTCAGTCTTTGAGCAAGCAAGGCTTGCGTAATATGCAGCAAAGAGTAGAAGCTTGCATTTAGCTGTTCCTCCAATTCGTTGATGCCGGATGGCCTATGCATTGAATACGCATGGATGATCGCAGATGGGAAGATATTTTCTGAAGACAAGGCGATTAGGACCTGCTCATAATCTGTCTTGTTTCCTGGATTAATCTCATATACGTCTTTGCCCAGATGGCGATACCTTAGGCCCGGTTTCACCAGAATCATTCTGGATTGAGAATGGAGCCTGCGCTGCAAGGCATGCCACACTTCAGCCTCTTCGCCGAATACCAGAACATTTCCCCGGTAACCGTCCGTTACAGGTCCTGCCCATTTTATTGGTTGGCTCATCCATTCCTGCCTCGCATAGGAGATAAGCGGCTCTTTTCGTTCCGTATGAATCGCTCGTATCGTAAAATCCTTCAGTTGTGCCAATAACCGCCCTTCATGATCCAGCAGCTCAATATGAAACTTTTGGATCTGCGCTTCCGCTTTGATACGATCGCCTGAGAATGCCACGTAGACGTAGCACTCCTCCGTCAGGGAGTGGAACATTTCCAGCTCTCCCACAGCATAGGGCATGAAGGAAGCGTTATCTACTTTGACCGACATGCCCAGCAACTCTACAGAAGCTTGCAAGGCTCCGTCAATCAGGGAAGGATGTAAGCCGAACGCCTCGAAATGCTCCCGGCATTCTGTCGGCAGTTCCAGCCGGCCCAGACACTCGTGATGGTTCAGCATCAATTCTTGAATCGGCTGAAAGGATGGTCCATAACGGAATCCGCGTTCCTCGAAATCGTCATAGATGTCATGCTTGCTCCGAACGTATGGACAAGCCTGGCGAATGGATTCGATATCCGTCATTGTGTTGTCCGGAACCTTTTCCATGATGTTTGCATCCTGATAGACCAGTTCTCCTTGCGCATGCAGCCTTCGCTCTTGCTCTGTGCTCACCGAATGGATCTCAAAATCCACGTTGCCCGCTGCGGGACGAAGGGTGATCTCGGTCCGCACATTCCCGCTGTCAGCAACAAGAGGTCTTGCCCAAACGACATTGCGGAGCTTTCCGACCTTTTGTTCTCCAACGATCTCGCCGGACGCTTTAGCCATTTCCAGATATGCTGCACCAGGGAATACCAGCTTTCCTCCCACGATATGATCTTTCACAAAAAATTCATCCCCCGAAAAATCGGAGATGCATTTGATATCCGTTAGCGTAGAGCCGTTCCAATGGACCAACGGATGAAGCTGATTCACAGGAGGCCTGGATTTCTTCGTCCGTACCCAATGTCTCTCACGTTCAAAAGAATAGGTTGGCAGCGAAATCCGGCGCGGTATACGGCCATGATAGAGAAGCTTCCAATCCATCGACGCGCCCTCGGCCCACAGCTCGGCAAGTTTTGGGTAATCGGCAGCGGCCACGGCAGCCTGAATGGACGCTTCCAGATTTGCATGGTTTCGGGGGATGCTTTCATCATCCAAGCTGCCCCTATACATGACTTGTGCCCCGCCCGTTCCATGAAGCACTTGTCTCAAGCCATGCCGCAATTCCTGGATGGAGGATACGACGAAAACCAGCCTCTCTTCCATAGGCTCTCTCCCCAATTGGAGCGTTGCTGCTACCTGATCCAGTTGGAGATGACTTGACCCGTCCTCTGCAATAGAACGCTCCATATAATCCAGTAGAGATCCAGCGTATCGTTGCAGGGAAGCTGTGCTTTTCGCGGAGATCGGCACAATCCATGTCCCTTCATGTGCTTGCTTGGGGAACGATGGCAAAGAGATCACTTCCTCTAAAATGATATGTGCATTGGAACCGCCGGCACCAAAAGAACTGACGCCAGCAATCCGCGGGATGCTATCGCCCTGTTCATCCGTTAATCTTGTCCATTCTTGTGTCCTATCCACAATATAGAAAGGACTTCCCTTGAGATCGATGTACGGATTGATCTGGTTCACATGCAGACTGGCTGGAATCTGGTTATGCTTCATCCCCATAATTAATTTTAGAATGCCGGCTATGCCCGCGGCCGCCTCCAAATGACCTATATTGGATTTCACCGAACCTAGCCCACAGTAAGCCTGCTTCATCCGATGCTTCCCTGTCTTCTCCGTCATCTTTTGAAATGCCGCCTTAAGTCCGTTAATCTCCACCGGGTCGCCAAGAATCGTTCCTGTTCCATGTGTTTCGATGTAGCTGACCTGATCAGGAGAAATATTTGCTGTTTCGTAAGCTTTCACAAGAAGCTCGGCCTGTGCTCTGGCATTCGGCGCTGTCAACGAATTGGATCGGCCGCCATGATTGACCGCGCTCCCCCGAATAATGGCGTGTACCGGGTCACCATCGGCGATCGCCTTACGCAGCGGCTTCAATAGGATTGCTCCGGCACCCTCCCCGCGCACAAAGCCATCAGCTTTATGATCAAAGGTTTTGCATCGGCCTTCTTTGCTCAGCATGCTGGCTCTGCTAAAAGCAATATTCATGCGCGGGCTGGCGATTACACTTACTCCGCCCGCAATGGCCATATCACAATGACCATGCTTGATATCCTCTACAGCATGATGGATGGCAACCAGCGAGCTGGAACATAACGTATCAATAGGCTCGCTAGGGCCATGCAAATTCAGCAGGAAGGATATCCGGTTAGGCAAAAACGCATGCGTATTGCCAAAAACGCCCTGGGTTTCAATCGCTTCCATGGACTCATTCAAAACGTCGGCGTAATCCCTGTTGGTCATCCCTACGTAAACTCCGGTGTTGCTTCCCGACAGATCCGACGATTTATAACCGGCATCTTCAATCGCTTTCCAGACAACTTGCAGGAAAATGCGCTGCTGCGGGTCCATCAATTCCGCTTCCTTCGGAGATATGCCAAAAAAGAAGGCGTCGAATCTATCGACCTCTGTCATGAAGCCGCCCCACCTGGAATCCGTTTTATTCGGTTCGTCCGGGGAATCACTGTAAAACTTTTTCCAATCAAAACGGTCCGGCGGAACCTCGGTGATCAAATCCCGCTCATCCTCCAGATTTCTCCAAAAGGTCTCCAGATCGTTGGATTGGGGCATCACCGCACTCATGCCGATGATCGCAATTAATTCATCTGCGGAGGATTCTGCCTCCATGCCCTCATTGCCGGGATCAGCGGCAGTATACGGTCTTCGAAATATGGAGGTCTCCTTCGAAACATCCATTGATGTTCCGCTATCCCCCGCTGCTTCGGCACCCCCGGCAGGCCCAAGGTCAGTGGCATAATATTGTTCAACAGAGCTTCGATATCGTTCAAGCAGCAGCCGGCTGAACGTAACTAATGTAGGCTCCTCCAATTCGAAAAAGATGGCCGGGGTCAGATCGGATGCATACAAATCATTGATGTGATTGGTAAATTCAGTGAAACTGATGGAATCGAATCCGTACAAGTTCATGTTTCTGTTTACATCTATCTTGTCCGCGGACATCTTCAGAACGGCCGAAGCCTGCTGCACCACCTCCACCTGAACCAACGAGAAGAGCTTCTCTTGCAGCATATCCTCCTCTTCTGTCGCGGCAATCTCCGCTACCTCCACATGAGGCTCGGAATGATCTTGCCCAGCCGATGCTTCAGCTAAGCGGCGTTTGATCTTGTCCGAATCCTTTTCCAGAACCAATAGCTGGCTATAGCTGCTTCGCAACGATGCTTCAAAGGCCGCTACGCCCGTTCTTTTTTCCAGGGGCTGCACACCGAAATAATTCGTGATGAACGTTTGTACCGCATCCGATACCTGCATGCCTCCTTCTCTCCAGAAGCTCCAATTTATCGCCAGCGTTTTGCCCTTTCGCAGCTCCCGGTTACGTAGCGAATCGCGATAAGCAGCAAACGCGTCTAAAAAACTGTTTGCATAAGCATAATCGCTCTGCCCTGCATTGCCTAATACCGATGATATGGACGAAAACAGCACGAAAAATTCCAGAGGTTCCTTTTGGAAGACAAGATCCAGATGAAGCGTCCCCGGCACCTTGGCAGCGATCACTGCCTTGAAGTCGTCCACATGCTTATGAATCAGCATATCATCGCGTAATTCGCCGGCAGCATGCACAATGCCGTTTAATGGTCCGTACCCGCTTCGAATTTGTTCAGCCAGTGCTTCCACTTCTTCAAGCTTGGTTATGTCCGCCCGGATGTAATGGATCTCGCATCCCTTCTGGCGCAGGCGATTCAGCGTGTCTTCCTTCTCCTTCGTTAGTTCGGATCTTCCTGTCAGCACGACACGAGCTTTCGTGACATACGCCAAATGTTCGGCAAAAATAAGGCCAAGACCGCCAAGACCGCCTGTGACTAAAACCAATTGGTCTTCTCTTACCTCGAACCTCCCTGGCTCAGGCAATTCAAGCATTGCCTGCTCATAAGTCTCCACCAAGCGTAAATCACCCCGATAGCTCACAAACGGCTCGTAAGAAACCGTGCTGGACAGTTCTCTCAGAGCAATATCAGCCAAACGCCCCAAGGCGACTGCTTTTGACAGCCCGGATGGGACCGCGTATTCAATCAGTTTGGGATACACCTTGGAATTTTCAAGGCGAATCGTTTTGAACATACCCTTGAGCGCAGCGAAGAAAGGCCGCGCCTGCCGCTCATCCGATAAAGTACAGCAGCCTACTTGTATTGCATGCCCAAATTTATGCTCCGTCACGGATTTGCATAAATGAAAGAGAGGATACACTCCAAGATCCAACTGCGAACTCCGATCATGCTCCATATTATCGGCATCGCTTTGTGAAGGCCATAGGTAGATGATTTGGGCAGGCTCTTGCCCTCTGTTGCTTAAATCGAGCAGAAGCCGCTGATAATCTCCATATTCGCCGGGACGAATTGTGTACCCCTGTCCGCCCAGTGATTCAAACCGTTCACCGGGCATCACCAAGATCGGCGCTGGTACGCCGCTCTGGTCCGCATGCAAATTCAACCGCAAATAATGGGCGAAAGAAACATCGTTATCAAAAACCAACACGGGACCCGATACTCTCCGAACACTGTCTGGCAATTCCATAGGCGTTAACACAGGGCTGTAAAAAACAGGTTCGATCCGATCGGCTTCAGCCCCCCGCTTGTCCGCATCCTGCTGTACCGACCTAGTCGAGTATCCTCTAAGCCGGGCAACGATTTGCCCGGTCTCATCCGTCAAGGTGATATCATAGCGCTGTCCGGCCTTCCCTGCAGCTTGTTGATCTGCGCTTAATGCCAAATACGAGTAGCAAATCTGTGGCAATGGACTCCAAATTTCCAGTTCATTCAAAGAGAATGGCAAAAACGGAATATTATCCGAACGATCTTTCTTGAAAGATAGCCCTGCCAGCGTTTGCAATGCTCCTTCCAAAATCGAAGGATGAAGTACGAAATCGAAAGACCCTTCTTCCATTCCCGCTGGAAGCGCAATGACGGCCAAGGCTTCACTATCTGAATAATATAGCTCTCTGATCGGCTGAAAGGCGGGGCCATATTGATAACCCAACTGCCGGAACTGATCGTAGAATTCTTGGTGTGTTCTTTTCCCGCCGCATCGCTGCTTAATAGCGCTTAAGTCCAAATAGCCAGCCTCGGATAACGCCGCTGCCGGATCTTCGTACACCATGCTTCCTTGGGCATGGAGAGTGTCCGCTTCATCCCCGCTTTGTCCGGTCCGAACGCTGAAATCTACTTCTTGGGCTCTTGGTGACAGGTGGATATAGACATCCTCACCGTCCGCCTTGACTTCAATGGGCCTGATCCACACCAAATTCCGCATCTTGCGAATTTTGGCTCCTCGGTTGGCTAAGCTGCCCGCCATTCTGGTCATCTCAAGATTGACCACGGCCGGCAAGATTTTGCTGCCCATTACGACATGTTCACCAATCAGCTGCTCTTGATCACTGAAATGCTTTTTATAACGGACTTCGTATAAATCCGATTCGTTACTGTCAATAAGCGGCGTTAACGGCTTTGAATGGCTACTCGTAGTTGCGCGAGATGGCGGGCGATAAGAAGATACCCAGTATCTCTCCTTGGCGAACGGATATGTCGGCAGGCTTGCTTTCTTCGGCATTCCGTCCGGATATAGAATGTTCCATTGCATATTCACTCCAGCAGTCCACAGTCTTGCCAGTTTGTGCAGATCATTCTGGTTAAACAATATCGTGAAATATTCGACTCCGGCCTCACCGTCAAACATGCCCCGATAAAAATCTCCACCCTGACTTGAATTGCCGCTATAAATTCCGTCCGCTGGCTGCTGATTCAGATACTGCTGTAGCTTCTCTCCCAGTTCATCCACCGTTCGAACGATAAAAGCAAGCCTTTCTTCCATTTCCTCTCTGCCCGATTGCAGCGTACAGGCGATTTCTTGAAGAGATGGCTGCGGTAAGCTTTTGTCGATGTTCATTCTCACAATAAACTCATGCAAATTCTTGGCATACGCAGCGAGTCTGTCCTTGTTTCTGGCGGATAACGGAATGATTTGCAGTTCCTCGCGCACCCTATTACTCTCCGGGTAAATATATTCTTCAAGCACAATATGGGCATTGGCACCACCAAAGCCAAGGGAGCTGACTCCCGCTCTTCTAGGAATTTGCCGGTTCTGCTTATCTGTAAGCCGTGTCCAGTCTCGATTCTTACTGACAAGATCGAAGCAGGAATCGTCCAGGCTGATATAAGGATTCATTTCTTCGAGATGCAAGTTAGCCGGGATACGTCCCGCCTTCATAGCCAGCACAACTTTCAGGACGCCCGCGATGCCTGCTGCCGCTTCCAGATGGCCAATATTCGTTTTCACCGCTCCCAAACCGCAGTGTATTTGCTCCGTACTTCCTTTACCCCATTGCTCGTATAACTCGGCAAATGCCGTTTTTAATGCTTCCACCTCAATGGGGTCGCCCAGCTTTGTGCCGGTTCCATGCGTCTCCATAAACGTGACCGTTGAAGGATCAATGCCCGCTTTCCGGTATACATCGCACAGCAGTTCCGTCTGGGCCTCCGGATTCGGAGCAGTCAAAGAATTGGATTTGCCGCCGTGGTTAACGCCGGTACCTTTAATCACCGCATGAATCACGTCTCCGTCGCGAATGGCTTTGCTAAGCGGCTTCAACAGAATGGTTCCGATCCCCTCGCCCCGTACATAACCGTTAGCCGACTTGTCAAATGTTTTACATTTGCCGTCCGGGCTAAGCATTCCGTTCTTGCTCAGCGCCAGATACAGATAAGGGCTTAAGATCAAATTCACCCCTCCGGCAATAGCCGTCTCGCAGTCTCCGTTATGAATGGCTTTAACGGCTCTGTCTATTGCAGTGATGGAACTGGAGCAAGCCGTATCGACAACTTCGCTCGGCCCGTTCAGATTAAACAAATAAGAAATCCGATTCGATAACATCGAGTTGGCGAATCCAGACAGCGTATATCCATCCGAGATTACTTCATGGTCACGTATCAAATCCCAGTAGTCCGAGTTGATCGCGCCTATGAACAAACCCGTTTTTGTTCCCGAAAAATCGCTCGGCTTGTAGCCGCTATCCTCGAATGTTTTATACACGGCTTCGAGAAGAAGCCTCTGGCGAGGGTCCATGTATTCGGCTTCCCTTGGAGAAATGCCAAAAAAACCAGCGTCGAAACCAGCGACGTCGGTCAAGAATCCACCCCATTTGGAATCCGATTTATTGTCCTCCTTGCGCGGGTTGCCATAATATTCGCGATAATCCCAGCGCTCTTCAGGAATTTCGGTAATCATGTTTTTGTTGTTCATCAGATTATCCCAGAATGAAGCTAGATCAGGAGACTCAGGCATCCTGCCATACATTCCGATAATTGCAATCGGCTCCTTCACTTGGGAGTTGCTCTGATCTTGTTCTGCATTCTCCACAGACTTTGCTGCCTGCTCACGTTCAAACGAAGCCTCATGCGCTCTTAAAATTCGTTCCGGAGCTTGGCTGACCAAATACTCCGCAATCATGGAAACCGTGTAAAATTTGTAGAAAATGACCGCCGGAATGTCCATTTCCAACTTGGCGTTCAGGAGCATGGCCAAATTCGTGAACAAGACAGAATTGAAACCGTACGCGCCAAGATTCATGCCGGAGTTGATCCCGTCCTCGTTACTGTTCAGCACTTCCGCCGCCGTCTTGAGAACCAGCTGCTCTGCAAGTTCTTTCAAGCCGCTTGGCTGCGGTACGTTAACTTCCTGCATCCGTGCTGAAGAGCCAGATGACACACTCAAATGTCTTGACTGCTGCTCTGCCGACTGCCTTGCTGAGCCGTAATCCATCCCATACGTCGTTTGAATTTGTTCCATATCCATGAGAGACAATTGTTTACGGTCAACCTTCAAATTCGGCGTCATCGGGAACGCGCGCAGTCCTATAAAAGTAACTGGAATCATATACGCGGGCAAGCGCTCCAGCAATCTCGTCCGCATCATGTTTTCATCAAGGAGCGAATAACCACTTTGCAAGCTATAATAGGCGACAAGTTGAAGCAGGTCCGGTTGGTCTTCCCGCAGAGCCACGATCGCTCTGTCTATGCCCGGAATCGTCTGCAGCAAGGCTTCGACTTCTTCTGGCTCTATGCGGTAGCCTCTAAGCTTGATCTGGTTGTCCATCCGTCCAATAATCGCAATTTTGCCATCCTCATGGCGTACAGCTAAATCACCTGTCCGGTACATAAGCTTTCCCTGCTCAAATGGATCGGGCACAAACTTCTGTATGGTCAAATCGGGGCGATTCAAATATCCCTTGGCCAATCCATCCCCGCCGATGCATAATTCACCTGCTACACCCTCAGGCACCGTATTCAGCTGCTCATCCAGAATATACAACTGCGTATTGAGCACAGGCCGGCCGATGCTAACCCGTTCCCCTTGTCGCAGCCTGAAGACGGCAGACCAGATGGTCGTCTCTGTCGGCCCATACAAGTTCCATACCTCATCGCACCGGGAAAGGAGCTCCCCAGCCATATTTTGACTCAAATTCTCTCCACCGCACAAAATTCGGAATCCTTGTTTGCCAAGCCAGCCTGCCGCCAGCAGCATCTGCCACATAGCAGGCGTCGCCTGCATCACAGTTGCTGTGCTGCGTTCGATTTTCTCTCTCAGTTTAACGCCATCTTTCGTAATCGTTTCAGGCAATATCTCGACCTTTCCACCGCACACGAGCGGCAGGAACAGCTCCAATCCCGCGATATCGAAACAGAGGGTCGTGACCGCAAGTAGATGATCGTTCCTATTCATTCCCGGCTCTGCAGCCATCGAAAGCAGGAAATTGGTCAAACTGCGATGAGTAATCTGCACACCTTTGGGCCGGCCAGAAGACCCGGATGTGTAAATGACATATGCGATACGCTCTTCGTCGTCCCCAGGTTGAGACGGCCATATTTCATGCTCGGTTTTGTTCAAAGACATCTCATGAACGTTGAAAATTTCCCCAATAAAATAAGGTAATTTATCTTTATTCTCGGTATCGCTCCATATATAAGATAACTTCGTATCTTCGATGATATATTCAATCCGTTCCCGTGGGAATAGCGGATCAAGCGGAATATAGGAAGCCCCGGCTTTTAATACGGCAAGCACCGTCACCAGCATTTCGATGGACCGATTGAGAAAAATTCCGACGTAATCCTCTGGTTGAACCCCCTTGCGTCTCAGGTATTGCGCCGAATGATCAACCTCGTCCATAAGCTCACGATATGTGAGCACCGACTGGCCAAAGATCAATGCTTCCTGATCCGGCGTTCTGGCTGCTTGCTCCTCGATCAAACGTATCACGTTGTGATAACGGGGTAGCTGGCCGGAGAAATGATGCATATTGTCTTGTCTATCGCTGAATTCTCCGGAAAGTTCCGGTTCTGCCTTATGCAGCTCGGATTTATTCACGGCGATGTCCGGCTGCTTGAACGTCTTGAACCAGAAGCTGCGCTTGTTGAACGGATAGGTGGGCAGCGATATTCGGTTCGGCAGTTGCGCCCCGTACAGTCGCTCCCACTGGACATTTGCTCCCTGAACCCACTGCCGGGCAACCGTTACCGTGTCATAAGCATCAACGGCATGCTTTCCTGCTGTGGTATGTGCAGAGCCTCTATATCTATGGACCGCATCCATTGTTGAACGGTTAATATATCCTTCAAGAAGTGTCCGGAGCTCTTCCTGATCATGTACAATCATTGCAAGGCGCTCGTTCATTTCCTCACGGCCCACTTGCAAAGTAAAAGCCAGATCCGCCATGGATAATTGACCGTGAAGAGGCTTCTTCACATAGTCAAGCAGTTTGACCGCGTACTGATCCAATGTGTGACCATCCCTGGCCGACAGCACAATCACATAATCATTCATAGTTACCTCGCTTTGCGGGCGAACATATTCCTCCAATACCAGATGGGAATTGGTCCCGCCAAAGCCAAAAGAGCTGACGCCTGCTCTGCGCGGGATCGCCGCACCGCCTGCAGGACGGGTACGAGGCCACTCGATCGTTTCCTTCACGATGTAGAACGGACTCGCTTCCAGAGAAATATAGGGATTGAGCTCGCGGACATGCAGGCTGCCCGGGAGCTTGTTATATTTCATCCCCATCAGTACCTTGAACAGACTTGCCATACCGGCAGCTTCCTCCGCATGTCCGGCATTCGATTTTACCGATCCGATCCCGCAATAAGGCGTCTCAGGCATCGGCTTATTGTGAGACATTCTCTTAAAAGCGCCATCCAATGCCATCACTTCGATAGAATCTCCAAGCGGGGTAGCCGTGCCGTGAGTCTCCACATAACTGACAGTATGCGACTCTACTCCGGCCCGCCGATAAGCATCAACCAGCAGCTCCTCCTGAGCCGTCGGATTCGGTGATGTCATGGAGTTGGAGCGCCCTCCGTGGTTGACCGAGCTGCCACGAATGACCGCATAGATCTGATCGTGATCGGCTATCGCTTTAGCCAGCGATTTGAGCAAAACAACGCCTACGCCCTCGCTTCGAACATAGCCATTGGCCTCCTTGTCAAACGTCCGGCAGACCCCATCCGGCGACAAGACTTTGCCTTTATTAAAAGAAATATGCATATCCGGTGAAAGGATCAGATGCACCCCACCTGCCAGCACCAATTCGCATTCCCCATGCCGGATCAGGCTCGCCGCTTTGTGAATGGCAACAAGGGAACTGGCACAAGCGGCATCTACGACTTCGCTTGGACCAAGGAAATTGAACAGAAAAGAAATACGGTTAGCCAGTATAGCATTGGAACTGGCTGTCGAGCTTTGTTCTTCGATCTTCACATTATGCTTGTTCATAAGTCGATAATATTCGGATGAGCCTGCTCCAATAAATACGGCTGTTGACGAGCCGGATAAATCGGATACTTTATATCCTGCATCTTCGATCGCTCTCCAGGCTGCTTCAAGCGTCAACCGCTGCCTGGGGTCCATCATGTTGGCCTCATGCTCGGAAATCCCGAAGAAATCCGGATCAAATTGATCAATATCTTCGATGAATCCCCCCCATTTTATATTGGTCTTATTTCTCTCCGCATATGGATCGCCATAGTATTCCCGCCAGTTCCAACGCTCAGAAGGAATTTCGGATGTCAACTGACGCCCTGCCTCCAGATGATCCCAGAACGTCTCCACATCGGGAGACCCGGGAAAAGCGCCACTGATTCCAATAATGGCAACGGCATGGTTATCGTCATGATTCGAAGGATGGTTTGGCTTTTTCTCGTTCAGCCAATTCCAATCCAGCAGCGAAGGGGCAGCTTCAGGCTGAGCCTGCTGATCGGATCCTTTATCATCGCCCGCTTGTACATCTGCGAGAGAAGCTGTCTCGATTTTCGTAGCCGACTCGTGCTCCAGCGTTGCGGCTTGATCCGAATAAGCCTCTGCCTCCAGCTCCAACTGATGGAACCGGAAAATTTCCTCATACTGTTTACTGAACAAATAGTCAACCAGTCCTGTTAGCGTCCTATACCTGAAAAAGACGACTGGTGTAATTTGGATGCCGTATTTGGAACTGATTTTATCCGCAAATATCGTCAGAGAGATGGAATCAAACTGAATGCCTGAAGCCGAATCCAGACTAAGCGAGAAATCCGGAGCAATTTCCTGCTCATCAATGCTTAACGTTTCCGCAACCTGGTTCTTGATTCCTTTCTGTAACAGGCTCCAAACCTTCTGTTTCACAGCCTCATCCGCCGCGACAAGCTTTCGTCCCAGCGGACCGCCCGCTTTTTCCTTTCGAATGTTCAACGATTGCAATAATGTATTGGGATCTCCGCTGTTGCCAAGCAGCATACAGGTAATTCCGAACCTTCTGGACTGATGTACAAGAAGCTGTCTTAATGCCAGAAAACTGCCGCTGAAAGCATGATTTTCCGCCTGTTGCCGTGCCCGCTCCGTATCGTCCCGGTCCTCTGTTTCCGGACTTAGCACCATATAGAAATCCAAAGGAATATTCCCCGTAGCGTCCTCCAGCAACAATAGCCCCTCCAAATTTTGTTCGGAGGACAAATCATCCGTTGAATCCAAAAAGTGAAAAACCCCATGGATGCCATAGAATTTCTCCTTTATTTGCTCTATTAACGCATGCGCCTCTTCATGGTTGCCTATTTGTATGGATGAGCTTTGCAGTCGACCCTCGTCAACCCATACCTGCTGCTCCGGAAGCGGATTTCTGCCGCCAATAACCATGAGTTTGCCTTCTATTTTTTCCATCAACCGAGCAGCCAGCCTCCACCCATCGCCCGCTTCATTATTCGCAATCAAATATACACCGTTGTTTCTCACAAAGACCTGATCCGTAGAAGAAGACGGCTGCACAAGCTGCAATATTTCCCGCTGTCCAAGATCGTTGTAGTGGTAGCTGCCCGGGGTGCTGTCCCCTTCCATTGCAAGCGCGTCCATAAAAATATGGCAGGCCTGCGATTTATTTTCTAATTGATGTGAGAGATGAATGCTGTAAAAGGGGTACTGCGACTGTGCTTCAGGAAGATGAGCATACCTGCCGTAAGCCAAAAGATTGTGAGGTTGCACATCCAATTGTTCACCGTGGTGCGCATAATAAATGGAGGTTTGACAATCGCATTTTAATAACACCATGGATTGCGTGAGTGCGTCGATCGAGCCAATGCCGAGCACTAGACCTCGCTTTAGAAGTTTAAGAAACCGGTTAATATTTCCGTGATATTTATAGTCAAGTGTTGAGCACTCGTAGTTCCACAAATGCAAAATCTTCTTAACATTTCCGAATCTGTAAATAATATCAGATAACAAACGAACATAATCGCCTTGATCGAAAGGGTTGATTTGATAAATCATGTTACCGAGCTGATTGTATATGTCGCCTGGCTTTACCAATATGAATAGGCTGCGGCTGGAGCATTGGCTCATTGAATTCTGCACCAATAACTCATAAATATCATCTCTTCTGGCAAATACGAGAATAACTTCTTTCACAGTTCTCACCTCTTAACGGAATTATTGATTAAAAATAGAGATGTAATAGTCGTCGAATAATTGGGCATCCACATGAAAATCCATGCCGATTTTATTCGCATAATGCGCAATCAAGAAATTTTCCTTAACGCCTAAGCCCACTTCTTTCGCCAATTTCGTTATATCATTAAACCCGGTATTCCATGGTGCGCCGATCTGACTGAACCCGTTCAACAACTCATTAGACCGCTCAAATCCGGTAGAACGCGTAATCAGTTTTTCGGTTAAATAATCAAAAGCAAGCTCAAACTTAGGTATACCCCGCTTCAGGCATTCCAGTACATAGAGAATGTTATCGTATTTCAAATAAAATATATTTCCCTCCCATAAAAAGAATGTTTCCAGCGAAGGTTCAAATCCCAGCTCCACCAACTTGTCTATAAAATCAACGCTCGTATATTCATAAGGAACAAAAACGCTATTTTGAGCATATCCGTACTTTTGAAATTGCCGAGCTTTAAATTCCAACACATGCGCCTGCTCAACCTCATAGAACTTAACATCCTTATGGGCAAGCCGAATAGGACGTGTATCAAGACCTGAACCGAGAATGACGAATTGCCGGACGCCCTGTTTGATTTTCTCTAATATTTTGTCGTCGAAGTAACGTGTACGATAACGCACTAAAAATCGTGTCGAAGGGGAAAATTTGGATATTAATGACGCTGCTCTCTCAGTTTCGTTATTAAGGAATATATTCGATATATTATCAAAAAAAAGCGGAGCAGCATGCTCGCTTTCTTCCGCTCGCCATTCACAAATTACAAATGCCGTTCTTCCTACTTTTTCGTAGACGGAATCCATACTTTTCTCCTCCTTTAGTTCCCGAATCCGTTATAAATTCTATGGAGCACCTCGGGTTGCCCAAAGGTCAGCCGGTGCATGTCATTTTCTCTTGCGATGACATCTTGAAGCTCCTCTTTGATACCACGGTTTAAATGTGCCTTGAGCGCTTTAAGCGTCAGTAAAGGTTTATCCGCAAGCTCCAATGCCATATCCATCGCCACTTGCAGTACGTACTGCTTTTTGACGATCTTCACCGGAGCTCCTCTTTCTTTTAATTCACTTCCATAGTAGTTTTGAGCGGTGTATAACATTTCATTTCCAAGGGCTTCGCCCAGTTTTTTTGGTATGATATACGTTGCTCCCATTCCAGGTGTAAAACCATATTTCATAAAAATGGAATTGTATATACTTTCTTCACCCATCACTAACAAATCAGCGAAGCATCCCAGTGCCAAACCGCCGCCTATGGCGTGTCCCTGCATGGCAGCGATAACGGGGATTTCACACCGAAGAAACGTATCAAAAAAATTTAATACATCCAGTACGCGAGCCTCGTCTTTATTTCTGGAAATCGCTTCGCTAAGTCCTATTAATTCATCCTTTGTTCCCCCGCAACAGAAATAGTTATCGAACCCATGTACAATTATTACTTTCAGGGAAGGTTGGCGCGCAATTTGCATAAACATTTCTTTTAGCTCATAAATAAATCTGTCTGTAAAAGTATTCCTGTGTTCCTTGTCTTCCATAGCCACGAACCCTATTGGCCCTTGCTGAGTGAATGTAATGACTTTATTCATGAAGCGCACCTCTCTCTGAAATTTGACTTCATGTTGCCATCCAATACGGTTATGCTCCGAGTCATTCTAACTCCAGCCATATTCCCGATGATATTCATTTACTCCCTTGAGTACCAACAATCCACGACCTGCAAAGAAATGTTCATAAATCCGGGAAAATGATGAAAAGTTAACCGATTTATTCTTAATACCAAACATCCACTCCGTATTCAAATCAATAATATGTTCATATTCCTCCATGTTCAGCTTATATCGTTCGGATAGTTTTTGTTGAATCCGCATCTCTCTCAACACTACTTTGGAATGCCGCCTCACGATGCCACTAAAAAACTCTGAGGAACATCCCGAGCCATAAGAAAACAAGCCAATCCTGTTAAATTGGCCTAGCTCCGCATTATCAATTAAACTGCATAATCCCATATACAACGTAGCGGAATAGATGTTTCCTACCTGAGAACAATAATGAAGCGCTGGAGAGAGTCTTTTTTCGAAATCAGAATCTATTTCCTGGGTATTAAAATCGGACAGGTCTCGCATCATTTTACGATGCGCCCCCTTCACCATCCCAGGAAACGGAGTATGAAACGCCAAATAATCAAAAGTATGATAGAAATCTGCATCCTCTACCTTGTTGCAATAATTTTGAAAACTGTTATCCAGGCAATCTAAGTAGGATAACAAGGATAGATCAGGATCTCCTGTTTCCACATCAGGCAAGGGCCTGCACGTATCCATAACTTCGTAGCTATAAAGCCCGTTTGCTCCCAGATCCAGCTCCATAATCTCGCAATTATTGCTCAACAGCATTGCTATGGCTCCTGTAGCCTGAGTGGGCTCAGCATACGTTCTTTTAGCTGCTGTGCGAGCAACATCTGTTGCAATAACAAGGACTTTGGCACCTGGAGATACACCAGAAGCAATATAGGTCGCCGCCATTTGCAGAGCTGCCGTTCCTCCATAACAAGCCTGCTTGACTTCGAAAAGTCTGCAATGGCGACTCAACCCAAGGTAATCGTGGATATAGGTACTTAGTGATTTACCAAAATCAACTCCCGACTCACTGGAGGTAATGACCATTTCAATCCGCTGTTTGTCACTCTCGCTCAATTGATCCACTATGGGCTTAGCAGCATTTACTCCATTGGTTACGGAATCCTCACAAGGGAGTCCGACTGATTTTATGTCCATCATCAAGTTTGCCGATCTGCTAATGTCAAGATTTCTGGCACTAAAAATATCCCGGACGTTAATACAGGATGATCCACCATAAAAATTTATCTTTTCAATTCCTACATTCACTCTGAAACCACCTTTTTTAATATTATGCTTGTGTTAAAGCCCCCGAACCCAAACGAATTACTCGCGGCAATATCAATATTGGCATTGACATATGAGGAACCGACGAACTTGCATTCATTATCGATGGCATGATTAAGATTCAGATTGGGGTGAACAAATCCTTCATGAATTTGAATAATTGTTGCAATAGCCTCAACCACACCTGCCGAGTACAAGCAATGTCCTATCAGGCTTTTCGTCGAGTTAATCCACAGGTTCGGGACGTGTTCTTTAAACACATTCCGGATTGCCTTGACCTCCGTTGTATCGCCAAGTGGCGAAGAAGAACCATGGGCATTGAGGTAATCCACTTCATGGGCATCAACCTTCGCACGTTCCAAGGCTAACATCATGGCTCTGGTTTCACCTTCTACGCTTGGGTTCGAAAATCTATTTCCGTCAAGTACAATTGAACCGCCCAGAAGCTCAGCCCTTATGGGAGCCTCCCTTTTTAGAGCTGAGTCCAGGCTTTCCAAAATCAGACATCCTGCCGCCTGACCATAAATAAATCCTTCATGATCCAAATCAAAAGGTCGACACACCATCTTTGGTTGTTTATCAAATTTTTTCCCACCCATGGCTCCTACATTATAAAATCCTTGCAAATCCATAGGCAGCAGTTCAGTTAACGGCCCCACCACCATACAGGCATCCGTAAGACCAGACTGCACGAGTTGATATCCTTTGATGATACCTACATTGCCGCTGGCTGAAGCCCCGCCAACCGTCATCCCTTCTCCTTGAATTCGGAAAAATTCACTTAAAACCCCTACGAAATCTGTATCCATAAAATGAAGAGCATAACTCGGCGACAAGTAATCCGGATCCTTCTGATATTGCTGATAAGATTCATATTGAAAACGCCTTGTCAGATTGTGTCCAGACACAATCATGCTAAAGCGCTCTGAAGAAATGTTGTTTTTATTGCACAACTGGGCATGTGCCCATGCTTCTATGGCAGGAATCATTGTGGCACGTACAGTATATGGTAGTCTTCGGGCATAACGCACCGCCTGCTCTGCAACGGATTCATCTAGCGCTACACTAGTTTGAAGCGCTCTGATAGCTGACTCAAAGTCAAAATCACGAATAAGGGCCCCTAAATTAACACTAGAAGGATGTTCATCAGCATCATGAATATAATCAATTCCGGTTCTACCTTCAATCAATGAACCTCGGAACTCGTCCAAATTTCTCCCGATAGAATTGTGGGTGCCCATACCTGTGATAACTACCCGATGGCCTTCCATTCTCATAACAGGGATTTCTCCTGTTTATATTTATTAAACAAGTCAACCAGATCGCCTATGTTAAGCGCTTGAGTCGTTTCCAAAAGAGGAACTTTAATCTTAAGATCTTGCATAGTGCTTACAATAACTTCCATGCGATCAATTGAATTAGCACCAAGTTGTTTTAGACTTTCCTCTGGTCTGATTAATTCTTCCGATATTTCAGGAATCAGTTCTATAATTTTTACTTTCATCAACTGAAAAATCTCATCTTTTGACAATTAGATAACCTCCTATTTTTATTGCATATTTCACTGCCAGAATATAATGTAAATACTCATCTAAATATTTGCCTTAATTTGAAAATCAACCCCCATTTTGAAACACAGCTACGCGTCGGTTAATAAACTCTGCAGTTTCAATCATAAGTTTTATGCCAATTCGATCCACATGCCGCATCCTCCAGTTCTCCAGTTCTGTGCCCCTGACCCATTGATTAAATGAACCTAATGCAGGTCCACAATGAATCTGAAAATCAACTTTGTAATCCTCGTCGCCGTTCATTGCCAAATGAGTTGAACGACCAAAATACCACTTGAATATTAAAGCCATTTTATGCTTTGGATTGTTCTCAACCTTTTCAATTTCATGTAGAGGCTGGTGATTCTTTACTTCCTGATAGACTTCTTCAAATGTACGATTAAAATACTTTTCCTGTAGCATCCTTCTGTTCTTCTCATCTATCTCTTCAATCGAATTGTATTGCTTGTAGAACTGATAAAGTTTATTTGCTCTTATGGGGAAAAGCAGCCCCTTCTTCAATACTTGTACCTTTGCGCCAATCTCAAACATATCACCTGCTGGTGCATACTCCGTATCTTGAACATTAGCCTGCTGCAACAAATCTTTTACTACATCGCTTGTATTGGCTTCTACCGTACATTGATTGATAGATCCGGTTACTATGAAATCTGCACCAAGCATGAAGGCGGCAGCGGCAGCAGCTGGTGTACCAATGCCTCCTGCAGCTCCAATTCTGATCTTTTTTTGATAACCATATTTTTGGGTCATCTGATCACGAAGCCCAGTGAATACTGGCATTAATGCATACGCCACACCCGAATCTGTATGCCCCCCCGAATCTGCTTCTACGCACAGATCATCGGCCATGGGTACTCTGCTTAGCAGTTCTGCCTCGGATGATGTTATTTGATTTTTCTCAATCAACTTATTGATCAGGCGCTCGGGAGCTGGTTTCAGAAAAGCTTCAGCAACCTCCGGCCTTGATAATTTTGCTATAATTTTATTGTGAATGGTGATTCTTCTATCCGATGATTCCTTTAATCCCTTGGCTCGATATAGAACTAACGCCGGAGTAACTCCCAAGAAGGCAGACGCTTCTATGTTACGTATCCCATATTTTAAATATAAGGCTACCGTTTGTTCCTCTTTAGAAGGGTCCGATGGATTATGAAGAAGGTTCATTCCGTACGCCTCTCCATGATTAAGCGCATGCTGGATTTTTTTTATGGCATCTTCAATCCTGTCCAGACTTAGCCCCCCCGCTCCAAAGAAAGCCATCATTCCTGCCTTGCCAACCTGGATGACCAAATTCTCAGAAGCGATTCCGCGATACATTGCACCGGTAACATATGCGTATTTAACTCCATAATCCTGTTTAAATTGTTCATCTCCAAGAGTCTGCAACGATACGCAGCCTGCTTTAGATTTATTTCCATTAAATTCTCTTTGTACATCTTTATGGTAATCATCCAGCATTCTCGGATTAGAAGCGCTCCTTTCTCCCCTACGTATGTAGCTAACCAATTTAGTTAACACGTTGCCTGGACCTACCTCTATAAATTCCTCTTCACCAATATCCAGCAAATAGAGGATGCTATCTCTCCACTTCACAGTGCTTACAATTTGTCTAACTAAATTGCTGCTGACATCTTCATTCCGATATGGTAATGCCGTTACATTGGATATAACAGGAATTGAAAGGTTTGAAAAATCAAACCTGGCAATATACTGTTCAAATTGCTGTTGGGCATCACGCATATAACGTGAATGAAAAGCACCGCTTACATTAAGTGGTATATACATGCTGGCTCCCGCTTTTTCAAAAATGCTCTGAGCTGCTTCAATATCTGTCTTGGCGCCCGATATAACGACTTGAACAGGGGCATTATGATTGGCAATATCCAGCCCTTCTAAATTATAGGAGTTCAGGATATTCTGTACTTGTTCAATATTCAAACCAATCACTGCTGCCATTCCGCCGACAGGTACTTGGCTCATCAATTCTCCACGTTTTTTGACCAGCTTTAAACCAGTCTCAAAGTCAAATGCACCCGCAGCAAGCAGTGCATTATATTCTCCCAAGCTATGACCGGCCACATAATCAGGACGTTGATTCATTTGCTCTAACTTTTTGTAATAACTAAACGCTGATACAACATAGAGGGCGACTTGGGTGAACTGGGTATTCCCTAAATTATGGTTAGGATCCAACAAACAAAGTTCCTTGATTGAATACCCTAATAGATGATCTGCTTTGGTGGTCAGTTCTCTATAATGGTCAAATAGATCGCCTCCCATGCCTTTATGTTGAGAACCCTGACCAGGAAAAATATATACACTCATTTGTATCTGTCCCTTCTATATTTAAGGTGTAGTACAAATTAATCAATAAAAAGAAGCGTACACCGACACACCTTCTCCAGGTCGTCTGTAAGCTTCTTATACACTACATTTATGATAAACTCTGACCAACCTTATATCCAACATGTCTAAACACCGATTAAACAAAATGGATTTTTTTTAAGAATACTATAAAAAGATACATAATGTTGAATACTTTAAAAGATTTAATAATCTGTATTTACCCAATGCCTATTTCCTAAATTGTAATTCCTCTTAGTAAAACGGCTCTATCAAGACAAGAAATATCTTCTTGTCGCCATGTACTTGTAAAAATTTTTATATAATCCATAAATCAGCACCATTCTCTTTGATATGGTATACTAGATGTAGCAATATCCCTTTAAAGTAATTTAATTACTTTAATATCATACTAAATAGGGGTGATTATTTTGAAATGGTATGTTGTCCATGTTAAAACAGGAGAAGAATATGTCGCTAAATTATTTTTAGAGAACAAGTTTGAACACAGCGTTCTGCAATGTTTAATTCCAAAACGGATTGTACCTGAAAAGAAAAATGGAAAAATATATTCTTCAGTTAAGCTCTTGTTTCCTGGATATCTATTCATAAAAACTCATATGACCTTTGAAAATTACTACGAAATTAAAATGTCCCCAAATGTATATAACATATTGAATTATCTAAATCTTAAAGACAGAATTTGTGACTCCTCCAAAATGAATTCGCCCTCTGCAGAAAAAGACAGCATCGAGGAAGATTTTTTTAAATCTGTTCCCGATGAGGAGATGCTTATAATCCTTAAATTGCTCGACAATGACACAATTGGTTATTCTGGAATTTCAGTGGAAGGTTCCAAGGTTTTCGTTCAATCCGGCCCTCTAAGAGGGATGGAACACATAATAAAAAAAATTGACAAACGAAAAAAAAGGGCTAAAATTTCACTCAATATTCTGGATACGGAAAGAGTGATTGATGTTGGTATTAATATTGTCCCCCCAATGACATGACCAGATCGACTGGAGCTTCTCTTCAATGACAGCGGCTTGTTCTTGAGTACACTTATCTGTGAGATGCAAGCTTTCCTGCGCCCATTCCCTGTCGAAGAAGGATTTCTAACTTACTGCGTTCGATTATACTTAGATGGGCATAGCTCATGGCGGATTCTCCTTGTGTGAATGCGGGTGTAGGAACTTTCATTCTACACAAATCTGACCATGGGGCTTTTTTTATTTATTTCCAACAGGTGTCGCACTTCATATTTTATACAAACAGCAGAAAACATCCATACGTTAACAGAGAGGCAGAACCAATCTGAAGAAGCGAAGCGTTCGCCTTTATCACCGGATTCCCCTTTGAAAAAGGGGATTCAAAAAATCTGGGGATAACAGCGATCGGAAGATGGTACTGCGCTCGCAGTGGCCTAGTAATGAATACGCGTCCATTGTTAAGTGTAGTATCGATTGTAATATGCAGTTAGAATTTTTCCTGCCAATCGTTCTCCTATCTCCTGTAAAGTTTTATTGCGTGACAAGAGTTGAATAAAATATTCCTCACACAAATCATCAACCGGGATATTTTCAAAACATTGCAAAAGCGATTTTAAAGTCATTTCCTCATTTTGTATAATTTTATCTTGTAGATAAATTACTTTTTGTATTTCTCCTCGCTCACAAATGACTAAAAAATGCACTTCTTCTTCGCAATTTAGCCTCCGCTTAACTGCAATCTCAATACCATTTGAAAATGATTCTCTTTGATTATTCATACATATCACCTCTTCAAAGCTTGATGTATTTTCATGAATTTTCAAAAAAATATAAAAAAGAAGGGAAGTCAACTTAATAGTCCCCTCCGTATTTGTTTGATTCATTTCTTAACTTGGCATATACACTTTCTAACACTTTGGCATTATTGCTGTATGGGGAAAGAATACTAAATATAGACACATCAGTACGTTGTCTAAAATGAGCTTTGGCTAAATTGGCAAGCGTATTTGAAGGACCTAAATCAACTGAAATTGCCCCATTAGCGGCCGCAACTGTTAAAGCTTCACCAAAATGAATCTGATATCGCAACACCTCCCAGAAGTATGCAGCCGTTAAGTAATCCTTATTTTCTCCAGTCACAGATGAAAAAAAGGTATAGATGGTGCTTTATAGGTTATTTGTTCTAATCGCTCTTGAATCGCTTCGCCCGCCAATTCAATATATTCGGAATGGAACTTTCACAGGAAGCCTGAGATAAGTAATTCGTTGTAAGGAAAGGTATCGCTCCACTGTGTCTAGGCCCTCTTGATTGGAAGATATCACAAAATGAGATTCATTGTTAATTGCAGCAATCTCGGCATGATGATGAAGAATAGCATCCTCATCATATAGAGGAGGCCGTGCCAAGATCACCATCATGCCCCCTCGTTGACTAAACTTTTTGAACAAGTCGACTTGTTCAATCAAAGCATCCAGCGCGTCTTCAGGACGCCAAACATCAGCTACGACCCCAGCCGCATATTCCCCCAGGCTTGAACCTATTACTGCATAAGGGCGTATTCCTTTTGATACCATCATTCGAGCCAAAGCAACTTCAACCATAAAAATCGACGGATGAGTGTAGAACAAATCACTAAAATCATCGCTTTTTAAGCGATGATCATCGTATATATACTTAATTACTGATTTACCTGTGCGCGTTTGAAATATTGAATCCAACTAGCATATATTGTCATTAAACACGGAATCCTGTTCATACAATTCCCTTCCCATATGAAAATATTGCGAACCTTGTCCCGAAAACATAAAAATGATTGGCTCTCTCATAACTTCACCACACCTAATCATCGATTTCACTCTGTAGTTAAACAACCCGTATCTCGTTGAATAACGACCTTGTAACTCATAAAAGCAGCAATTCAGTCGAAGCCTGAAATGACCCGCTAATTAATACATCAGAAAAGGAATTTCCACCCCCCCCCCCTCTTTAATGGCCACAGAAAAATCTCTGGTTCGAGAGATTGTCATAAATCATCAAAATTACCTTTATTCCTCCCATGGAAATTCGCCTGTTTCGATGTAACGATGTATACCTAAAAGATTCTGAGGATCAGAGAACATCTCCCTGTTCGCATTTATAGCACACTCCTTTACCTGTATTAGGGAACTAATTGTCTGAATGTAACTCTTGTAGCGGGCTATTCCTCTTTTAGACAACGGTCTGAGACGAAGCAGGTGCTTACGAAGCAGTGTCTGACTATCTTCATGGAACGCATCGGCCAACCCCCAGGAGTAAGCCCTTTCAGCCGTAATCGCCTGTGTCATTAGTGTCAAATAGTTGGCTCTTGTTGCTCCGATCCGCCGAATAAGGAACGGAAGCACCACTGAGGGAAAAACCCCGAATAGCAGCTCTGACAAGCTGAACGTTGCCGAACGTTCAGCAATGACAATATCGGAAGCTGCCACAAAACCTATCCCGCCAGCATTCACCTTTCCTCTTACATGCGCAATTGTAATATAAGGTCCTGCAACAAGACGAAGCCACAAATCGAAAAGGCGTCCAGGATTACACTCGTAATGTCGACCACTGTTCATCCTGTCGTGCAACTCCTGAAAATCAGCACCATAACAAAACACTTCAGGTAGCCCTTCGAGCACAAATATAGTGATGTTATCCTCGTATTGATCCAGTAAATGGTGGCATTCCTCAACCAGAAGGTCATTTATAGTATTGTTCACCTCTGGCCGATAAATTTGCAGGAAGCATACCTCCTGCTGGAATCTGACCTTTATCGTTTGATACGTTGTCATGAAAGCCACCGGTGATCCCGATGAGATTCACGGATTTCCATCAGTACCTGACGCTGATTATCCTGACTTACTCTCAATGCTACTACAGGTATAATGTCAATCAGGAAATCCTCGTATTCCTCAATGGTTAGCTGAAAGCGCTCAGACATGGGACGACATGTGTCTATGACCTTACAACTGTAATACCCGTTCGTATCCTCATCCAAATTGACTGTTCCTCCAAAAACTTTCATGGCTTCAATTTCAAAAAATATCATATTTTGCCTTCCCTTCTCCTATAAATGACTGTACATTAATGCCAAAAGGATCTCCTCGTATGATGGAGATCCTCACGCTGAACGCTGATAAGTCACAGTAAATCAGATATTGACAGGAAAAACATCTATTTTCTTCTTATTGGAAGCCAAAGAAACTGGGTTGATTCTTCCTCATTCTAAAGTTGATAAAATGATTGCGTTCCAACTGCATGTAAATATTATTTTGCAGCAAAATATGCATCTGTTGCCCAATTGTCTGTCCATATGAATGACCGGGAAATACGCGTGTTCGATCATCTATCTGCGTTTTTAGTTTCTGGATACTGACGAACAATTCCTCTGGAGAACTATCCGGTGACTGACACGCCCCACACCCTTCAATAAAAAGGGTGTCACCAGTAAATAAGTTGTTTTCCATCAAAAAACACATGCTTCCAGCAGTATGTCCGGGTGTTAGAATAGCACTAATAACTATATTATGGATGTTAAGAACATCACCATCGACCAAGCCATGCAATTTTCGACATCTGAATCCAGAAGTATCGATTTCTTTCTGAGACATATACACATCAGGCTCTGTAAGATCTACTAGTGGTCCCACAAGATTTATATGGTCATGATGAGCATGTGTCAGCAATATTGCCCCCAGAGATATACCCAAAGCTTCAAGCTTTGAGGTCAGTTTGACCAATTCCCATGCCGGATCAACCACGACTGCCTTTCCGGTTAGGGGCTCAACGATGACATAGGTATAGTTAATAAAAAAGCTGAACTGCATTCGGAGTGGATATACTTCAAAGAAGTCAGCCAAGTTGCAGTTTTTCATAAAGAGCATCATCCATTTCTTCCATATTATAAGACTCCGATAATTGAATACTCACATTCCGCACCCCCAGCACGTGGTAGCTTACGGAATTTTATGGGGTCGCTCATCGGGATGCGCTCGTGTTGATACTCCTGTAGTTGGAACGCGGAATAGCTCTGATGGGTATCCGCTTTATACAGCTGCTCCATCGGCACCGACTCATCGATTTTCCGGAGCAATTCCAGGTTATTCATGATGCCTGAGTAACGGGTTTCTAAAGATAACGCTTCTAATATTATTATGACATTTATTATTATGACATTTATTATTATGACATTTGCCACAGGTTCCACAGAGTTGGAACTCAAATCGCCAAACAACTTGGTAGGATAAAATTGACACCCCTTCGTATATGGTATAAATTCCTAATCTCAACCTTGAATATTCCTAAAAATTTATGTTTACTAATTAACCCCCCCGAGTAATCAGCAACATTTCCAGATGATTGCGGATTCGTGAAAAATCAGTATCGATAATGAGATGCTTGGGGTAGGTCATAGAGCATAGATAGTCTTGAATAGAAAAGGTTAATGACTGAAATTGTGGAAAATAGGTGTAAATGCTACGAAAACCTACTTTCAAAGGCTCTATTTTTTGAACCTCCAAAATGTCTAAGGACTGTGTAAATCCTGTTTTCAATGCCTTCGACAATGATTCTTTCAGCGTCCATATCATACAACTTGCCAAAGGATATTTATCCTCTGCAAATCCCAATATCAGTTGCTTCTCATGCTCAGTACAACTTTCCAGTACTACAAGAGGCAAACTGTCACGGATGATCCATTCAAGATCAATCCCCAAAATGACACCAGCCGGAAAGGCAACAGCTATTCCAAACTCATTACAATGCGTAATGCTAACTTGTATGCTCGAAAAGATGGGACCTATTAGAACAGGTTGTTTGAATACACCATTTTGGATCCCGATCTTCTCCCAGTCATACATTCCTGTCATGGATGAAACTGCACTTTTTGCTGCAATTCTTCCCAGCAAATAGCTACGAATCCTTTTCTCCGAAATAAAGGTCTTAAGAGAAGAATTCTCATCATGATGCAAATAGGACAGAAGATGAGAATAACTTTCTTTTGAAGATAACCGGCAAGCTCCCAGATAAATAGAGTAAGCATCCTTGCCATCTTTCTCTCTTAGAGATAATCCCTCTGCAAGATGTATTATAAGCAATCTCTCCATTCTCTTTGAAAATAAATAGGCTACATCCCTGGTGTGATTCAAAGACATCTATATCTTTCAAGATGTCTCTCCATTCAAGTCATTTAGCAAAGAATTGTAGGTGGTCTAGTTCTCACACCAGACCCGTCTAGAAAGACGAGAATGATCATCATTTTTCAAAGATATTACTTACATCTGAACATACAAAAGAGAAACCCATCCCTTAAAAGTCGGGTTTCTCGACAGGCTGACTCATATCTTATATACTCTAA
The DNA here is from genome assembly GCF_053617595.1 of Paenibacillus sp. NPDC055715. Taxonomy (NCBI): domain Bacteria; kingdom Bacillati; phylum Bacillota; class Bacilli; order Caryophanales; family Paenibacillaceae; genus Paenibacillus; species Paenibacillus sp. NPDC055715. The sequence continues at coordinate 352,232 of NZ_JBSHGA010000001.1, forward strand.
AGTCTGTTCACTTTCTTTATTTTCGAAGATCGGCTTGTTGATACTTGTAGCACATTAACCGAGAATACAGCTTCGCCCAGTCATCTGCATTACATGCACACTCTCTGTTAGCAATTTATGTCGTTAGAGTTCATACCAACGTACCGTGGCATCGTTTGGAAAGACTCTAATTTTGTATTGAATCATTACTTGACAATTAGTTTGACATCCGATGACGATTACATTAAAGGTGAATTCCTACTTTTGTAGCGACCATAGTGTCGTGTGAAGTAATAACGGAGTTGGTAAGCCTTAATCTGGTTATGTCGCTCTCGACTGTCGCGTTTGTCCAATGACATTGATGATAATTCACAATTTCTTGCTATCAATTACGTATTGTTTTCAACGTGCTACGAACAGGCGCGCGATTCATGAAATCACCTTGTTCGCACACTGACCATCTTGATAGTAGATAAGACAATCACCGCATTACTTTTAATCACACAATATCATTTCTTCCTGAAAATTAAAGTCATTATTAGTAAAAATACCACACGAATCGGCATTAATCAACCATTTATTTCCTACAAAATTCGACACAATCAGTCGTAAAAAAACTTTTTTTGTCGATTCCCCTTGTTGGTGTCAGTCATATTAATGACAATGAACTCAAAATTTCTGGAAGTGATTGTAGAAGGCTACGGCGTCCGTGTACTCGCCGATATGGACAGACCACGTGGCGCTATCAGTTAATTCGAACTTTTCCCCGCGACTCTCAATGGTTGGTGTACGTTGCTCCGTATTCACATGGAGCGGCATACGACTTCTCTATGAAAGGGGCTACATTTCTCAATATGTTAGCGGGCTGACAGTACACGCCATTGTCAGTGAGTTTCACACCGTTATTTTACATGAATGGTAACACTAACATTGCTTCCCGCTCCCGATCGAATGGGGGAAAGCCGATGCATGGCATCACAGCAAGAGAGAAACGTGTAGGAAGGCCGTACTATCACCTGTCCTCACAATTTACCGTTCGGAACCAGATCTTGGGGGCTATTAAAACACAGCTATAATAGGGCTTGCTGAACTATTTAACAAGAAATTCAGAGCAAGGCGACGGCGTGAGAACATTGCGAAAATAAGGTAAAAAAGAACGCGGAGCCTGCGCTCCAGGTTCATCACCAGAAGTTGCAACGTAATCACCGATTCACTTGTCTTGCAAGATGTGCTCGAATACAGCCAAGCCCGTACTTGCGCTTGCCTTCTCCAAACTTGCCTTCAATCGCATTTCGTTCACCAGTGTCCTGTTTGACGATTTGCTTCTCTTCACCTGTCGGACCGTTTTTAGGCTTACGCCCCAGCGCTGTCCCGCTAAGTCGAATGTTATGCTGTTTGCAGAAGCGCCGGTTTTCGCGTGTGCGGTAGATTTGATCCGCTTGAACGACAGCCGGATACCTCCCCATTCGCTCGCGGTACTTCTCCATCACGTCGATCAGCGTTGTGCTCTCATTAAAGTTGTCCCACGACAGACAATCCATGAATGCATAGCCGTTTACCATGCTCACCGCAATCTTGGCTCCGAACTCGACGCGCGCCTTCGCTTTCCCGCGCACAATTGGCCGGATATGCGGCTGATGAAGGCTGACGATTCGATCTTCCAGCTGGTGAGATCGCTCGTTATACATGTGAAACTGCTGACGGTAAAGCTCCTGAATCACCAGGAGGTTGCGGTAGGCCTGGCGGCTAAGCAGCATGAGCGGCTGCGTCTTGGCTTGCTCGGCGATGATCGAGAGATTCCGTCCCACATAACCGAGCTGTCGTCTAATTGCTTTTCGGATCACTTTCACACCCGGCTCATGAAGCGTATCGATGATTGCTTCGAGCTTCTCACGCGCTTCATTTAGCAGATTCGGATCGGTCGGATATGGCACATCCGCTGGTGCGCAGGTGGCGTCCATAAGCACCGTTCCTTGATTGGGCAAAGCCGACGTTTCCAATTCTGCGACAGATGCCGAATGCCCTTTGGACGCAGACGCGATGGCTTCAAGAAGCTTCGACACGGCAGCCGTCTGTTTCACGGGGGATGTCGCTTCCGACGACTCCACTTGCCGTTCCGCGAACAGCGTTTGCTGCTCGACTTCGGCAGCAGGAGCGTGTTTCTTCGATCGCTTCACTTTCCCGTCGCTGCTATCGTTGTTGTCGTCAGGTCTTTCATTTCCTTCGCGCCTGCTGTGGCAACGATCTCATTCCGTTCCGCCAGCACATCCGTCAGACGCTTGCGGAACTGCGTCATCATCGAGTGATGGAGCGGCTGCTTTATGACGAATCCGGGCAGACCAATGAAGTATTGCATGTATGGATTTTCACTGATCGACTCCAGGGTTTCTCTATCGGTCAACTGCATCCTCTCTTGAATGGATCGGCTACACTGAGTTGGACAAGAAAAATAAGGGCTTGTAGAATAAACCTATCAAGTTAAGGAGCGGATCTCTACAATGCCAAAACAACTACGACGTACGTTCACCTCAGAATTTAAAAAGCAAATGGTTCAGCTCTATGAAAACGGGAAATCCAGAGCAGCTATTGTGGAGGAATATGGCATCACGGCCTCTGCTTTAGACCGATGAATCAAGCAAACTCAAACGACGGGTTAATTCAAAGAGAAGGACAATCGTTCACCTGAAGAAAATGAGCTCATCGCTTTACGCAAAGAACTCCAGCGCCTAAGGATGGAGAACGATATTTTAAAGCAAGCCGCGCTGATCATGGGACGAAAGTAGTTATCATCCAGAACAACCGTGATAAATTCTTGGTATCAGCCATGTGTAACGTCCTACACCTTTTATTATGAAGCGAAAGAACAACCGAACGAAGATGATCTAACCGAAGCGATTGTGGAGATTTTCCACAAAAATCGAAAAGCGTACGGTACACGAAAGATCAAAGTCAAGCTCCGGGAACAAGGTTTTGTTGTGTCCAGACGTCGAATTGGGCGAATCATGAAAGAGCAGGGGCTGGTTTCCACCTATACGGTAGCCCAGTATAAGCCTCATAAAACGGCTTGCAACGAAGCTACTACAGCAAATGTCCTGGATCGAGAGTTTCAGCAGACAGAGGCCAAACGTTTCGTTGTCAGCGATCTGACATATGTGAAGGTCCAAAACAAGTGGCATTACATTTGCATACTTGTTGACCTGTTCAATCGAGAGATTATCGGTCATAGTGCAGGTCCCAATAAGGACGTTGCTCTGATTTCTCGCGCCTTTGCTACCGTACAGGGTGATCTGCGTCAAATTCAGTGGTTTCATACCGACCGTGGCAGTGAATTTAAAAATGAAAAGATGGATGAGCTTCTGGAAACCTTTGAAATCGGTCGTTCTCTGAGCATGAAAGGCTGTCCCTATGACAACGCCGTAGCGGAAGCCACCTACAAGGTCATGAAAACTGAGTTCGTAAACCAGATGGAATTTCAGAGCCTTCGTCATTTGGAGATTGAACTATACGGTTACGTCAACTGGTTTAATAAGCATCACATTCACGGAACTAGGATACATGACACCTGTTCAGTACCGCCAAGAGGCCCTTAAAAGCTGTCTGATTTATTGTTGACAGTCCACTATTCTTGTTGAAAGATGACGAAAAAAATAGCTTCCAAAATTTATTTTTCGATCCAAAGTTGCCTTTTTCGACTCTGTGCCCCATTTAAATAGAGAGGGGAGATGGGAATTTATGATAGCAGAACCTAAGACTAAAGAAGCAACAGTCGAATCGGGCTTTGTACAAAGACTCTTATAGCAACCAGTACCAGGACTACATCTACGTCAACAAGCTGGGAGAGCGAATTAAGCCGGGTTATATTACTCAACATTTTCCTCTCGTCCTGAAAAAGCATAACTTGCGACGGATTCGTTTCCATGATCTTCGGCACAGTTGTGCCAGCCTACTGCTTGCGAACGGTATCAGCATAAAGGAAATTCAGGTATGGCTAGGGCATAGTCATTATTCCACGACCGCCAACATTTATGTTCATCTGGAATACAGCTCAAAGCTTTCTTCGGCTCAAGTGATGAGCAATACCTTGCAAATTCCGAGTATGCAAAAAGCTCCTGAATCTCCACAGGGGAAATTCAAGAGCTTTCATTGTTAAGATGATGCGGTCGAGAGGACTCGAACCTCCACGGGGGTTAGCCCACACGGACCTGAACCGTGCGCGTCTGCCAATTCCGCCACGACCGCAAATATGATGTCGTATATTTTCGAAAGATTACTTTCTTAACGACAAGATAGATCATACCATGCTCATATTAAGATGTCAAACCTACCTTTATTTAAAAAGTATTTGAGCGGGATAGCCTAATTCTTGAAGAGAGCGGCGTCCTGAAAATACCTGGTCTTTATGTCGAAATGATCAACGCAGGAGTAGATCGTACCGGAATTTTACTATCTGAAGTAAAACATGAATTCAACAAATGTCATATTCGTGTTCTGGATATACAACAAAACCACTCAGGCGTTCACGCCACCTATATTAAGTAAGGGAAACAAAAAGCAGTTCAGTATGACTATGCCCCGTATTCCGCAAAGAAATGTATGAACGAATGCGTGCTTATCTGGGGCTCTCAACCTCTATGCCTCATACAACTGCCTCCTCTTTACCCGAAAAACATCGCTCCGAGTTTCCAGACAGCCGCTTAACTTCCAAGCCCCTACGGTTCGTTGAGCGAAGTCTGGCTACGTCCTCCCCAGCCTATAGGCATAAATCACTTCGCCCTACTGCTTCTGCCGCAAGTGGAAGTGCATAATCTCCACAAAGCTCGCAAACGAAAGAAGCTTCCGCAGGCACAAGCGTGCTCGGAAGCTTCTTTACATAAACATCAGCTATCGTTATCCATTCCTACCCGCTATGAACGGTGTATGAAGAATTCCCATAAATCATTCGCTTTATTGCAGCGCCTTCTGCACACGAGTAACCCCTTGGCTTAGAGCATGTCCTCCGCCTACCGCTGCGGCTACAGCAATGGTCTCCATAATTTCCTGATCACTAGCTCCTTTGGATCGAGCCTCGTCCACGTGATAAAACGTGCATACTTCATTATTGGCAAACAAACCAATACCAAGCGCGATGAGTTGCTTGGTCTTTTCATCCAGACTCCCGGCTTGAAAACACTCTCCGGTGAAACGGTGATATGCATGAACTACCTCCGGTAGCTTTCCTTCCAAATGATTAATTTGGTCCTTATACGCATGTATTTTTTCATTCATAACCGTCAAGACACAGCACACCCTCTCATATGGAGTATATTCTTATGTACTGTGTCCGGTTTACAGGCTGCGTATGCAATCAACACGTACACCTATTTTATCCAGTCAGCCCGAGACCCATTTGTCTAATCCAGTTCTATCGAATTATGTCGGGGTTCGCTGAACGGCTGATATGTATAGCTGCGATCCAGCTTGACCACACGCCGATTCTGGCGGCGGATAAGCACCTGTTCCTCGTCCCACGCCAGCACTATGCCTACCACATCGTTGGACTCCAGCCCATCCCGCACGACGCGCACCTTCTCACCGGAGAGCCGATAGGCGTCTAATTCTTCATCATTAATCATCCCTGTTCCCCCTTATACAATCGTTTCTAACACGGTGGCTATCATTTATGCACATTAAAAAGTTTAAAAAGAGACCTAAACGAAATCATTTAGGTCTCTTCCCGCTTTCTACTTATATGGATTGCCAACAGAGCGACAAATTATCCCGACTGATTTACACTGTGATCATGTTCTTTTGTATCGTTCTTCTCATACCAGAAGTCCAGCACCTGTGCAGACAACACTCGCTGATCTACGTACTCCACTTGGTGAGCAGTAAATTCTTCTTTCCAAGAGAAGGACAATTCTTCGCATAAGTTAACCAACGTCAATAACTCAGACCAGGCCACATAGCGTTTGTACCAAAAAAACTGAGGATGTTCAATCATATAGGGATACAAATCGTCAAATTCCGTATGCTTACAATCCAAGGCACGTTCAAAATGTACTTTAGCCGCTGCCAGTTTTTTCAGAAAAAACTGTTCGGTCAATTGCTCTTTCCCCATTTTGCTGCCCCCTCTCCCAAAACCTTATCTATATTATAAGTGAAATTGAAGCTCATGCAAAGGTTATTATTAGAAATAAGGATCAGCAGTTTCTGAATTGTTACTATTCGGAAAACTCGATCTTACCATCAGTTAACGATAAAATTCTGACAAGTGACTCCACCCGTATACCCTGCTCACGGATCGTTCTCGCCCCGGCTTGGAAGCATTTTTCCACAGCCACGCCAAATCCGACCAGCTCCGCACCGGAGCGTTGAATGATTTTGACGATACCTCTTGCGGCATCACCATTGGCGATAATATCATCAATGAACAGAACACGGTCATGCTCATGAATAAATTGCCGGGACAGCATAATGTCCGTGACAATGCCTTTCGTAAATGAAGGCACACGTTCGCATAATGCATCCGGGTCGGCCAATAAAGTCTTTTTGCGGCGGGCAAACACCAGCGGTACACCCAGTTCCAATGCTGTTGCGAAACCTATGGCAATACCTGAGGATTCCACGGTTACCACTCTCGTAATATTCTCTTCCCGGAAACGGGCTGCGAACTCTCGTCCCATTTCCATCGTCAACTCTGGATCAACCTGGTGATTAAGTAAGCCATCCAGCTTCAACACCTGATCCGACGCAACGACACCTTCTTTTAAAATCCGTTCCTTTAATACTTCCATTCTATGACCTCCCACGGCATTCCTATTTGGTAAAAGTACCATACATCACCTGACGCTTTCAAGCCATAGCTTGCTTTTCCATACGTTTATGTGACATTTTTTTTGCGCTTATTCCAAAACCACGCGACTATACCTCCCAAAATAATCAGAAGAATGACCGCCAGCCCTACCCGATGTGTCACCTTTTCCATCAGCTTCGCCACCTGTTCCCAGTGCATGCCCACCGCGTGTCCAATTCCCAGAAACGTACCACACCACAGTAATGCGCCCGCTGATGCATACATCATATAGCGAAAGACGCTCAAACGGGTCGTACCTGCCAGATATGAGGACACATGTCTCAAGCCGGGGACAAAATAACCGAACAGAATCCCCCAGGTGCCGTAGCGCCCGAACCAATTTTCGGAAGAGGCAATCCTTGAGGGGGTAAGCCTCACCCATTTACCGTATCGGTGCAACAGCGGCTTGCCCAGCAGACGACCGAGCGTGTAGCTAAGCATCATGCCCGTCATACTTCCGAAAAATGTAACTGTCAGCGCAGCAATAAAGTTGTAGTGTCCTTGAGACACGAGCCCGCCGAAGGCGATCATCAACACTTCGTCGGGGATCGGCATACCAGCTACTCCAAGGGCAAGCAAGCCGAACATTGCCAAATATCCGTATTCCAGTATCCATGCAAGGATTTGACCCATAAATTACGCTCCCGTCAAGCTATTCGTTAAATACACTATAATTATTTTCAGTCTCATCCAGTCATGTCCCATTTCAGTTGAACATAGTTTGTATTATATGCTCGCTGTAAGGTTATTCAAGCAGGCAAGGAGGGACTAGGGATGAAACGTAATATTCATGTTTTGCAGATTGCTTTTACATACATCGGTACAATCGTCGGTGCCGGATTTGCTACCGGACAAGAAATATTGCAATTTTTCACACAGTATGGACGCTGGGCTACACTCACCATCATGCTGTCCACAATCATATTTGTATGGCTGGGTACAAAAATGATGCTAATCGCCCATGATATTTCAGCTCGGTCCTACGAGGATCTGAACAAGCACCTTTTTGGAGCCAGAGCCGGTAAATGGATCAGCTGGTTCACGCTCATCGTACTAATTGGTGTCAACAGTGTCATGCTGGCAGGAGCGGGTTCTGTTTTCGTTGAACACCTCCACCTGCATTACCAGACCGGACTGCTTATTACACTGATCGGAACATATCTACTGCTGAGCAAAGGGATCAAGGCTATCCTGCATATGAACACCATTGTTGTCCCTATGATGATGATTATGTCTATTCTGCTCATTCACAGTACACTCTCCATGCCAAACCCGCAGAGCTTTATTACAAATACGTCCGATCATAACATGCTGCGAGTATGGATTTCTCCGCTGCTGTACACTTCCTTCAATCTGGCAATGGCCCAAGCTGTGCTTGTACCACTTGGCAGTCAAACCTTCTCCCGCAAAACGATCCGCTGGGGCGGGATTTTGGGCGGGATCGGCGTCGGGTTTATGCTGATGTCTGCTCACTTTGCCATGTCGGCACATATGCCGGGAATTCGGCAATTTGAGATCCCGATGGGAAGCATTGCTTACCGTCTGGGGGCCTTGGTCGAAATCATTTACATTTTACTCATTTTTATGGAAATTTTCAGTACCTTCGTGGCCGACATTTATGGTGTCAGTCTGCAAATCCGCCAGCATATCCAAATTTCACCCAAGCTTATCACACTATTCATTATGCTCACATGTTTTCTAATCAGTCAGTTTGGTTTTAGCTCACTTCTGTCCGTTCTATATCCCATTTTCGGGATGCTTAGTCTCATGTGGGTGAGCAAGCTGATCATGGCAGGACGCGGGGGACCCTTCCGTTCCTCACGCCCTCGCTCCAGCTTTCGGCATTCAGATTCCAAACCAGGTGATACGCGTCATGGTTAATGCGGAAACTTCAAATACATTTTCTTCAGCTCATTAACCGCCCCACTCAAGGAATAGCTTGATTTGGCCTTGTCGCAGGCAGATCTAGCCAGCTCATAACGATAGGCAGGATCTGCAATAACCTTTTCCAATGCGTCTGCCAGTGCCCTCGGATTGTCGGGTGGCACGAGCAGACCATTTACACCATCCTCAATTTGCTCCGGTATTCCCCCCACCTCTGTACCGACCAATGCCAGACAGCTCAACGCCGCTTCCGCAAATACGGAACCAAAGGCTTCCGCCCGTGAAGGCAAAACGAACACATCAAAAAATGGCATAAATTCTTCTGGATGAAGCGTGTATCCATAAAAGATCGTTTCATGGTAAATATCCAACTGCCGCGCTAGCTCTTCCAGCTCGGGCCGAATGGGACCATCTCCTATAATATGCAACACATAATTCTGATTTCTCTTTTTCAGCTCGGCACAGGCCTGTAACAAAATATCCAGCCCTTTAGCAGGGACAAGGCGACAAACCGTTATTAGTTGTGTCACTTCATTTTCATGTGGTATGGGCTTGAAGCGCTTCTCATCAAATCCATTCGGGATGACCACAATATCTTGCGGATTTTGTACATAAGGCGTCAAGTAATGCTGGAAAGAATGAGATACTGCAATCAGGCGGTCCGCCTTATGCTCCAGTTCCCGATACAGGGACACCAGAAATTGATGCTCAGGTCCGTTTTCCTCTATTTTACCGTTTAAAATTAACTCCTTTTCAAAAGAAGAGTGAATCGTCTGTACGAGCGGGGTGTCAGGAAAAACATTTTTCATAGCGATCCCGGCAATGGGATGATGAGCATGAATGAGATCAAAGGGCTTCTGAATACGAAGCCGGGTCCACCACAAATAGTCACGGTATGTCTGGATATATTTTAGAACAACTGGATACTGTCCATATCGTGTCCAGTCAAAGGTATCGAAGGTTACTTCGTCCCTGCCCTTGTTACGAATCCGCTTAGGGATTGAAAATAGCTCCATTTCCCAACGGGGAGACGTAAATCGCTCTTGCAGATATGGAATCATAGATGAAACGCCGCCCGGTTGCTCGGGTGGGAAAAAGAGAGCCTGTAGCAATTTCATGACGTGCTTCCCCTTTCAAACATTGTACTGCCCGAAACACAGGTCGTATGTATAGGTTTCCGGATTTTCTGAAAGATAATATATTGAAAATAAATGTTAGGTACAAAAGAAAATTATAACATTTAATTCGAATCAATCCTGTCTATTGTATCGGAAACGATATCCCGGTTCAATAGACTGACTATCTATGCAGATGGAGTCGGTGACGGTGACGTTGTTGTCCTTATCGGGAACCTTCGGTTTCCCAGTTTCCCATCTCTAACCAGGGCTGTAAGTGCCGCCTGCGGTTTGTATATTATACTCATGATGACGCTGATGAGCGTAATCATATATAGCAAACAGCGAAAAAAAGCCTATATCCTTTTTTTCGGTTGCCACTATTTTTATTATGACATATGAAGCCATGAATCTCTATTCGGCAGGTGGCGGCAAAATGCCGCTACAAGGAATATGTGGAAAAATACGCTGGGGGCGGCTGCCTTTGTCCTCACCAATGCCGCCGTAGTTCAACTCTACCGGAAGCTAAAACGTGCGGGAGTATAGTCCTTGCTGTTGCTGGGTGGGCTGCACGGAGGGCCACGCCCGCGCGGATGATATGCTTAAACAGGTTGCACAGATTATGGAAGAAGAACTGGATGAAATCGGAATGACCGGAACATACGGCGGCGAGGAACTGGTTAAACAGGCCGATCAGGCTATGTACATATCCAAAACAACGGACAAAAACAAGGTCACAGCTTATAAGGCAGCAGAAGTGAAAAAATCCGTGCAGCACACGTACAATAAACATGCAGTCTGCCATCTGTTACTGTAAATCATGGTCCGTATAGTAAAATGACGCACAGGGAACTCCCATAAGAGCCTGTGCGTCATTGTTGCTTCCCCTACTCCCATCAAACCTCTGACGTTGCAGATGCCAAATCCCGGCCGATCCATGCCAGCTCCTCGTTTGTCAGCTCACGATAGCTGCCCAAGGATAGCTGATCATCCAGCGTTAATGGACCCATCGCCGTTCTTTTCAAATACGTAACCTTTTTGCCAACCGCCTCAAACATGCGCTTCACCTGATGAAACTTTCCTTCATGGATCACAAGTGAAATGTATGAAATGACTTCTTCATCTGCTTCTTGCGCTTTTTCATGACGAAGAATGGTCAATTGGGCCGGAAGAGTGACATAGCCGTCATCCAACTTCACCCCTGCTGCAAATTGACGTATATCCTCTTCCGTGACATGCCCCGACACCGTAGCCTCATACGTTTTGGGAACATGTCGACGTGGTGACAAAAGTTCATGCGCCAGCTTGCCATCGTTCGTTAACAATAGCAGTCCTTCCGTATCCTTATCCAGCCGTCCTACCGGGAAAGGCTCAAAATGCCGTTCCTCCGCACTCAGCAAATCCAGCACCGTCTGCTCTCTTGTATCCTCGGTAGCGGATATAACGCCCGGCGGCTTATGCAATAGGATATAAATGTATTCCCGAAAAACGACCCGTTCCCCGTTCACTTCAATCTGATCGTTGTACGGATGAACCTGCAAGCCGCTATCCTTGGTGGTTCGACCGTTCACGGTAATCATCCCTTGCTTTACCTGTCTCTTGATATCACTGCGCGAACCATATCCCATATGGGTTAAAACCTTGTCCAAACGCTGCGTCTGTCTTCCCTTCCCACTCATACCGATGTCCACCTCCAGCCTGTAGGGTATTCATTTTTGAGCATACCGTCCTGCCATTTGCCCCATCCGGCAGCATATCCGTCAATGCATACGAGAGCGTAGCCTTTGGGCTGTGCTTCGTTCCGCAGCGCCATTCGCTGGGGCGGAATGGATAGCGTTTCACCTTTCAAATAACGGATGGCCTCTGTGTCTGAACTGGAGAGGTTTATGCTCCTGACCGCCTCAGAAGGGCGCAAAGCCACCGCCAGCGGGTGCGAAGGCACAAACCGACCATTCTTGTCTGTTCCCATAAACCAGCCCGGACGGACCACCTTAAGCCCGTCCAGACGATGAGATTCCAGCGGCGACTGATAAATCCGATCTCCGTAGACTACCGTATGGCCTGCAAATGACGCCTCAAGCTGCTCCTGTACAAAATAGCGATAGGACTCCAGTACATCATGTTGTTCACGCCCAGCCCATTTTGCCACATCTTTACCAGAACGAGACTTGTTGTTCCCGAAACCGCGTGCATTCGCTCCTTTACCCGTTTTCCCGTCCATCCCTTTTCCATTTCGTTTGTGCTCTCCGGTTGCAGACCTGCCCTGTCCACCTAGCGTCGACGCTTCCTTGACGGACAGCCGCTGCTTCTTACGAGCACGATCCGCACCTATGCCCGTACCTATGTTCAAAGCCTTTTCGTCCCTGTCAGCAGATTTAAAGGAATCGACCGTTCCACGCTGATTATCCGCTGTAGCTGTACGACTGCCTTGATGCTGCAACACAGCGATAAAATGACCCTCACCCTCTATAAGATGGGGCCAAAGGCGTGCCGTTCCACGCAGTTCCGGATGGCCTACCGCAACCGCTTCACTCACCCATTCCGGGTGACCTGAGGCAAAACCCGTTCCTGAAGGAGCAGGAACAACATCAAAATCAGGATGTGCCTCCAGAAACTCTGCAATCATCCCTTCATTTTCTTCCGGCGCAAAGGTACAGGTCGAATAAACAATTCTTCCCCCGTCACTTAACATAGATGCTGCCACTCGCAAAATATCCCGCTGCATAACTACACATTTGTCCACCGAATGGTTTTCCCATTGCTTCGCCATATCCTCATCCTTGCGAAACATCCCTTCCCCCGAGCAAGGTGCGTCAATTAATATTTTGTCAAAAAAATGAGGGAAGGCATCTGCGATTCGATCCGGGCTTTCATTCAACACCACAGCATTTCGCACACCGTATAATTCCACATTTTTAGCCAACGCCTTGGTTCGATCCGCGCTAATATCATTCGTTACGAGCAGACCGCTTCCTTGCAGCTTGGCCGCAATTTGGGTCGATTTCCCGCCCGGTGCAGCGCACAAGTCCAATACAGCCTCACCCTGAGCAACATTTAGCAATTCTACCGGAGACATGGCACTTGGTTCCTGCACATAATACAGTCCCGCATGATAATAAGGATGCAGCCCCGGCTTTGTGCCGTACGGAACATAAAAACCTGTATCACACCACGGAATTGGCCGCAGTTCAAACGGCGAAATCGCCTTAAACGCCTCCACCGAAATTTGTAACGTATTGACGCGTATCCCGGCATGAGGCGTATGGTCATAAGCAGCCATAAAAGCCTCAAACTCGTCGCCGAGCAGTTGCTCCATGCGCTTCACAAATGCTGTAGGGAGCTGTACACCCATAATTGTAATCATCCTGTCCTGTTAAAATAAAATTTATTGTACCATAATCAACCTGTTAAGCTACAATATCCTTGTGAATTACAAACTTTCACTACAAGCTGTAATGTTGTATAATAATAAGATTCATAGCTACATATTTTGAATTTTGATGGGAGAGATTGCATTGAACGCTCAAAAACCCAACAAAAAAAAGCTCATACCTGTCATTGGCTTTTTTGTTGTGCTCGTCATTTTGCTTGGGGTACTGCTCGCTTTGAATTCAGGCACTAAAAACAAGCTGTATGGCGTTTCCACAGCCTCGTTAAAGCCTGCCACCCAAGAGCTGCTGAATGATCCAAACTACCAGCAGATTATTAAACCGGAGGAGCTGCAAAGCAAAATTGGCAAAAAGGAAAACTTTTTCGTCTATTATTTTGCATCCGACTGTGTTCATTGCCGCGCCACCACTCCCAAGCTAATGCCTTTGAGCAAGCAGGAGAACATCACCATGCACGAATTTAACCTGCGTGAGTATGAGGACGGCTGGGACAAGTACAAAATCGAGTACACCCCTACGCTCATCTATTACGAAAAAGGCGTGGAAAAAGAGCGTATGGTAGGTGGTTTGAAGGAAAGCCCTACCGACAACGGCTATACACTCGACGATTTCAAAGCCTTTTTTGAAAAATATAAAAAGGATGTAACTTCCTAAACGACGTTCACACGGCTTAGGCCTACTGAACGATAAAGCAGCCCGATCCCCTGAAACGGATCGGGCTGCTTGCTTTAATGGGCACGCTTCATACTACATCGTGCCCTTCGTTCCGGGCGAGGCAGAGCAGGAGCTGTCAGCCGCCTGTCTGCGCCTCATAGCAGCGTCAAGCGCCTGCTGACGCTGCTCATGCTTTTCCCCACGCCGCGGGCCTCTCTGCTGCGGGATGTTGGCTGTTATGGACGGCGATGCGTCCTCCACAGCCTGGCGCAGCCCGGGATCGACGATTTCAATCGTCAAATCTCGAAAACCCGGCGGCTGGCGCTGGAGATCTGCCGAGCCAGCTACAACGGCCTCAGCAAGCTGGCGGGCGCAAGCGCGCGCCTCGTCCACCAGCTTCGCCATGTTAATGCCCAGCGCCTGTGGAGACGCATGCTCCAGCTTGTGTACCGCGCTGTCCAGCATCATGTGTCCGCCGCGGAAATTTCCGTTGCGAAAATGATACAGCCCTACAGCAATTTGCAGCAATCCTTTATATATAGGGTCACGGTCCAGCTTTAGCCACAGCTCTTCCAGTACCTCGTGACATTCAAAATAATCCCGATCCCGATTGAAGTATACCAAATAAGCCACGTACAACGGTTCATAGGAAACGTTCAACATCTAATACTCATCCCTGTCGTCTTCCTTGGTAGAGACTGCCAGCAATTCCTTGACTTCATCATGGAGCAGCTTGATCCCTTCCATGTCATGCCGTTCCCACATATCATTGAACCTGCGCTGCGCATCAATCGTTTCGCTGATCTTATGGTAGAAATACAGACGATGCATACCCGTCAGCACCTTGGATACGATATTCGCTTCATCCTCGAACTTCTTCTGCGCTTCCAATATTTCAAGACGCATCGAAGACATCTCATTATCCAGTACAAAGGCCGCCTCGGCTGCCTTTTTCAACCGTGTCCGCATAGTATCCGGCAAGCTTTCCCGATACTTATAACTGAGAGAATGCTCGATGGTTGCCCAAAAATTCATAGCCAAGGTACGGATCTGAATTTCTGCCAGCACAATTTTTAATCCAAGCGCCGTCTGCACTGGATACTCCACAATCATATGAAAGCTGCGGTATCCGCTATCTTTATAATTGGTGATATAGTCCTTTTCATACAGTACGGTCAAATCCTTGCGTCTTCGAATGTACTCGGCCACCCGCCGAATATCCTCAACAAACTGGCACATAATGCGGATTCCTGCAATATCCTCGATTCCCGTCTCCAGCTGATCAGAAGGAACCTGTAATCTCTTCGCTTTATCGAGGATGCTTGATATTTTTTTTACCCGTCCGGTTACGAATTCGATAGGAGCGTATTCCTCGCGCTTTTTCAGCTCCGCACGCATCGTTTTGAACTTGACCTTAAGCTCCTCCACTGCCTGATCGTATGGCAGCAAAAATGTTCCCCAGTCTCTTCCGTCCATCCCCGTACCTCCTGTCTCTTCCGACAACACTTGTTTATCTGTAATCTGCACCAACAGCCTCGGTAATGTGTCTAAAGCCGTCCTTTCGAAGCAGCTCACGCAGGCCGGCATGTATAGCTCGGTTTACTTCCGGTCCTTCGTAGATCAATGCTGTATAAATTTCAATCAGGCTCGCGCCTGCTTTAATTTTGTCATAAGCATCACGACTGGTGAAAATGCCGCCGGATCCGATAATAGGCAGCTTCCCTTCCGTCTGACGATACACCCGTCCTATGACCTCTGTAGAACGTTCACGCAGCGGCTTACCACTCAGCCCTCCTGTTTCACTCGCATTCCGGTGCGTCAGACCAGCCCTCGAAATTGTCGTATTCGTCGCAATAATGCCGTCCACTCCACTGGCAGCAATCGCATCCGTCATGTATTCCAATTCCTCGTCCGATACATCCGGCGCAATTTTGACCAGTACAGACTTGGCTCCGCCATACTTCGTCGCCTGTACTCCCATCTCTGCTCGAACAGCTTCCAGCAACGATTTTAGCTCACTGCCATGCTGGAGCTTTCGTAAATCCGGCGTATTTGGTGAACTAATATTCACTACAAAAAAGTCCGCATACGGATACAACGCGGAAATGCACTTTTCATAATCCTTATGGGCATCCTCATTAGGCGTGTTTTTGTTTTTACCAATATTAACAGCGACCGGAACAGGCCGATGTTTTAGCGCAGCCAGACGCTTAGCCATGCTTTCCGCACCCAGATTGTTAAAGCCCATCCGATTCACTAATGCCTCATCGGGAGGCAACCGGAACAAACGAGGACGGTCATTGCCGGGCTGTCCTACAGGTGTCACCGTGCCTACTTCCATAAAACCAAAACCAATGGTAGAAAAACCGGCAACCGCTTCCGCATTTTTATCCAGTCCCGCAGCCAATCCAATCGGATTGGGAAAATGAATGCCGAACAGATCAACGGCCAGATCTGCCGTCTCCTTGACCCCGTACATTCCTCGCAGCGCTGTCACTCCACCGGGAAGCGAGCCCGCATGCTTTAACCCGTCAATGACTACATGATGGGCTGTCTCTGGACTCATTTTGAAAAAAATAGGTTTCGCAATCCTTCGATACAACATAATTCATCCACTCCGTTCTATACCCTTGGGCACTCCTAAAAAAACATCTCTACAAAATAGTTTAGCTTTTTCCATACCAAAAAGAAAGTAATTTGCGAGGTGCAGCATCAGGAACAATTCAGTTGTCATGGAGATGTCATTGAAAATGTATAATCAAACCATTTACAATGGACATAGTAAGACAGGGCTATAGCCCGTCAGAAAAGAGGGATTGCTGATATGAAGACCAAGCGCAAGCCGCCAAGTCTGCAAAAGAAAAAGGACGAGGTGAACAAGAAAGCGATTGTATGGACCGCCGTCAGTTTTGTTCTCCTCATCATTGTGATTGTTCTGGTCGTTATTTTGGCACAAGCGGGAAATCGTTAAACTACTCGTAGCAATAGCATCAAAGATTAATTTAGCCAGTGATAGGTTTTGCGGGGATTGGTCTGGTCGTGCTGCGGCTCACTTGTAAATCGGGAGCCAGGCACAAGCACTTGATCAGGCAGTCCCCCGGTACCAATGACCACCTCCGTACCTGAAGGTACGAGAGCAAATAACTCCTCCACATCCTGTTTGCCCATGCGAACGCAACCCAGTGACTCATTTTTGCCAATGCTGTCCGGCTCGTTCGTGCCGTGGATGGCATAATTCGCTGCAGACAGCTGCATACCGCGGCTGCCAAACTCACCGTTGGACTTGCCGTTCGGATTTACGACTTTATCCGTAATAACAAACTTCCCTTCCGGAGTTCGATCTCCGCCCAATCCGATAGGATAATTGCGAATAAGCACCTTGCCGCTCACCAATCCAAGCCTGTGCTTCGACTTGTCTACCACAATCCGCAGCGGCTGCCCCAGATAAGGCCGTCCATGCAGCGACGACGCCAACAAAGGACTGCTTTCAGCCGACGAACCAGCTTGTTGACTCGCTGCTCCTTTAGCCCCCTGTCCCTGTGAAGCAAGTAAACTACGCATAGGTGTAAAAGCCTTATTCATTCCGTCTGTCGTACCATACATCATATTATTCGGAAAGCTTCGGGTCAGCTCATCGAGACTTTGAGGAAGACGTTGATGCTGCGTACGAAAAGCACGCATGGAGCTATTCAACACAGCCAGTTCTTCCTGTCCCGCAGCCCATTGCAGACCTGCTTTTCGAAGCTTTTCACTGTCAGACGGCTTACAAGCACACGCGGCCGCGTCGTAAGACTGGACGACTAAGCCTCCATTACCTTTGTTTTGCAAGCTAAGCAGCGGCTGCATACGATCTCTCCAGAGCAGCCAAGAACCGCTTTTCTCCATACCCAGCACTGTGGTCTCGGTCGGCAGACGACTAGCCTTTGCCAACATATCTGCAAGTGTCGTTCCTCCTGAACTGCCTGTGCGCGCTTGGGCCGTAAACACGCCACCAGCACGAGGTCCACCGATCTGAGCCACTTCATTCGGGTCAGAAGTCTGCACTCCTGCCACATGGACATTGTCGGCTGCCACACGCTCTGTTCCTGGCGGAACAGATGCGCTTTCCCTCGAATGTCCCGGCGAATTAGCTGAAGGCACCCATATTAGAAGAAGTACCATCAACGCAGTTAACAAATAACGCGTTCGAGCTGTTCTTCGCGCCTTCTCCTTGGACATCTGAACCAGTTTATCTTGATACTCCATCCATACGTCTGATGGAATCTGTTTATGCTCAAAGGCTTCGAACACTTCCCCCGCGCGATTGAAGCAATAATTTGCTTTGCCCTCCTGACCGCTGCTCTCATACTCTTTGCCTAGCAAATACCAGGCCATTTTATTATCAGGGTGCTTTTTTACATACGATTTAAGATGAGGCGAATGATTCATCGGATCCTCCTGATCGTGTAGTCTTGCTCTATTCTTTACTATGTATATCGGTCAAAACAGGCCACATGGACAGCACATAAAAAAACAGCACCGGCAGCACCTTTCCACCGTTGTGCGGCAAAAAGTGCTGTCGATGCTGTGCGTATCCAAGTAGACTTAACCTTCTTTATTGAAAGGCTCGTCTGCAACTTTAATAGAATCTGTAGGGCAACCATCGCAAGCATCCTGCATATCATCAAACAGGTCATCTGAAATTGCTTTGATACCTTGGTTTCCATCTCCATCAAAGATCACTTCAGCCAAGCCCTCATCGTCATAATCATAAATGTCCGGCGCTGTAGCACCACAAGCTCCACACGCGATGCATGTATCTTTTTCTACCCAAGTGTATTTAGCCATATCTTTTCTCTGCCTCCTATACAATCAAACAAACCAGCTTTTGCATTCTATTCACATATTAATACAAACAAAAAATTTTTACAAATTATTTTCATTGATCCTTTATGCAAAAAATACTTATAGCGTACGCCTCCGCTGCTTTACATAAACTCACCAAAAAGTTTATTCCGGTGTTTGGAGATTGTCTTTTTGCAGCGAAGTTCCGCGCAGTTTGGAATTGCGAAGAAGTACCGAAGGGTCATCTCCCAGCATCCCGGCGGTCAGAACTGCATTTTCGCCAAACTTGTCCCGTAATGCATCCATCGTCTTCAACAAGCTTTCCTTTTTGGGCTGGTCCTTGTATTCAAAAAGATCCATTTGAACGGCAGCTTCTTCCTTTGGGATTAGCTGCCGAAGCGTAATTCCCAGCAAGCGAACAGGCTTGCCCTCTCCCCAATGCCGCCGATACAGCGCACAAGCTTCCTTATAAATGTCCTCTGCACTTTCCGTAGGAATACTCCTTACCTGAGAACGCGTAAAGGTCTTCATCTCCGGCGTCCGAATGGTCAGCTGAATACCTCCTGCCAGCATGCCATGCCGTCGAAGCCGGCGGGCTACCTGATCGCTGATATTGAGAAGCACCCGTTGGGCTTCCTCCAGCTCCACCACATCCATGGGCAAGGTAGTGGTGTGTCCGATCGACTTGTTCGGCTCCCGCTCGGTATTGACCGGAGAATGATTAATCCCGTTAGCAGCCAGCTTTAACCACGAGCCAGTCACGCCAAATACGCTAATTAGCATATGCTCGTCCGCCTTGGCCAATTGGCCAATGGTGCGAATGTTCATTTGCCGAAGCTTGTCGGCCGTTTTCCGTCCCACACCAAACAATTGACCACAGGGAAGATTCCACAACATCTTTGGCACATCACGCAAGCGCAAAACAGATATTCCGCGCGGTTTTTTCAGGTCGGAGGCCATTTTGGCCAGCAACTTGTTGGGCGCCACTCCGATGGAGCAGGGCAGTCCCAACTCATCCGCTACTCTGCGCTGAATTTCCTCCGCGATCTCCATAGGCGTTCCAAACTGCTGGGAACCTGTAATGTCCAGATAACATTCATCAATTGATGTTGCCTCCAACATAGGCGTATACGAATAAGCAATGCTCATAAAAGCTTTAGAATAACGACGGTACAGGTGAAAATCAGGCTGAATCACGATGAGCTGCGGACAAATCCGCCGGGCTTGCCGGACGACCATCCCTGTTGAGATGCCTAATCGCCGGGCTTCATAGGAGCAGGTCACGATTACACCTCTGCGCAACTCACTGCTGCCCGCGACGGCGGTAGGTAATCCCTTATATTTCTCCGGTTCCTCAGCTGCATGAACAGAACAATAAAATGCGTTCATATCGACATGCAGTATAACCCGCCCACCAACCGGATAATAAGCACTGACATCTCTCACGCTCAACCCTTCTTTTAACTATAAATTATAAAATGATTCTACGCCCTATTTTACATGAAAATAAAGGTTTTGCGGTCAAAAATGATATTTATATATTACATTTGAAGTCATTAGTTGATATAATCAAGAATCATATGAAACAAGGCAAGCTGGCACTTTTCTATTTCCACGCATTAAATGATTAAATAATCTGTTTGAAAAAGCAAAGCACTACCAATCTGTGCAATCCGCGAAGGAGGAGTCCTCATGTCCACCGCTATTTCTATCTTCGATACAACACTACGCGACGGAACTCAAGGAGAAGGAATTAGTTTGTCTGCTGACGACAAATTGAAAATCGCCAAAAAACTCGATGATCTCGGTGTTCATTATATTGAAGGCGGAATTCCCGGGAGCAACAGCAAGGATATTGAATTTTTCAAACGGGTGCAAGAGCTGGGACTTCAGGCAAAGATTGTCGCCTTCGGCAGCACGCGCCGTAAAGATAGCATAGCGGCACAGGATGCCAACCTGCAACGGATTCTGGAATCCGGCGCTCAAGCGGCTACTCTCGTCGGAAAATCTTGGGATTTTCATATACACACAGCCTTACAGACGACGCTAGAAGAAAATCTGTCCATGATTTACGACTCCATCGCCTTTTTAAAGCAAGGGGGCATGGAGGTTATTTTTGATGCCGAGCATTTTTTTGACGGATATAAAAACAACCCCGAATACGCACTCGCCGTCATGAAAAAAGCAGAAGAAGCAGGCGCGGATTGGCTCGTCATGTGCGATACTAACGGCGGTACCATGCCGCATAAAATACAGGAAATTGTCAACATACTGCAAAGCCAGCTGACAAGTTCACGGTTGGGCATTCACACACACAATGACTGTGAATTGGCTGTTGCCAATACACTGAGTGCAGTACAAGCAGGCGCGAGACAAATTCAAGGTACGATTAACGGATACGGCGAGCGTTGTGGTAACGCTAATTTATGCTCCGTCATTCCAAATTTGCAGCTCAAGCTCGGCTACGATTGTTTAGACTCCAACAAGCTAAAGCAGCTTCACAACACGGCCCGCTTTGTCAGCGAAATCGCCAACGTGAATATGCCTGTGAACCAACCTTATATCGGCAATGCTGCCTTTGCCCACAAGGGCGGTATCCACGTGTCAGCTATTCTGCGTGACTCGAGAACCTATGAGCACATCGCTCCCGAACTGGTAGGCAACAAGCAACGGGTGCTGGTCTCTGAGCTAGCCGGACAAAGCAATGTTGTGTCCAAGGCGCAGGAACTGGGCATAACCCTTGATCCATCCAGCAATGAGGCACGTGGCGTTATCAACCGAATCAAGGACCTCGAGCATCAAGGCTACCAGTTTGAAGGAGCCGATGCTTCACTGGAGCTGCTCATTCGTGAAGCGAGCGGTGAAGTGAAGGAAATGTTCTCATTTGAGTCCTTCAAGGTGCTGGTGGAGAAAACAGCAGGCCGTCCAGTTATATCCGAAGCGTTTTTGAAGCTGAATGTTGCAGGCACAAGCGTTTACACTGCCGCCGAAGGCAACGGTCCGGTCAACGCGCTCGATAACGCACTGCGTAAAGCACTTTCTCAATATTTCCCTGCACTGCGGGATATGCATCTGGCTGACTACAAAGTACGTGTACTTGACGAAAAAGATGCCACCGCCGCCAAGGTACGTGTGCTCATTGAATCCAAAAATTACGAAGACGTCTGGAGTAACGTGGGCGTATCCGAAAATGTAATTGAAGCTAGCTGGGAAGCACTGGTGGACAGTTTCCGTTATGCGTTGCTGGAAGCTCCGTCTCCGAACAATCAGCAGACTGGGCTATCGCCCCAAGGACTGGTAAATCACTGATTTGATAAGTGTTTATATTGTTAATAAGCGGTGTCTTTGCGGTCTATTCAGACTTCAAAGGCACCGTCTTTTTTTGCAGCAACTCTATTTTCCGTTCCAGCTCCCCTTCGCTGAGCATGCCGATTATGATTTCACGTACCTGCCCATGACGGTCAACCATGACATGAGTTGGAAAAGCCGCACCCCCAAACCGTTCAAACAGCGCCCCTTGCTCATCAAGCAAAACTGGAAATTGGAGCTTTAGCGAGCGGGAAAACTTTTGCACATCCTCCAACCGATCATAGCGTGTTACATTAATACCATATACGCCCACATCGTGCTTGTACTTGCTATATAGCTCATTCAGTACAGGTGCCTCCAAACGGCACGGATCGCACCATGAGGCCCAGAAGCTAATTACCAACGCTTTGTCGCGCTTGACTCCCATATTATAGGATTTGCCGTCCAAACCTTTTAAAATCATAGAAGGAAGCGGTTGACCAAGCTGTATCTTTTGCACCACTTCTATAGTATCTAACCCTTTATCTATTTCTTTGCCAGTTTCAAGTCTTCCCTCACCCTCATATTTCTCCTGAATTTGCACATTTTTAGCCGGTGCGCTTGCCGCATAAGTCATGTTTGTTACTCCTCCCGATGAAGCTACTCCTACAACCAGCATAACCATCAGAAATTTGATCAAAACATTTTTTTTCACAGTCCAATCACCTGGCCTTTCATCTGGATACCTCTCACTTTCTTCATATGGTGTCCATTCTGCTCCCACCTCTAACCCTTCCAATCAGTACAGGTGCACAAAAAAACAGCAAACCCACGAATGATCGCAGACTTACTGTAATGTTGTCCTATATTGAAGCTTGTACCTTGTACTGAATCAGGCATGGCTTAAATGAGCATACACATCTGCCAAATTGATCACATTACGTTTCAACATTTCCTGAACGTACGCCACCCATAGCTTTGCCGTCATTTTCGCATCCTCTAACGCATGATGCCGCCCCTGAATCGGTATGCCCTGATAGGTCAGCAACTCATTCAAACTATACGTTTGGTGCTGCTGCGGCTCCAGCCATTTGGCAAGCATCATCGTATCCAGAACACGATGGGTTAGTTGCACTTTAGATGTTTTCCATAATGCAGCATTCAGAAAAGCCTTGTCATGAGCGCTGGCATGCGCTACAAGCACCCGCCCTCCTACAAAGGACATAAAGTCATGCAGACCATCCATAAGCGGTAAAGCCTCATCCGTCATTTCCCGGGTAATCCCGGTAAGCTCCGTAATGTGCTCAGGAATTGTCGTACGTGGATTGACAAGGGTGTAGAACTGCTCTTTTTCCATAATCGTATCCCCGACAGCCCGAATCGCACCGAACGATAAAATCTCATCTCCGTGCTGCGCTGAAAATCCCGTGGTCTCCAAATCAAAAATAACCGTCTCCAAACGCTGCAACGGGGTCCGCAATACTTCAGAGCGCCGTTGCTCCCGGGTCAAGGAACGGATAAAGGCCATCTGCTGAGCCGTAGGAGCTCCCATCACAGAGGCGATGGCAGACGGCACCCCTCCTCTGCGAAGAGCGCTCCAAAAGCCGCCTCCCTGCGCCGGTTCCTTCATGACCTTCTCCCTTCCGTAAACCGCAACTGTCTTTGCAGCGCACGATGTAACCTCCGCACCGTTGAAAGCGCCTCGCGCAGTTCATGCCAGCCCTTACCTTGCTTCAACAGTTTGACAGCAAGGTAACCCTTGCTAACCAAAAGTCCGTCCTTCTCCTGCACCGGAGTAGCCATTCGAAGCTGAAGCGCGATCCGAAAGGCCCGCTCGCAAGCATCCAGCAAAGGAGACGGTGCCGCTTCCAGCAGCCCGAGCCGCCTGAGCCTTTTCAACGTAGAAGTCTCCTCCACCCCGTGCTGCAAAGCCCAAAACCGTACTGCATTTACCAACGGGATGTACAAACCGTATTTCACATCAAAATCACCCGCGTGCTCCCCGAAGCGCTCGGTAACGATCTGACCCAAAATATTAAGTGTCGCTTTATGCCTTACCGTGTTTCTTAGTACCACGGAGGGCAAATCGGGATGCTTACGCAGCAACGCATAAAAGCTTCGTTTCCATTCTGCTGACAATTGCTCGTCTCCAGCGATGTGTCTCATATCAGACGAGATAATCAGATAACGGATCGGCTCCCAGGCAAAATCATCTGACCATTTTGCCAGCTGCTCCTGCCATTCAGACAATGTTTGTCGCCATAGCGGCTCTGAACACATCACTTTCCCTTCACATTTCGGATATCCTAAATATTCCAGCATTGCAGACACTCTCCGGCCGAACTCCATAAAATATGTTTCTTTTCCGACAGATGCAGCGTCACCGATAATCATACCGTTATCCTGGTCACTCCACAGCGTCGACTCCGAGCGTCCCATGCTGCCGAAGGCTATAAATGCGTAAGGGACGGGAGGAGGGCCGAAACCATCCTCAACCATCCCTTTTTCGCATATTTGCACAGCTCTGGCTGCAATGCGGTCATGCATATCATTCGCCGTTTGTAACCAGTCTGATAACGGTGCGGAGGCTTGGCAAGCCAGCAGCCATTTTTGAGAATCGACCCTGGCCTGCCTTAGCGATTCAGACGTATCTGCATGATCAATCGCTTCGGCGGAACTCACCCAAGGTGCCGTATTTTGCAGTTCCATACTTCCATCTCCTCCGCTCATCCATACTGGTTCTTTATATTTTACATATTAGCTTACAGTCCCAGAACGTTTCTCAGCCTCGGCAACCAGCTTCATTTGCTCAGGATAGCCGTACGTACCATGCTCGCTGATATCCAGTCCCATCGTTTCTTCCTCTTCTGTAACACGAATACCCATAATGACTTTCATCGAACCCAAAATCATGAAGGAAATGACGAACACGAAAACCAAAGTGCCTATCAGGCCTAGCAGCTGCACTCCCAATTGCGTAAATCCCCCACCATAGAACAGCCCCGCTTGACCGACACCTGTTATTTTCACCAGCTCAGGAGTAGCGAACAATCCTGTGGATACTGCACCCCATATCCCCGCAACACCATGCACGGAGAAAGCATATACCGGATCATCTACTCTTGCACGCTCAAACCATTGTGCTGTGAAGAAGGTAACAATTCCTGCCACTGCACCGATGACTAGAGCCGCCCAAGGTTCTACAAAGGCACAAGAACCAGTAATGGCAACCAAAGCCGCCAGCACACCGTTCAGCATAGCCGGAATATCTGCTTTTCCATATACCATCCACGATACGAGTAAAGCGAAAACCCCGCCTGCGGCTGCCGCAATATTCGTAGTCAGTGCCACATATCCGAAGAATCCGTCGTTCATAGCCGATACAGCACTACCCGGGTTAAATCCAAACCAGCCAAACCAGAGAATAATAACCCCCAGAATGGAGTATACCTGATTATGTCCAGGGATAATGTTCGGCTTGCCGTCCTTGTTGAACTTGCCCAGTCTCGGTTTCAGCAGCAATGTAGCGACGAGAGCCGCCGTAGCTCCTGTCAGATGGACTACCGTCGAGCCGGCATAATCCTGCATGCCCAGCTTGCCAAGCCAGCCGCCACCCCATACCCAGTGAGCTACAACCGGATAGATGATGATTGAGAACAAAATACCGAAAATGATGTATACACTTAATTTTGCACGCTCTGCCATTCCCCCGCATGCGATAGAAAGAGATACCGCAGCAAAAGCAAAGTGGAACAAAAACATGATTGTAATCGGAACATCCAGACCTGAAAGGGAATCATACGATACAGCAGCATCCGTGCCACTCATGAAGAAACCCGTCAGTCCCATAAATCCGTTACCGCCATCATTACCGAAGCCCAGCCCGAATCCAAGAGCCCAGAAGGATAATGCAGCAACGCCCGTGGTGAGAATCGTTTTACCTGCAACATGCCCCGCATTCTTCATTCGTGTGGAGCCAGCCTCCAGCAATGCAAATCCCGCCTGCATGAAAAACACAAGAATAAATGCCAAGAAGGTAAACGCCGTGTTTAATCCCGCTTGAAGCTGAATATTTGTCGGACCGTCAGCAGCGAACGCACCTACCGGAAAAGCCAGAACCGTCAGCATGGCCAGTAATGCAACAAACCACTTTTTTCTCATGAAGCCCACCCCTTCTAATGTTAAGTTAAGTTTATTTACATTACGTGAAATTCTTATTGTCATTATAATAATAATTTATGAAACTTGACAATATTTTTTTTATTAGTTTGAAAAAGATACGATATTGAACTTCTTATGTCATGTTTACTAACTATAAATGTAGCTTGTTTCATGCCATAAAAAGCATGACGTTTGACTGTACGGTTGGGAATCATGTAAAATATTTTTATAAGCACTCTGTTTGCAGATGTTTAATTTGGAAGGCTGAATGAAGAGCGCGAGGTGAGGACAGATGGGGATATGAAGCTATATCGAATTGGCGAGCTAGCCAAGACGGCTGGTGTCAGCGAACGGACCATTGATTATTATACGAAGCTCGGTTTGATCGCACCTGAAGAACGGTCTTTAAAAAATTATCGGCTATATAATGATGAAACCTTGAAAAGGCTTGAACGTATTAACCAAATGAAACAAGAGAAGTATAGCCTCGAGGAAATCAAACAAACATTAATGAAGTGGAATTCAGTTTCAGGCGAAGAGCACGTCACCGACAAGCTGACAAGTCTGGAGATGCACATGCAGCGCCTGGAGCGCGAAGTCAATGAGCTACAGCCTCTTCTGGGGCAGCTCAAGCCCGTTCAAGCGCGTAAGCTGCTTACGGGTCTACTACCGCAAAGCGCCGCTTGTATCGAAGCTCTGAAGTATTTGCTGGAGCATAGCTCTATGATGTAAATTCCTTGGCTGTATTGATGAAATAATATTGGAGGGTTGCTTTATGATGGGGATGTATATATTGATTATTCTTGCGTTCTGCTTATCCTTATGGGCGCAATTTCGTGTGAAAGGTACTTTTAACAAATGGTCTGATGTTCCCAATGAAAACGGCATGACAGGCTACGATGCCGCCCGGCACATGCTGGATCGCAACGGTTTGCACGATGTGCCCATTGAACCTGTACCCGGCGCGTTATCTGACCACTATGATCCGATGCAACGCGTAGTACGCTTGTCCGAGCCTGTATATTATGAAAAATCTATTTCCGCAGTTGCTGTGGCTTGTCACGAGGTCGGTCATGCGATCCAGCATCAAGAGCATTATCCTATGTTAGCGCTGCGTCACCGGATTTTCCCGATTGTCAACTTCGCATCCGGTATTGCACCGTTTCTGTTGATTGCCGGATTCCTGTTCAGCTACACAAACCTGATTGGCTTGGGTATTATCTTTTTCTCGGCTACTGTTGCTTTTCAATTAATTACATTGCCGGTCGAATTTAATGCTTCCAACCGCGCCCGTGAAATTATGGTGTCCGAAGGATTTATCCGGAGCGATGAAGAACGAGGTGTAGCTAAAGTATTGAATGCCGCTGCATTAACATATGTGGCCGCCGCTCTCGTTTCCTTGCTGGAGCTGATTCGCCTGATCGGTATCTTCAACAGCCGTGACTAATCGCTTTTGTAGCCAAAAAGGTTGTTCCTCCGCCATGATGACGGTAGAGGAACAACCCTTTTTTATGTCCTATCCAATTCCCTATTCTCCACTACCCTTTAATCCGCTTTAACACTTCCATCCGTCACAGTACCGCTACCTTGAAGACCAAAATATTCCAGCAAAAAAGCGCGGAACGATTTGGCAACTAACGGGAGCTTGTCATCTCTACGGTGAATCAATCCAATGGTTCGCGTCACCTCGGGATCAACAATGGACACTCTCGCGGGCTGGAGCGGATTAGTCTGGAACAACGCCATCTCCGGCAAAAGGCTGACCCCCATGCCTGCGGCAACTAATCCGCGGATCGTATCCGTCTCCTCACCTTCAAAAGCAATGTCCGGCGTAAATCCGGCCTCCAGACAAGCCTGCCAGACAATCGGACGCAAGGAGTAACCATCTCTGAACAAGATGAACTTTTCTCCTTTAAGCTGATCCAGCGTGATGCGCCCGGCTGAAGCCAAAGGATGATTTGGGGGCAGGACCGCAAACAGTTCCTCAGTCAGCACCACATCTCCCTCAACATGATCATGATGATCCGGAAAAGGGGATACAAAAGCCAAATCCACCTCGCCCGCCAACACATCACGGATCAAACTAGGATACATCCCCTGTTTAAATTTGAATTTAACATTCGGATACCGTTTACGAAATTCAGCCACAACCGTAGGAATAAGATGAATACCCAAACTGTGCGGGAAGCCGATACGAATTTCTCCACCCTCGGGGTCTAAAAACTCATGGGCCTCCAGAACAGCTCGCTCCAAATCCTTTATAATCGTTTCAACCCGTTTACAAAATAACTGCCCCACCGGTGTAAGCTGCAAGTTACGGCCCTTTTGCATAAAAAGGTTAACCCCCAGCTCCTCTTCAAGCTGATGAATTTGACGACTGACCGCAGACTGCGCCACATGCAGCTCCTCGGCTGCCTGAGTGACATGTTCCTTTTGCGCTACCTTCATAAAGTATTGCAACTGTCGTAATTCCACTCCGCTATTCGCTCCAATCTGTTTTCAACATCCGGGAGAAGAGGTGTAGACGATCCCCTTCCTCTTTCTTACACTGCCGAATTACGGTAAAGCTGTCTTTAGTGACGTTTACGTTGGCCTGTCAATCTGATCATTAATCCATACAGGAAAAACCCGCTGAGCAGTCCTCCAAAATGAGCGGTCCAGTTAATGTTCGCCACAGCGAACGAAAACAAGATACCAAAACCGAGCAGCGTGTACAGTGTTTTGCGCGAAGCTTCATCCATCAGCGTCCGCTGAAACAGGGCAACGTACAGAAATGCGCCGTAGATGCCATATATCGCTCCTGACGCCCCTACAGAGACCGTAGTTTCCGCGACCATGTTATAATGCGCAATGGACAGTACATTTCCTACAATGCCTGTAGCGAGGTACAGCAGCACGTAGCGAAAGGACCCGAGCAGACGTTCCAGCGGCGGAGCAAATACGAGAATCGCAAAGGAATTAAAGAAAAGATGATCAAAACCTGCGTGTAAAAACATAGCTGACACATACCGCCATAACTGGTCGGTAAACGGCCCCTCATTGATCAAGGCTCCATACCGGATCAGCGTCAAACTATTTTCCGATCCACCATGTACGGTCAGCACCATAAACATCATGATATTGATAAGCAAAATCAAACAGGTAACCGGGTAAAAACGCAAATAACTTTTCCAGTTCTCATAACGTAAAAATATCAAGGCAATCCTTCCTTCATGGGGTGTTTCCACCTTATTCAAATTGGACAATGTCTTTTATAAAAGATTATAATAGATTTCAGCAACGATAACCAATGCTAAAAACCAAGGAGGCTATTACATATGGCACAAGAACGTAAAGAAGCTGCTACTTTTAAAGGCAATCCTTTGACTCTCGTGGGTCCTGAACTGCAAGTTGGAGACCAGGCACCTGACTTTAAATTGCAAAAAAATCTGCTGGAAGTTGCTACGCTTCAAGACTTTGCAGGTAAAGTCAAGCTAATCAGCGTTGTTCCTTCTCTTGATACAGGCGTGTGTGACACACAGACCCGTCGTTTTAATCAAGAAGCGGATTCTCTTGGGGATCAAGTCGTGATACTGACTGTCAGCGTGGATCTTCCGTTCGCCCAAGCTCGTTGGTGCGGCGCTGCGGGTATTGACCGTGTGTTGACACTGTCCGATTACAAGGACCATTCCTTCGGCGAAGCCTACGGCGTGTTCATTAAGGAATTCCATCTGGATCATCGCGCTATTTTTGTTATTGACCAAAATGATAAAATCGCTTATGTAGAATACTTGAGTGAAATGTCCGAGCATCCTGACTATGATCAAGCGATTGCAGCGGTGAAGAAGCTCGTCTAATTCACGCTGCTTACATTGAGGCTGATTCGAATATTAAAAAAAGCGAGTGAAGGGTTGCCTTCCTCGCTTTTTTGACGTTGGTCTGCCACTTTTCTGCTCACACGTCTGTAATCACTGTACAAACTTATGAGCGGACAGTTTCTTGTCAATCACAGCGAACAACTGCAAAATAATACGATAATTTGCCCCCATGTCCCCCAGCGATCCACGTGAAGCGGAATAAATATCCACAGCACTCCGAACTGGCGAGACGGACAATACAGAAACGGTAATGTCGACAGTTCTGCCGAACGCCGTTCGCTTTTCAAGTGTAATCTCACCTACAGATGGCACCTCATGCAGCACCTTGTAGCCAGGAATCTTTTTTAAAACGGACGATACCTCTTCCCAGGCCTTGTCTCTCGATAAGTTATAATAGCGTGTCTTCATTTGGGGGTCTTTGACCCGGTCGCTTGTACCTTCTTGGCTGCGTACAATCCCTGCCAGAGTCCTCTTCAACGACAAGACATTTCCTCCTTCACGATAATCGTTGCTGAATACAGCATATCGATTTCCCTTTGCTGCAAGCGCTTTATAAAAACGTAAAAACAACAAAGTGAACCCGATCTATACCTGTGGTATGCGACCCTCGTACCTTATTTCTTATTTTAGCAGTGTTACATACAAAAAACACCCTGTTTCTGCACGGGGCAGTATCAGGGTGTGTTAAATACGTTATAGAGTACCCGCCAATGCCGTCCGACCATAGCGTCTTCTGAACCTGCTTTAGCAGGTGGGTGACCGCAGGACAAACTTTTGAAGTCCCCTTGTCAGAATTGACAGGGCTTTTCAGCCGTCCACCCGTATTGATCTCCCTAGACATTGTCATTGGTTCAAAACAACAAATGACCGTAACGTGCATCGCAGGATGAAACCTTATTATAGCGCTTCTCACTCGGAAAGTAAATGCTAGGAGAAATCTGTTTTATTTTTGGAGGCTATCACTTTTCTTGTCTTCTGTGCTTGCTGCCTCTTCGTCTTTCTGTTTCATCTGTTTCATCTGTTTCATCTTTTTCATCTGATCTTGCATTTTGAGGAACGATCCATAAAAATTAAAGAAAGCGAGCCAGGCCACCACACTACCAATGAAGAACAAGAACAGCACAGGGTATTTGACTCCAATAAAGATAATAATCGTGCTGCCGAGCATGGTAGAAAATACACGGAGCGGTCGAATGAGCGTCAGCAAGACTGCATTTTTGATCAATTGTCCGATGGACATATGATAATGAGCAACCATTGAGAAAAAGTTAAACATGGATACGAGCAAAATAATGATGAGAATAAGCATGATAATGCCTACAATTTGCAAATTGCTGAGCTGCGTCATATACACGGTATAATCCACATACATTATGACAAACAGCAGCGTGTAAAAGATGCCCCCGATTAGGCTCTGCTTATAGTTTTCCTTGTATCCTTTAAAAAAGGTACGAAACACACCTGCATCCGTATCGCCAATTACCCATTTGCGGACGACGGTAAACATGGCCGATGTAGCTGGAAACAAAGTAAGCGGTACCAAAATAGCCATCGCCCAGTTCATTTGTAGAGATTCATTAGCCAAGTTCTGATTCATCACAAGTAGTTTGAGTATAAGGCAGAGCATAAAAGGCGACGAGCATAACACCCATAACAAATTGGTAGCCGCCAGTCGGGTAATCCATTCAGTCAGGCGATAAATACCACCCATAGCTCCTTTAAACTCCAACGTTAGTTCTCCCCTTCCGCAAGCCCTGGCAGTTCCACGGCTCATGTTGCTGTGCCTGTAAATCCCGGCTGTTGACTATATCATACCGTATCTCATCCCCCAATGCGCCAGTGAAATCAATACTTCAGCCGCCGAAGCAGGTGCTAAGAAATTTACACTTGTTGATTTTATAACAAAAAGCCGAAGCGAGCATTCACTTCGGCTTTCCTGTTATTTCAATTTTTATTCAGAAGAGGAATCTTCGCGTCTTGCAGGACGGCGAGTTTCTCCACTACTGCTTGGACGTGGTCTGCGATCTCCGCTATTGCGGCTTGCGGAATCACGGTTATAGCTACCGCCTTCTTTGCTGCCACGGTTGTAGCCACCACCATATCCGCCTTTGCTGCCACTGCCACCAGTACGGTTGGAGTTATAACCACCGTTGCTGCGTCCGCTGTAGTTAGACGGCTTGCGTCCGCCGGAACGAACATCCGGTTTACGACGTTTTGCACGAATTGGATCTTCTGGAGTCAGCTCAATAGATGCTTCTCTCTTCTCACCAGTCATCAGCTTTAAAGCTGCGGATAGAAGTTGTACGGAGTCATACTGCTCCAGCATTTGAATAGCCAAGCCTTTATATTCGTTCAACTCACCGCTTTCTACAGCCTCCAGGAGACGTTCTGCGATGATGCGTTGTTTGCCTTCCAGAGCTTCAGCCAAAGTTGGAAGAGGCTTACGAGCAATACGGTGACGAGTTACACGTTCAATGAAATGCAGATGATCCATTTCACGAGGCGTTACGAAAGACCAAGCTTCCCCTTCTTTACCAGCACGTCCAGTACGTCCAATACGGTGAACATAGCTTTCCGGATCTTGTGGAAGGTCAAAGTTCACAACGTGAGTTACGCCCGAAACATCCAAACCACGGGCAGCTACATCAGTTGCTACGAGCACGTCAATGCTTCCGTCGCGGAATTTGCGCATTACAGCATCACGTTGGTTCTGAGACAAGTCACCATGCAAACCGTCTGCGGAATATCCACGTTTTTGCAGAGCTTCGGCCAGCTCGTCTACCCGACGCTTGGTGCGACCAAATACGATAGCGAGTTCTGGGGATTCCATGTCGATCAAACGGCTCAAAGCTTCGAATTTTTGACGTTCAGGAACTTCAATGTAGGCCTGATCAATCAGTGGAGCACTAACTTGTTTAGGGATAACTGAAACATGCTCAGGGTTTTTAAGGAATTGTTCAGCCAGTCTTTTGATATTAGGAGGCATCGTAGCCGAGAAAAGCATCGTTTGACGCTCGTCCGGAACCTGCTTCAAAATGGATTGGATATCCTCCATAAATCCCATATCCAACATTTCATCCGCTTCATCCAAAACAACGGTGTTTACATCTTCCAGCTTGATGGTTTTGCGATTAATATGGTCGAGCAAGCGACCTGGTGTACCAATGATAATTTGAGGTTTCTTTTTCAAAGCACGGATCTGGCGCACGATATCTTGACCGCCATAGATTGGCAGGGTACGAAGACCTTTGAAGCGGGACAGCTTTTCGATTTCTTCAGCTACCTGAATGGCAAGCTCACGTGTTGGAGCCATAATCAGCGCTCTGATTTTGTCGTCGTTTTTAGAGATCTTGCTGATCAACGGAATACCAAAAGCTGCGGTCTTACCCGTACCTGTTTGGGCTTGGCCAATCATGTCTCTTCCTTGCAGCGCAAAAGGGATGGATTGGGATTGAATCGGCGTCGCTTCTTCAAAACCAAGCTCTGTAATTGCTTCAAGTACTTTCGGTTCAAGATCAAATTCTGCAAATGTCGTCAAATTTATTCAAACTCCTTCATAATGGTGGATGTGGTGGACAATCCACAATGTTGTCTGTATTCTTAAGTAGCGATATTATTGTATAGGTTTTCCCAATACAGTGACAGTTTATTTAGGCCTATAACTGCATCTTTCTGTATAGAGTAACCTTATCCGATACATCTTAAACGAATTTATCCTTTTTAAAACAGTTTAAATTTTAAGTGTTTCCCTGGACAGAAGGTTCCTACTCAAGAATATCCACATCGCATTATAGCACAAAACAATTCATGAATACCAGCAAGTTGCTGTCCGTATATTTTAAATGAGGTGAAAAAAGTTGTTAAAAATAGTGCTAAACTGTTTTATTGTCATTTTGGGAGCCGCTGCTATAGCAAGCGGTTTTAATCTGTTTCTCGTGCCGCACCACCTGCTGAGTGGCGGAGTAGCAGGGCTTTCCATGTTAATTGGCTACTTTACAAAATTCGATATCAGCGTGATGTATTTTGTCTTGAACATCCCGATGCTTATTGCTGGCTGGTTTATTTTAGGCAAACGATTTATTAGTATGAGCATTTTGTCTGTTGTCGCCACAACATGGATTTTGACCTGGATTCCGGTGCAACCTCTCGTTAAAGATACGCTGCTTGCCTCCGTTTTTGGTGGGGTGCTGATTGGCGTTGGAGCAGGGATTTCCTTTCGGGTGGGAGGGTCTACTGGCGGTTTTGACATTATCGGCTCCATTGTCACCCGTTACCGCGATTTCCCTGTAGGTACTGTGCTCGTCGGTTTGAATGGACTGGTTATTCTTGCAGCGGGATATCTGAATCAAGACTGGAATATTGCGCTTGCATCCATGTTATGCATTTTTGTGACCGGCAAGGTGCTGGATCAGATTTATGTGAGTCACACCAAAATAACCGTTTACATCATCACTGAGCATACCGAGAAACTACTCAGCCG
The DNA here is from genome assembly GCF_053617595.1 of Paenibacillus sp. NPDC055715. Classification (NCBI taxonomy): domain Bacteria; kingdom Bacillati; phylum Bacillota; class Bacilli; order Caryophanales; family Paenibacillaceae; genus Paenibacillus; species Paenibacillus sp. NPDC055715. The sequence goes on from NZ_JBSHGA010000001.1 coordinate 386,695, forward strand.
AATGTTAACGACCCCACGTGGAGTAAGTAAAATTAAAATTGAAGGTGCATTTTCTCATGCCGAAAAGGATATGCTGATGACAGTTACAACACGCTACGAGCTGGCAGAACTAAAACGCATTATTAAGCAAGTGGACCCTTCTGCTTTCGTTAATATCGTGGAAACGGTAGGGGTCATGGGCTCTTTCCACCGAAGATAAGCACGAACCCAAGTGTCAAAATGTAGTTTCTGTGGTACACTATACGTGCTGTTCCCATATTATAAAAAGACCAGCTTTACCTGCTATTTCACAGGCACTTTGCTTTTCCGATTCGTACCGAATGATTCTTATGGAATGATTCCGAGCAGGAAAGGGTGATTTTTGTGGAAATGGAAACGGTAAAACTGTCCGACATTGTCTTGAGATGGTACCCAGAAATGCTCCCGTTTCTCAAAAAGAATGAGCTAAACTCGATGATTGTACTTCGAGACGGGATGACCATTCTCAAGCCCACGGATGCACTCGAAATTATTCAGTACAGTATTTGTGAGCATCAGGACAATATGTATCTTCATTAAGCATCTTCATTAAATCTCTCCACCAAGTGCTGCTTCTTCCGGTTGCAATCCGCAGCCGTGAAGAAAGCGGTATTATTTATGCCATTTTACGGATTCAATGAACATGGGTTGGGTTAATCATGTAAGAATGTGCCTGATGATTCCAGCATTGGTTACAACCGTGTTGTTTTTCAAGACATAACTTTACGCATAATCAGGTAAGTGACATACATAAAATAGATTTAGGAAATGTATACACCAAATTATCTAAAGTTTCCAAGACTGCCCCATTCGTTTGATCATGGGTGCAGTCTTTTTTGTTGCTGTTCAAATGCTGCTGCATCCCTTACAATAAATACTTGACATGTTATGATATATACGATTGATAACTTCCAAGTAAGTGAGGACATAAAAATGCATTTGACTCTAACTAACAGCCACAAATGGAAGCAGCTTTTCAACATTTTACTCCCTATTCTGGTAACACAGCTTGCACTATCCGCGATGACTTTTTTTGATACTAATATGTCAGGACACTTTTCTTCTGCCGATTTGGCTGGTGTAGCCATCGGAGTGAGTCTGTGGGTACCCGTGCAAACAGGCCTCAACGGAATACTTATGGCCATCACCCCTATTGTATCCCAATTGGCTGGAGCACAGCGCAAGGACAAGGTTTCTTACTATGTCATTCAGGCGCTATGGCTCTCGCTCACTCTATCCATAATTGTTTTAATTGTAGGTATTTTTCTCGTTAAGCCCATTCTTCACGGAATGAATCTGGAGTTGAGGGTTCATAATGTGGCCTTGTACTACCTTTGTGCGATGGCCTTCGGCATTGCCCCGCTCTTTGCCTATACGGTCCTCCGGAGCTTTATGGATGCACTGGGACAAACCCGGTTTACAATGACCATCACGTTGATGTCGTTGCCCATTAATGCCTTGTTGAACTACTTACTTATTTATGGAAGCTGGGGTTTTCCCCGGCTGGGGGGTGTGGGCTCCGGAGTGGCAACTGCTGCCACGTACTGGATTGTTATGCTTGTCGCTGGCATCACCGCACATCGGGGAAAGATATTTGCCGAATACGGGATTTTCAGCAAGATATATGGCATCGCTGCTAGCGCTTGGAAAGAGCTTATCAAAATCGGCATACCCATCGGCTTTGCGATCTTTTTCGAGACTGCTGTCTTCTCAGCTGTTACCCTCTTCATGAGCAGTTATAATACGGCAACAATTGCGGCCTATCAGGCCGCTATGAACTTTGCGACAACGCTTTATATGATTCCGCTCAGTATTTGCATGGCGCTCACAATTTTGGTCGGGTATGAGGCGGGGGCAGGACGGACGCGTGATGCAAAAATATACAGCGTAATGGGGATCAGCAGTGCGGTTGGTCTGTCATTGATCACGGCTGTTGTGCTTGTGATCTGGGGCGAACAGGTCGCCCGGCTGTACTCCACCGATCCACAGGTTATTCAATTAGCGCAACATTTCCTGCTCTATGCGATTTTCTTTCAAATATCCGACGCTATCGCTACACCTATTCAAGGAGCACTTCGTGGATATAAGGATGTCAATTCGGCCTTTCTGATTACGTTTCTGGCCTATTGGGTTATCGGGCTTCCTGTAGGATATATTATCGCACGTTGGACATCATTTGGCCCCTACGGCTACTGGATTGGCTTGATTACAGGTTTGGCCGCGGGAGCAGTTTCCCTTCTCTTCCGCCTGCTGGTTGTACAACGACGTTTTTCCCAAAAATAACGACACGCAGAGGCTGTTTAGCCTTTGCGTGTATCAGCGTGTTTCCATGACATAGGCAGTACCCGAAGTTATTCTTTTTTTCTCCACAATAGCTACTTCGTTCAGTTTCGGAGGATACAGAAAATGTCTCTCCACATGCTCATCCACAGCCTGAAATGCCTGCTCCTCATTTTCCGCAACGAGAATAACAGTTAAGGCTCCTTCCGAGCTATCCACTTCGATTTTGAACAAATACATATTTCATTTCCTCCAGACCTACTTTATATGTTAAAAAATAAGCGGATGACTGGGTCATCCGCATGAGTTTAAATGTGAATCAATCTGGTACATAAAATAGCTATTCATTACTGGGACAAGCGCAAGGCCAGCTCGTAAAGCTCCATATTGAAATCTTTTTTCGTATTTACGACCTTGTCAATATCTGTGGCAACCAACTTGCCATCAATCGTTCCACAAGCTTTGTCAGATATGCCCTCAAGCAATTGGCGAACAGCAAAGTCACCCAAACGGCTCGCCAGATTACGGTCAAATGCGGTTGGTGTGCCTCCACGTTGAATGTGTCCAAGCACCGTTACACGCGGCTCATAATCCGGACAGTTTTCTTGGATTACCTGAGCTACTGCTTCACCTTTGCCTACGCCTTCAGCAACGATAATGATACTGTGGCGTTTGCCGTGCTTAAAGTTTTGATTCATCCGATCAGATACTTCATTCAGATCAAACTCTACCTCGGGCACCAAAATCGTTTCTGCACCGGAAGCCAGACCTGCATGCAGAGCAATATCGCCGCAATGACGTCCCATAACTTCTACGATAGAAGAACGTTCGTGGGATGACATCGTATCACGCAGCTTGTTGATGGCGTCCACTACGATACTAACCGCCGTATCAAAACCAATCGTGTAGTCGGTAAAGGAAATGTCATTGTCAATCGTACCTGGAAGGCACATTGTTTTAATTCCTTGCTTGGTCAGTTTGTTAGCTCCTTGATAGGAACCATCGCCACCGATCACGACTACGCCATCAATTCCGCGGTTACGCAAAATTTCAGCCCCTCGCTTCTGTCCTTCCTCGGTCGTAAATTCCAGACACCGGGCAGATTGAAGTACAGTACCCCCACGTTGGATAATATCTCCGACGCTTCTCAAATCCATCGGGAAAATATCATCATTCAGCAGGCCCTGATATCCGCGCTGAATCCCGAATACTTCAAGTCCAAAAAACAAGCCGCTGCGCACAACGGCGCGAACTGCGGCGTTCATCCCCTGTGAATCTCCACCACTCGTTAATACTGCGATTTTCTTAACTGCTGGCATGAATTATGACCTCCTCAAAATGTTCATAAAAGCCTTCTTATCCATCGACTGTTTAAGAAGAAAAACAAACGCATGGGCGAACTGTTTTTCATTAAACGTTTCGAAACCGCGCGCACTTCCTGCTGCTCGCTAACTTTGGGGTCGGATAAATATAATGCCAGCAATCCCTCGATAATCATCCGGTGAAAGGAACTGGCAGGGACATCTGCAATATCAACCCGCGCCCGATTCACAACATAGACGATCCGATTCAGCATCATGTCGGTATCTTCATAATAATTGCAGAAGTTAAGATCTCCGCCCTTTCGGTCTTCGTCTTGATCGATTAGATAATCCAGCAAAATATGAAGACTGCACACATGTGGAAAATACGATGCATGTATTGAGGCAGCCCCCGCATCCGTGAGTTGGCGGTCGCTGGCAGCAAGAAACAGCATAAAGACCCCCAGGGTTGAACCGGTAGCTGCAGCAAATTCGTTCCAGCGCAGCTCCGGTGTACGGTCCTTATGAACCGACCACCAATCCAATAGCGCTTGTTCGCGCATTTCCGGCTTAATATGCTTGTAAACTTGCAAATCCGTGTATAATCCCGCCAGATCCTGAACGTAAGGCATTGCTGCCTCATACCCCGGAAGCCTGCTCACACAAGACTGACAGGTTGTCACCAGCCCAGTCAAATAACCGCCATCCTCCTGCTCGCGACGCAAAGCGTAATAATTCACTGTCTTGGCTGCCGGGTTGACCGCATCCAGCATAGACTGATGCAACAGCCTGAAATCATCCGGGTCCATGGACGTGCTACGATCACACAGGTTGTCCAGATAATCGCTAATCGTCTGGTAAGCCACAATAAGCGGAATTAACGTCTGCCGGGCAGACATATTCCCTGCGGCATAAACCGCCCCTCCTACACAGTGAAACGTCTTCTCTGCTATGCTTGCAAGTGCCTGACTTCTCAGCTCGGGATCCGGAATCTGTTTAGCCTTGTGTTTCCAATTTCCCAATTCCTGCTTCGTTTCAGGGAGAATGTGCTTGTACATTCGGCTCATTAGACCTATGGGGCCTCTCGGAACTTGATAACGTCCTTGCTCAACATAACTCAAATGACGGTGCCTCCACATTGTTGTCTACGTAATTATACCTATCCAAACCATATTCATTATAATATGATCGTCCTTTTTGTACAAATGAACAACCTCACTTTTTCTTAATATTTCAGAAAAACGAGCCATTTTCACAAAAAATCTTTATACCTGTCAAGATTAAATACACAAAAATTGAAATTAAACAAAATTCACCCTGATAGGATTATTAATTTCAAAATAGGTTAAAAGCCCTGCCTACCCCTTATCCTCTACGGGTTTTACACCTTGAAAGCCATCCCTCATGCTAGCCTGCTTCCATTTTCCAAAAGCATAATAGAAAATGACCGCCACCGCAGAGATGGCAAAACTGACAGGGAAGCTCCACCATACAGCATCCAGACCGTACTCATCGACGAACGCATAGGCCAGAGGAATACGAATGCCCCATAATGAAATGATGGTAATCAAAAGCGGCACGATTACGGAACCCGTAGACCGCACAACTCCTGTAATAACATTGGTGATGCCGAATATGACAAAAGACCACAACGTAATCAGATTAATCCGCATCCCCAGTTCCAAAGCACCGCCACTAGAAGGAAGGAACATCAGCAAGGCCTCCCGGTTGAAGCAGTAAATCAATACTACTAATTCACCGGTCAGCACAAAATTGTACACAATTCCGATCCAAGTGATCTTGCGCACCCGATCCCAACGCCCGGCCCCGATATTTTGTGCCGCAAAGGAAGACACAGCAGCACCCAGCGCCATGGCTGGCATCTGCACATAGCTGGACAAGTTATTTGCTGCAGTATAAGCCGCAGCCGCCACTGTCCCGTATCCATTAATCAGGTTCATCAACGCGATTGCACTGGAAGAGACAGCAATCATTTGTAGACCCATAGGCATTCCCTTACGAATTAAGGTCCAAATAATTTCCCAATCAAATCTCAGCAAATGAAGCTCTGAAGATGTAATACGCAAAAAGTATTTTACACGATAAAGATAAATGAGAATCAGTACGAAGCTGACCCCTTGAGCGATCAGCGTAGCCGCTGCGGAACCTCCGATGCCCATCGCGGGTATAGATCCCCACCCAAATATTAACAACGGATTGAGTAGCACATCCAGTACGACAGAAACGAGTAGAAAGTAAAATGGTGTTTTGGAATCCCCCGCCCCTCTCATCACGGTCATAATATAGTTATAACCGTACAAAAAGGGCATGCTCGCAAAAATAATACGCGTATATGTGATTGCCATATCCACAGATTCAGCAGGTGTATTCAGCACACGAAGAATCCAGGGAGAGCCAAAAAATCCGATAATGCCCACAGCCAAAGCAAGTACAAGAAAAAAGATTGCACTTGTGCCTATTACACGCTTGGTTTCAGTAACGTCTCCCGCACCAACTTTCTGTCCGATCATGATCGTGGCGGCCATGGTGACACCAAAGATCGCACTGATGAGAAAAAACATGATAATATTTCCGTTGGAAGCGGCGGTCAATGCGGCCTCGCCCAGAAACTTGCCGACCCAGATAGAATTGATCGTTCCATTCAGCGACTGTATTACGTTTCCGAACAACATCGGCAAGGAGAATAAAAACAGTGTTTTGGTAATTGGACCCTCGGTCAAGGAAGGTTTACGACTAGCCTCTGCTGCGCTCATCTTGCCAACTCCTTCAATAATGACTAATGTTTCGTTTCCATTACGGTATAATACCCTATTCCAACTCAGCCTTCTCATATCATAAACTTTTTACGCAAAAAAGCGCAGTTCCTTAAATTTCAAGGAACTACGCTCTCAATTCATCGTTTAACCGTAATATATAAGACATCCGCATGAACGGAACATTTCTTACAATTCAGTTACACTTACAGTTTATTTACGTTAGCTGCTTGGGGTCCACGGTTACCTTCAGTGATTTCGAATTCAACCGCTTGACCTTCTTCCAAAGTCTTAAAGCCGTCGCCTTGGATTGCGGAGAAATGTACGAATACGTCCTCGCCACCATCCACTTGGATGAAGCCATAACCTTTTTCTGCGTTAAACCATTTTACTGTACCTTTCAAGTAAACAACCTCCTAAAAATTCCGCCATCTATGGCGAATATCCATATTATATTTCATGCTTTTTCACAATGCAATTGATGTTTTGAGGGCTTTTTCAAGCTGGAATGATTTGCTTTTGCGGCGGAAACTGCGGTATCATGAACCAAAACATCTTTAAAATCGGAGACATGCATATGATGAAAAAACACGAAATATACAAAAAAGACAATTGGAACATGATGACTGTAGAGGTGCAGGGCCGTTACATCGTTCTACGGGAAATATCCGATGACTGGGGCGAAGAAGCCCACACGTTTTTGAGCCGTCCGGCGCTGATGCATTGGGCTCAAAATCGGTTTCCCAAGCAGTCCTTTCAGGATAACGAGGAAGAGTGGCAGCGGATCATGAACGCTTTCAGACAGGTATAGCCCATTCATGGTGTCCAACAGCTTTCTCATCTTCATTATTCTGGCCTTTACGCTGGCCGGAGTGCTGATCATGAAACGTGATACGTTACCGGCTCCTCTCAAAAGGTGGATGGCCCTCACTGCCGTAATCATGGTTTGCTTTGCCTTTTATCTTATTGTATACAGCTTATTAGATATAGGTTCCGCCCCAAGGTAAGGAAATTTATACTTTTGGGCGCAAGAGGTCATACTATAGCATAACAAGCCATGGTATGAAGGAGGATATGCCGTTACATGCATGCCACAAAACCTCTTGCTCTGCTGCTCACGGTCAGCGTGGCGGTTTCTTCGTTTTGGCAGCCGCCCCGTACCGCCGCAGCCCCACCCCACATTTCGTTCGATCAGAGGAGGCTCTCCATGAGTGAAATCATAAAACGCGCAGATGCGCCTGCGGAAAATACCTGGAAGCTTGAAGATCTGTTTCCAGACCGCAAAGCATGGGATCAAGAGTACGAAGAAGTTAAACAACTAGCCAAAAAAGCTACACAATTCCAAAGCAAGCTGAATTCAGCCGAAGTGATTGTCAATTGCTTTAGGCTGGAAGATGAACTATCACTCAAAACCGAGCGCGTATACGTGTACGCGCATCTGCATCATGACGAGGATACGGCTGAACCTACATATCAGGGCCTTTCACAAAAAGCCAAAAAATTAGGCGTTGAGGTCAGTGAAGCCCTGTCTTTCGTGACACCTGAAATTTTGGCGCTGCCCGACAATCAGCTCAATGCATTGATAGAAGATCCGAAGCTGGCAGATTATCGCTTTACGCTTCAGGAAATGAAACGGGAGAAAGCGCATATTTTGGGTAAGTCGGAAGAAGCCCTGCTCGCACAGGTCGGTAACCTGGCTCAAGCACCACAAACCATTTTCGGTATGCTGAACAATGCCGATATGAAATTTCCTAAAATCAAGGATGAAAACGGCAAAGAGGTTGAACTAACACATGGCAGCTATATTCAATTTCTCGAAAGTCCGCACCGTGAAGTTCGTGAGCGTGCTTTTAAAGCGGTCTATGATACGTATGCCAAAAATAAAAATACGATTGCTTCCACACTGAGTGCCAATGTGAGCAAAAATGTTTTTTATTCACGTGTTCGCAAGTACCCTTCCGTACTGGAAATGTCGTTATACGGTGACAATATCCCGAAGGAAGTGTACACCAATCTGATTGACACCATTCACGAGAGCTTGCCTTTGCTGCACCGTTATATCAAGCTGCGCAAAAAGCTGCTGGGCGTGGATGAGCTTCATATGTATGACCTGTTCGCTCCGCTTGTGGACGAATACAAACTCGACATTTCGTTTGAAGATGCTAAAAAGCAAACGAAGGAAGGTCTAAAGCCGCTGGGCAAGGACTATCTGGCTTCGTTGCAAAAAGGTTACGATGATCGCTGGATTGATGTGTACGAAAATGAAAATAAACGTACAGGCGCATACAGCTGGGGTGCTTACGGCACTCATCCTTATGTGCTGCTGAACCATAAAGATAACCTGAACAGCATGTTTACGCTCGCTCATGAGATGGGACACGCGCTGCATTCGTATTACTCGGATAATGCGTTGAAGTATCGGGATGCCCAGTACACCATTTTCTTGGCTGAAGTAGCATCGACAACGAATGAAGCGTTGCTGATGGACTACTTGCTGAAGAAGTCTACCGATCCAAAAGAGAAAATGTACCTTCTCACCTACTATGCGGACCAATTCCGCACGACGGTATTCCGCCAAACGATGTTTGCGGAATTCGAGAAAATTGTGCATGAACGTGCAGAACAGGGAGAATCCCTTACACCGCAGCTTTTATCAGAAATTTATTATGACTTGAATGTGAAATATCACGGCTCTGGCATGAAAGTAGACAAAGACATTGAGATGGAATGGGCGCGTATCCCCCATTTTTATAACAGTTTCTATGTCTACAAATATGCTACTGGCTTCTCCGCGGCAACCAGCTTTTCGAAACAGATTCTGGAAGAAGGCCTACCAGCCGTTGACCGTTATTTAGGATTCCTGAAGAGCGGCGGTAGCGATTATTCAATTAATATTTTGAAGAAGGCCGGCGTGGATATGTCCTCTCCGCAACCGATCCGCGAAGCGATGAGCGTATTCGAGGAAGTTATTACGGAAATGGAAAAGCTGACAGCCGGAAAGTAAAACAATGCAAGGATAAATCCCTTGCCCATGACGGGCAAGGGATTTTATAATGCAGCGGAAGGAGGTGGCATTTTGAAAACACAATGGTCTTTGATCGCAGCTCTTGTTATCGCTTTGTTAACGGCTGTATTCGCTGTCTTTAACGGGAACTCAGTCCAAGTAAATCTTCTATTTCGTACGGTTAATGTTCCTTTGATTTTGCTTATTCTCGGCTGCACTCTTCTTGGAGGGCTTATCGTCGCTTCCTACGGAATTTTCCGTCAATATAAGCTTCAGAGAGAAATCAAACGTCTGACCACTCAGCTTCATAAACTGCAAGAAGAGCACAAACCCGCTGTGGAAGCATACGCGGATACGGCCTATGACACGACTGGTTCGTCCAGCGCAGTGTCTACATCCGACATGGAAACAGAACCAATGTTCTCTGACCTTGACCGGTTGTCCAAATGAGGAGGAGCAACAACATGACGACTCATCTGAACGAAAATTATATAATAACCTTTCTGAATCAACTATTGAACACCCCCAGTCCCAGTGGCTACACACGTCATGTGATGGAACTGATCCGTAAGGAAGCCTCAAGCCTCCGAGTGCCCATAGAATGGAACGCCAAGGGCGGTGCCATCTTGACCCTGGAGGGCCAGGAAACAGACCGTACAGTTGCGCTGAGCGCGCATGTGGATACATTGGGCGCGATGATACGCTCAATAACCAGTCACGGTACCTTGCGGCTGACATTTGTCGGCAGTTTCATGATGAACAGCATCGAGAACGAATACTGCCTGATTCATACCAGAAGCGGACAAACGTATACAGGCACGATTCTGTCGAGCCATCCGTCTGTACATGTCTATGATGATGCACGTAGCTTTGAACGCAAGGAAAGTCATATGGAGGTGCGGATCGACGAACTTGTCGAATCTAAAGAAGACGTGCTCCAACTCGGCATTGCGGTAGGCGATTTTATTTCGTTCGACGCCCGTGCGGTCGTGACACCCAGCGGCTTTATCAAGTCACGGCATCTGGATGATAAAGCCAGCGTGGCTGCACTGTTTGGTTTACTTGAATCCGCTGTACGCGAAGACTGGAAGCCTCGTCATACCGTTAAGCTGATCATTTCCAACTATGAGGAAGTCGGTCACGGGGCTGCTTACATCCCCGAGGGTGTCAGCGAGATGATTGCCGTCGATATGGGTTGCATAGGTGAGGATCTGAGCTGCAAGGAGACGGATGTATCCATCTGCGCCAAAGATTCTTCCGGGCCTTATGATTATGACATGACGACTCGCCTTATTGAGCTGGCCAAGGAGCTGAATATCCCGTATGCGGTTGATATTTATCCGCACTACGGCTCGGACGCTTCGGCTGCGCTGAAAGCAGGCAATAACATCCGCGCTGCGCTGATCGGCCCTGGCGTACATGCCTCCCATGCGATGGAGCGTACGCACAAGCAGGCTGTGGTGAACACCGCCCGTCTGCTTACCGCTTATGTAAAAGCTTGAGGCACTTGAGGTAATAGCGTTTTTCAGTGGAATAAATACAAACAAGCAAGTCTCCATCTTAACGGAGACTTGCTTGTTTAACTAACGGCGGAAACACGATTCGCGCATCATACTTATTTCGTATTTTAAGATTTGCTTTGCTCGATCTGCTCGGCCAGCTCGTTCAGATAGGTCCAGCGCTCCATTTGATGCTCCAAATGCTGTTCGGCCTTCGTTTGCTCAGCCATAAGCTCCTGTAGTCGTGCGGAATCATCGAAAGACTCTTCCATCTGTCGCTGGATGCTAGCCAACTTCTCTTCAGCCTGTTCGATCAATTCGTCAATTTGCTCAAATTCCCGCTGTTCCTTAAAGGTGAATTTAAGCTTGGTTTTGGTTGTCTCCTTGACTGAATCCGAAGCATCCGCAGACTTAGACGTGGAAGACTGAGCAAAAGAAGTACCCGCTGGGACAGGCGGATTCGAAGCGGATGGAGCATTTTTACTGATCCATTCTGCATACTCGCTGTAATCGCCCACATGTACACGTACCTGTCCTTCTCCTTCGAATGCCAGTACCTTGTCTACTGTCCGGTCCAGGAAATAACGGTCATGAGAAACGATAAAAACAACACCCGGAAATTCATCCAGATAGTCTTCCAGCACGGATAGAGTCTGAATATCCAGATCATTCGTTGGTTCATCCAGTAACAGTACATTCGGTGCGGACATCAGCACACGCAGCAGGTACAAGCGCCGTTTCTCGCCCCCTGATAACCGGGAAATGACCGTCCATTGCGAACTTGGCGCAAACAGAAACCGCTCCAGCATTTGTGCGGCTGTAATAGCCGAGCCATCTGCTGTCCGGATCACTTCGGCTTCTTCCTTAATGTACTCGATGACACGCAGCGATTCGTTCATTTCCTGATGCTCCTGAGTAAAATAACCGAGCTTCACGGTCGGTCCCAGTACCACGCTGCCTGAGTCCGGTTCTACACGCTGTGCGATCATTTGGAGCAGGGTCGATTTTCCGCTACCATTGGGACCCACAATCCCGACCCGGTCACCAGGGACAGCGATATAGCTCAAATCCTGTATCAGCTTGCGAGAATCTACCGATTTAGACAGATGCTCCAGCTCCAGTATTTTTTTACCGAGACGCGTGGAGGCTACCGACATGTCTACAGACCCGGAACGGGCTTCCGGTTGCTGATCCTTAAGCTGCTCAAATCGGTCAATGCGCGCTTTCTGCTTGGTCGAACGGGCTTTTGCCCCCCGGCGAATCCAGGCTAGTTCATTGCGCAACAGGTTTTGCCGTTTTTGCTCCGAAGATGCTTCCCGTTCTTCGCGTTCCGCCTTTAGTTCCAGAAAGCGGGTATAGTTAGCCTCATAGCGGAAAAGTCGACCATGATCCAGCTCCAGCATAACATTTGCCACTCTATCCAGAAAATAGCGATCATGCGTAATCATCAGCAACGCGCCGCGTCTTTTCTGCAAATACTGCTCCAGCCATTCAACCGACTCATTATCTATATGGTTGGTAGGCTCGTCCAGAATGAGCAGCTCGCAAGGCTGGATCAAAGCTGCCGCCAGAGCAACACGCTTGCGCTGTCCGCCAGAGAGAACGCCCATACGTGCCTCAAATTGGGTGATACCCAGCCGGGTCAACACGTTTTTGGCCTCGCTCTCGAGCTGCCATGCCTGGAGCGTATCCATCTGCTGGCTTGCCCGCAACAGGCGGTTTTGAAGCTCCTCGCTGCCCGGATTCAGCTCCAGCATCTCCATCGTTTCCGTATATTCGCGCACCGCCTTCATTTCAGGCTGGTTGCCGTGGAAAATGTGTTGGAGTACCTTCACCTCGGGGTCAAACTCCGGGTTTTGCGCCAAAAATTGAATACGCACATCGTTGTTGACCGCAATATTACCATCATCAGGTAGCTCCAAGCCGGAAATGACGCGTAAAAACGTCGATTTTCCGGTGCCATTCACACCGACGATCCCTATTTTGTCACGTTCATCCATGCCAAAGGAAGCATCCTCAAACAGCATTTTTTCGCCATAGCTTTTCGTTATATGTTCAACGGTCATAATATTCATACGGATTCCCTACTCTTCCCCTATTTTGTGATGCATCTTGTTTATTTTAACACAGTCATACCATATGATTAAAAAAACGTGATCTGAACGAAGTCAGTACGGTTTCTGGCTTTACAATATCAAAGTCCGCGTATCCCGCTCCCGGCTTCACAGCCGTACATAAAGAAGTTAGCCACAAACTCAGCCGTCTGATCCACATCGCCTTCACGGGCGCGTGGCCGCTGTAAAGAGCTGTTCTTTACTTTCGAAGTACAAGTATACCGTACCTTTGGCGACACCCGCCTGTTCTGCAATCTCGGAAATCTTGCTTTCATAAAAGCCTTTGGTGCCGAAGACTGTGTAAGCGGCGTCCAAAATGGCCTCATATTTATCTCCATATATACCGCCCATCTTCGCACCTCCCTGGACTAGAGTATCAACAGAATGCCTGCCAGAGCGACCAGCCCCCCGAAAATCGAACTGATGCTATTCACTCGATCATTGCTCATCCAACGCCAGCCCCGCACATAGACCGTCGGTTGTCCACAATGCGAGTCTACCTCTACTTCCCGGCTGCAAACCGTGCAGGAACGCATCATTTGCAACGTAGCACCAAGATAGGAATCGGCAAAGGCCCCGGCACTGCCAGATATTCCCCCGATCAGTGCCCACAGCCATGGCGGCAAGCCTGGCATTCCTACGGCGTATCCAAAGGCCCATGCGCCTATTCCAATCAGCACGCCCCCAGCCAAAGCCGCAGTCGTCCCCAGAGCAGATACACCTCCCGAGGTTCCGGGTGCCAGCACCTTGCCATTCAGTATCGAGCGGGGCGGCTTGCGGCTCAGGCTGCCAAATTCCGTTGCCCACGTATCCGACGTGACCGTAGCCATGACGCCAACAAAAGCCAACTGCCAGGCAACATGAGGCCAGATCCCATATCCCAGGCACAGCAGCATACCTAATCCCCCGTTCGCCCATACCTGGCCTGCATCCCGGTTTCCGGTTTTGGCATACGATTTTTCAAGCTCTGCCTTGCGCTCCTTTTTGAACCTCGACAGCAGGGTCGATGTGATGAAGAACAGAAGCAAGGTACCGAACCAAAACAGATTACCTCCACCATAATACACAGTTCCCATCAGCACAGCCGCCGCAAAACCCGATAAGGTTAAGGATTTTTTATAAAAAGCAGCTCCCGCCACTACAGTAGCGGCAAGCAAACCGATGATCCAATCCATCAAATACCCCCATTTTGAAATGAATCTCTTGTTTATCATTTTTCAGTACGTATATTATTGTACAACGCTCTACACTTATATAAAAGCCGCGTCCCATGCTATGGCACAGGACACGGCCTTTACATTCTTGCCTGCGGGAATCACTCCATGCTGCCCCACTACCAAGAGAACTCCCTTTTTAATCATCTTAATTGATGCTATCCACGGATCAGCTTAACCGATTGTGCAGCTTCCTTGACGGTCAGTTCCCCAAAATAGCTCGAAGCGGTCTCCACTCGTTGAAGGCCCTACACCTGCCGGAGTGCCTGTGAAAATAATATCGCCTTCACCCAGTCCATAATGTGTCGCTATGTAATCAATGATATGCTCGATGGAAAAAATCATATCCTTGATATGGCCGCGCTGTACTTCCTGTCCATTTTTGAGCAATGAAAAATCCTGCTGCTCCAGCGTGTCCAGTTTCTCTAAAGGCAAGAACGGTGTAACGGGAGCAGATGATTTGAAACCTTTAGCCGCCGTCCATGGGTAGCCCTTTTTCTTGAGAGCGCTTTGTACATCACGCAGGGTAAAATCAATACCAAAGGCAAAAGCATTCAGAATCGTTTCCGCAGACATACCTGGTTCATAATTACGGCCTACAGCCACAACCAGCTCTGTCTCATAATGAATGTCTCCTTGATCTTTAGGAAGCTCCAATGTTGCTCCATCCAGCGGTACTACCGCGTGGGAAGGCTTTAAAAAAATCATCGGTTCTGTGGGAACCTCATTTCCCAGTTCCTCGGCATGCAGCTTATAATTACGCCCAACACAGTAAACATTATGAATTTCCACGTTCATTGCGACCAGTCACCCTTCCGCGTATGAAGCCCCATTATTTAATAAATAAATTACGTATATAGTGCCACACCCTGTGTTTGGAATGCAAAAAAACCTGCTCCCAGCGATCCGGCCAATTGGTACAAATCATCAATTCAGGATGTAAGGAGGCCATTCTCCGCATAATACTTCGGTTATCTACCGTCCACGCCATGACAGTGGTACCGCGTCCGGTCAAGTCCTTCATCAGCTTTCTATCCAAACGCGGGTAGCCTATGGATAGAAAAGAGCATTGCAGCCCTTCCAACTGCTTTGCCAGATCGTCCGGACGATCATCGATAATCAGCCCGGTACGGATACCTGGCGCCAGCTCTTTGGCCCGACGTAAAGCTGAACGCTCAAAAGAGGTCAATACCACCTCACTATCCATATCTCGCGCCACAATTTCACGGAGTACGGCCTTCTCCAGCCCCGGATACATATCCCCTACGGTTTTTAGCTCAATATTGAGCGATACGCGGCCACGACACAGGTCCAGCACTTGTGCGAGAGCAGGAATCCTTTCACCTTGATATTCCGTGCTTTTCCAGCCACCTGCATCCAGACGTTTCAGCTCTTTCCAGTCCGTATCCTTCACCCGACCTGTGCCGTTGGTTGTGCGCTCCAGCGTGAAATCATGAATGACCACCGGAACGCCGTCCTTCGACAGTTGTACATCCAGCTCAATCCAGTGCACAAACGGCTGATCTATCGCAAGCTTAAAAGCCGCCAACGTGTTCTCGGGAGCAATTCCCGAAAAACCGCGGTGAGCCACGCACAAATGATTCATTCCAGTTATGACCTCCATCCACAGGTTGTTTCACGTCAAAGATTTCTTCGAAAACTATCGGGCGGTTACTATGCCGTCTGCGCCTACTGAGACATTACCCGGTGACATCGCCGCTACTCCTTGCAAAATTTTGCTAGCTTCCGCATCCTTCAATGGAACCGGTTGACCCAGCTCCGCCCGGTAAGGAGTCAGCTTCATGCTACAAGCCCCAGTCCGGGTACAGGTTGCCTGAAATATCGCTGTATCCCAGGTGGCTGGTACTGTGGATTTAGAAAAAATAAAATTGCCTGTGCTGTATGCAATCCATTTGCCTTTATACTGCTCCATCCCCTGTAGTACGTGCGGGTGACCTCCGATTACGAGATCTGCCCCTGCATCAATAAAAGCGTGCGATAGCTCGGTTTGATGAGGCTCCAATACAGTCACACGCTCCTTGCCCCAATGCGCAATGACAATGACCAAATCAGCCTGCTCGCGCGCTTCGCGAATCGACTTCACAATCGCGGTCGAATCGTAGGCTCCTGCAACACCGGGCTGTTTGACGCCTGCATTCCAGTTGGCCTCGGGCATAACCCGTGTAGCCCCTAACAACGCAATTTTAATACCTTTACGTTCAAAATAGTGCGGAGCATACGCTTCTTTTGCATTACGCCCGGCTCCGGTATACGCTATATCATCTTCTTTCAAATATTTCAGCGTATCCAGTAATCCGTCTGTGCCCTGATCCAAAATATGATTGTTGGCCAAATTTACAGCGTCTATTCCTGCCGCAGCCAACGCAGTCAACGCCTTAGGAGAAGACTTATACACATACGTTTTATTCAGCGCACCCACGCCCCCGGTTGTAACCGGCGTTTCCAGATTGGCTATCGTCAAATCGTCTTTGCGAAACAGATTTCCGAGATATTGATATGGAAAATCAAATCCATTCTTTTCCAACCGCTGCTCAACCTTACCGAAAAACTGCACATCCCCTATAAAATGGAGCATGACTGTCGGCGAAGCTGTTCCATCCGTTGCGGCTTTCTTTCCCTGCTCCGATTCGTTGGGGTCAGTAGAAGCAGCTTGCTCGTCTCCATTGGAGCTGTTGTCCAGTTGTTCATTTGAAACGGCTGTAACGTTCTCTCTTATCGGGCTAGAAGACTGTCCTCCACCCGCAGAATCCGTTTTGGCCTTGTTCTCCTGTTGCAATAGTCCATTGTTTTCTGCAAAAGAGCTACTCTTCCCGTGTTCAAATATGTAATAATAACCGAAAAGACCTGCGATCATAAGCAGCAGGACAAGATTCGTGATGATCCAAGCCTTGCCTATTTTTTGCTTCTTTGCTTTCTTTCGACCTTCATTTTTCTGTGATCTGGGAGGGTACATTCTTCACTCCTTCTATGCTGTTGCATATGCATTACTTTCTTAAATGATCCAACGGTTTTAACATCTTCTCCATTATATATTAAATTTCAGTATAAATAGAACCCCTCGCTTGGGATCGCGAAGGGTTCGTTACTCAACTTGCTCCAACCATTTAATTATGCCTGTACCTTAACCGCTTCCCGTTCCGCAGCTTGGACGGCGACAGAGGCCCATTCCTTAGCTTGACGGATACAATCCGGCAAGCCGATGGCATCATAGCCAACACCCAAAACATACACTCCCGGCATCGTTGTACGCAGTTCTTCTCGCAAATCGGCGATAGCCTGCGGGTGTCCTACCGGATATTGCGGCATGGAGTGGCGAAGACGGGTAATTTCCGTAAATAGCGGAGTCGCCGTAACGCCCATCATGTCCTGCAAATCCTTACGTACCAGCGCAGTCAGTTCATCATCGGGTAGCTCTACCGTTTCTTCGGCTCCGGCACGCCCCACATAACAGCGCAGCAGTACCTTATCGTCCGGGCTGGTATGCAGCCACTTGGCGGACGTCCACGTACATGCCGTTACACTGCGACCCTCTTTACGCGGAACCAGAAAACCGGAACCATCAAAGACATTCTTGATATCTTTTTTATTAAAAGCCATGACCACATTGGCCACGGACACATAATGAACGGCTTCCAGTGCTGCCACATTCACATATCCCCGCAACAGCGGCGCAGCGGCAAAATTCGGAGTCGTGACAAATAGATCGTCCGCCTTCAGCGTCTCCCCATTATCCAGTACAACATGGTAGACGCTTCCTTCACCGTCTGCTGTCTTTGTGAATTCTGTAACAGCAACGCCTGTGCGCAAATCACAGTCACGCAAGTCATTTAGTAACGCATGCACCAAACTTTGCAGCCCTTGACGAAAGGTCAAGAAGGCGCTTTTTTTCGTGCCTGTATGCGTCTCTGCCGGTTTTCTTCCGGTCATCATCCCGTGAATGAGGCTTCCATATTGCTGCTCTACTTCAGCAAATTGTGGAAAGGTCGCCTGCAAACTCAGCGCCTTCATATTGGCAGCATATATGCCAGCCAGCAGTGGCTCAGTTATATTTTCCAGCACTTCTTTGCCCAGTCGGCGCTCAATAAAATCTCCCAAGGCTTCATCACCCGATACGCGGCGGGGCGGAATGACAAAATCCATCATGGCCCGCAGCTTGCCGCCCAACGAGATCAGTCCGCTTCGCAGAAATGGTTTCAGCTCCGTCGGAATTCCCAGTACCAGACCGGGGGGCATCGGATGAAGCTGCCCTTCATGCAAAATGTATGTTTTTTTCGCCTCAGGATTCGTGCTTACCAGCTCGTGATCCAGCCCCAGCTCTTTCGCCAGGTCGATCATAGCCGTTTTACGGGCCAGAAAGGAATCCGGCCCTTTTTCAATCACAAACCCGTCTTTATGCAACGTTTCGATTTTCCCGCCCAGCACTGGGGCCTTTTCCACCAGCGTAATTCGTGGTGCGTAGCCCGCTTCTTTGTACATTTTATGTGTATAAAAAGCTGTGCTCAGTCCGGTCAATCCTCCACCTACAATCACAATGTTTCGTAGTTTTTGCTCCATTATGTCCTCATCCCTTTTTCCATCGGTCTATGACGACATCGCTAAGCGTTTCCATGTACAATGGATCACTGTTAAGCGAATCAATCCGCTGGAAACGCATATCCAATTCCTTCGCTAATGCTTGTGCCTCAATATCCAGATCGTACAGTACCTCTAGATGATCGGAAACGAAGCCGACTGGCGCAGCCAGTACATATTCAACCTGCTCTTCCTTGAGACTATGCATGGTATCCAGGATGTCAGGACCGAGCCAAGGCTCTGCTGTGCGGCCTGCGCTTTGCCACGTAAACTGCCAGTTGGTGATTCCTGCCTTGTCCGCAATAGCTTGCGATGTAGCCATCAATTGCTCTACATAAGGATCACCCATCACCAAAATCCGCTCAGGCAAACTATGCGCACTGAACAATACACGTACCTCGTTCCGATTCGCCCCTGCTTCTTCGAAAAGCGCCAGCTTTGCATTCACACGCTCGGTTAACGTCTTAATCAGCTTTGGATGAAGATGATAGCTTTCCACAAACGATATAGCCAGATCCAGTTCCTGTGCCTTGGCCTGCGCGCGCTTAATATAAGTGCCTACACTCATCACGGAATAATGCGGGGCCAGTATAACACCCACTGCGGTGTGGATACCGTCTTGAACCATGGCCTCCACGCCATCCTCAATGAACGGTTTGGCATGTTTGAGTCCCTGATAGCAGACAAATTCAATACCCGGGTTACGATTTTCCTGATTCAATGTTTCTTGCAGATTTTGAACCTGACGATCCGTATTTTGACGCAGCGGAAATACACCGCCCACAATGGCTTCATAACGGTCCTTTAATTCTTTCAATTGCTCCGGGGAAGGAGGGTTACCACGACGAATATGTGTATAGTAGGCCTCCACCTGATCCAAACTTTCCGGTGTCCCGTAGGACATAACCAGTACACCCACTTTGGTTTTCATCAGCACATCACCTCTTTACATTTCGGATTGATTACTTCTTTGTCAAAACGGAACGGGAATACTCATGTACATACTCCGTAAGTTCTCTCAGCTTATCTAACGAAGCTTCTGGAAATAAACCGTGACCCAGATTAAAAATATATCCCGGCTCCACAATTCCTTCATCCACAATCGTTTTCGCATACTGTTTGATTACATCCATCGGCGCTGTAAGCACGTAAGGATCCAGATTTCCCTGCACACCAAAACGATTACCTAAACGACGGCGTCCTTCAGGTATACTTACCCGCCAGTCCAGTCCGATCACATCGGCTTTTACCCCGCTCAGCAGCGGAAGCAACTCACCAGAGCTTACACCTGGAAAATAAATTTTGGGTACGTCCAGATCGGACAGCTCATGGAAAATACGTGTAATTGTCGGTAGCACAAACGTTTGAAAATCATGAGGCGCAAGCGCCCCTACCCAGCTGTCAAAGAGCTGAAATGCCTTGCCGCCGTTAGCGATATGAGCACGCATGTATGTAATAACCATGTCTCCAAGCTTGCCCATCAACCGATTCCATAATGCAGGCTCTCCGTACATCATGGCTTTGGTGCGGATATATCCTTTGGACGGTCTTCCTTCTATTAAATAACTCGCAATTGTAAAAGGAGCTCCAGCAAACGTAATCAGCGGTACCTCTAGCTCACGGTCCAAAATACGGATCGTTTCCAAAATGTGACCCAAATCTCGTTCTACATCAATCGGGCGCAGCTTGTCCACGTCCGCCGCTGTCCGGATCGGATTATCAATAACCGGACCGATATTTTTGACAATATCAAAATCAACCCCCAGCGAGGCTACCGGATTCATAATATCAGAATATAAAATAGCAGCGTCTACCCCGAGCTTGCGCACGGGCATTAAGGTCACTTCTGCCGCCAGCTCGGGCTGACGACAAATTTCCAGCAAGGTGTATTTCTCTTTAATTTTGCGATATTCAGGATCATACCTTCCAGCCTGCCGCATGTACCATACGGGAATATGATCCACAGCCTGCTTGCGGCAAGCGCGAATAAAAGTATCATTGTAGGTCATGACTTCAGCCTCCAGTTCGAATCATAAATAATATATTTTATTATGCCCTTTTTCAAGAGTTGTAACAACCGCCGCTCTCGAACAAACCATGACAAACCCATGACATTTGGATAAAGCTTCAATGAAGTGTGCTATACTAGAGAAATGGCTTTTTTAAAGCTCCGGGAAATTTTACATGGATAAGCATGATTACAACAGGATGAGAATGGCAGAAAGGAAGTGAAAGCACATTGAAAACGTGGGAGACGTGGAAAGTCAATCTCATTGTGCTTTGGTTCGGTCAGTTTCTGGTCAATGCGGGTATTACGATGATTACTCCGTTCCTCGCCCTGTATCTGGCTCAAGACCTTCATGTGAAGGGAGAGCACGATATTGGTCTATGGGCCGGGGGTATTTTTGCCGCTAACTTTTTGACCTCATTTATGTTCCAGCCTTTGTGGGGCAAGCTGGCTGACCGATATGGACGTAAAGTTATGCTGCTTCGCTCGGGCTTCGGTATGGCTCTGGTGGTCGGCTGCATGGGTTTGGTCACCCATCCGTGGCAACTGTTGGCGCTTCGTCTGCTGAACGGTACGATTTCAGGCTTCAATCCTGCTTCGATTTCTCTAGTGTCGGGTACTACACCCAAGGAACGGACCGGTTTCGCTATGGGGATGATGCAATCCGGCCAGATGGCGGGTACAATTCTTGGCCCTCTGCTCGGAGGATTTTTGGCTGACTGGATCGGATTCAGACCGATCTTTTATATTACAGGCGCTCTAATTTTTATAGCCTCACTCATCGCAATGTTTCTGGTTAAAGAAAATTTCAGCAAAGCCGAAGCTGCACGCATACCGCAAATTTCGGTTCTTGCCGGATTAAAGGAGCTAAGCCATACGCCCCAGCTTCCAGCTTTGTTCACCGTAACGTTCCTGCTCCAGTTTGCCATGATCAGTACGGTATCTTTGCTGCCGTTATATGTGCAAAAGCTGTATGGGTCGGCAGAAGGAATTGCGCTCATTGCCGGGTTTGTTACGGCCATTACCGGTGTGTCCAATATGGTCGCTGCGCCGCTGCTCGGAAGATTGAGTGACAAGATTGGGGCGCACCGCATTTTGACCATCGCGCTGCTCGGAACCGCGCTCATGCTCATTCCGCAGGCTTTTGTCAATCAGGTATGGCAGCTCGTCACGATCCGTTTTTTCATGGGCATATTTATGGGCGGACTGCTGCCGAGCGTAAACGCGCTGATTCGCACGTATACACCGGAAGGCATGGAAAGCCGTTCGTTCGGCTTCAATACCAGTTCGCTGGCGCTTGGTAATATGCTGGGCGCTGTTATTGGCGGGGTGCTGTCCGGGTTTATCGGCATCGAAGGACTGTTCATCATGTCAGGTGTCCTGCTGATCGTCAATATACTCTGGGTACGTATGAAGCTCTATGATCGTAAGCCTGCACCTGATTTCAGGTAAGATAACCTTTGGGTAAGATCAACCTTCCAGAGCAGACAAGAACCTCCACTCCACCATTTTGTGGACAAGGAGGTTCTTTTTGTATAGCTATATTTAAGTAGCATTACAGCCTATTTTACACGTGCCAATGCCAATCCGTCATAGGCTGGCAAAAGCGTACTGACTAGCCGCGGGTCCGTAGCTATCGTTTCGTTAAAGCGTCTCACGGCCTGTACGGCAGGACCGTTCTTGTCCGTATTGAGCGTCCGTCCGCGAAGGAAACAGTTATCTCCCGCAATAATGGCACCTGGATTCGCCAGAGCAATCGCATATTCCAGATACACCGGGTAATTTTCCTTATCGGCATCAATGAAGAAAAAATCGAAGGTCCTCCCCTCTTCCTGAAGCTCCTTCAGGCTGTCCGCTGCAGGTCCGATACGATATTCGACACGGTCACCGTAGCCGTTTTCCTCCATATGTCTGTGTGCCAATGCCGCATAGGCTTCTTTCAGCTCCAATGACACAATGCGTCCCTTTTCTCCCAGCCCACGGGCCAGACATAATCCGCTGTAACCGCCTAATGCGCCAATCTCCAATACCTGCTGTGCGCCAGAAACCTCAATCAGAAAGGTCAGTAGCTTCCCATAAGGATGAGCTACCGATACGTCAGGCATCCCCTCTGCAACAATGGCCTCCCTGATGCCGCGTAGCGCTTCATCCTCCTGTACCAGTTGGTCTACATATTGTTCAGGCGTCATATTGGGTGTAATTTCCACGTTTCATCTCTCCTTCTTACTTTATCATAACGCAGGTTGGACGCGGTGTCCTTCGTAAATTATTTACTTTAATTATTTGTCTCTTCGTATACAATAACCTATACTATAGGGATTGAACCAAGCTTATATGATTATGGGACGGAGTGAATACGTTTAATGACTCAACTGCAACTAATTGCAACTGCGCCGATGGGACTTGAAGCCGTCGTGGCTCGGGAGCTCAGAGAACTCGGATACGAGGACCTGACCGTCGAGAATGGCCGCGTCGTTTTTTCCGGTGATTATATGGATATATGCCGGTGTAACCTGTGGTTACGAACATCAGACCGCGTTCTTATTAAAATGGGTGAGTTTGCTGCAACCACCTTCGACGAGCTGTTCGAGGGCACCAAAGCTTTGCCATGGGAGGATTGGATTCCTATAGATGGTGAATTTCCTGTAGAGGGACGTTCGCACAAATCACAGCTTAGTAGCGTACCAGCCAGTCAGGGAATCGTCAAGAAGGCGATTGTGGAAAAGCTCAAGGAAACCTACCACACGGATTGGTTCGAGGAGGACGGCCCTCGTTACGTTATAGAGGTCATTCTCTTAAATGACCGTGCATTGCTAACGCTTGATACGACAGGTCCGGGGCTGCACAAGCGCGGCTACCGCAAGCTCGTGACGGAGGCTCCGCTCAAAGAGACGATGGCATCCGCTCTGATTCAGCTTAGCCGCTGGACCCCGGATCGACCGTTCTATGACCCTTGCTGCGGTTCCGGTACTCTGCTGGTAGAAGCAGCAATGCAGGCATGGAATATTGCCCCGGGATTGAGACGCACCTTTAACTCGGAAAACTGGCCTGTCATGGGTCGCGAGCTATGGGATCAAGCTCGCGATGAAGCGATGGATTTGACCCGCGATGACATTCCTTTCGAGATTGCAGGCAGCGATATTGATCCGGGCGCCATCGAAGTCGCTGAGGCTGCTGTAAAGGCAGCAGGCTTCGCTAAAGATATCTCATTAAAGGTAATGCCTGTAACGAAAGTCAGACTTGAAGGCCAGTATGGTGTGATGATAACCAATCCACCTTATGGTGAGAGATTGAGCGAACAATCCGAGGTGGAGAAGCTGATCCGGTCAATCGCACGCACGGCAGCGGAAATGAAGACATGGTCCTTCTTTGCCATCAGCTCTACCAAGCAATTCGAGCACCATTGGGGCCGTAAAGCCGATAAACGCCGCAAGCTGTTTAACGGCCGAATCGAATGCCAATACTATCAGTATCTGGGCCCTCTACCACCGCGCCGCAAGGATACCCCGCCGTCGTAGTCTTAAATAGATGATGCTCAGGCCAGAAAGCGAACCGTTCGTTCGTCTTCTGGCCTGATTTGTGCTGCCTGTAGAATAAAAATAGGTTGTACCTGCTGTACTGGAAGGGAAATGCTGTATTTCTCTACTTAATCATTGAAATGCGCGGGATGAGCGCTATAATAATTAAAGGCGATTTCGGTTTTAACATTACGTTAATATTTAGTTTATACTAGCCGAATATTTCTGCCGAAGGAGGATAAATTGTTGGTTATTCGCACGGCCAGTGCAAATCGCACTGGAAACATGTTCAGCAGAATGCTGCTGTCCCGATATTTCGGGTTTGGTCTGTTTATTGTACTTATGATTGGCAAGCTTGTTCTGATCCACTATAACCTCCATGCCCAAAATATTGACATGAATCCGCTAGATTATGTCATCGCTATCGGTTCGCTCTTGCTTGTGAGTTTTTGGACCTTATGGCTGTCACGGGGCGGGCGTTTGATCGCTCTTGTGGTGCTCGATATTTTGCTTACCGCACTCATTTATTCTGACATGGTTTATTATCGGTATTTTCAGGATTTCATTACGATTCCTGTCTTGCTTCAAGCCGGACAAGTTGGTTCCCTGGGTGGAAGTATCGTATCTCTGATGTACTGGTGGGATCTTTGCTTTTTTGCAGACTGGATTCTGTTCATTCCGTATGTGATGTTCGTAGCTTCCTTGCGGCGTCGGCATGCAACGAGTGATCCTTACATGGAAACGCCCCGCCGCTCATTCGCCAAAAGGTTTCTGCTTCGCTTCTCCAAAGGCGCGCTAGCCTTCCTGATCGGCTACATTTTCACCTTTGGACCGATTAAATATTATACGTCTACGTGGGCAACCGGCATTTTCGTCGGTAACTGGTGGTCGATGGCCCTGTACAATGTAACCGGACTGATCGGATTTCACGGGTACGACATTTACCGCTATAGCCAGGACCATCTGGGACTCCAGCCTACGCTGGCTCAGGCGGAGTCCGATAAGGATAAGGAATGGTTTAATCAGCATCAAAAGCTGCTCCAGGTGAAAAATGACCTGTCCGGTAAGTATAAAGGCAAAAATGTGATGGTCATTCAAGCTGAAGCATATATGAACTTTTTCATCGGCAAACAGATCAACGGTCAGGCCATTACGCCTAACTTTGACAAGCTGATGAAGGAAAGCATGTATTTTAACAATTATTATCACCAGACTGCGCAGGGCCGTACTTCGGACGCGGATTTCTCTACACATGCATCACTGCATCCGCTGCCTACAGGCTCAGTATTCATCCGTTATGCGGACCATAAATTCGATACGTTGCCTTCTATTCTAAAAGATACTGGCTACAGCCCTAATGCATTTCACGTATACGACAGCAGCTTCTGGAATCGCTACACGATGTATAAGGCGATGAACTATGACAAGTTCTACAGTAAAAAAGATTTTAAAATAGACGAGCCACTTGGTTGGTCGCTGGGAGACAAATCCTTTTTCCGGCAAACGCTCAATGATCTCACCACTGAGGTCAAACAGCCGTTCTACGCCTATATGGTCGGAATTTCGAGCCACCACCCGTACAATCTTTCACCTGACGCGGTGGATTTGAATGTTGGCGAGTTTGAAGGGACGATGTTCGGAGACTATCTGAAATCCGTGCATTATGTGGATGAAGCACTGGGCCAGCTGGTGGATCAGATGAAGAAAGACGGATTATGGGATAATACGATCCTCATGTTCTACGGGGATCACGACAACTCTATTAAAGATAAGGCACTGTATGAGAAATTTTTGGGTAAGCCACTCACAGATCTTGATATGCAGAAAATCATGAACCAGGTGCCTCTGCTTGTGCATCTTCCCGACGGAAGCCACGCGGGAACTTACACCGAACCGGCAGGACAGCTTGATCTGACACCTTCGGTGATGCATCTGCTTGGCATTTCAACGAAACCGTATCACTTTATGGGAAATGACCTGTTCAGCGGGAAGCCTCGTATGGTTGTGCTGCGCAGTGGTGCTTTCACTGATGGTCGTATGTACTACATCCCATCCGAGGATGGCACGTTCTCCAAAGGAACCTGTTACAACCTCACCACAGGCCAGCCTACGGATGTGAACGCCTGCGGACCGGGGTATACCGAAGCTCTCAATCGGTTGAACATTTCCGATCAGGTGATCACGTATGATCTCATTCGCCAATGGGAATCGCAAACCAAAGAAGTGACTACGACTCCTTCGACCTCCAAATAGTCTTTATAAAGGAAGGATGCTTACACGACACCCCTTCCGCATTCCCAGAAAGATGAATACAACAAGAAAAGCCCGATCAAGCAGCAATATGCTGATGATCGGGCTTTTTGTATTCTTGAGCTAGTAAACCGCGCTCATTTACATTTACGAATGCTTATGGGCGCAATACTTTTTTGGCCTGCTCCAGCCGTTGTGTCTCTTCACCAAGCATTTCCTCGGCAGCCTCTACCGCATCGTCGCCAAGGCTGTCCTTCGCCTGCTCTATGGCATGCTCCGCATGAGTACGAGACTGCTCCGCCTGCTCAATCAGTTGCTCAGCCGGATGTGACAATGCCTGAGAAACGGCATGGTGAAGCTTGTCCACCGAGTTTTGCGTTTGGGCCTCGACACTGTGATTGTCCAGATTAGAATCATATTGGGCCATGAATCACTCCTCCTTCTGGGCAGTGGTCTGCTCCATTAGCATGGATCAGAAGAAGGGGAACTATACAAAGCTGTGAATGCTGCATACTGGAATTATTTTATAAAACGCGCAACCTTCTCCAATACTTCGTCCTCTGTAGCTGCACTTATATAACGTCCGTTCACATATACAAACGCCCGCTTTCCACAAGGACCGCAATACGATTTGCAACCGATTTTGATCTCCGCATCCGGTGCCATCTTTTGCAGCTTGGGTAAGATTGTTTTCAAGCGAATATGATTGCATTCATCACATACGCGAATATCGTTGGCCATCTATCGTCCCTCCGTGCTCCGGCTTAGTGGTCGCCGTGATTACCTTGGGAAGGGTTAGTAATGACAAATCCTTCTTCGGGGAAGTATAAGTAATCAATTTTCACACCATCCAACAGCGGCTGGTCGTTTTCCAAAATAACATCAATACCTTTATCTGTAGATACGACGGTATCTGTTTCTTTAGGCGTGTCCAAATCCAGCCCGTAATGAGCATGGTCTCCATGGGAATGAGTAATAACAACGCGCAGGCTCTTCCCTTGGTTTTCTTCTTTATCCAATTCAAGCTTCAATACTTTAGCTGCATTGCGAGTAATTTTGCAATTCATCAGCTTCATCTCCTTCATATTAATCAAATGAAGTGTGGTCCATCGGAGTATGAATATCCATACCACACCATTTAACAGGTAAGTTCAACAACTATAAATACTAATAGCCTCTATACTAGAAAGGCAATATTCCTATTGTAAAGAAAATCGCGGAAAATCGCAATCACGAAATTCATAGCTTATATTCCTAACGGACACGTACGTGCTGCTTCTCAAGCGCATCGGGATATTTACGTTCAGCGCGGGTCACAAACCAGTTCATCAGCAGCAACGTTACCCCAATTTAACCCATTGAAAGGACATGTAAGAGGAACACTTGTAAAAACACGTGCTCCTCCTAATACGTGCTGATAAACCATGGCGTTTCAGGCTGACCCTTTTACCACGACAACACCGTTGCCATTAACATGCCCACCTCTGCCGCAATATCGTCATAATCATGCATAGGCAGCGGATTTACGCCTAGCCCGACTTCAACGGTAAAACCCGGTTTTCCAAATCGCTGTATAAACCAGTCCTTATATCCTGCATCGCTGCCCCCCAGCTTTACCGCCCGGTATCCTGTTGCAGCCGCCAGCCGTGATGCCCAGTCCCGGCTCTCCTTTGGCTCCAAATCCCGGTAATTCCAATAGATTTCCTGTCCCTGACTGTGTATGGACAACACCATATCAAACCGTTCCCGCTCCGTCAGATCGACAAGCGCTTTAGCCTCTGGCTCAGACAAAGGTGCAGGACCCGCATAATCTCTTCTGGATGGGCCTGTTTTACCGCGTCTGCGTACCTCTTCCTCCCAATAGGCCGGAAACTGATCGTTAAGGTCCACACCGCGAATATTCGCCTTCCATCCACGATAATCAGCGCGACCTTCATTCCACTTTCTTAAGTCATGATACAGGGGATGAGAGGGAAGGATACCTTGTTGAACCAGTTCCACCCCATCCGGATTAACCATGGGCACTACCCATAAGGAAGTACGGTTTAGCCAAGTGTGTGCAGAAACTCCATATATCCATGGAGGAGCCTCGCCTTGATCCTCTCGCTCATCGTGATGCTCCCCCCCTTCATCTCCATTCATACTGTCGACTCCTTGCGCATATCGCTCTACAAAACGCAGCAAACATGGTGTCGTCAGCCACTCATTAGCATGTACGGAGGCGTTGGCATGAATTTTCAGCGGTCCCCGTCCAATGTGTACATAGGGGATATCCTTCCCCATGACACTGGTGCCGATGCTGCCAACTTCAATAAACGGATACCTTTGAGCCAGTGCCGCAAGATCTTCTCTCAAGTCCTCGTACCCATACTCTCCACGCAAGCGTACAATCTGATCCTCATGGTTATCAGGGATAATAATTGTTTTTCCTCCCACAAAATCATGCTCCGCAAGTTCGGGATTGGCCTTCCGCAGTTCATCAAGCTCCACACCAAACTGCTTGGCAATCTGTCTGGCATGCTCAGCGGGCTGAATAACGTATTTACGATCCGTTGACGGACGAATGTACAGCACTTGACCACAAATCAGATAGGGCTGCGCGGCAGTCCATGGATTGTCCACCATCAATGTATCTGTCGATAATTTAAAAGCCGAGGCGACCCGATGCAAAGTATCTCCTTTTTGTACGATATATTCCCTCATCTTCTACGCCCCTTCCATCTGTCTTACTGCATGTTATGCAGACGCGGCGTGTCTTGATGAAGCGAATACCAAAACAGCCGATTTTTTTTTCCAATGACAAAAAAATCGGCTGTCTCGTCAATCCAGATTGGTGACCTGCCAAACAACAGGAGTTTGACGAATTTGCTCCCCAAGCCACTGCGCGGCAATGCGCTGGAACAATTCCGGATCACCGGAACAAAAAAGCTGATGCACCGGTGTCTCATCCCCGATCTCCAACTTGCCCTTGTTATACAAAATCGTACTCGTCTCACGAGCCGTTTCGTCTGCTGAGCTAATCAGCTTCACGTTGGGGCCCATCACTTCCTGAACCGTTTCCTTCAAAAAAGGATAATGCGTACAACCGAGAATCAAACAATCAATCGGGTACGCTTGAATCGGCCTCAACGACTCCTCTACGACTTCTGATGTCGTCTCTGAACGAAACAGTCCCTGTTCCACCAAAGGAACAAGCGCAGGGCAAGCGTGGCTCACCACGTCTACGTAGGGGGAC
Source organism: Paenibacillus sp. NPDC055715 (assembly GCF_053617595.1). Lineage (NCBI taxonomy): Bacteria > Bacillati > Bacillota > Bacilli > Caryophanales > Paenibacillaceae > Paenibacillus > Paenibacillus sp. NPDC055715. The sequence goes on from NZ_JBSHGA010000001.1 coordinate 416,503, forward strand.
AGCTGCTTCAGCGCAGCCGTATAGGCTCCACTTCGGATTGTACCGACAGTCCCAATCACCCCGACATACCCGGTGGCTGTTGCGCTAATTGCAGCACGTGCCCCAGGATGGATGACTCCAATCACCGGAATGGAGACCTTTTGGCTAATATAGTCCAATGCCGCGGCTGTTGCCGTGTTGCAGGCAATAATAATGACTTTCGGATCAAATTGAATCAGAAAATCGACCATTTGCTCTGTAAATTTCTTAACTTCTTCCGATGGCCGGGGTCCATACGGAGTGCGGGCAGTGTCTCCAAAATAAATGATTTTTTCCCGCGGAAGCTGACGCATGACTTCTTTAACAACCGTCAGACCTCCTACACCGGAATCCAATATTGCAATCGCTTGCTGCACGTACACACCGCTTCCTTTTTTGTTCAAGTATGAGTCGCTCCCTCTCGGGAAGCGAGCCGTTGCTACATACCTTATGTCGTATTCGTGTAAAAGGTACCCCAAAATATTACTCGAAAAGGGAAGAACGATCAACAAAGAGGCTTCATCCCAACAGGAAAAGCCTCAAAGCGGATCCATATTCAGTTATATTCATTTAGAAGCTGCCTACAGGGAATCCTTTTTCGTATCTTCTTGAACAGGAGCGGAAGAAATGCTGACTTCAGGAAGAACTTCGCCTTTTTTGCAAAATTGCCCGATTTCGTGAATGACCGCTGAGGCCGTATCCTTAATTTTATCGGTGTACTCAATAGAGATGTCTGTAATTTTCCCGGTCAGTTCCTGCCCCTTATCACTGACAAGACGTGCCTGATCTGTTATGTCCTGACGCAGATCACGACCTGACTTGGGGGCAAACAGCAGCGCAGCGAGCGAACCGGCAATGCTACCTGCCACCGCACCACGGATAAAGCTTTTGTGGTTTTCTTTCATCATCATCTCTCCCTTGTGCCCGGGCGAATGCCCATCTGTTAATGCATTATAAGCACGGAGAGCTTGTCATGACACAGCGAACGAGCCATGAAAGTTCCTACATTTTTCGGGACCGGATACGGTACAGGCAGCAACGTCCTCCATCCGCCAAGCAATCCTCACGGACAACTTCGGCATCAAGCAGTTCCTCGAACATTTGCTGCTCACATTCACAAGCCTTGCGGTAACGGCCTGCAATTTGAGAAATCGGACAATTGTATTCCACAATAGAGTAGCTCCCGTCCTCTTCTTCCCGCCACTCTGCCATATAACCGGAAGCGTTCTGAATGCCGGACAGTTTTTTTACACGTGAAGCCAGCATGGTCTCACCCTCTATCTGAGGGGCGTAACGCTTCATCATTTTGCGTTTTCTACCGTCAAACAAAGAATAAACAGCTTCCATTCCCTGTTCTTCATCCAGTTCCTCCAGCAGCTCCAGCAACAAATGATCATAATTGCGGGGAAACTGCTCACTTCCCTGCTCGCTCAGACTGTACAAAAACGTCGGACGTCCCATCGCCTGCCGCACTACTGTAGCGACGATAAGACCATCCTGCTCCATCAATTTGAGATGCCTGCGCACCCCCATTTCGGTAATGCCTAATTGAGCTGCCAAGCTTCCGACGCCCACAGGTCCCTTGGTTTTCAACAGTGTCATAATCATGCGCCTGGTGGGCATTTCGGGTACGATATACTTATCCGTCACTTTAGCCTTTACACTCCCTCGGGCTGCGGACCCAATTCCTTATTTAAGTAGTCATGCACACTGGATGCAAAACGCTCCAATAGCTCGGGCAGCTCAGGTGTAAGCGGATGAAGGCTCGTCCGGTCCCAACGAAAATACTCCTGAACCAAGGGTTTCCGCAAGGCTACCAGTTCCATCAGCGGATGAAACACGGTATCATCCAGTACGCCCTCTTCATGAATGATACCGATAATATCCTCATAGCTGCTGGCATCGCGCATAATAAATCCGTCAATGATATAACTTCCTACGTCCGTTACCGTCTCAATCGCCAAATGTAGACAGCGCTCCTGCACCAGCCCCTGCAACAAATCTCTGTTCCAAGTGGCCGTGATGCGGCGGAGCCCTGCAACAATGTCGGGAACGGCCCCTAGACGAAGCTCAATTTGCTCCCTGTTGACATAATACAAGGTCCTGCACCTCCCGTAACCGCTTCAAATTTCATAATCAACTGCGATTAATACATCCTTTACTTCATTCATGTGTACAATGATCTCCTGATGCACAGGGTGTACCTGATACGTTTGCAAGTCCCCCAGTGTTTCGAAAACAGCCGTAAGGGAAATATCATAAGATCGTTCCGAACGAATCACGTCCGTACCTACTTCGAGTGACAGAAGTTCTTTGATTTTGCCGTTCATGCTGCGTAAAATGGACGCCGTATGCTCAATGCTTTCAGGGGAGCGATCTTTCAATTTGAACAAAACAATATGTTTAATCATACGTATAGGCTCCTTATCTTTTAAAATGTTCTCTTCAAAATTTTATCATAACGCCCCACATACGGAAAGAAGCTTTATAATTCTAGCGATCTTTTCCACCATCTTTCCCACCAGACTCCTTGTCCTTCAGCAGAGCAAAAAAATTCTTGAGCTTCGGTGGGAGCGGCAAGCCCATGCGTGAGCAGTTTTCCGTAATCGAGATTAATTCATTGGATAAATAAAAATACGTCACCGCCCCTTTCATGATTTCAGTGCCCATCAGGAGGTCTACATGATGTGCCAAAGAAATCACCATCAGCATCAAAGCTTTTCTCGTCAATCCCCAAAACCCGGCTTTGCTGCTCAAGCCTTCCCCTGTCTTAATCGCGGCGGCAACCCCAGTCACATAATCAACAGCCATTGCAACCGTAAACAGCACCATCAACTGATTCCAGCCGCCAAATGCAAATGTAATAATGGCACCTGTGGTAGCACAAAACATACTAAACATAGCTGGGTTGATATTCATACCTGTTCCTCCTCTCGGGGCGGTTACTGCAATATATGCAGCGACGTGGCAACCCGTAAAGTCATATGACCTGAACAGGGATATGAATTCATAGATTCATATAAAACAAGCTGCAAACCTCATGATTTTTCGGGGCAAACACGACAAAAAAACACCTTAAAAACTAATAAATAGCTTTAAAGGTGCTTTTACTTCCTTATGGGCAATGTAACGCTTGTTTATCCAACACGCCTGATTTCTGCTTACCGCTTATAAAAAAAACAGCCCCCCTCTTCGAAAAATAAAGTAGGGTAGCCTGTTTTTCTGACAAGACAGCTATTCAATTAACGATGATCATTCCAAAAATTAAGTGGAGTGAGATTTCCATTCAACGGCTCGAACGAATAGCCTTCTTTCTGCAAAGCTGCCATGATTTGTGGGAGCACCTTGATCGTAGATGGCTTATCATGCATAAGAACGACTGGAGTTCTCCCTTGTTTTTTCAATCTTCTAATATCACTCAGAACAGTCTGTTCAAAATGCTCTGGATTTTTGGTATAACGCCAATCGTTGGAATCTACATTCCAATCCCAAATATGATAGCCCGCACCCGTCAGCTGATCACGGAATGCTTTCTTCAAATACGGTTTGCTGCCATAAGGCGTACGAATTAAAGAAGTGCGCTGTCCTGTTGCCTGGAATAAAATCCCATTATCCTGGTTCATTTCTGTAAGCGCCGCTGCCGAAGAAGCATAGATTTTCTTCACCTCGTGCGTCATCCCGTGCAAGCCCAAACCATGACCCGCCTCTACCATTCTCTTCATGACTGCACTATGTTGACGAATTTCCGGTCCCAGCATAAAGAAAGTCGCCTTAGCATTATATTTATCCAAAATATCCAACAGTTGTGAAGTATGGGCTGTAGGACCGTCATCAAAGCTCAAATAAATCGTACGGCTTGATGGGGAAGTGTTCCCCTTAGTTCCTGCATGGCTATCTTTGCCAGGCTTCACAGCTGCATACTGTTTAATTTCTGCGGTAAATTTGTTCAAAAATTGTGTATCAGACAAGCTCGCATTCGCGTTCTGAATCCGGTATAGATTGCTTGCAGGCATCGTGATGGTAAAACCGAAAGCATCCACCAATGTGCGAATCGGCACCATCGTACGTCCTCCACGCTCAAAAATATCACCCTTGGTCAGATCCAGCGTAAAGCTGCGATTATGTCCGGTCAACACCAATGTACTTCCGCTGGCCGAAGTGGCAATCCCCATCTTTTGACCTAATGTAACGACAGGTACATACAACTTGTCATTTTCCATCACTGGCTGAATCGTATTCGAATCCAGTAATACATCATTGACTCCCAGCAAAGGAGCCTTCGCTTGCGCACTTGCCGTATTCGTACGTATGCCCAACAGACCCAAACAACAAATTGCCATCAAACATACAACCGCCCATTTTACATTCAAAAATTTCATTACTACACCACCTGTGCTGTATTTTATATTGTGCGGGAGCTATCTCTAGCTTGTCTATGAAGTTATACAGCATGACGGTATAGACATGGCAATATAGACATTCACTAAACATATAGAACATAAACGCATCTCAACTGATTGAATCGGAACGCCTTTCCGTCCCCCTGTATATATTAATAGATTACCAGAGTATAGTAAGTAAACATAGTAAGACAATTTGACAACAATCTCGCAACACCCCCGCCCATCGAGGTTACAAAGTTGTGAACAAATTGAAGATCCCTCAACCTGATTGCTTGGGTGCGATATTCTTCGTTTTCCTCTTATGCATCTCATCCAGATATAAGGTATATTTGGACTCTCCGCTATATGTAAGAAACAACCATTCGAGCGCACGGGTCATGCCAATATATAGCAGAGAGACCTCTCTTTCTTCAACCTCTTCCCTCTTAAATGGCATGTTCTCAATCGCCACAATAAAGACAGCACGAAAATCCAGACCTTTAGCACTGTCGAGAGTAGATATTTTTACCGTCTCTTCTTCTCTTATAAAATTACGTTTGGATTCACGGCTTTCAGTCATCCAGGTATATGGCACCTGATGCTTCTGTAAGCTGCTTTTGATCTCATTAATATAAGAGATTTTGTAACTGTTCTGCACCCTATATAAAATAGCTATATCATTAAGCGGAATAGCCTTTTCTCGACGCAGAAATGTAATAGATTTAATAATAAAATCCATCTCCTCGCGAATATTTCGGCATCTGCGGAAGATAGGTTCAGGTCCCTCGCGCTTGGTTGACTGTGGGGGAATAATTTCTACTCCTTCAAGTGAGCCGCTTTGCACCTTGTTTTGTAGTTGTGAATGACTACGATAAAAATCCCAAGCAAACTGTACAATTTGGGCCGTATTTCGGTAATTAATAGAAAGGATTTTCGATCTCCCCCGAAAATCCAGACCCGTTTCCTGTGCAAGACTATTCTTCCTTTTAAAAATAGATTGTGCCCGATCCTCTACTAACAGCAGGGACTTCGTATCAGGATTGAGACAATGACTGACCAAACGCAGCCAATCTGGCTCAAAGTCCTGTCCTTCATCAATGAGTATAGCATCGTAGATCGGAACAATAGCTTCAGATTCGTCCAATTTCTCTAGCAACTCAGGTATCGCACTGTCCTTGATCCGCATATGACTGCCAAGCCATTCATGAAAGTTATATACTTCAATATTAGAAGACTCCCATTCACATTCTGCACTAGCAAAATCAAATAGATCTCTTGGCTCCCTCATTTTTTGACCAATCCACTGCTTGAGAGTCCGAGATAGGGGGATACCATAGCAAATAACAAGAATTTTCCAATCAGGATGGGCTTGAGCCAGCATCTTGGCCCGACTGACAAGAACCAGCGTTTTTCCACTACCTGCCACGCCACGAATAAGACGATGTCTGTCTCCCAATTGTTTAGCCATATTCTCCTGGTGCAGATCCATGGTTTTGATATTATGAAGAGATAGCAACAACTGATCCTGATAAGGTACAGGTTCCTTGAACTCTGCGCTAATCCGTACTTCGGGAAATAAATGAAACCGGATAGCCTGAATGTCCTCATCAGTAAGCGTATAACGACGTTTGCTTTGAATCGAGAACATACCAAACAGCTTTTCTATCAAAGTTTCACTGGAAAATCCTTCGTCGTCTGTATCAATCTCATCTCTGCACAGCACAAAAGAAGGATCTATTACATTGTATAGTCCTAATTTAATGAAATCCTCTTGCTTCAAACGTGTAAATACCGTACCGTATCCATAGGAAAACTTTAGATAACCAGATAAACCTTGAAGTAAGTTTTTGTCTTTCTTCAGTTGATCCGAAATAAGTCGGGCATTGTCCCGCGCCTGTTTCAGCGGACTTTTCACCGTTCGTGTCTCACCGGCTGAGGTATGTAGCATCCATTCGTCCTGATTAATTTGATGCAACGTGCTTTTCGTATAATCCTTTACTTCAAGAACAACGAGTCCAAGATCCGGGCCGATAATAACAAAATCAGGTCGTCGTCCCCGAATTTCCGGTTCATAATAAACAATATAATCACTAGGTAAATACCTCTTTAAGGTTTCAAACAGAAGTCGCTCTCCTGCTGTCGCATTCTTCGGTATATACTCTGGTACCATATAAGCCATGTGTTCTGTCTCTCCATTTCGCGGTTCTTCCACAGTAATGTATAGATTTCAACAGCATATTACATATATAGTATATCAAATATTTCCCAAAGGGCGAAGTATACCCAAAAAGGTACATATCCCCTCCATTCCCATAATTAAATATATCGGCCCCTTAAACAGCCCTTTTCATAGGTCGAATGGACCTTATTTTCCATAAACCGGTTAAGCCTATGGGATTAAAAGAAAATCAGGAGGGGAGTCACTTGCAAAGCCCCCTTCGGGTATAGTAGTATGTGGTTAAAAAAATCGGAGGATATATGCCTAAACAACAAGATAAACATTCCATTCAGGCGTGGTCTCTGATCAATCGCAAATATTTGGGAAAAGGTGTGCGCGTCAAACGTTTTCGCAAGCCGACACGCTGTCAAGTGCGCAATCGTGTTCTGCTAGCCGTTTTGATGGCTAATGACATTAAACTGTCTCAGCTTGCCGAGGAGCTTTCCATTTCCTCTCGCAGCGTCAGCGCGTGGGTTTATGAAGGCCGTATTCCCGGTAACACTAATCTGGAAAAAACGTGTAACACACTTGGTTATCCGCACCATATTCTGTTTAATGAAGAGGTTGTCCGGCGTTCACCGCTCATCTGTCAGCCATCACCGTCCCGTTTTATGAAACGGACTGTGACTCGTTCCCCGGTCAAAAACCGGATTTTGGCGGGTCTATGTATGGTTCATGATATTTCAGTGACCGATGTCAGTCATTGGATTGGCGTTCATCCCGGCACATTCCGAAAATGGTTGCACCAGGGTACCATTCCATCTCAAACCTTCCAGGATCAGGCGGAACAGTTTTTCCGTATTCCGAAATCCATTTTGTTTGCTGATGCCATGCTGAAATAGTGAGAATGTCCGTTAAGACTGAACCACTACAATTTACCTGAAAGTCTATGAAAGGAACGCATTACCATCTTTCATTTCACAAGGCTTTCGCTTGTTGCAAATCACGGAATATAACAACAAAGAGAGCACAGTTGCCGTTTTCTCGGCGTACTGTGCTTTTTTAGATACCTTACCTTTTAAGAATGAGTGCTTGCCGCTTCTGTAGAACGTCCGGCTTCTTTCTTAATCGCCTTTAGCTTCTTCATCACCGGATTGCCTCCACGTCCAAAGTAGTCGTGAAGACGGCTGTATTCCTCGTACAGCTTATCATAGACGGCCGTGTTCTCCGGGATTGGTTTGAAGCTCTCGTCCCGTACACGAGCCATATGGCGCGCTGCTTCGACGATATCGTCATACCCTTCGGCCTCTGCTCCCGCAGCCACTGCCGCGAACATCGCAGCGCCCAGCGCAGGGGTTTGAGTAGAAGCTGCCACTTTGATCTCCCGTCCAGTTACATCGGCATAAATTTGCATCAAGAGACGGCTTTTCTGCGGCAATCCACCGCATGCGTACAATACATCTACTGGCACGCCGTTGTGATGGAACGCATCGACGATTTTACATGTACCGAACGCTGTGGCTTCCAGCAATGTACGATACACTTGTACGCTGCCTCTTTGCGCTCCAGCCACTCATGGACGTTCACGCCTTCTGCCGCAGCCTGCTTCTTCACCTCACCAGGAACAGCACGCTCAACGAACCATGCGAAAATACCTCCTACCGCCGACTGACCAGCCTCATAGCCGTAATAGCCCGGGATAATTCCGTTTTCTACAACACCGCACATGCCTTCGACTTCTTTTTCTTCCTCACCGAGCAGCATATTACAAATAAGACACTCCTTTTACTATCATTTCTGAAATCTGCAATGGAAGTGCTAATGATCTCATATCCTTGGTTTCGCTTTCATTATAAACTTGTACGTATAAGTTAGTCGGTATTTTTTTATACATTTTTTCACTACATAACCGTTTATTTTTTCAGAAAAAACATAGCAAAAACAGCCCGTTTTCTGCAATCCAGAAAACAGGCTTGTCCTGTACGTCGAGTGAGCAAGCCGAAATGCTATTAGGTATCAGAACTACAAGCCTTCCAACTTGTCTTTACATGTGTCCAAATAAAAATTGGCTCATATTTATAGGTTCTTATACGTCACTGACAACAGGACCCGTAGATTCACGGATAATCAGCTCAGGCGGAATAATCCACTGGCGATCCTCTTCGCGGAAGCCCTTTTCTTCGATCATCGACAGTATCGTATCAGCGGCGCGAAGCCCCAGCTCCTCTTTCGGGTGCCGGATTGTAGTTAGCTTGATTTCCGTTGCCGTTGCCAAAAAAGAGTCATCAAACCCAACCAGCGACAAATCATCCGGAATGCTCAGACCCGCCGAACGCACAATGTCCAACAAACGCACAGCCAGCTCATCATTATAGGTTACCCATCCGGTAGGACGCTCTCCCGGCTCCATACTCAGCAGCGCAGACGCACGCTGTAACGGAACCTCATTTTTTCCTTCTGTCCGGTAAGTGGTCACTGCATTCGGATGCAGCGTAACCCCATATTTGCGGTGGGCGGCTACAAATCCTTTCATACGGAGAATTCCCTGCATATCATCTGTTTTGAAAAAACCGGCTAACCGCCGATGTCCCAGCTTAATCAGATGCTCCGCAGCTAAGAATCCACCCTTCGCATCATCCACACGCAGACATGGCGCATCCATTTCCTCATACCGAGCATTAATCATTAAATAAGGAATTTGACGGTTTTCCATGGTCAGGTAATAATTCAGATTGGGATTGCGCTCTCCACTTTTGGTCGGCTCAATAATGATTCCACTCAATGGCTGACTTAACAGCATTTCCAAACACTGCCGTTCCTGCTCGGGGTCATTACCTGTGCTTGACAGCAGCAGCTTATAGCCCTGACGACTTAATTTGGATTCAATTCCCTGCACAATCGATGGAGAAATATAATCAGATATATAGGTCGTAATGACCCCGATGGTCCGTGGGTCCTTGGGCTGCTTGCTGTCCCGTGTGGCGACAAAGGTGCCCTTGCCCTGCATGCGAAACAGCCAACCTTCCTGTACCAGCTCACCTAACGCCTGACGTACGGTTTGCCGACTAACTGCAAATTGCTCAGACATTTCATGTTCAGATGGAAGCTGGCTTTGAGGCTTCAGCTTGGATGAATGAATCCATGACAAAATTTCCTGTTTAACTTGTATATATTTGGGCGCCATAATTTCCTCCGTCACTTGCAATATCGTGTACCCTTTTGTATTTCACGATTATAGCATATCGTTCATTTGTACATACAAATGTTACAGGAGCAGGATATGAGCCGTGCGGAGTGCACGCGCAAGCTGCCCTCGGTTACGCCCAGCTCGGCAATCGTAGACGGGCTACCGACCTGAGTCAGCATGCACGCATCTGCTCTGACGTGCGCAAGGTTCGATATACCTCCAAAGCATCCACAGCTTGGCTGGCAGCCAGGTCCCTGTACAAGTCCGCCAGCAAAAGCAGAAGCTACACCCACTTTGGCCCCATGCAAAACTTGCTTGCGTCCCTCCGCAATAAAATCCATTTCAATTGGGTGAGAAATGTGGTGCTCTCCCCCCGATGCTGGACGGGAATGATCAATCATCAGCACTTTAACACCTGCCTGGCTACCCGCAGCGCCTCATCACTCACCTCAATAAACAATTCGACCTTTCCGTAAGGGTGGTCGGTGTTGTTTGCCTGTGCCTCATCGTTCCATTGCTTGATCTGCTCATTCATATTCATCTCATCTACCTCTTGAAAAGGAATATTTTGCACAAAAATGATCCATAATAATAAAAGATTCTCTTTGAAAACGATTTCTATTTGGTTGTACGCACAAGTTCTTGTTTAAGTCCAGATGAAAAGTACAAGTTGCTTTTCAAATCCTGATTTCGAAGGGAAAAAAAGCTTATGAAATTCAGAACAGACATCGCTTGCGCACTCGGTTTACTGGCAGGCACAACCTTTGGCAGTGGTATCACCTTTTTGTTCGGCTGGCAGGCCTATCGAGCTCTAACCTCTGTATCTGTCTTCGGCGTTGCCGGGGTCATGATTACCATCGCTGTTTTTCGTCTGCTTCATCACAAATCGGTTTCTACGTCAGATCCCCAATAGTTTCGACTGCTGAAATGAGAACACTATACATTTGCCTAACATATAAAAAAACGGGCATCACAAGCCATTTATTTCGCTTGTAAGTGCCCGTTTTTTTATGTTTTCCGTACAATTCACGGTCTGCTACGATACTACTGAATATCTGGATTTACATCCAATTCATAATCAATTTCATCGAACCCGAATCCAAACAACTGAAGGAAATCCAGACGATATTGTTCAAGGTCACCCCGTTCAGACACATTTTCTGTAGTGATCCCGGACCAAGCCTCTTGGACAGCCTGCTGCACATCGGCTCTCATTTCCAAGTTGTCCAGACGAATGCGCCCTTCCTCATCGGTTTCCACTGCCGCTCCACTATATAGCTTCTCGAACAAACGCTGCGCTTGCTCGATACAGCCCTCATGTAAACCCTTTTCTTTCATAACCTTAAACAGCAAAGAAATATACAGAGGCACAACTGGAATAGCCGAGCTGGACTGTGTAACCAAAGCTTTATTTACAGAAACGTAAGCTTTACCATGGTAACGCTCCAGTTGCTTCGTTAAGGTATGGGCTGTGGCCTCCAGGTCATTTTTGGCTTGGCCAATGGTTCCTTTACGGTAAATGGCCTCCGTGATCTCTGGACCAATATACGAGTAAGCCAGTGTGGTTATCCCTTCAGCCAGCAGATCAGCTTCTTCCAGCGCCTTTAGCCATAAGAACCAGTCTTCGCCCCCCATTACCGTTATCGTATTTTCGATTTCCTCCTCCGTAGCCGGCTCCAGCGTAATCTCCGATACGACACCTGTATTGGTATTCACCGTTTTATCAGAAAAAGGCTGCCCGAGGGGCTTGAGAACAGAGTTGAAAGTTTCACCCGTATCAGGGTGCGTCCGTCGTGGTGAGGCGACACTATACACAATCAGATCTACCTTGCCCAGCTTTTCCTTGACCAGTTTCAACGTCTCCTGCTTGATTTCATGGGAAAAAGCGTCTCCACTAATGCTTTCTGCTATGTAGCCAGCCGCTCTAGCCGATTTCTCAAAGGCTACAGTGTTGTACCATCCAGCCGAAGCTGTGCGTCCTTCTGAAGCGGGGCGTTCATAGGATACACCTATGGTATCAGCTCCCATACCAAAGCTGGCAGCAATGCGAGAAGCCAGCCCATAGCCGGTGGAAGCCCCGATCACAAGTACCTTCTTGGCTCCTTGTATTGAAGGATTTTCTTTGATGTAGTCGATTTGACGATTGACATGAGCCGCACATCCTCCCGGATGCGCAGTAGTACAGATAAAGCCACGGATTTTCGGTTTAATAATCATTGCAAGTGTCCCCCTACTTTGGTATTCATTTAATATAGATGGAATGGTTGTCCAGTCATAACTATATAGCAAATCAGCTTGAGGCTCAACCTTTTACGGGTGTAATACAGCAGTCAGCATCTCATTCAAGGTTGCTGCCACCTTCAAGCTGGGATCTAAATCGGGGTCTAGTATAGCCACATTCATGCCTACTATTTGAGGTGATTTCAGCAAGACTTTAAGAACATCCGTGAGCGTTCCGCACTGAAGCAGGTAATGCCCTCCTTTTTTGCCTCTTCTATAATGCTCGGCAGGATCTCTATTTCCTTAATGACAATCATCTGGATGCACATCCAGATGAACCAGTCCGTAATTCCCCTTTCGCGCCAGCGCCAAGGCGCTTCCCAGCAGCACACTGCAATCTGATCCCCAAATAAAGTCCCGTCGTTATATGTGTACTTCTTAGGATATGCAGGCTGAGACAGCCTTGTAACAGCATGTGCTCCGGTCGCTGTGTGAAGACCTAACTCTTCGAGGACAGCGGGAAGCTTCCAACAGCCTCGTTCTCTATCGTCTGGGTGCCTGCTAAAGGCCAAGATTGGTGAGAGCACTTTCACCTTCGATCTATTAAATAGTTATGATCCCTACTATGACGAGCCGGAACGGCTTGACAGTCCGGAACAATTAAATGACCTATTGCAAAAGCATGGAGTGTTATGCGATGAAACAGTAACTCTGAAGGAGCTAACAGCCGTGCATGCTTACCGCGATAGACTGCGCGATTTGATTATTAGTGGAAGTGATGAACAACTGGGAGAAGTTCTGACGGAGTTTGATTTGCGTTCCCCTCTACGTCCACGATTCAATGCACAGGGAGACGGCAGCTTTCGTTATGTTTACAATCCGCCTGACAAAAACATAGGCAGCTTGGCCGAGCGTATTCTGGCGGTCTGTTCGCATACGCTCGGAAGAGAGCTGACCCTGTACGGAAGACCAAGACTTAAAGTTTGCATTTCAGATCCTTGCCGTAAAATATTTTCCGATCATTCTAAAAACGGACTACAGCGGTTCTGTAGCAAACGGTGCTCCACCCGTTTTCATGTCAAGAAACACCGGGAATCACAATGAAATATAGGGTCAGGTAAATGACTAATGCCGCTCATCCCTTTTTATTACCACTACTACTATAGATAACATAAAAAAGGTTCGTAATTGCTCATGCAGCAATTACGAACCTTTTTTATGTTAATGATGCGGTCGAGAGGACTCGAACCTCCACGGGGGGTTAGCCCACACGGACCTGAACCGTGCGCGTCTGCCAATTCCGCCACGACCGCATAATACGTAATCAACCCGATGTTTATCTATGTAACAAGGCCATAAATAATGTCCAGCACATATAATCACCGTAATTAAGATTATATCGCCCATAGAGAATAAAAGCAAGCCATTTTTATGTTATATTTTCTATGCATAATTCCCGAAAACTTGCGAAAATAACTGGATATCTCTTACCATATATGGCAATATGAACGCATCAGGAACGGAGGTGCGGGCACGTATTAATGAATACATGGATGACTACAACACTGATCGGTATCCATGGAAATTAAAAAAGATGACTCCTGATGAATACAGGAACCATCTATTAACAGCATAATCTAACTCTTTTCTTTTTTGTGCCCACAAATAGGATCACAGTTCAGACCGTCTACGGACGGTCTTTTTTATTTTTAACATCACACTATCGTAACAAGATTACATACTGGGTTAAGCAGCAACATGATCAAATCCGATTGAAAGTATATCGGTCCAACACCCATTCAAGAGGAATCCATTGATCCAGAAACTCGTAAAAAGGAATTAGTAATGGTTTGGACAAGACACAACCATCATGAAGGTACGCTGTCTCAATGAAACAAGGCTCTGCTCCCGTATGATTACAACCAAAGCAGAACCTTTTACATTTTTTATAAAAACCGATTATATACGTTCTCTCATTATAGCCCATAAACCTCGGTATATAAAATTTGTCTAAACGGAGCAAAATCCTGTTCTGTCAGCGCATACGGATAGCTCATAATTTGAAGCCTCAGATCGGCCTGTCCTTCCCTCAAAGGAGGCTGTGCATACTCAAAATCGTTGAGATGGAATCCCAAGCGTTCATAAAAACCAATTCTTCTCCGAGTCCATTCATCCTCAGGTGGCTCAACCTCCAGCACTACCGGTTTACCGGACTGTGAAATAAATCTGTTCATGAGCTTTTTACCTAACCCACCACCACGTATCGCCTGATCTACCGCAATATGCTCTACAAACCGAAAATGTGTAAATTCCCAGCCTGCCAGAAAAGCGACCGTATGCCCATGTTGATCCTTTTCTGTGATTAAGCGATAAGAAGGATGAATAAGCAGAGCATTTTGCGACGCAAAGGTTCTGCATTCCGTTTCAGGAAAAGAGGCTTCCATAATCGCATACACTTGGGAGAATTCAAGTTCATTCATTTTATATTTTCAACTCCTTTAATTTAACTTCAATTTCTAATTTAATCCAATAATATTAAATCACTGAAATCAAAATTATGTCTTTTTAGACCTTCTGTAATTCCATAAGCGTCTGCAAAATATGCTCCAACAGCTCTGGGATATCCTCCATCTGATCTTCATTAATTTGTCTGGAAAATTGAAGCTCGATCTTGTTTTGGTATGTAGCTACCTTCTCCCCATAAACAAAGCAGAGCGTTTGGACTGGCCTAAGATCCGGCTTCCAAATGTGCGTCAATATATCTTCAATCTGACTGCATTGTGTTTCAACCTCACGAATCTCCATATAGAAGCTGAGCAGCAGCACACATCCGGGGATCTGATCTTCAATCTCCAAAATTTCCGCAGCCAAGTTGTTTAAATCTGCCTTTAAGCGAATTTCTGCTGTCACACCGAGTCGTTCCGTCAGCCTGAACTGTATAGCGAATTCGCGCGACATCACAGACATTTCCAATCGATCAATCCGCTGTGTGACTTCAATACGTGAATCCAGATTATCCAGATCATATACTGCATTTTCCATAGCTACTTTTAAATTATCAAAAATCGTCGGGTCGAACATGTTCATTTCACCTCTGCCTGTCATTCTATATGATTCATTCATCTAGCATTCAAATAGGTTTTCAATCAAACGAGTATATCATAAATGTAGGCAGCCAAGAAATATATTGATTTTCCAGCAAAAAAGCTTTCTAACAAAACCTATAATCAACTGAATAAGAGCCATATTGGGTGTTCATATGTCTTGTAAAATGTTATTTATTGTTGATTTTTGTAAAACATCATATTAGGAATGTAGCTGTATCATAGAAGAATATAAATGGCCAGTTCGTAATGACACCAAGGGACCCTACAGATTTCTGTAAATTCATGACCGACCGTGCCGGAGTAAGAAGCAGGGGATGCGGGAAAACTACGATGTGTATACAATTCAGGGAGATAGATATTCTGAAAACTTTTTAGATACAAATGTTGAAAAAGATAAGGAATACTACCTAGCTGTCTCTGCACTAGAGCTTCAACCTGAAGGACATATATTTGACTATAGAGTCTCTTCTGCTAACTACACCAAAAGCCGCGTCCCTATCTCAAGGGGCGCGGCTTTTGGAAGTTCAGTTATTCCATTCGGTACACTCAATCATTTAAAGCCCCATTTATTTCTTACGACAGACGGGAGCTAAAATCCTCGTAGGAAAACTGCCGGATTACCTTGATGCCTTCTTCGTCGTTGTAGCTGGCGATGGCTGGCAGGTTGACTCCGTTAAACATGTGGTTTTTGACCATCGTATAATGGGCCATATCGCAGAACACAAGCTTGTCTCCGGGCTTCAATGGCTCTTTAAAGGAATAGTCCCCAATCACATCTCCTGCCAAGCAAGTAAGTCCACCGAGTCTGTAGGTGTGTGCATACTCACCAGGCTTGCCTGCATCAATGATATTCGGGCGATATGGCATAGCCAGTACATCAGGCATATGACATTCAGCCGAAGTATCCAGAATGGCAATATCCATTCCGTTCTTCATCGTATCCAGGACGGTAGCAACCAGATAACCGGTATTCAAAGCGATAGCTTCGCCCGGCTCCAGGTAAACCTGTACACCATATTTATCCTGAAAATATTGGATGCAGCGTACCAGCGTGTCCAGATCATAGTCTTCTCTGGTGATATGATGACCGCCGCCAAAATTAAGCCATTTCATTTGCTTAATGTACGGCCCGAATTTCTCATCCACGACTTTAATGGTGCGCTCCAGCGTGTCAGAATTCTGTTCACACATCGTATGAAAATGAATACCGTCCACGCCATCCAGATCCTCAGGCTTAAAGTTAGCCAAGGTCACACCCATTCTGGAATTGTTGTAGCAAGGATCATACAGTGGCGTTTCGATTTCCGAATATTCCGGATTAACCCGAATGCCGATGTCGATTTTTTTGGAAGTTACGCCCTGCACTCTGCTTTTGAACCGTTTCAGTTGATCGAAGGAATTGAAAACGATATGGTCAACATACTCCAAAAGTTCATCAAATTCACTGTCCACATAAGCTGGTGCGTATACGTGAACCTCCTTGTCCATTTTTTCGCGACCGAGTCTCGCCTCGAACAACGAACTGGAAGTTACACCTTTTAAATATTTTCCAACCAGAGGAAAGGTCGAAAACATCGAAAATCCTTTCAGAGCGAGCAAAATATTGCAGCCTGTTCGCTCTTGAACAGAATTTAAAACCTCAAGGTTTTTCACAAGAAGTCTTTCGTCAACAAGGTAACAAGGTGATGGAAGTCCGCTAATATCAATATTCATGGCAGGCCTCAATCAAGCAACGTTGGCGTAAAGCTCTCTTGCCATGGCAATCCGTTTTTATTCAGTGCTTCCATGAATGGATCTGGATCAAATTCCTCAACGTTGTATACGCCTGGTTTTTTCCAGATACCTTTAATGATAAGCATTGCGCCGATCATGGCAGGAACGCCAGTCGTGTAGGAAATGGCTTGGGAGCCAACCTCTGCATAACATTCCTCATGATCACACACATTGTATACATAATACGTTTTCGGTTTTCCGTCTTTAACGCCTTGGATGATACATCCAATATTCGTTTTACCTTTGGTTCTAGGTCCGAGGGAAGCCGGGTCTGGCAAAATGGCTTTCAGGAATTGCAATGGAATGATTTGTTGTCCTTCATAATCAATAGGCTCAATGGAAGTCATGCCTACGTTTTGAAGCACGTTCAAATGATTCAGATAATTGTCCGAGAAAGTCATCCAGAAGCGGATTTTTTTCACGCCTTTAATATTCACTGCAAGAGATTCCAGTTCTTCATGATACAAAAGATATATGTTTTTCGGTCCGATTTCAGGAAGGTCGTATACCTTTTTCTCGGAAAGCGGCTCAGTTTCAATCCACTCTCCATTTTCAAAGTAACGGCCCTTCGCCGTAATTTCCCGAATATTAATTTCCGGATTAAAGTTAGTTGCAAAAGGATATCCGTGGTCCCCTGCATTCGCATCTACAATATCAATCGTATGAATTTCATCAAAATAATGCTTTTGAGCATAAGCCGTAAATACTCCAGTCACGCCTGGATCAAAACCGCTGCCCAGCAGAGCTGTAATGCCCGCTTTTTCGAATCTTTCTTTGTAGGCCCATTGCCAGCTGTATTCAAACTTCGGCGTATCCGGCGGTTCATAATTCGCCGTATCAACGTAATGAACGCCTGTCTCAAGGCAAGCATCCATAATCGTTAAATCCTGATAAGGGAGAGCCACATTGATAACTACATCCGGTTGAAAGCTTCGAATCAGGTCAATGACCATGTCGGTGTTGTCAGCATCCAGCTGAGCCGTTTGTATCTTCGTACGGCCTCCACCCAGCTTTTCTTTAAGCGCATCGCATTTCTTAACAGTTCTGCTCGCGATACAAATTTCTTCAAATACATCTGGGTTTTGGCAACATTTATGCACCACAACGCTGGCCACGCCACCGGCGCCAATAATCAATGCTTTTCCCAAAATAAATAACCTCCTTATTCCATACGCTAATCGCTAATCATTCCTGCAAACAAAATGATTATAAAGACATCCTACCAAATAATCAAGAAAAACGATAATTTGCAATGTGAAAATTCACACCACTATGTCACAAAAATTTTACAATTCCCAAATTCAGGAATGAAAACGCCATGATGTGAAGAGAACAAAAGTGCTTTCCAAGGCACTTCGAGGAAGTCAGTACACGTTTTCGGAAGTTTTTTTGCATTCCAAGAAACAGCCTTAAACAGTTAATATTATATTATTTCCAGTAAAATGATTGGATGATACTGTAAGGCTTCATCTACGATATCAGCCGCACTCAGATCGCGTAGATCGAATCACTGGCCGCCGGATGGGGCGTATTGTGCATCACTACCGTCAGCATGCTATCGATTCCCTCTTCCGTTCCCTCGCCTCGGATTAAATTTTGGAACTCCAGGTTGTCTCGACCCAGACTCATGTAATCTCCCTCCTCTTTTTATCATAAATAAAGCCGCCCCCGGTGCGGGAACGGCTTGTGCAAAACTAAAACAAAACCTTGTTAAACCATGATTTTGCAAATATCGTTGGTAAACTCAACCGGGTCTTGCAGTGGCAAGCCTTCGATCAACAGGGCCTGATTATACAGCAATGCCGTATAGAGATTGACCTTCTCCTTGTCCTCGGCAAAAGCCTCTTTCAAAGAGTTGAACACCGCATGGTTGATGTTGATCTCCAGCACTTTATTCGCTTTTACATCAGCGTTGTTCGGCATGGCGTTCAAGATTTTCTCCATCTCAATCGTCACTTCGCCGTCTGCGGACAGACACACCGGATGCGTCTTCAAGCGCTTGGAGGCTTTAACACTCGATACCTTGCCTTCCAGCAAACCATTCATATACTCGAACAGCTCTTTGTTGTCGTTTTGTTCCGCTTCTGTTTCTTTCTCGTTCTCGTCAGCCTCAATACCCAGATCGCCACTCGATACGGATTTGAATTCTTTCTCCTTGTAGCTCAAGAGCATTTTAATAGCGAACTCATCAATATCATCGGTGAAGTACAGAATTTCGTAGCCTTTGTCGGCCACCATTTCGGTCTGCGGCAACTTCTCAATACGCTCGTTGGACTCTCCGGAAGCATAGTAAATATACTTCTGATCCTCAGGCATACGCGATACATATTCGTCCAGTGTAACCTGCTTTTTCTCTGTAGAAGAGTAGAACATGAGCAGATCCTGAAGTGTCTCCTTATGGCTGCCATAATCGTTGTAGACGCCAAATTTCAATTGTCTGCCAAATGATTTGTAGAATTGATCATACTTTTCCCGGTCATTTTTGAGCAGGGTCAGCAGTTGGCCTTTGATTTTGCTTTCGATATTTTTGGCAATCAGCTTCAATTGACGGTCATGCTGCAACATTTCTCTGGAAATGTTCAGCGACAAACTTTCGGAGTCCACCATACCTTTAACAAAGCTAAAATAATCCGGCAGCAGGTCAGCTGATTTTTCCATGATCAGCACGCCGTTGGCATACAGCTCCAGCCCTTTTTCATACTCCTTGGAATAAAAATCAAAAGGAATATTTTCTGGAATGAACAAAATAGCCTGGTACACCACCGCACCGTCCGCGCTGACGTGGATATGCTGGAGTGGCTTGTCATAGCCATAGCGTTTTTCCGCATAGAAATTTTGATAATCTTCGTCGGTTAGCTCGCTTTTGTTCTTTCTCCAGATTGGAACCATGCTGTTAATACGCTGTTCTTCTTCGTAATCTTCAAACTCGTTGTCACTGCCCTCTTTCAGACGTTTGCCTGTAACATCCATCTTGATCGGATAACGGATAAAGTCGGAGTATTTCTTGATCAGAGCTTTTAGACGATACTCGTCCAAATATTCGTCGTAGGACTCATCCTCGGTGTTTGCTTTGATTTTCAAAACAATCACAGAGCCGACCTCGTCTTTTTCAGCGGGTTCAATGGTATACCCGTCTGCACCTGTGGATTCCCACTTATAAGCGGTATCACTGCCCAGTGCTTTCGTGGTCACTGTAACGACATCCGCCACCATGAACGCCGAATAGAAACCGACCCCGAACTGCCCAATGATATCATGTCCATCCTTGGATTCATTCTCATTTTTGAACGCCAGCGAGCCGCTTTTAGCAATGACACCCAAGTTATTTTCCAGCTCTTCCTTCGTCATACCAATCCCGGTATCGCGAAGGGTCAGTGTTCTGTTCTCCTTGTCGGCCGTTACTTTGATATAGTAATTTTCTTTGTCAAAGACCAGTTGATCATCCGTCAGCGCTTTGTAATAAATTTTGTCAATCGCATCACTTGCGTTGGAGATCAGCTCTCTTAAAAAAATTTCCTTTTGCGTGTAAATCGAGTTAATCATCATTTCGAGCAGACGTTTGGACTCAGCCTGAAACTGTTTTTTCTCCATTCTGATATCTCCTTTCGAGTATAAACCTTATGTAAGGCTGCACATGGGGGAATCGGCCAAACGGAAAGCCTGTTAGCACTTCCCCCATTCGAGTGCCAGCCTACCTTTTTTTATAACATTCCTCATTTTTTATGTCAATACGATAGATGCATGATGTAGTCCCACTCTCGAAATTGTTAGTGCCTGATCTGCTTAAACATAACGTTAAACATCTCGACGGAAGATGGGAACAGCCCTTGTACATGGGGAATCAGGTTATCCCTAATGCGTAAATCGTCCTCCTCCAGATGTTGCAAATCCTCATGAAAGAACCATACGATGGGATAGTCCCCATCCTTATGTCTGCTTCCTGCATTCCAACAAACGGGGCCCTGATCGTCCTCAGCAATTGCAAAGGGAATATAGCCTGCCGATAGCAAGGGCGACCATTCGCGGAGCAAATCATGAAATCCCTTCAAGCCTTGGCCCACAGGCAGTCGCGGAAACTCAATAAAGGTACAATCGCTCCAGTATACTCCAGGAATGAATTCATTATCGAATTGTAAAGACACATAATGATAGGACATGATGAAACTTCTCAGCAAGGGAGGAAGCTCGAAAAGGTAGGTCTCCTCAAGATCCCGAACCTCCTGCTCTGTGATCTGCGAAAGAAGAGGCTTCCACTTGATCCAGCCTTTCTCATCGACATTGCCGTCACGCATCTCGAAGGGTACATTTTCTACCAAATCCATAAAAAAAGCTTCATCCATATGTGCAAATAACTTCTTCATGGATGTGCGAATATCCGCCTTCTTGTCCATGTCCCCGCACCTCTTTCCTTTCTATATCAGAACTGCATCATATGCCATTACACATTCTTCCAAGTTCAGCTTAACAGATTTTGCTATTATCCTCATTTGCAAAATATTCGTATTACCCAGCGCAGTGGCTCATGGTTACGCCAGATGATCCAGCGCCCTGTCTCGCACACACATTTACAACTTATAAACCCGATATAAGTACAAGCACCTCGTAAAGTGTCAAGACTACATAAGGAGATTGATCTATTCATGAAAAGAATCACTGCACTTGTTATCCTGTCCCTGCTAATCCTTGTAACCCCGATCTACGCTGCTGCACCAGCGCCTATGCTGGTCTATGTGGACCAGAGTAACCATTCGTTCATCCCTCTCCACCTCCTGAACAGCTATGAAGGGGTCACCATCAACAAGACGGCAACGGACAAAAAGATTGAGATTGCCCAAGGCGATACCCGTATCACCTTATTTGCAGGCCAATCTACGGCCAAAGTTAATGACCAGACCGTGCGTATGCAAAGCGTTCCTTTTACCAACAACGGTTCCACCTTCGTTCCCTTGCAGTTCATCAGCCAGCACCTAAACCTGCAAGTCTCATGGCAAAAGGAAACCTCATCCGTACAGATCAAGCAAGGCACAACGTCCGTCACGCTTCCGGTACTCACGGGCAAGCTACCCAACAGCACCAAACCGATCACGATGGCTCACAAAAGCTTCAAGGTCGGATCACACACCTTCTCCGCTAAGGTGGTCACCATCTCCATGCTTCATCCCAAGGTGAATCTGGACGTGGCGCTGGCAGGCAATACCATCGGCAAAGTGGAGAACTTAAGCGGTCTCGCCAAACGCAATCAAGCGGTTGTAGCCATAAACGGTACCTACTTTGACGCGTATACCCAAAGCTCTTACAAAACGCCTTACGGCTATCTGGTCAGCCACGGGAATTTGTTGAAAAAAAGCTCTGGCGACCAACGAACCGTCTTTACGTACGATGCTAACCATTTGGCCGAGCTGGTTTCAGGTCCTGCCTTTGAGCAGCGTTTAAGCCAAGGCAACGTCGAAGGCGCCCTTCAAGCCGGACCACGCTTGGTGACGAACGGAAAGGTTTCCCTGAATGTCAAAGCTGAAGGCTTCAAGGACCCTAAAATATTAACAGGCAGCGGGGCCAGAAGCGCACTCGGGATTACACGGGATCATAAGCTGATTCTCCTGGCCACAAGCGGAGCCACCATGTCACAGCTCGCTCAAATCATGAAGCAGGAAGGCGCTTATCAGGCCATGAATTTGGACGGCGGTGCTTCCAGTGGGCTGTATTACAACGGCTCCTATCTCACCACACCCGGTCGCCAAATCAGCAATGCGATTATTATAAAATATCAATAGGCTTAAAGGCTGTCTTCGCGGATGTGTGAGTCGTGGGGACACAAAAAAACCTTCCCTCACTATGTAGTGAAAGAAGGCTGCTTTGCAGATTTAAGCGATGCTAATCTGCTATTAGATCAGAAAAGATTTAGAGATAATAACCAACAAAATGAACAATACCAGAATCGCGCCTGTGGATGTAAAAGCTCCACCGACACCATGACAAACTCCACCCATGTCTGAATCCCTCCTTGCTTTAAAGCATACTCTTATCGTATGAAGAAAAGCGGTTTACGACAGGGCGCATTGGCAACGTTTATTTGGCATGGTAGGACTTCTTAGAAAATGGACTGATACACTTCGGATGGATCGATAATCACTCGGGGTGACAACTGGCACAGAATGTCGCCGGTTATGCTAAAGGACAAAAATCTAACATCATTGATTGCTGATGCCCTCTTTTCACTAATGTCCAAGGCTAACGATGAATGGCACCTTCACCTAATCTAAACTCTCCCTAAACCCTTACTTCCAAATCTCGTCCGCAATCTCTTTAATGAAAGCAAGCTTCTTCCACTGTTGCTCTTCCGTCAAAATATTGCCCTCTTCCGTAGAAGCAAAGCCGCATTGTGGACTGAGGCAGATGTGGTTGATATCCACAAATTGAGTGGCTTCCTTAATGCGGTTAATGACCGTCTGCTTGTCTTCCAGCTCACCCGTTTTGGAAGAAACGAGGCCCAATACGACCTGCTGTTGGTCTTTCAGATGCTTGAGCGGTGTGAAATCGCCTGCACGGTCGGTATCGAATTCGAGGTAGTAGCCGTCGATGTTGTCGATGCCGAAAAGGGTTTCGGCAACTGGCTCATAGCCGCCGGAGGATGCCCAGGTGGAGTGATAGTTTCCACGGCATACGTGGGTCGTAACCACTAGGTCGGCTGGAAGATCATTCACGGTTTCCTGATTCACACGAGCGAACAGCTTTTTGGTTTCTTCCACATCGCCGTCCTCTTGTTGGCGGGCTTCCCAATAGTTTTTATCGCAGAGCATGCCCCATGTGCAATCATCCAGTTGCAAGCTACGGCAGCCCTCATTATAGAATGCTTGAATCACGGATATGTAAGCTTTGGCTATATCCGTCACCAGCTCATCCAGATTGCTGTAATAGGTATCGGTGGTTTCTTTGTTCTCTCCACGGAGCAGCTCGGCCAGGAACTGTGCTGGTGCCGGAATGGTTTGGCGTGCAATGGCATCCTCACCTGCTACTTGTTTCAAGAATTTGAAGTCTTCAATGAAAGGGTGACGGGAGTGACCGATTTTACCGGACAAGCGTGCGGTTTCCGCTCTGGTTTCCACGCCTTGGAATTGGTAACCGTTCGAAAGCTCTCCCTTTTCCACGCCATCCAGACCCCACATAAAATCAAGATGCCACCAGGAGCGTCTGAATTCACCATCCGTCACAGCTTTAAGTCCTACGGATTTCTGCTTTTCTACCAGCTTGATAATTTCGTTATCTTCAATTTTTCTCAGTTCGTCCGCAGAGGTTTCGTTGTTTTGAAATTGAATTCTAGCGTCTTTAATCGCTTGCGGACGCAGAAAGCTGCCGACCATATCATGTCTGAAAGGGGTCACTTTACGTTGGGATGCATGTTCATGGATGCTGCTCATTAGGGTTATCTCCTTTTTACTTCTGTAGTGAAGTTCCTGTAAGAAAGATAACATACATGTTCAGTTATAATGTAACTCCAATAAACTATAGCTAGTTATAGCCTAAGGCTATACCAAACATTTTATTCGCCTATCGCCTCATGCAGCGCTCCTACATAGACGGAAGCCAGCTTGGAGAGCGAAGCATTTTTATGACAAATCCATCCCACATTAATAGACTCCTCACATTTTAAAGGTACGGAAATAATCTCGTTACCATTCAGATCTGCACTGATCACCCCGGTAGAAATGGTATACCCGTTCAAGCCAATCAGCAGATTGAAAAGGGTCGCCCGGTCATGGACACGAATGCTTTTGGGATGTGACAACGTGCTGAGAATTTCCTCGGAGAAGTGAAAGGAATTGTACTCCCCTTGCTCAAAGGACAGGTATGGATAAGGATGAAGCTGGTCGATGGTCACAATGGACTGCCGGGATAACGGATTATTCGTGCTGATAAAAATATGCGGCTTGGCGGTAAACAGGCTGTTAAATTGCAGGTTCGCATCTTTTAGCAGCTTATTAATCACCTTGGCGTTAAATTCGTTCAAATACAAAATTCCAATTTCGCTGCGCAAGCTTTTGACATCCTGTATGATTTCATGGGTTTTTGTCTCCCGCAAAGCCAGTTCATACTCATCCTGACCATATTGATTCACCAGATTCACAAATGCATTTACAGCGAAAGCGTAATGCTGCGTGGACACGGAAAAATGCTGCGGTGAAGGCTTGGCATCCAGATAGCGACTCTCCAGCAGCTCCGCCTGTTCGACGACCTGACGTGCATAACCGAGGAATTCCACGCCTTCATTGGACAAAGAGATACCTTTATTGGTACGATCAAAAATCGTGATATGAATTTCTTCCTCCAGATCCCGAATCGCGTTCGACAGACTGGGCTGGGAAATAAACAACCGCTTCGCCGCCTCATTCATGGAGCCGCGATTAGCAACCTCGATTACATATTTTAATTGTTGTAAGGTCAATGCATGATGTCCTCTCGATTTATGTTTTCTCTATTATATAACACATGGATACGACATGATTCATGTGATGGAAACACCCAAGAGAAAATAAAAAACACTTTCGGAGTCTTTGTGCTTAGCGGTCTTTTAGGTTATGAAATTCGGGGATAATTCGAACGCCTAACTCTCTTTTTCTTTCCAAAATTCGTCTTTTGCGATCTGAATAGCTAGGGCTGCTCGGGGCCATCCTACATAAAAGGCAAGCTGTGTGATAACCTCGACCAGTTCTGATTCCGTCACTCCGTTCTCCTTGGCCAGATTCAGATGATAGGGAAGTTGGTTCGCATGCTCACCCGCTACCAATGCGGAAACTGTAATGAGACTCCGTTCTCTGAGAGATAGCTCACCTCTTCTCCATACATCTCCAAAAAGAACATCCTCCGTATAGCTCACAAAAGCGGGTGCAAAATCACCAACCTTTTCCCGAACGCTCGACGTGATTAATTTATGCTTCATTTATTCAACACTTCCCTTCGTTCCTGTTGTGCATATGTGCAGTTTCCAGCTACAAAATCATCTGGGCAAGTCCGTTACCAAAGGACCAATCCTCTAATTCCGTTTCCACCAGTGTTACAAATACATTACCCGGCCTGATCTTGCATTCGGTGAATAAGTTTTCGG
This sequence comes from Paenibacillus sp. NPDC055715, assembly GCF_053617595.1. Lineage (NCBI taxonomy): Bacteria > Bacillati > Bacillota > Bacilli > Caryophanales > Paenibacillaceae > Paenibacillus > Paenibacillus sp. NPDC055715. The sequence goes on from NZ_JBSHGA010000001.1 coordinate 442,448, forward strand.
CTAACCTTTGGTAGAAGCTCTTTTTTTGTTCCGTACTTCTGCCTGATCCGAGCGTAATTTGGATATAGAGCAGCTTGCCCGTTCTGGGGACATGTAAATAATCCGGACTGTAATAAAACTCGCTCTGCTTATGAGCATGAAAAACCTGAAAATAATCTTTTGCTGGCACCTGAAAATGCTCAATCAAGGCATTCAAAATACAGTGGCTAATGCAGGGCAGTTCTTGCTCTGTGTATTGCTGCTCCATGTAACCTACGCGTACAAATGGCATGTTTATCTCTCCTGTCCGTTGGGATAAATTAATTGTACTCTATTTATTTTCATCTATATAATTGAAAATAGTCATAAATATATTCATTTTAATCGATGGAGATGAGTGTTCATGGATCTGAAAGAGCTAACCACGTTTCGCACTATTATTGAAGAAGGAACCTTCTCAAAAGCTGCCGCCAAATTAAACTACGCGCAGTCTACAGTAACCAGCCAAGTTCAGAGACTGGAGAAAGAGCTGGGATTTCAGCTTTTTAAACGAGGTTGGGATGCAGAATTAACGGCCTCAGGCAAAGTGTATGCAGAAGAGGTAAATGGGCTTATTCAGCATTGGAATTATGTATTGGATCAGGCCAAGTCTCTGAAAAAGGAGGAAATCGGCACCCTCCACATCGGTGTGATCGAAACAGTGGCGGCTTCCGTACTGCCCGCGGTTCTGCTTCAGTTTCGCGAGCATAAGCCGAATATGACGTGCCATTTTACAGTTGGAAACACGGATACGCTCTCGAACGCTTTGATGGACAACACGCTTGATTTTGCAATTTGCGGGGAACCTCACTCGGTTCCTGCCCTGCGCTTTGAACCTGTGTATCACGATCAAATCGCCTTTATTGTATCCCGTGATCACCCCTTCGCTGCAAAAAGCGAGCTTCATCTCGAAAACCTGTATGAGTACCCGCTTATCGCTGGAGGGAAGAACTGCCTGTACCATATCCGGCTGGAAAAAGAGCTTTCCCGCTTTCCGTCGATGCCGTTTTTTTATACCGTAAGCCAAATCTCGTCGATACCTTCATTTGTAAAAACGATTCCTTCGGTTGGAGTGGTTCTATCGTCATTACCTCTGCCGGATGACCTAGTCACCTTACCGCTCCAGCTAACAGACCCTAATATTCCTATGGGACTATTACAGAACAACCAGCATCAGCAATATATGTCCTCAGCCCGAAAGCTGTTTATGCAACTGGTTAAGGAGCTTTGTAGGCGATAGCTCAGACCAGGCGCGAATCGTTTCAGGCCGCAGCAGATACCTTTGCATAAAGAAAAAGCCGCCAAACACTCAGAAACCTGGTGTTTAGCGGCTTTACTATTATGAAAACCAGAGAGAGTGTGTCCCTCTTCTTATTTCTATATTTTTGTGATGCCAGTTATTTCGATTCGAGCGGTTTTTTCCACATTCCCAGAATGAGTGCGGAAATCACGGAACCAATCGCCACTGCAAGTAAGAATAGCAAAGCATGATTGGCAAGGGCCGCTACAAAAATCCCACCATGTGGAGCTGGAAGATTGATTTTCCAAAACTGCGTCAGACCACCAGCAATCGCTGAACCTAAAATACAAGAGGTTAAGACGCGCAGGGGATCAGCAGCTGCGAATGGGATTGCTCCTTCCGTAATAAAGGACAAACCGAGTACATAGTTCGTCAAACCAGACTTGCGTTCTTGCTCAGTAAATTTATTTTTGAAAAACGTCGAAGCCAAAGCGATCGCCAGCGGAGGTACCATACCGCCCGCCATAACAGCAGCCATCATAGCCCCGTTTGTGTTACCGCTGGAAGTAAAGACACCGATAGAAAATGCATAAGCTGCTTTGTTGAAAGGTCCACCCATGTCAATCGACATCATTCCACCCAGAATCAGACCCAGAATCACTGCATTACCCGTACCCAAATTATTCAGAACATTGACAAGCCACGTATTAATACCACCGAAAATCGGATCGAACAGGTAGAACATAATTGCGCCTGTAATTAGTAGTCCAAATACCGGGTATAACAAGATTGGTTTTAAACCATCCAGCGCTTTTGGCAGACCTTTAAGAGCTTTACGCAGGAAAATAACTACATAACCAGCCATGAAACCTGCTGCTAGGCCGCCAAGGAAACCTGCGTTAGAGTTTACAGCCATCAGACCGCCAACCATACCCGGCATCAATGCCGGACGATCCCCAATACTCATCGCGATAAATCCGGCCAGTATCGGAATCAGGAAGTGGAACGCACCTGTTCCGCCACCAATCGTTTGTAACAGCTTGACGATCGGATTCTCTGCTCCCGCCACCTGTTCGAACAGGAAGGAGATAGCCAGCAAAATCCCGCCGCCTACAACAAACGGCAACATATGAGAGATACCGTTCATTAGATCTTTGTAAATTTTACTGCCGACGCTGGTTTTTTCTGCTTTCGTCTCCTCCGCGTTCCCCTTACCTTCGCTTCGGTAAATTGGAGCATCACCGTTTAGCGCTTTGCGGATCAGTTCTTCAGATTTACGAATACCGTCACTTACCGGTCTTTGCAATACAGGCTTACCGTCAAATCTAGCCATTTCAACCTTTTTGTCAGCTGCGACGATTACACCTTTGGCACGACGAATTTCATCCGCTGTCAGTACGTTTTGCGCACCTTCCGAGCCATTCGTTTCTACCCTTATATTCACGCCCATCTCTTTCGCTTTCTTAATGAGAGCGTCTTCAGCCATAAACGTGTGAGCAATACCTGTAGGGCAGGCGGTAACAGCAACCACGAACTCGTCAGAATTCGGATTACCAACGATAACGTGCGGCGTTTGCTGTGCTTTGGCAGCCTCTTTTGCTTTTTTAGCTGCTTCCTCTTCCTCTTGCTTGGCATCAAACAGCTCCGATACTTCGTTCGGTGTTTGCGTCTTCATCAGCTTGTCGATGAAATCGGTATCAATTAGCAGTCGGGAAAGAGCTGCCAGTGTACGAAGATGTGTATTCGCTGCCCCCTCTGGAGCTGCAATCATGAAAAACACGTTCGCAGGCTCGCCATCCAGCGATTCAAATTCTACGCCTTTACTGCTTTTGGCGAAAACCACGGTCGCTTCATTCACAGCTTTGGTCTTGGCATGCGGCATTGCAATGCCGCCACCAATTCCTGTGCTGGATTCTGCTTCGCGTTTGTAAATCATCTCTTTGAACAATGCGCGGTCATTAATGCGACCACTTGCTTCGAGACTGGCAATGAGTTCCTCAATCGCCCCGTCTTTTGTCGTAGCCTGTAAATCCATAATCATCGTTTCTTTAATCATCAGGTCTGTTATTCTCATTTTTCACACTCTCCTAAGTTCTGCCAGCGTGTGGACACACGCATAATAAGCTCATGATGTAGCAGGGACTACCATTTTGAAATCGCAACTTGCGGCCGTAATTGTTCAATTTTCTCTCTAGTAGCCAGATCATCGGAGAACGCGGTTGCGCTTCCAGATGCCACTCCTGCACGGAATGCTTCGATCGGATCGCCAAGAAGAGCCAGCGTACCCACGAATCCAGCAATCATTGAATCACCTGCGCCTACAGAATTTTTAACCGTTCCTGCCGGTACATTTGCGTGATACACTTCGTCTGCCGTAATCAACAAAGCTCCTTCTCCTGCCATGGAAATCAGTACATTCTTTGCACCTGCTTCCAGCAGCTTACGGCCGTAAGTGACGATCTCCTCCTTTGAATTAATGGTTACACCAAATAACTCGGCCAGCTCATGGTGATTCGGCTTGACGAGCAGCGGCTTATGAACCAGTGCCTTCATCAGCGCTTCACCTGTAGTGTCGATGACGAATTCAGCCCCAGTCTTCTGGCATACGCTAATCAGCCGATCATAGAAGTCTCCTCCAAGTGACGGCGGGATACTTCCCGACAAGACGACAATGTCATTTTTCTGGAGACCTGACAGCTTCTGCACCAGCGCATCTGCTTCATGCTCACAAATCGCAGGTCCCAAACCGTTAATTTCCGTCTCATAACCATGCTTGAGCTTAATATTGATCCGGGTGTCATCTTCGATGATTACAAAATCAGTTTGAATGGATTCTTCCCGCAATGTATCGTTGATAAACCTGCCTGTGAATCCACCGAGAAAGCCAATCGCCGTGCTGTCTGCTCCCAATTGGTACAGTATCCGGGATACATTAATCCCCTTGCCACCCGGCAATTTCAAATCTCGTTTCATCCGGTTCAAATCCCCAAGCTTCAAATCGTCAACTTCCACGATGTAATCAATAGAAGGGTTCAGCGTTACTGTATATATCATTGTTATCCCTCGATTATTTTAGTTTTCTGAGCAATGGATAAGCGTGAGCGTTCAGGTACCGATTCGCTAATAAGAATAGCTTCCTTTAGTTCGAACAGTTTGGCGAAGGTAACTTCACCAATTTTGCTGGAATCGGCCAACACATAAGTTTTGCCGGACAGCTGATGGGCGCGCCGTTTGATCAGCGCCTCTTCGGGATCAGGAGTCGTATACCCCATTGCCACATCTACCCCGTTCGTTCCCAGAAAGCACTTGTCGAATCGGAAATTGTCCAAATTCTGTAGGGCAATACTCCCGATTACGGCTTTGGTATGAATTTTCATCATCCCTCCCAGTAGGTAGCTTCTGATTCGCTTGCTTACCAGTGCTTCTACGTGGGATAGGCCATTTGTCACGACCGTCACGTCTTTAGCTTCAATGTAAGGAATCATCGCCATCGTTGTTGTTCCCGCATCCAGATAAATACATTCGCCATCCAAAATTTCTTTGGCGGCTATACGGGCGACTACATTTTTTTGTTGAACGTTTTTGAATGCTTTTTCTTCCATGCCAGGTTCCTGACTTTTCTGATTCAGCAAAGTTGCCCCGCCATGAATCCGCTTTAGCAACTGACGGCCTTCAAGATCTATCAAATCACGCCGAATCGTTGACTCAGAAGCCCCCAACAGATCAGCTAATTCCTGCAATTTTACAACACCACGTTCTTGTAAGCGCTGTATTATTAACTTGTATCTTTCTTCCGTCAGCATCTTCATTCCCCCAACTGTTCATATCGTACCACAAAGCTCGTAAAAAACAATCATTTTTATTCAAAAAAATTCAAAAAACTTCATCTCAACTTCTTTTTTTTACAAAATGGTGAATTCCTGCCCCAATCATAATGGTTGCGTTTACATTGTAAGTAAGGGTCATCCATTTTTATGTAAATTCATTCTTCTTATCATAGGAATTTAGAAGTAAACGTTCAAAAACGTTCCGACGATTCAATCAGTACTATTGTACCCGCAAAAATAAACCTCTATCTGCCGCTGCCCTGAACCTTATTCAGCTTACTCGCAACAATTCCTGATGCTCCTCGTCATAATAACCCAAACACTTCTGCTTTGGATTCCACACCAACACGATATCCGAGTAATTGTCTACTTTTAGAGACAGACGCAACAGCTTTTGCCGTCCCAGCTTCATCTCAACAGTATCTATGAATGAGAAAAACTCACAAATTGAATATCAAAATCATTTTCAGGCAGATCTACACGAAGCTGGTCCCCCGTCAGAAAGGCTATCAGCTTCTTCGGAAGCTTGTAGCTTTTTAAAGCATGTCGTTTATTTTCCAGGTTCTGAAATGCTGGAGACTCCACGGACATTAAATAATCTGCCATCTCCGCGTTTTTATTAGATATGGCAATCGTATACGCCTGTTCTACCAGATACTTCACCATCGCAAAATTATTGTTGCGTGCTGCCACTGTTAAAGGCGTGGCTTTATAAGGATATACCGTATTAGGGTTATTGAAATTAATATCTACACCATGCCCAAAAAGGAAAGCTACCGTTTTTAAGTCATGCTTGCTAACCGCGTTGCGCAGCGTTGCTCCACCATGTTGCTTTATATCCAGTGGACTTAACATCGTATATTTGCTGAGTAGGATCTCTTGTTCTATACCCCATCCTTCCGTCAGCGCTTGGCGTAACGCGGATATATTGCCTTGAACGATATGCATCGCTATCTCAGGAAGAACCTCGAAATTACCTATATCTATTAATTTGATCATCGTTATTCCCTCACTCTTTATGTATCTACTATTCATGTATATCTATTTTATACCAACCTCTCCTTTACATAAATCCACCTGATTCCCCAAAATTCATTATTCACTCTAATGCAAACAAGTGAGTAATAGAGGCCAAAATGCTTTAGAAAAGCTATAATTATATTATGATTCTGTATACCCTAAGCAACGAAAAGGAGAACATATGAATAGCATTCAATACCTGTCCCAATTTAATTTGCTTCATAGTCTCTCATTAGAAGATTTAATTGAAATGGATCAAATGACCTCCATTACGACCATACCGAAAAATACATTTATTCAAACCCCGGATTCCTTTTCCGAGGGACTTTATTTTGTGAAAAAGGGAAAGGTGCGTCTGTACAAGCTGAATGCTGACGGGAAGCAATTTACTTTGGATATCCTCAGCGAAGGAAATGTATTTGGTGACATGGACATCATCTCATTAGGAACACGGGATATGTATATAGAAACCATAGAAGAATGCGATATCTGTTTGATGGATAAAAACCGATTCGAACATTTTTTATTGCAACATCCGCGATTCATGATGAACTTGATTAAAGTGTTAAGCGATCGAATCTCGGGCATGAGCCGTTTGGCCCAACATCTGGCTTTGGGGAATTTACAGGATAAAATTTTGTATGTTCTTATAAAGCTGTCCGATCAGTTCGCTCTCCAAAGTCAAGATGAGTATTATAAAATCAATTTTCCTCTATCCCATCAAGAAATCGCTCATTTAGTCGGAGCAACCCGAGAAGCTGTAACTGCTACTTTACAGGAGCTTGTAAAAGAAAAGGTCATTAAGACCGGCTTTAAGACGATTTATATCCATCGCGAAAAGCTGCTGGAGTTGTAAGCTACATTACATCTATAGTCCAGAGAAAAGAAGTATCGTATACCTACTAGAAAATATACGATATGGAGTGAATAAAATGGCCAATCAAAATTTGCAAAGGGAACTGAATGCAGCCAAAGCCCATATGGAAAAAATGCTCCCACAAAAGATGGTGGATGTATTTGAGAAAACGATCCAGAAAATTGGTGATTCGAATACCGCGAATGGACTCAGCCTCGGGACCAAAGCGCCTGATTTTAGCTTACCCGACTATACAGGCCGAGTTATAACACTATCTGAAGAAACGACAAAGGGACCTGTTGTTCTTATCTTTTACAGAGGACATTGGTGTCCGTTCTGCAATCTGGAGCTCCAAGCCTACCAACGGTACATGAATGAGATGACGTCACTCCATGCTCAACTGATTGCCGTGAGTCCGCAAACTCCTGAACATTCAATGAGCATGCAACAGAAGAACGAATTGAGCTTTCATGTTTTAAGTGACCTGCATAATCAAACAGCAGAAAAATACAATCTTAAATTTAAACTCCCTGAATATGCACATGAAATTTACAGATCATTAGACATTTCACTGGATACATTTAATGGCGACAGTGCCTGGGAGCTGCCTGTACCCGCTACATATGTAATTGATTCAGAAGGTATTATTCGTGCTGGATTTGCTGAGGCTGACTATAAAAAACGAATGGAGCCTGCAGATGTATTACAAATTCTACGCTCTCTCTAGAATTACCATTAAAAAATAATTCTTATCTATCTGCACTGATGGGGGCAATATATGATTCCTAAAAAACAATTCCTAATTCCAGATTCGATATTACAACGAAAAGGGGCTCGCAAGGGAACAGACATTCCTGATGATGTGCTTCATCTACTACAGCAAGGACAGCTTCAGACGGTGAATCTCACCGAATGGCTAGCTGTCGACCATGCTTTACTGCTACAAAATGCACTTGATGAGTTTGGATTGCAGCGATCATCCGATATCTTCCTGTCCGAATTGGATCATTATAAGGAAAAGAAGATCATGAAAATAATCCCTGCGATTGCGCAAGCATGGCTGAACTTGTTCAAGCAACAAACACATCAAGAACATACTCGAATCTTTAAAGTCATGGCCTCCCATCCTTCAGACAGCATTCGCTGCTGGGCTGCCTATATCGTCGGAATTGACCCCCGTTTAAGTGTTGAGCAAAAATTAACAGGCATTCACCCCTTTGCAGCGGACCCCCATTTCGGAGTGCGTGAAATTGCCTGGATGGCTGTAAGAGGGCCCGTAGCCATGCAACTGCCGGAATCGCTCATGCTTTTAAACGATTGGGTGCGGGATCAAGATGCTAATATACGTCGTTTTGCCATCGAATTGACCCGGCCACAAGGTGTCTGGGCCAAGCACATTCCTGAACTGAAAGAACACCCAGAGCTGGCACTTCCACTTTTGGAAGCTGTTCAATCCGACCCGGTCAAATATGTCCAGGACTCCGTAAGCAATTGGCTGAATGATGCCAGTAAAACCAAGCCGAAATGGGTGCTTCAAGTTTGTGATGCGTGGCTGAAGGCTTCGGATACAAAAGAAACGAAACGAATTGTCACAAGAGCCACAAGAAGCTTGATACAAAAGCAGTAATTAGAGACTTTCCCCATCCAATTCATATCCAGATGATAGACATAAACTATGAGATACATCTGGAATATTAGGAATGGAGGAATTCCTATGTCTATTATTCGAAACTATCTGAAAGCAGGCAGCATCGTTTATGGAAACATTTGTCACAACGAATATTAATGTCGCTCCAATCGTCAATCGTTACACAGCTACTGTGGTGCTGGGAGACATTTTAGGGGGAGCGATCATCATCCCGGTACAAAGTTTTACGAATAATAGTGGTATTTCAGTCGCGGGAAAAGGGCTTGCCGTTCCCACCAGTAGCGGATACTATAATGTATTTGTAAGTGGGACGTTGCAGTGACAACTACCATAAGGGACTGAGCTGACTCATCATAAAATAACCATAAAAAAACCGCCAAACACAGGGTTTCCCCTCGTATTTAGCGGTTTATTTTTCTTTATCGGAAATGTATACACGTTCTGCACGAATCAGGATATAGGCCTATTTTTTAAAGTTGTATTCAGCTTTATTTTTTGTGGGCCAATAAGAGATTGACCATAGTGTCGAGCTGAAGCTCCAGCGAATAAGAGTTCTGAACCATACATATAGAACACAGTCTGGACGTTTTCTCTATCTGTTAGACATTCACTCATGTAATACAGCGATGAAGCCTTGTCTTCCTGTTTGAATAGCTCTACGATCTACGAATTGCTCAAATGACCCGGTTTCACGAAGCTTATCCTCGATGGATACAGACTGTTCTTTCAGTCACATAACTAGAATAAATTTCTAAATCTTGAAGTTCTCCACCAAAATCTGCAGCTTCTCGGCCAGTGAGGAGAGAAGCGCTGCGGAGGATTCCACTTCTTGCATGGCAGCAAGCTGTTGCTCCGAAGCGGCGGACAAGGACTCCGCCCCTTCAGCCGTATGATTGGAGACCGTTACGATATTCTGAATGGCTTCAACGAGCCCTTCGGAGATCAGCGCCAACTCCCGGACTGTAGCTGATATTTGCTCGCTTTGGGAAGACATATCGGAGACGGAGACTTCGATCTCGTAGAAGGAGCGTCCGGCCGATATGATCAGTTCCTTGCCCTGCAGCATTTCGTCCGTGGAACGTTTCATAGTTTCTCCCGCCTTGTCCATCTGGGAGATAATTAGAATGACCAGCTCGCTGATTTGTCTAGCGGATATGGAAGATCGTTCGGCCAGCTTGCGGACAGAGTCGGCAACAACGGCAAAGCCTCGGCCTTCTTCTCCGGCGCGTGCAGCTTCTATCGCCGCATTCAGTGACAGCAAGTTGGTCTCCTCGGCGATGCTGGTGATGGTGCCGACGATGTTTTCAATCTCTTTGGAATGGCTGCCAAGCGTATCAATAATGCTTGAGAGATCGCCGATGCTTTCGCTCACAATTCCCATTTGGGAGGTGGTGGAATCCATTGATTCCCGGCCAAGACGCGCTTTTTGGACATTATCCGCGGCTTTGTTCATCGCGATGTCCGCATTGCCAGCAATATCGCTAATGAATCGTGATATATCCTGAACGGCTTTATAGCTTTCTTCCAGGTTCTCCAGTTGGGTATGCGCCCCATCAGCCAGCTCAATCGTAACATTTACGCTGTGCTCTCCGGCACGGTTTGTTGCCTGAGCGCTGGCAGAAAGCTCCTGGGAGGAAGAAGCGACCAGCGTGGAGGTGTCATTGACCTGAGTAATCAACTTGCGCAGGTTCATTGTCATATCGTTGAAGTCGCGGGCCAGATTCCCGATTTCATCCTTACTTTTGAAGAGTAGCGGTTCTTGGGTAAGGTCGCCCTTGGTAATGGTGTTCACAGAGGTTGACAGCTTGGTAAGTGGACTTACCATACGGCGAATCAATAGGTAAGCGACAAGCATAGCCACGATGAAGATGGAGCCCGCAATAATGAAGGGCTGAACAATAATATCCATCGTCCGTTCCTGAATTAAAGAGCCGTCAAAATTGATGGCCATCAGTGCAATAATAGGTTTGCTGGGATCATGGTCCTGATAAATGGGGCCATATCCGGTTTTGAGCGAGGTTCCTTCATATGTATAAACCTTGGAGTATGCAGAATGCTTCATAGAAGTTATCATTTCCTTGTCTTCGTCCGCGAAGTAGAAGGAATCGCCAGCTTGATAGCCTCTTTGCTTGAAGTTGGAGTCGGCGGCGAGAATTTTTCCATCCAGAGAGAGAATGAAGGCCTCTTTAAAAATAGGTTTATGTGCCACGATCCAGCCGATCCGGTCTTCAACGGCTGCAAGTTTGCTCTTATCTCCACTGACTAGAGCTGATATATCCTTAGGATCTATAAGCCCGGTCGTAATATTGGCGCAGCCCACCAGCTCAATCCCTGCGGCTTCATCCACTTGATGGTAAGCGGTATGATACCCGAAGTATCCAATGGAGGATCCTACGAGAAACAATATGACGAGCATCATCCAAGTTAATTTTGTTGCCAGCTTCATTATTTGAACCACCAATCCTGACTCTAATAAATTTCAGTGACAACCAGTTGTCACTGAAATTTATTATAGCCTATCAACACTTGTTGAAATATGGCATTACGGTGTCGGAATATGTCGTTTTCGTGTCGGAATATGTCGTTTATGTGAGAAAGGTCATTGTTTTTATCACTCAATCTACACAACAAACCTAAAAGCATTGAATCATAGCTTCACCTTCAAAGATGCTGCAACTACATTCCCAACGAATTCTAATGTAGATATGATAAAAGCCGCCAAACACAGCATAATCATCATGGCCGTTATTTTGACTCTTCCGTGCATAAATAAATCTCCTTCCGCGTTATACCAATATTGATAATTCGGTATCAATATAACGTGTGGAGGGCGTCTGCTGAAGGGCATATTTTAGCATCGTTTGGGGTATATCCTGATCTTGCACCCTGACATGATGCTGCCACTCTTTTTTGAATCGTACGGGAGATAATCCCTTGTATTTCTTGAAGCTGCGGCTTAATGAATGAGCATCCGGATACCTCACACTCTCCGCAGTTCCTCCCCTTCACCCATTTTCTTATGACGAACATCCATTACTTGTATAAAAACATGATTCCAGAGCAAGATGTGATCATTTAATTGCATTGCTTTTGTCCAGCCTCCGATCCAAACTATCCACGTACCTGATCGCATTTACATATCAAACTATAACTCATTATAGTTGATAATTATTCTCACAGGCAATGAAGTGATTTTGTACGGAGCCTCTACTTTGTACTGTCCATTTTTCTAACCGCGTTCTCCGCAGCCTCCATGATTACTTCTCCCAGTGTAGGATGGGGATGAATAGTTAGAGCCAAGTCTTCTACGGTTGCTCCCATCTCGATAGCCAGAGCAAGCTCCGAAATGAGCGTTGATGCTTCGACACCCACGATTTGTGCACCCAGCACGACTCCCGAGTCCTGTTTTGCTACGATTTTGATATACCCCTCTGCTGCTCTCAATGCCAATGCCCTGCCATTAATCGTAAAAGAAGCTCTGCCAATGACAATGGGTAAGGATTTTTCCTTTGCTTCGGTTTCACTTAGGCCAACGCTGGCCAGCTCCGGTTCAGAAAAGACAACCAGCGGCATAGCTTTATAGTCCACTTTAGCAGCTTGACCTGCAATCGCCTCTGCCGCAATCTTCGCTTCATAGGAAGCCTTATGGGCAAGCGCTGGACCTGCCGTAATATCTCCAATGGCAAAAATATGCGGAATAGCTGTTCTACACTGTTCGTCCGTCTCGATCAGCCCCCTGCTCGTCACTGGCAAGCCAATGTGCTCCAGTCCTAACCTGCCATCTGTATTGGGTTTTCTGCCTACAGTAACTAATACAAATTCTGCGGTAACATGATGCTGTTCCTGATCTTTTGAATAATGCAGCGTAATGGTATCCGCATTCTGCACGACGTTTTCGGCTGTCGCCCCAGTTACGATGTTTACACCATCTGTTTTCAACTGCTTGACAACAGGCGCCACAAGATCCGCTTCAAACCCCGGTAGTATCCGCCCCCCTCCCTCCAGAATCGTTACCTTTGTTCCAAATTTGGCATACATCTGTCCAAGCTCGACGCCGATATATCCACCGCCTATCACGACTAGACTGGTCGGAGCCTCTGGGAGCGAAAGCGCCTCTGTAGAGGATAAAATACGTCCGCCGAACGGAAAGGCTCTCAGCTCGATTGGACGGGAACCAGTTGCCAATATGGCATACTTAAAGGAAATGGTTTGTTCCGCTCCATTTTGCTTGATAATGGCTGTATGCTCGTCAACCAAGCTTGCCTCCCCTTCCAGAATACTCACACCTGCTGTTTTCATTAAATAGCCGACTCCGCCTGCCTGCTTATTCACAATCCCCTGTTTGAAAGCTTGAGCATTCATGAATGACGCTGCTGCATCTGTTTGATTTAACTGCTTGAGTACCTCATAGCGATGTGCTTCGGCAATCAAAGCTTTGGATGGTATGCAGCCCACATGCGTACAGACTCCACCTAGCTGACTGCGTTCGACAATCGTTGTCTTCATTCCAAGCTGAGAAGAACGCAATGCCGCCACATAACCTCCCGGACCTGATCCAATGACCAGTGTATCTATAGATTCAAGCTTGCTCATAACCAAATACCCCCTGTTAAAATAGTCTGATTTAAATATGATGACCATAATATATTATAGTCATCATATTTAAAATACGTCAATAGTCGTGATCATCCATGCTGAAGTTGTCGTAGCAAGAAGACAAATTGACACTTTTTATTATGATGGTTATAATATTTTGAAGTTAGCATTATGAAACCGTGGAGTGAGTACAATGCCTTATCCAAAAGGCCATAAGATGAAAGTGCGGTGGAAGATCGTTGAAAGTGCTGCCCAGGCTTTTCGCGCCAACGGTATCCACGATGTAAGCGTGCCTTTTATTATGAAAGGCGCCGGATTAACTCACGGCGGGTTTTATTCACACTTTGACAACAAAGAACAGCTAGTCGCCGAAGCCTGTCGCTATGCCGTTAGTGATACCCTCGCACTTCTTCAGAAGGCCGTTGACCAAGAAAAGCAAGATCCCAAAATTAATGTTGTCATAGACTACTATTTAAGCACCCATCACCGTGATCGAACAGAAATGGGCTGTATTATTCCTGCCCTGTCTGTAGAAATAGCCCGTTCTTCCGAAGAAATCCGGCAGATATTCACGCAGGAGCTGGTACGAATGATTACGTTTATCTCCAATTTGGCGGGAATAGATCTGTCCAAAGCTAGGGCATTGTTCAGCAGCATGGTCGGTTCTCTTGTGCTTGCACGTTCAGTTAATGATCCTGAACTGAGCGACAACCTTCTCTCGGCAGGCAAACAACACGCCAAAGCACTGGCTAAAAGTTGAATGTGAATAGGTTATATGTACGCAAAAAAAGCCGCTAAACACCAAGAAATCCTTAATGTCTAGCGGCCTTTTCCTATGGGTTTAAACTCAAAACGGGGGTAGCGATTTGTCAGAGATTCGAAATCTGCACTCGCCAAATGTCTATTATGTTCCAAATCGTTTACGGTACCCGCATTTGCGGCACAGCTCTTCCACCGCTTCTCTCTTGGAGAACCCGAAGTACAAGCGGTTTGCGCGCTCCCCTTCAACAATGTCAGAAAAAGATTGCTCATGCACGTTACCTAAGTTAATTACGCCTTCCCCATCCAAACAGCAAGGGACAACCGTTCCATCCACCAATACCGCCGCCTGGCTGCGAAGCGCATGGCAAAAGCCTTTGCCATCATCCTCCGGGGCACTGAGACTCGGCCATTCAAATTCGTGATCCTGATTCAAATAAACGTTTGGTGCGATTTTGACCCCACTGCCCGGTATAACTTTTTCCTCAATCCGGTAGTCTAACCCAAACTCTTGCTCCAGTCGCTCAAGTGTCTCCCGGTTGCGCTGACGCTGCACATTAGTCAAATTATCTTGAGTCAGGTTCCAGAGACGGAACGAAATAATGACGTTATGCTTCACAGCTTCCCTTACAAACGTAAAAATATTGCCCAAATACCCTTCCCGATCTACCGAACCTTCATGCCCGTCAAAGCTGTGAAGCGAAAAATTCATCTGCCGTAGCGCGGGTTGGCCCAACAGCTTATGTCCGGTTTTGGGCAGCAAAGTGCCGTTGGTGGTAATATTCACTTTCAATCCTTTTTCATGAGCGCTCTCCAGCAAAAGATCAATTTTCGGATGGAGCAGCGGCTCTCCTTTTACATGCAGATAAATGTAGTCTGTATGCGGCTTGACCTGATCAAGCACATTCCGAAAGACTTCCGGATCAATAAATTTTTTGACACGCTGTGTTTGAGGGCAAAAGCTGCAAGCGAGATTACAGATACTTGTAATTTCAATATATACCTTTTTGAAAGTCTTCAACATGATTTCCCCATTCCAGCTACTATCCTGAACATCTGCTTATGCTCACTAATCTTATGATTATAACGGGTTATCACTGACAGGTAAATCATTTATGTTCGTTCATTTGCTCATCCTTTGCTGTCGTCAATTTGCTATTGACCTTAGGTCTGGCCCAAGGTTTATAGTGAAGTTATTCAACTACACCATAAGGAGTCTTGTCATTGAAAGAACACATTACGATCAGCCAGCTTTCACAGCTTATGAATGTATCTGTACATCAACTGCGATATTTTGAAGAAAAGGGGATCCTGTATCCGTCATACACAGAAAAAAATCAATATCGAATGTACGGACTTCATGAAATTTATCAGCTTTCCCATATTTTATTGCTGCGTAAATTAAATGTCTCTGTGGGTCAGATTGAAAAATGCATGACTTCCTACGCTGGATACACTGGAGTTTCCAAGCCAAGATCGGGAAGCGCGGCGCTTGTACGAGGAACGACAAAAATTTCTGCATGACGAGGCTTCGGCTCTTGAATGGGCTATGGAAAATTAGGGCCTTCTTTGACCAAACGTGTGACCACGAAGGAAAACGAAGTTAAATTCAAAACAAAAAAAACGACATTTCTGCCGTTTTTTTAAAGGATGGACTCTCAGGGACTCGAACCCTGGACCAATTGATTAAGAGTCAACTGCTCTACCAACTGAGCTAAGAGTCCATATTATTATGGTGGAGCCTAGGGGGATCGAACCCCTGACCTCATCGCTGCCAGCGATGCGCTCTCCCAGCTGAGCTAAGGCCCCGTTTTATATAATTTCAATCATCTGTTTGAATCGACTCCTATATCATATAAAATTTTTACCCCTGTGTCAATACTTTTATAAAAAAATATAATCACCTTCCCACCATAAACCAAGATACAGTCAGCGATCAGTCGCTGGCTGTATCTTTGGATAACAGTGTTTTCAGTTCTTTCATAAACATGTTGATGTCTTTGAACTGCCGATATACGGATGCAAAGCGAACATAGGCAACTTCATCAACAGGATAGAGCTGTTCCATGACCAGCTCGCCGATCTGCTGGCTATCCACCTCTGTAGCGGCTGTGTTGCGGATGGCGTTTTCCACCTGAGATACGATCATATCCAGTTGCTCGACGGATACGGGACGCTTCTCGCAGGCCCGAATGAGACCGCGCAGCATTTTATCACGGCTGAACTCTTCACGGCTGCCATCCTTTTTAATGACCATCAGGGGAGTCTCCTCCACCATTTCAAAGGTGGTAAAACGCCTGGCACATTGCTCGCATTCGCGGCGGCGGCGGATGGACTTGTTGTCATTCGCAGGCCGCGAGTCCAGCACTTTTGTTCCATTGTAGGCACAATACGGACATTTCATAAATTCATCACTTCCTTTTCCCAATAAATTCCCTATACTTTTTCGTAATAATTTTGTCGAAACGGTTCATAATATGTTTACCATGTCGCGAGGAGGTGAACAACAATGGCACAAGGAAACAATGGCAACTCCAACAACCTGGTAGTTAACAGATCCTCCGGCGCTCTGGAGCAAATGAAATATGAAATCGCTCAAGAGCTGGGTATCAGCATTCCTCAAGATGGATACCAAGGTAACATGACTTCCTATGAGAACGGTTCGATCGGGGGCTACATCACAAAACGCCTCGTAACGATCGCCGAACAACAATTGGCAGGTCAATACCAATAATCGCGGTAACGCAGAAGTAACAAGAAAAAGTGTACGGATGGGCTGCTAAAAACAGCCTGTCCTGCGCTTTTTTCATTTTAATGCCATCAGGCTGATGTGTCATGACATATTTACACGCAGCCTCGTCATCCATTAAAACTGATTATAAATTTTCGTGTATTGCCTGTAGTAGTAAATAACCCGCTGTACATAATGTCGTGTTTCGCCAAAAGGGATTTGCTTGATGGATTCTTCTTTCCCATCCCATACACCCTTGTCCAGCCACTCCTGTACTTTACCGGGGCCTGCGTTGTAAGCCGCAACGATAGCTACCGGATTGTCCTTAAATTTCACCGACAGATTATGCACATACCAGGTTCCCAGTTCAATGTTGGTGCCCGGCTCGTGCTTGACGCTATCCAGCGGAACCTTTTGGATTTGGGCGCTGTCCATAATCCAATTCGCAGTATCGGGCATGATCTGCATGAGTCCCAGTGCACCCTTGTGCGACTGTTTGCTGGTCTTAAAGTTCGTCTCAACACGGATAATGGACGCTACTAAAAACGGGTCCACTTCATATGTCTGCGAATATTGCCGGATCTCATCCTTATAATGAATCGGATAGAACCACGACATCCAGTTTGAATTAAAAAACAGAATCAAGACAAATCCGACAAACAAAGTCAGCAGGACTCTTTTTTTGCGCAAAATATTCATGCAAGTCCCTTTCGCTGCCAGAATTGATCAATTTGCTGTTTGGTTTCAGCCTGTGTTCCGCTATTGTCGATGACGATATCGGCCAGACTTCTTTTGTGTTCAATATCCATTTGCGCGGACAACCGAAGTCCGGCTTGTTCCTCGGTCAATCCATCTCTGAGCATCAGACGTTGGAGCTGCACATCGCGTGGTACGTATACCACCATAATTTCATCGTACAAACTCTCCAGCCCGGACTCGAACAGTAACGGGATATCCGCCAAAACAAGCTTGTCCGAATGTTCCCGCTCGAAAGATTCCATACGCGTACGCATTTCCTCACGAATTGCAGGATGTGTAATATCGTTAAGCACCTGCCGCTGGGCAGGATCTCCGAATACAATCTCGCCCAGTTTTTTGCGGTGCAGGGTTCCGTCACTGTTCATCACAGCTTGTCCAAAATGCTGTATGACCGCCGCCAGCACCGGATGCCCCGGAAGCATCACTTCCCGGGCAATGGCATCTGCGTCGATCAGCAGCGCACCCTTGGCGACCAGTAGAGCCGACACGGTGCTTTTACCGGTAGCAATACCTCCGGTTAATCCGATATTCATGCTCTTTCACCTCATAACAGCTTCAATATGCCCATCATAATCAATAATAATGCCGGTAACACACCCAGCGCCTTCATAAATCTGAATGCCGACAGACAGAAACCTGCTTTCATACCCGCAATCAAAAATGTCCCGCTGAATAACGCAATAGCCAGCGCGGTAGCGAGTGGCTGGAAGCCCAACATAGCTGCTCCCAATCCTGCACCGAACGCATCAACCGATAAAGCGATACCTAACCAAACCGCCTCCGTAGCGGAGATGCTACCCGAACGGTCCATATCCGCAGCAGACGGACTTCGGAGAATTCGAATAACGAGGCCCCATTTGCGGAATTCCAAAGAAAATACGGTCCGTTCCTCTTGTAGTTCTAAAGATTTCTCCCCCGCCGGAACATTACTGTTCTCAGGATCAGGTTCATCAATCAGATCCTCCTTGCGATGCAAGGATTGATACAAAGAGTAGCAGCCAATTCCAATCAGGATGACAGAGCCAAAAACGGTCGTATATACAGGAGACAGAACCTGGGACAACAACGCGCCTAGCTGCATGGATATGCCGATGACCAAACCTGAACATACTGAAATGATGACAATGGACAGCAGCGGAATTTTCATTTTACGCAGCCCATATGTAACACCGACTCCAAAACCGTCCAGACTTAGTGCAAATGCCAGCAGCAGCAGGGCTCCCCAATGATTAGCCACTCCAATTCCCTCCCATTGCGAAGGAAGGGCATTAAAGCAGCCGGAACCCTTCGCAGTATTGGTACCTGGAATCAATATATGAAAGGTATGGGTTTTGGGTGACTGTACCTGTTTAACGCAGAGGCTGGCAGACCGGGCAATGATGTGTACCACGTCCGGCTACGACGGATTTTTCGATCAATGTACCACAGTGAACACAAGGCTTAACACTGCGTCCGTAGATTTGCAATTGATGCTGAAAGTCGCCCGCTTCGCCTTGTCCGTTGACGAATGATTTGATGGACGAGCCTCCGACCAGAATCGACGCGCTCAATATGGAAATAATAGCTTCGTGCAGCACACGAAACTGGTTTTCATCCAGACTTTTGGCTGGCTGTGCCGGATGTATACCCGCCTTAAACAACGACTCATCCACATAAATATTCCCGATGCCCACGACATATGACTGGTTTAACAGCGCAGCCTTGATTGAAGTCGAACGGGTCCCCACAGCGACGCGAAGCGCCTCCGGTGTAAAGGACTCGTCCATCGGCTCCAAACCGAGCTTGTTCAGCGGCTTTTCCAGCAAATCCTGTCCTTCCGTGAATAAATGCATCGTGCCGAATTGGCGAACATCCTGATAGCGTAATTCCGTACCATCCGTAAAATGAAAAATAACGTGAGTATGCTTTTCCACAGGATCATTTTGCGAATACAGGCCATATCGCCCTTCCATTCTGAGATGGGAAACGAGGACCAGCCCGTCCAGCAGAATCCGCAAAAACTTCCCGCGTCTCTCCACCCCTGTAATCCGATGATCAGCCAGTTCCATAGCAAAAGCGTGTATATCATCAGGCCGCTGAATGATGCGCGGCAGATTCACGGTCACATGATCTATATGTTTATCGACGATAAGCTCGTTTAATGTTCGTTTAATCGTTTCTACTTCCGGTAATTCCGGCATGATGTCTTCACCTCATCCTATATTATAACGGAAGCAGCGTTAAAAGGGGACTATCTGCTCATTGAAATAACTCATTTCGCTTCATACCAATTCCCACCATAGCTGACCTCCGCTTTGAGCGGTACAGACAGCTTCATCGCCGCTTCCATCGTAGCCGGGACAAGCTCTTTCATCGTTTCCATTTCCTCCGGCGGAACCTCGAAAACAAGCTCATCATGTACTTGAAGCAGCATACGGCTACGAAGATTACGGTCGCGAAGCGCCGCGTCCATCTGTACCATCGCTAGCTTGATAATATCGGCTGCGGTGCCCTGAATCGGGGTATTCATTGCGGTACGCTCCGCGAACGAACGCAGGTTGAAGTTACTAGCATTAATCTCCGGCAAATAACGTCTGCGTTCCAGCAGCGTTTTTACGTATCCGTCCCGCTTCGCATCCTTCACAATATCATCCATGTAACGGCGAACGCCCTGGAACACGTCAAAATACTGGTCAATAAAGCGAGCCGCTTCCTTGCGCGTAATATTCAGGTTTTGCGACAAACCGTAATCACTGATCCCGTAGACAATCCCGAAATTAACCGCCTTGGCAGAACGCCGCATGTTAGAATCTACGTCTTCCGCAGGAATGCCGAACACATCGGACGCGGTCTTGGTATGGATGTCCATGTCGTGGAGAAAGGCTTCTTTCAATCGCTCATCATCCGAAATGTCAGCCAGCACCCTTAGCTCAATCTGCGAATAGTCCGCCGCCAGAATAGACCAACCCGGCTCGGATGGCACAAATACCTTACGGATTTTGCGTCCCTCTTCCAGGCGAATCGGAATATTTTGCAAATTGGGAAACTGGCTGCTCAAGCGTCCTGTAGCCGCGACCGTCTGCCGGAAATACGTATGCAGCTTACCCGTTTTATCCGAAATTTCCTTAAGTAATCCTTCCACATACGTGGATTGGAGTTTCGCAATGGTACGGTACTGCAAAATGTTTTGCACAATATCATGATAGGGGGCGAGCTTTTCCAGTACCTCGGCATCGGTGGAGTACCCGGTTTTCGTCTTTTTGATAACAGGAAGGCCCAGCTTATCGAACAAGATTTCACCTAGCTGCTTGGGCGAGTTCAGATTGAACTCCACACCGGCAATGCTGTAAATCTCGCGCACCAGCGTTTCAATCTGGGCTTCAAATTCTTTACCCAAAGCACGTAGTTCTTCCACGTTTACCAAAATGCCCTGCTTCTCCATATCCGCCAAAATCCGGGACAACGGCATCTCCAGCTCATGGAAAAGCTTGTGCATTTCCGTTTTTTCCAGCTCGGCCTGCTGTACAGGCACCAGTGCTTCAATCACCGCAGCCTTGCGCGCCACATGATCGGACAGCACATCCACGTCAGGTACTTTATATTTAGCGCCTTTGCCGAATACTTCGTCATCTGGACGAATCGAGGACAAGCCATACTTGGCTGCCAATCCACTCAGTGACTGGTTTGCATCCGTCGGGTCCAGCAAATATCCAGCCAACTGCACATCAAACTCGGCCCCGGCAAATTCGATTCCGTGCCAATGCAAGGCTAAATCCGTACGGTGCAGATCATGCCCCCGTTTTTTGCGCCCAGCATCAGCGAGCCATTCACGGGCAGGCTTGGCTGCATCAGTTTGCAGTACATCCAAGGTCATAAAAAACTGTCGCCCCGCTCCGCCGAAGACCAGCCCCACAATTTCAGCATGATGCGGATTATCGCCATGGGTCTCCACATGTAGCAGATCGACGGTATCCAGTACATTTACCAGCTCGCCAATCCGCTGCTCGTCCAGTACGGTCACGTCAGCCGCGGCTTCCTCTACGTCTATGCCTGCACTGCCAACCTCTCCCGAAAAGGATAAACGCTCCAACAAGGACTTGAACTCCAGCTTCGCCAGAGCAGGCCCCGCCGTTTCAGCTTGCAGCCCACCGAAGACGACATCCTCCAGTTGCTTATCCAGCGTTACATCCCGATAGATGGTCGCCAATTCCTTGCTCATCCGCGCATCATCTGCATGCGTTTCGACGCGCTCTTTCATTTTGCCTTTCAGCTCATCCGTATGCGCCAGCACCTCTTCGACCGATCCATACTGATGCAGCAGCTTGAGCGCTGTCTTTTCCCCCACACCCGGAATCCCCGGAATGTTGTCCGACGTATCGCCCATCAGGCCTTTGAGGTCGATAATTTGCAACGGCTTCAAGCCGTATCGCTCCTGAATCTGCTCAGGTCTGTACGTCTCCACCTCGGTAACCCCTTTGCGGGTCAAGCCTACAGTGACGTTGTCTGAAGCCAACTGAAGCATATCCTTGTCTCCCGTAACCACCAGCACGTTAAAACCAGCTTCGTCGGCGGTTTTAGACAGGGTTCCAATGATATCGTCCGCCTCATAGCCATCCAGCTCAAACTGGGCAATGCCAAAGGCGGTCAGCAGCTCTTTCAGCAGCGGGAATTGTTGGGACAGCTCCGGCGGCGTTTTCTCCCGTCCACCCTTGTAATCCTCGTATCCTTTATGGCGAAACGTTATTTTTCCGGCATCAAAGGCAACCAGTATATGCGTCGGCTTGTGCTCCTCCAAAAGCCGCAGCAACATCGTTGTAAATCCGTACACCGCGTTCGTCTGCTGTCCGCTCGAATTCGTTAACGGCGGCATAGCGAAAAACGCCCGGTAAATGATACTGTTGCCATCTATAAGCATGAGTTTATCCATTTAGCACCTCGCAAGTTCATCAATGCATTCAAAAGGTTCTTTCGTTTTACGCATTCCTTTTCCTATCTTAACATAAAGGCTCCTTTTTCAGAAAAAAACGGCTGTTTCCTAACCAGATTCGCCTTTTGCACAAAGACAAGTCTGGGTCAGAAACAACCGCTATATACCTAGAAATCCCTACTGGTTCAAATCCGGCCGCTCCCCTGTCACGAGATATACGGTGCTTTCACCGATATTCGTCGCATGGTCACCAATCCGCTCAATATATCGTCCAACGAGCAGTTGCAGCATGCCTTGTGGAGCTTCCTCAGGCTTTTCTATCATAAATACATACAGATTGCTGATCATATGGCTATACATGGAATCTACACGATCATCCTCTTTGGCCATTTTATAAGCCAAATCTGTATTTTCATCCAAATAGGATGTAATGGCGTCGTTAATCATCTCTTTAACAATCGAAGCCATCTGTGGAATATCCACCAGCGGCTTGATGACCTGCTGCCCTTCCAGACGCAGCGTGACCTTGGCAATATCGAGTGCCAAATCCCCCATCCTTTCCAGATCACTGGAAATTTTAAAAGCAACAATGATCCGGCGTAAATCCTTAGCTACCGGCTGCTGGGTAATAATGAGCTTGGAGCCCATATCGAGAATGTTCTCTTCCAACGCATTGAGGGATGCATCATTTTTGACCACCTGCTGGGCCAATTCCGTATTATTGGTCTGCAAACATTCGATAGCCTGATCGAGTGCCTTCGATACATGTGCACCCATATCGCGCAGTACGGCTCTCAGCTCATCTAATCCTTCATCAAAACCTTTTCTGCGTATCATTTCGAAGTCCCCCCTCCTGGCATTACTAATCTGGTTGGCTTTAGCCGAATCGGCCGGAAATATAATCTTCCGTACGGGAATCCTGCGGCGTGGAAAACATCGTCTCTGTATCCGCCGCCTCTACCACGACACCGTTCAAGAAAAACGCAGTCCGACCGGATACACGAGCCGCCTGATGCATGTTATGCGTCACCATGACAATCGTATACCTGTCGCGCAGCTCTTGAATCAGTTCTTCAATCTTCATTGTGGAGATCGGGTCCAGCGCTGACGTCGCCTCATCCATGAGCAAAATATCTGGCTGCACAGCAAGCGCCCGGGCAATACACAGACGCTGCTGCTGTCCACCGGACAAGCTCAGGGCTGAACGCTTGAGAAAGTCCTTAACCTCTTCCCAGAGTGCCGCCTGCCGCAAGCTTTGCTCAACAAGTTCGTCCAGCTTGTCCTTTTGCCGAATTCCATGCAGACGCGGGCCGTACGCCACGTTATCATAAATAGATTTAGGAAACGGGTTAGGCTGTTGAAAAACCATCCCCACCTGCTTGCGCAAAGCTTCTACTTCCATCGTATCACCATATATATCCTTACCTGCGATACTCACCGTACCTTCAATACGCGTTCCCGGTATCATATCGTTCATCCGATTCAGCGTACGCAGTAAGGTAGATTTACCGCAGCCGGACGGCCCGATGAAGGCTGTTACCGTTTTTTCGGGAATATCCAGGTTTATATGTTTCAGCGCGTGAACATTTTCATAATACAAGTTCAGCTTATCAATCCGAATAACGGAATCATTCATTGATTTATGATCTCCTTCGTGTTGCAGTTATGGTCCTCAAGCATTGCACCTGATTTGCACAATATGAAGATTATATAAGCTGTGTGTAAATTCAGTGTGGTGGATTTGTTAACGGTATGTAAAATGATCAGGAATTCAGCATAAGCTCCAGCTCCTGTGCAATCCCGGCTGCATTCAAAGCCGCTTCCTCTGCGGAGCGGGACATTTCGTTGCTTTCCAGATCCACAATTAATGGATCGGGGTCGGCAAATATGGCCGCAGGCTTGTCATAAAACAAAGCCGCAGCAAACCTGCCCGTAAAATGGCGGTTATACGCATCTCTCATCATAATGCCCAACGGAAGGCCATTTTTATGAACGACAATAACACAAGGGATATCTTCTTGCGTTTTCATAAGTGCTAACAGCTCTTTCAAAGCATATCGGTCATTTGTTGATTGTAACGTCTGTTCATGTTAGCGAAATGTACACAAAAATCGTCGAATACAAAAATCAAACACAAAGAAAAACGCTTCTCATTTATAGCAAATGAGAAGCGCTTCTTTTTTTATTAACAACCAGCTTGTATCCGACCCCACGAATCGAATCAATATGAACCGAATCGGGGTCCAGCTCCAGCTTTTTGCGCAATGAGCTAACATGCACATCCACCGTCCGTTGACCGCCGATGTAGTCAAAGCCCCAGACCGCGTTCATCAGATCGTCGCGAGTCAATACCACGCCCGGCTTACGCGACAAGTAGAGAAGCACCTCAAATTCCTTCGGTCTTAAGTTGATGGATTGTCCTCCGAGAATCACTTCATATTTTTCAGGATAAATCTCCAGCTCGCCTAATTGAATTTTGGAGCCGTCTTTCTGATCGGATAGCACGCCTTCATCCCCGCCGGAAGTACGACGCAGCACCGCAGTTACGCGGGCCAGCAGCTCGGAAACACCGAAAGGCTTCGTGATGTAATCGTCCGCTCCTGATTTCAATCCTTGGACAACCTCGGCTTCGCCGTTTTTGGCTGTTAAAATAATGATTGGTGTTGTCAGGCCCTGATGGCGAAGTCTGCTCAGAATATCCAGCCCGTTCATACCAGGCAGCATCAAATCCAGCAGAATCAAATCGTAGGACTCTCTGGAGGCTTTTTCAAACCCCGCACTGCCATGATCCTCCGTATCTACTTCAAACCCCTCTTGTATCAAATTGTAGGATAGCAATCTGGCAAGCGTTGGTTCATCCTCAATAACCAGCAAGCGTTGTCCCATAAATAAATTCATCTCCTGTTTACCTTTTAAAGGCGCATTGGTCAAAATTTCAAAATCTTTTCCATACTCATGCGACACCCGTATATTTTATCACGGCATTGTTAACAGAATGTAAAAACCGATCTAATTCATTCTTCCTGTTGCAACAACGGCAACTCAACCGTAAATGTCGTGCCCAAACCAAGCTCGCTTTCTACGGAAAGCACCCCATGATGTAGGTCCACCAAATGCTTGACGATAGACAATCCCAGACCGGTTCCACCCGAGTTGCGCGAACGTCCTTTGTCCACCCGGTAAAAACGCTCAAAGATGCGCGGCAGGTCCCTCTTCGGAATCCCGATGCCCGTATCGCTAACCGTAAATACGACCTTCTCCGTGTCATTCTCCCGCTGCACCGTTACAACCTTGATTTTCACCTTGCCACCGTCGAGTGTATAGTTAATGCCATTAGACAAAAGGTTTACAAAAATCTGCTGGAGCTTATCTTCATCGGCCTCCATAAACAGTTCATCCGGAACGTCCATGTGCAGTGTAATTCTCTTTTTGGCAGCTACATTATTCAGTTTTTCCAGCAATGATTCTATAAACGAGGACACTTGAACCGGAGAGCAATCCAGCGGAGAACGCTTGGATTCAACTTTGGACAGCTCCAGAATGTCGCCGATCAGCCGATTCAGCCGTTCGCTTTCATCATAAATAATTTGCAAAAAGGAACGGGATGTTTCTTCATCCTTAACCCCGCCGCCGAGCAACGTTTCAGCAAAGCCTTTAACTGCGGCAATCGGCGTTTTTAGCTCATGGGAAACATTCGCCACAAATTCGCTCCGCATATTTTCGAGCCTCCGAATAGCTGTAATATCCTGCAAAAGGAACAACATACCGCGATATCCGCCTTCATCCTCATACATCGGCACACCATCGAGCAAAATCAGCCGTTCCTCGGGATTATACAAATGGACCTCACCGTGCAGTCTTTCACGGCTTTGTATACTGCCCTCGATCAGCTTCGTCAATTCGTAGTGCTTTTTCAGCTCATGATACGGCTTGTCCGTCACCCGTTTGCTAGTGACACCGAGCATCCGCTCAGACTCACGGTTGACAAGCGCAATGCACTCTCCGGCATCAATCATAAGAATCCCTCCGGTCATATTACTCATGACGCTCTGAAGCAGATCCTCATTATCACGAATCGTTTTCATTTGGTTCTGCAGGCTGTCCGCCATGCGGTTAATCGCTTCACCCAGTTGCCCTACCTCATCCCGGCGCTGTATGCCAACTCTTGCGTCATAATCCAGCCCGGAAATACGATTGGCTACGCCTGTAATATGCTCAATAGGCGAGGTTAGGCCACGTGCGATACGGTAACTGACCAATCCAGCGGCAAGGAACAACAAGACCAGACCAATGCCAATCGCCGTCCATCCGCGCTGCACACCTTCCTCCACCGCCTTCAGATTCATGGACAAACGGATATATCCGTCGAACCCCTTGTCGGATACGACAGGCTCTGCCACGTATAGCATATTTCGCTGCAAAGTTTCACTGTAGCGTATCGTCTGTCCGATTCCTTCTGACGCGGCTTCCCGGATTTCTTCACGTGATGCATGGTTCTCCATCTTGCGCGGATCGCTTAGTGAATCACCAACTACCGTTCCATCCTTGCGAATGAAGGTCACCCGTGATTCGGTCAGACGTGCAATTTCCTTTGCCTTTTCCGAATAGTAGGAGACGTAATCGGTACTGGAAAGAGTGTCTGCGCTGACAAAGGGAAATGTAGCACGAAGCAGGTCGATCTCACGCCCCATATTTTCCTCAAGCACCTTCATATTCGAGTTTTTAAAAATTTGTCCCATGGTGATTCCGGCAGCAAGGACAGATACGCCGATCAAAATCAACATCATCAAGGTAAGCCTGAAACGAAACGACTTCATACAATATGCCCATCCTTTAGTTGAGTAGAAATTTTTATGATCATAACAGCTATGTAAGTTAAGTCCCATTCTACAGGCCACCTGCTTTTTGTTCCACTGTTAAAAAGGAAAAAAGGTCAGGGCACACGCTGCCCCAACCTCTCTCTTATCCGTTTACGACTTCACCGCCGTTGATATGAATCACCTGTCCGCTTACATAAGATGAATCATTTGAGGCGAGGTACACATAGGCTGGCGCCAACTCCTCCGGCTGACCGGGACGTTTCATCGGCTGCGCACCTCCGAATTCGCTGACGGTTTTGGCGTCAAAGGTTGAAGGGATCAGCGGTGTCCAGACCGGACCTGGTGCTACAGCGTTTACCCGAATGCCTTGATCAACCAAATTGAGCGAAAGAGAACGGGTGAATGAAGTAATCGCCCCTTTGGTGGACGAATAATCAATGAGTGTTTTGTTCCCGGCATAGGCCGTAATCGACGTGGTATTAACAATGGCGCTGCCTTTCTTCAAATGCGGCAATGCCGCTTGCGTCAGGAAGAACATACCGAAAATGTTCGTGCGGAATGTGCGCTCCAGTTGCTCTTTCGTGATATCCTCCAGCTTTTGCTGCGGATGCTGTTCTGCGGCATTGTTCACGACAATATCCAGCTTGCCCAGTTCGTTAACCGTCTGTTGAACTGCTTTTTTGGCAAATTGGTCATCTCCGATATCGCCGGGGATCAGCACGCATTTGCGGCCCTCCTGCTCTACCTGACGCTTCGTTTCTTCTGCATCCTTATGCTCGTTCAGATAAACGATAGCTACGTCAGCACCTTCCTTGGCGTATGTAACGGCTACAGCACGTCCGATTCCACTGTCGCCACCGCTAATAAGTGCGACTTTACCTGTTAGCTTGCCAGCCGCCTTATAAGTAGACTTCTCAAACTGAGGTGCAGGCGACATTTTGGACTCAATCCCCGGTTGCTGTTCTTGATGCTGCGGAGGCAAGGTTTGTTGGATCTGATTGCTTTTGGCCATCGTGCATTCTCCTTCCAAGATTAGATACTTATAGGATGCAACATTTGCACCCACTCTACTCTTGATTTACCACACGGGCTTGTACGTTAAATGAAAAATAAGCATGAAGTTCGTTGAACGCACAAAAAAACGGCTTGTGCTTATTCAGCACAAACCGTCTTTCTTCCATTCAGCATTTTGTATCTTTCGATTCAATGCTCCATTAAATAATATCGCTGTATACCATTAAAAACGTGATGAGGATCAGGAATACAGCAAGCAGTGTACTGAACATACGCATTTTCCCAGCGTATTGCGTAATGGGCTGTTGGTTACGAATCGCTTCCAGCGACAAACGTAACGGCTTGCCCATAGCACCTGCGATGCCGGAAATAGCCAGAAAAAGCAGCAAAATGACGACGATCCATGCCACGGAATATGGACCCCAGGCAAAAATCATATAGATACCGCTAACAAGCACAATGATCAGTGCAAATTGAGCTAAACGGTTCAATAGCTGAACAGCCGATATTGTCCCTTCCTGCACGGTGGGAGCCAGCTTGTCGATTTTGCCAACTACGAAGGGGAGCAATAAATAAAAGCCCAGCGATAGCGAGCCGATCATGTGAATAAAAAGCATTGTTTACATCCTCCGCTTCATTGTTTACTTGCAAATTCAATTTTCCATAGAACGGTCATATTCCAACGATTAGAATGTCATTCTTTCAATGTTTTGGGACATGCTTTTCTATGTACACTATCAATGCATACGAAATCTATTATACCGGGGAAGTAGGACAAAGCAAAGGGGCGACGGGGAAAGTTTCAGCTTGAGTGGGTGCTGGAGAGGCTCCGCGAACCCAAGCCTAAATTTTCAACATTAAAGGAAAAGGGATGCCCGTCAGCCAACACTATGGCTTTGGGACACCCTTTTGACAAATGCATACGTTTTAATAGATAAGCGAGCTTATAAGGTGACTACTTTAATTACATTGCGGACCGATTCGGCGGATAGGTCAAGCTCTGCCTTTTCTTCGGCGGTCAATTCCAGCTCGAACACCTTTTCGATGCCACTACCACCAAGAAGTGTTGGTACGCCGAGGAACAAGTCCTGATAACCGTACTCGCCCTCCAGATAGGCAATGACCGGGATAATACGTTTTTTGTCTTTTATAATCGATTCTGTCATCTGCGTAATCGAGGCTGCCGGGGCATAGTACGCGCTACCATTGCCCAGCAAGTTAACAATTTCACCACCGCCAACACGCGTCCGCTGTACGATCGCTTCGATACGTTCCTTCGAAATCAGAGTTTCGATAGGGATACCACCAACGCTAGAATAGCGTACCAGCGGCACCATATCATCACCGTGACCACCCAATACGAAGCCACGCACGTCTTCGACAGATACGTTCAGTTCCTGTGCAATAAAGGTGCAATATCGCGCTGTATCCAGCACACCAGATTGGCCGATGACCCGATTTTTCGGGAAACCGAGCGTTTGGTATGCGGTATAGGTCATGGCATCGACCGGATTACTCAGAATAATGACGATAGAATCCGGCGCGTACTTCTTCACGTTTTCACATACGGATTTTACAATCCCTGCATTCGTATTTACCAAATCGTCACGGCTCATGCCCGGCTTGCGTGCAATCCCCGCTGTAATAATGACGATATCTGAGTTGGCTATATCCTCATAATTGGAAGTGCCTGTGACCTGGCTGTCAAACCCCTGTGCCGAATTGGCCTCCAAAATATCAAGCGCCTTGCCTTTGGTCGGATTCTCAAGTTGCGGAATGTCGATCAGAACGATATCACCTAGCTCCTTCTGAGCCAGCAGCAATGCCGTAGTGGCACCGGTAAAACCGGCGCCAACAATGGATATTTTTTTACGTTGAATGGTCACGTGGCATTCCCCTCTCTACAGGTTACTAATAATGGTATCTGCGAACTTGGAGCATTTTACTTGTGTAGCGCCTTCCATCAGACGGGCAAAGTCATACGTTACGATTTTCTGATTAATGGACGTTTCCAGTCCTTTGTAAATCAGGTTTGCCGCTTCGTGCCAGCCCAAATGCTCAAGCAGCATCACGCCAGACAAAATAACAGAACCAGGGTTCACGACGTCTTTGTCAGCATATTTTGGCGCTGTGCCATGTGTAGCTTCAAAGATAGCATGCCCAGTTACATAGTTAATGTTCGCACCCGGTGCGATACCAATTCCACCGACTTGAGCAGCCAGCGCATCGGACAGATAGTCCCCGTTCAGGTTCAACGTAGCAATAACATCAAATTCGGATGGACGAGTTAGCACTTGTTGAAGTGCAATGTCAGCGATCGCATCCTTGATGATGATTTTGCCTGCATCTTCAGCTGCTGTTTGAGCTGCATTTGCCGCATCTTCACCGTCTTTTTCCTTGATTGCATCATATTGAGCCCAAGTGAATACTTTATCTGCAAATTCTTCCTCAGCCACTTCATAACCCCAGTTTTTGAAGGCACCTTCGGTAAATTTCATAATGTTTCCTTTGTGTACGAGCGTTACGCTCTTGCGTCCGTGATCAACAGCATACTGAATGGCTGCACGCACCAAACGTTTGGAACCCTCGGAGGAAACCGGCTTGATCCCGATACCTGACGTTTCAGGGAAACGGATTTTGTTCACACCCAGCTCTTGCTGGAGGAACTGAATGACTTTTTTCACGTCCTCGGAGCCTTCGGCATACTCGATACCAGCATAAATATCCTCAGTATTCTCTCGGAAAATAACCATGTCTACCAATTCAGGACGCTTCACCGGAGACGGAACACCGTTAAAATAGCGAACAGGACGCAGACATACGTACAGATCCAGCTCTTGACGCAATGCCACGTTCAAGGAACGAATACCGCCACCAATCGGTGTCGTAAGCGGCCCCTTGATGGCTACAATATACTCACGGATGGCTTCCAAAGTATCGTTAGGCAACCACTCGCCGTATGTATTGAAAGCTTTCTCACCAGCGAATACTTCATACCAGGCAATCTTTTTGGTGCCGTTATATGCTTTATCTACAGCTGCATCCAGTACGCGCTTGGATGCTTTCCAGATGTCGCGGCCTGTGCCGTCGCCTTCGATAAACGGAATAACCGGATGATTCGGAACCTGTAGTTGACCGTTATCAATCGTAATTTTTTCGCCTTCAGTTGGGAGCTCAAACTTTTCAAATTTCGCCATAAGTTCCTTTTCCTCCTCAGATATGAATGAGTACAGGGCGAAAGATACGATTCTATCGCAGACAAAAAACGCCCATCTTCCGCCGTCCCCTCTATTGTACTCTATTTTTAAAATTCAGGGTACACAACCTCAATATTCCTACAACAAGTGATTAGCGCGATTCCGGAGACACATACTTTTGGTCAATCGGACCTGTGTATTCAGCACGCGGACGGATCAGACGGTTATTTTCGTACTGCTCCAAAATGTGCGCAGTCCATCCGGATACACGGCTCACGGCAAAGATCGATGTGAACAGGTCTCTTTTGATACCCAACTGGGTATAAACAGAGGCAGAGTAAAAATCAACATTCGGCTTCAAGCCCTTTTGTCCTATCATAATTTCCTCGATTCGAACCGAAATATCGAACAGCGTGGTATCGCCGTTCATTTCGCCCAGCTCGCGGGACATATTGTGCAGATGCTTGGCACGCGGATCACCGTTTTTATAGACACGGTGTCCAAATCCCATAATTTTTTCGCGGTTATCCAGTTTGTCCTGAATAAACGAATCCACCTGATCCAAACCGCCAATTTCCTCCAGAGTTTTGGCAACAGCTTCGTTGGCCCCGCCATGCAGTGGTCCTTTCAAAGCTCCGATTGCCGACGTAATGCCGGAATAAATATCGGACAGTGTTGCTACCGTTACACGCGCAGCAAAGGTCGATGCATTCAATTCATGATCGGCATGCAGCACAAGAGCCTGATCGAACGCTTTGATAGCCGTCTCTTCCGGGTCCTTGCCGGTCAGCTGATACAAAAAGTTTTCAGCAATGGAAACACCTTTTTTAGGCGCAATTGGCTCCAAACCCTCACATATACGTGCTATGGCTGCCACAATTGTGGGCAATTGCGCCTGAAGCTTGATGGTTTTGGTCACATTGGACTCTCTGGACATATCATCCGCCTCTGGGTCATACAAAGCGAGAGATGATACGGCTGACCTCAAGGCAGCCATCGTGCTCAAACCTTTCGGGTACAACTTTAATTGAGTAATAATTTCATCTGGAATAGCAGCGTATTCGCTTAACTGGTTGCGAAGCTCCTGCAATTGCGCTTGATCAGGCAATTTTCCGAACCACAACAAATAAGCTACCTCTTCAAAAGCGGCGTTAACAGCCAAATCATCAATGTTATAACCCCGGTACGTGAGAACGCCATCTACGATAGAGCTTATGGAGGAAGTGGTCGCCACGATCCCTTCCAGACCTTTAGTCGCTGTCATCGTTACATCTCTCCTTTGTAAAAACATTGTGAACGGACTTGCAGTGTAAACATTTTCAAAAGTAAGATATACCTTTTAAATAGCTGAGTAATTTTAACGACATATGTCAATATTTAAACCTTCTTTTACTATACTGGATTTTGTCGTTTATGTGAACATTTAAGGCTATTCCAACACATTCAAATGTTTTATCGCTTCTATTAAAGAAATTTTCGAGACCCTTACAAAATTTATTATTCCGTTTGCACTTTTTTACATAGGTCTTGTCTTACCCTCTTCTCGCATATGTATAGTAAAGCACTTATTTCATGGAATACAACTGTAAAAGAAAGGAGCCGTGAGAGCTTGAGTCGGTTGATCTTGAATCGCATATTTCGCGCTCTGTGGGTCGTAGTCGTGATTACAGCTCTGTTGCTGGGCATATACGTGCTGTTCCCTCTCATCTATCCCTTCCTGTTCGCCTGGCTTGTGTCCTATGCCATGAATCCGCTCGTTCACTTTCTGTGCAGCCAGGCCCGCTTGCCACGTTGGATGGCTGTCACGGTCTCGTTATTTGTATATTTGGGTGGAATCGCCGTTGTCCTCTCTGCGGCCATAACACGGATGGTTCGAGAGGTCATCAGGCTCACCATGACCTTTGACGGGCATATTGAACATTTTAAAAGCCTGTTTATCGACTGGACTCAGAGCGATCTGATCCAAAATGTAATTAATGAAATTAACCATTTTATCCGGAATAACCCCGATTACTACCATACGATTAACAGCAATATTGATAAAACAACCCAAACGGTCAGTTCGGCTGTCACCACACTGGTTGCCCAATTTTTTAATGGTATTCTGAATTTGCTGACCTCTCTACCTAATATGGGCGCGGTGCTGATGGTTATTGTATTAGCGGCATTTTTTATTAGTAAGGACTGGGACCAACATAGCCAAATGCTCTCGAATACGGTTCCTGATACGATTCGCAAGCCCCTGTCGGGGATTTGGCACGATCTGCGCAAGGCATTGTTTGGTTATTTGCGCGCGCAATTTATTATAATCTCCATCACCGCAGTAACCGTCATTATTGGACTGTTCATATTGCGTGTGGAATCCGCCTTTACCATCGGTTTGATGATTGGGCTGGTGGACTTGCTTCCTTATTTAGGGGTTGGCATTGTGATGATTCCGTGGATTTTATATGCATATATGTCGGGTAATTTGGCATTAGGGGTAGGATTGTCGATCCTCTATATCATCCTGTTGGTTGGACGGCAAATTGTAGAACCTAAAGTGCTGGCCAGCAGCGTGGGCCTGAACCCGCTTCCCACCCTCATTGGGATGTTCATCGGACTCAAGCTGTTTGGTGTGTTGGGACTGATTATCGGACCTGTGTCCCTCATTGTAATCGACGCGCTGAATCGCGCCAATGTCATTCAGGACTTGCGCAACTATATTCTTGCCGGAAGAGTCCGTTAAGATCATGTGAGTAGGAAAAACGGCAGCTTACGTTAAAACCGCCGAAACGTAATATTGCCGTTTTTTATTTTTTTCTCCAGCCATTTCAATAAAAAGCGTCGGTACAACGCACGGGTCAAAGGGAAAACCAGTGTAAAACCGATAATATCCGTTAAAAATCCAGGGATAAGCAGCAAGCTCCCACCGAAAAAGACACATAATCCATCTAGCATTTTGCGGCCGGGCATTTGTCCCCGATTCATTTCATTTTTCGCATCGGCAATGACCTTGCGGCTTTCAAATTGCATCATAGCGGCTCCGATCAGGGTCGTCAGAATGATCAGCAGAATGGTTTTACCCGCTCCAATCCAGTGACTTACCCATACGAACCCGTACAGCTCAGCCAGAGGGATAATCAGCAGCAACAGCCACAGACGTTTGCGCATCATCATGTTTTCTATCCCTCCCCGCCTGACATAGCAGACCGTAGGGCGGTATACAACTCAGGCAGCGCCTGATCCAGTCGGACGGGCTTCCATTCAGTGCTCACCCATACGTGGCGTGTTATCCCGGTTACGAGCAGCTCTCCCGGCAGTGTGTCTGCCTGTGTCCACACCTTTCCCACCTGGCTTTGATGCTCCTCGGCTGTTACACGCCGGACCTCATAAGTGTAATTCAGACGCAGTCTGGAGAAGTCTGTAATCGCGGTATAAATGGTAATCAAATCATCATATCGGGCAGGACTCACATATTTCGCATTGATTTCGATAACGGGCAACAGAACATCTCGTTCCTCCATGCTCCGATAGTTAAAGCCTTCCTGCCGGATCATTTCGGTACGCCCGATCTCAAACCAGTTCAGATAATTGGCATGATACACGACCCCCATTTGGTCGCTTTCCTGATAACGGACACGTAGCGGTGCTCCATACCAGCGTAATTCCGTTTGTTTCTCCTCTTGTGTCATACAAGCTCTCCTATCTGTGCGCATCTTTATCTCTATTTTCGCCCTGTCTCCATTAAACCATATTTACCGCCTCGGAACAAAAAGAGGGCCGAACCGTAATGGTTCCGCCCTCTCAAGTATTTTATAATGATGATCTTATCATTTGGGCAACGGTTTGGACAGTTTGTAATATCCGCTGTCCGAAGCCAGCTTCAGCAAGCTCTGAGCCTGGCTTCCCGCCCAAGAATAACCAAGTCGTCTCTCCTCGCTAATTTTCATGATATCCGTATACTTTTTGCCATCCCGGTCTGAAAAGAAGTACTTATTGTCTTCCACATTGTAGAAACGATACCACATTACGCTCGATGCGTCCTTTTGGAAAAACTCCGGACCTTGACGATTGTATTTGATACCGTCGATCCGGTTAGCGTCAAACCATTTCAAGGCGCTCTGAGCTGCCTTTTTCACCTCAGCTGTTTGCGGTTGGGACATCAAGAAGGCCGTGATGCCTACCGATTCCGTAGTTGTTTTGGAAGGAAGCTCAAATGCTCGGGCCGCAACAGATGCATAAGTAATCGGATCATGCTGTGCACCCCAGATCGTCGGCGTGCCATTGTTTACAATTTGAGCTTTAAGCGTATACTGTACAGCTATATTAAGAGCCTGCTGAAGTCTGGAGCGATATGTATTGTCCAGAATATCGCTATCAAACGGCTGCTTCTTGTTCACAATGTCATCAGCCAAAACCATAACTCTAACCATCGCATCATCGTTGTAAGTTACGGCATCAGAATAATTACCACGTTTAGGGTATACTTGCGGCCAGCCACCGGAGGGATATTGGGAGGCTAAAACGAAGTCAACTGCTTTTTGTACACTGTTCTTAATGTCTTTATTTTTTGTTTTTTTGTATACATCCGCTAAAAAGCGAATTTCGGTTGTCGTGGCCTCGTTATCAAACGTCCCCAGTTCCACGCCATCCTTGTTCACCCATGAGGAGCGTGCAGCTTTGCCATCCCACTTGGATTTATAATTCTCTTCCATCGCTTTGAAGAATCCACCATGCGGCATTTGCCATGATACGATATTCAAGGCCAGTTTGGTATTCTTGGATATGTTGCCCGTAGAAAATTTGCTGAAATCACGATACTTGTCCAGAAAACTGCTCGCACTTACGCTAGTGAAGGGTGCAACAGAATTACTATAAATGGCCGTATCACCGTACACTGCTTGGGTAACATTCGCTCCCGTATCCGTTGCTTCCTGCTGCGCTGCCGCCCATGAAGGGTTAACAAGCACCGTTGTTACCGTAATCGCCATTCCTGAAAGAGCGATCCATTTAACAGATGCTTTAACATTTAACCTCATTCCAAACCTCTCCTTTAATTTGATTGTGGGTACCTCAAAAACTATTAAACACATGTATTGTATGAAAACATACCCAAACAAGCAATGCTTTATTATATACAATTGAGAAAGTTTACTAAACTAATAATAAATCCTCTTACTAATACTAGATTAGTAAGAGGATTTATCCTATCTCATATATAGTAAGGCCTCGCTTATCCAAAGCGCCCCATAATGTACTCCTGGGTCAGCTCATTTTCAGGATTAGTGAAAATATCATTCGTTTTGCCATGCTCAACCAGACTCCCGATATAAAAATAAGCAGTGTAATCGGAAATTCGTGCGGCCTGCTGCATATTGTGCGTTACGATGACGATGCGCAACTCTTTTTTCAACTCGGTAATCAGCTCTTCCACCTTGCCTGTAGACACAGGGTCCAGCGCGGAGGCTGGTTCGTCAAGCAACAAAATTTTCGGTTGGACAGATAGCGCACGCGCAATACAAAGCCGCTGCTGCTGTCCACCAGACAATGCCAGGGCGGAATCATGAAGACGGTCCTTGACCTCATCCCATAACGCCGCTTTACGCAGACTGCTTTCGACGATTTCATCAAGTTGTTTCTTTTTGCGAACACCCCGGTATTTGGGACCGAAGGCGATGTTATTGTAAATGGATTTGTAAAACGGGTTAGGCCGCTGCCACACCATTCCAATTTGCTGACGCAGCTTGATCACGTCTGTGCCCGGCGCGGTCAAATCCTGTCCATCCATCCAGATGTGCCCTGTCGTAGAAGAAGACGCAATCTCGTCGTTCATCCGGTTGAGGGAGCGTAAAAAGGTCGATTTACCGCAGCCAGAAGGCCCGATCAGAGCTGTCACTGTCTGCTCAGGAAAGGCCAGATTTACTTTTTTCACAGCTTCAAAGCTGCCGTAATAGATGCTTAAATCCTCGGTACTGAAGGGTTGTGGAGGTTGCCCTGCAAGTTGTTCCGAGCGCGTAGATTGTATGGATGTTGCAGGTGTTGCCGTTCGCGTAATGACTTGTTCCATATGTTTCCCATCCCCTTTCTAATCCATCCGTTTGGCAGCTGTCAGGCGGCGGTAGACAACTCTTCCGAACCATCTTGCGATCAGGTTGAAGGCAAGTACGAGCAGCACCAATACCGCGGAAGCGCCTGCGGCAATATCCTTGGAATCAGGAGCGATGCCTTCACTGTTAACCTTCCAGATATGCACAGCCAGTGTCTCGGCAGGACGCATCGGATTAATGGGCGATCTGGCATGTAATGGATTCCAATCGGTGAAATCAAGCGGCGGCGTACTCATCCCGGCAGTAAACAGCAACGCTGCTGCTTCCCCGAAAATGCGGCCCGCGGCCAAAATCGTCCCTGTAAT
The DNA here is from genome assembly GCF_053617595.1 of Paenibacillus sp. NPDC055715. Classification (NCBI taxonomy): domain Bacteria; kingdom Bacillati; phylum Bacillota; class Bacilli; order Caryophanales; family Paenibacillaceae; genus Paenibacillus; species Paenibacillus sp. NPDC055715. The sequence goes on from NZ_JBSHGA010000001.1 coordinate 480,233, forward strand.
CAAGCTCGGCAGCGCAGCAGGCAGCAAAATGGAGGTAATGATTTTCCACTTGGACAACCCGAGCGCAAGTCCGGCTTCCTTCTGCTCCTTGGGCACTGCCCGAAAAGCCTGTTCTGTCGTCCGAACCATCAGCGGCAGATTGAATACAGCTAAGGCTAACGCCCCTGACAACAGGGAGAAGCCAAAATTAAACGTATTTACGATCAGTAAAAGTCCGAACAAACCGATGACAATAGACGGAAATGAGGACAATACTTCGACGACAAGTCGTATGAAGTCTGTAATTCTCCCCGGCTTCGCATATTGCGCCATGTATATACCAGCACCCCAGCCAATCGGAATGGTGATCATCAAGGTTAAAATAAGTAAAAATACCGAATTGAACAATTGCGGGCCGATGCCTCCACCTGCGCGTAACGTCTGGGGAGCACTGGTCAGAAAGTCAAAAGAAATGTGACTGACTCCGCGTGTCAAAATGAATCCCAGCAATCCGACCAGAAGTGCGACAATGAACAACGCGAAGAAACAGATTACAAATGTAGCGATTTTGTCGGTCGTTTTAGCTTTCATCAAATCCGGTTTCTCCTTTCAAGTAGCCTTACCAGCAACACGAAGATGAATGTCATGAGCAGGAGAACAAGCGCCATGCTCCAGAGAGCATTGTTATGAACGGAGCCCATAGCTGTATTGCCCATGCTAAGTGTAATGACACTGGTCAAGGTCGAAGCGGATTCCAGCAAGGATTGCGGTATATGCGGAGCATTCCCGATCACCATCTGTACAGCCAGCGCTTCCCCGAAGGCACGAGCCATACCGAGAATAATTCCTGTTAACAGAGCAGGCAGCAGCGTCGGGATAATGACGCGTGCAATCGTCTGCCAGCGAGTGGCGCCCAGTGCGTAAGAAGACTCGCGCAGACCACCCGGCAAGGATGACAACGCATCCGCCATAATACTCGTAATCGTCGGCAAAATCATTACAGACAAGACGAGACAGCCAGCGAGAATCCCGATACCTTGTCCCCCGAACACGTTCCGCAGCAACGGAACAATCACAGTCAAGCCAACAAAGCCGTACACTACGGACGGAATACCGGATAACAATTCAATCGCAGGCTGAAGGATACGTTTACCGGATTTCGGTACGATTTCCGTCATAAATAAAGCCGCGCACAAACTGAGCGGGCTGGCGATTAAAGCCGCCAGGACAGTTACGGTAAAAGAACCGATAATGAACGGAAGCGCCCCAAAGGATTTGGGTTCACCATCCGGGCTCCATCGGGTACCGAAGAAAAAATCGCGTAGACTGACTCCATTCACCGCAAATGTAGCTACACCTTTGGAGGCGACAAAAAATACGATGGAGACAATAACTGCAACCAAAAAAACGACACAAACCGACGTATAAATGCGGCCGGTCCATTCTTCCCAGTAATGTCTTTCTTTCATACCTCGGAATCGTTTATTCTGTTCCATGTATGCCTTCCCTTCAATTGGTTCCATACTGTGACTCCTTTAACGGAAGAATAGAGGCTGGACGCTAGTCCGCCTCTTTTCCGTGAATATAACTTTGCATTTAGCTGCATTTCATCCGAACAGGAGATGTATATCTCCTTATTTCGTAATATTACCGTCAGCATCGCGTTTAACTTGCATACCTGCTACTGGAATGTATCCCAGGTCTACGACATCGGATTTTTGGATTTCATCAGACAGAATGTAATCCAGGAATGCTTTTACATGCTCTTTTGGCTCACCTTTGGTGTACATATGCTCGTAAGCCCATACTGGATATTTACCTTGCTCTACATTTTCTACGTTAGCTTCAACACCATCGTATTTCAATGCTGTTACTGTGTTGTCGATGTAGGACAGAGCCAGGTAACCAATAGCACCCGGTGTTTCAGCAATCAGCTTTTTCACAGTACCGGAGGAATCTTCCTGAATGGAGCCTGGCAGATCTTCCGTTTTTTGTCCCAAAGCGTATTTTTCAAATGTTGCACGAGTACCGGAGCTGCTTGGACGGTTTACGATAACGATTTTTTGATCTGCGCCACCAACTTGTTTCCAGTTGGTAATTTTACCTGTGAAAATTTGTACCAATTGATCTTTCTTCAAATCTGCTACGCCTACTTTAGAATTCGCTACTGCTGACATAGCTACAACAGCTACTTGGTGATCGACCAGTTCATCTGCGCCGCTCTCCAGTTTTTCTTTTGCAAACACATCGGAGTTACCGATATCCGCTTGTCCGCCGGAAACTTGAGTCAAGCCAGTACCGCTACCGCCACCCTGCACTTGAACTGCAATTTCTTTATATTTATCTACAGCCATAAATTTTTGTCCCGCTTGCTCTACCAATGGTTGAAGGGCAGTGGAGCCAACAGCCAGAATGTTACCTGTCAGTTCAGCAGCTGCTTTATTGTCTGTTCTTGTAGCAGCGTCTCCTTGTGGTGCAGCATTGTTACCCGATCCGCAAGCTGCAAGTGCAAATACCATGGTGAGAGTCATCAGAATGAACGGCCATTTTTTTAACATTTTTTATTGTCCTCCCCTTATTTAAGTGACGGTTTTTTATTTATGACCATCAACACTTTTACATTGTAGGCTCGGAATGTTAGATGAACGACTTGGTTTTGTAAAAGAAATATAAAATATTGATAGATAAATTGTTTTTGTGTATATAATTAATCTATAGTTGATTTTTATACATGAATACCATTTAAGGAGAGCTGTTCAAGTCCATGAATATTTTAAAATTGCGCATTTTGATGATGATCAACAAATTCCACAAAGCGACGGATGTGGCCGAGGCATTGCAAATGAAACAGCCTACCGTCAGCTTCCATATGAAAAGTCTGGAGAAGGATCTGGGGGTCTCCCTGTTCGTCTCCCAACAAGGAAGGATTATGCTGACCGAAGCTGGGAAAAAGCTGCTGCCTTATGCCAAGCAGATGGTTGCTCTGGAGCAAGAAGCAAGACAAACAGTGAATGAACTGGCAGAGCAGTCGCAGGGACAATTACATTTAGGCGCCGAGTCCATCTCTGGCACGTATATACTCCCCTCTATGATTGCTAAATTTGCTCAACAATATCCCGAATGCCAAATTCGGCTAGAGATTCAATCCCCGGATAAAATCAGACAGCTGCTAAAACAGGGAGAGATTGATTTTGCTTTTCTGGATGATGGAGGGCATCCTCCCGAGCATACGATGGTAGAGCCTGTCGCTTCGGATCGGATTGGAGTTATCAGGTCTGTGTCTGTGCAGCATACCTCCAAGCCAACGGACGTTTTGGGGGCTGAAATGCTGGACAAGCATACATGGGTGAGATATAGCGGGACATCTGTTGTAGATCCGTATTCCTCACTGATCAAGCCCCATCTGGAAATGAATTCATGGGAGGCGGTAAAGCAGGTGGTAAGTTACGGAGAAGCACTTGCCTTCTTTCCTGCCTGTGGCGTTCGCAACAGTGACAGTGGCGCTCCGTCTGTGCAGTGGCTTCCTTGGCCTGATGCTGCGGGGAAGAATGAACGTTATCACATATATATACTGTATCAACGCGATACTAGCCTCAGCATGATCCAGCAGGCATTTCTAGATTTTACACGCTTAGAAGGTTTGAAAGATTAGAAACTGGAGAGCATAAAAAAAGAACATCCAAGTCATAAATGACTTGAATGCTCTCGCTGCTGTACCTAAAAGATGCAGCTTGTCTGTCATTCCGAACAAGCTAAAGTTACGCTTGTGCTGGAACGCAGCTAATTTTAATCAGGTTCGTAGATCCAGAAGAACCGAGCGGTATACCTGCGGTAATCACAACCAAATCGCCCTCTTTAATGAAACCAGATTTGCGACCGCCTTCCAGCGCATTGTCAAACAGGTTGTCTGTTGTGTCAACGATGGGTCTGCCTTGTACTGCATGTACGCCCCAGATCAGAGCTAAGTGGCGAACTGTTCTTTCCTGCGTTGTCACAGCAATAATCGGAGCTTCTGGACGGTATTTGGAAATCATACGTGCCGTTGTTCCGCTTTGTGTGGACGTCAGGATCGCTTTGGCATGTAGGTCAAGCGCAGAAATAGAAACGGATTGGCTAATCGCTTCCGTAATACTAACTTCCTGAGCCGTTCTTTGTTTTTGGAACAAATCGCGGTAGTTCAGAGCGGATTCTGCTTTCTCTGCAATACGGGACATCGTCAATACAGATTCTACCGGATATCTACCCGCAGCTGTTTCGCCGGACAGCATAATGGCATCTGTTCCGTCAAAAATGGCATTCGCTACGTCACTCGCTTCCGCACGAGTCGGACGCGGGTTACGTTGCATGGAATCCAGCATTTGTGTTGCGGTAATAACAGGCTTGCCCGCTACATTACACTTGGTAATCATCAATTTTTGCGCCAATGGTACTTCTTCAGCAGGAATTTCAACACCGAGGTCACCACGGGCAACCATCAGGCCATCCGAAGCTTCCAAAATTTCGTCCAAATTATCGACACCTTGCTGATTTTCGATTTTGGAAATGATTTGAATGTGATTTGCATTATGCTTCACCAGCAATTCACGAATTTCCAGTACATCACTCGCTTTACGAACAAAAGAAGCTGCGATGAAATCAACGTCCTGTTCAATACCGAAAGTGATGTCGTTAGCATCCTTTTCTGTAATGCCAGGCAAGGAAATGTTCACGCCGGGAACATTGACGCCTTTCTTGCTCTTGATCGTTCCGCCATTGACAATGCGGCATTTGATTTCACTGCCCGATACTTCAATAACGGTGAGTCCGATCAGACCATCGTCGATCAGAATGGTGGAGCCGGGCTCCACGTCCGAGGGAAGATCCTGGTACGTAACGGAAATACGATCTCTCGTACCGAGAATTTCTTCCGTTGTCAGCGTAATATACTCGTCCTGAACAAGCTCAATAGGTTCAACTTCGAGCTTTCCTGTCCGGATTTCCGGCCCCTTCGTATCGAGCAAAATAGCAACGCTTTTGTTAAGCTCCTTACAAGCTTGGCGGATATTTTTGATCCGGTTGCCATGCTCCTCGAAATCACCGTGAGAGAAATTCAGGCGGGCTACGTTCATACCAGCCAAAATCAGCTTCTTCAAATTCTCCAATGACTCACTGGAAGGACCGATGGTACATACAATCTTAGTTTTGCGCATTTGGGTTTTTCCTCCCTTTTCAAAGGTGCTACTTTATATCTTTTCCCAACTATTAAATCTACTACACTTTTTCCTATTTGTATAGGAAGTTCGTCACATCTATTTTCCCGTTTCTAGCGTATTACAACATGGGGTCTGGTTCTGAAGTTTTTAAATAGTTATATTGACCTATTTTTCGGAATTTTTGATACCGATCTTCCCTCAATTCGTCACAGTTCATATTCAAAAGGTCGGCCAAGTGGCGTTGCAGCGACTCCTTGATAGCAGCAGCGGTTACTTCATAGTTACGATGCGCGCCCCCCTTCGGCTCCGGCACGATATCCTCAATAACCTTCATGCGCAGGAGGTCATTCGCCGTAATCTTCATGGCCTCGGCAGCCTGATCCGCCTTGGAAGCATCCTTCCACAGAATCGAAGCCGCTCCATTTGGAGAAATGGCCGAGTAAATGGCATGCTCCAGCATCAGCACACGGTTGCCGACGGCAAACGCAAGCGCGCCGCCGCTTCCACCCTCGCCGATGACCACACAAATAACAGGCACCGAAAGCTTTGCCATCTCCCGCAAATTGCGGGCAATCGCTTCCGATTGACCTCTCTCCTCTGCTGTATTACCCGGATAAGCGCCCTTCGTATCAATAAATGTAATGATTGGGCGTTTGAATTTGTCAGCCTGCTGCATAAGACGCAAGCCTTTACGGAATCCCTCCGGGTGCGCGCTCCCGAAAAACCGCGCAATGTTATCCTTCGTATCCTTGCCACGTTGCTGCCCAATGACGGTTACCGAAATACCATTCAGCTTGGCAATTCCACCCACGACCGCCAGATCGTCGCCATACAGGCGGTCGCCATGCAGTTCAATGAAATCCGTAAACACCTGCCCGATCAAATCAAGCGATGTCGGCCGCTGATGATGACGAGCCACGTGCATTTTTTGCGGTGCTGTAATGTTCGTATATATTTCTTCCTCCATCTGGAGATAACGTTCCTCCAGACGGTTAATTTCATCGGTAAAATCAATTTGCTTGTCCCGTCCGAATTGCTTGAGTTCTTCAATCTTCTGTCGCATCTCGACCAGGGGCTTTTCATAAGGCAATTCGCCAGCCATCTATTCCACCTCTTTCGCGCTGTGCAAATCGAGCAGTTGGCCAAGTGTATCGCGCAGTTCCTTGCGATGTACAACCATATCCAATTGTCCGTGCTGCAAATTAAATTCGGAGGTTTGAAAATCGTCCGGTAGCTTCTGTCTGATCGTCTGTTCGATCACGATACGTCCGGCAAAACCGAACACTGCCCCCGGCTCCGCGATGTTAATATCTCCAAGCGTAGCAAAGCTGGCGGATACTCCACCTGTAGTCGGATCGGTGATAACGGAAATATAGAGCAATCCCTGCTCGTCCATACGAGCGAGAGCCGCACTTGTTTTGGCCATCTGCATCAGGCTCAAAATACTTTCCTGCATACGCGCCCCACCAGAAGTGGAGAAAATAATAAGCGGAAGACGCTTGTCTATCGCCTGCTCAATGGCGCGGGTAATTTTCTCCCCGACGACCGACCCCATGCTGCCGGTGAAAAAGTCAAAACTCATCACTGCAACAACAGCCGGAAGCCCATGAATAAGCCCATCGCCCGTAATGACAGCCTCTCGCAAACCGGATTTCAGCATCTGCTGTTCCAGCTTGCTTGCATAACCTGGAAAACCCAGCGGATCAACCGAAATCATATCGGCATCATATTCTGTAAATGTATCTTCATCGAGCACCATGCGGATACGATCCATAGCGTTAAGACGCATATGGTATCCGCACATCGGGCACACTTTCAGATTTTTTTCCAACTCTTTACTGTATTGAATGCTTCCGCACTTGCCACATTTGGTCATAAGACCTTCGGGAATTTCCCGTTTAGGACGATCCGGTATGTCCGCTTGATCGCCGCTCAGCGCCCGTTTCGAAGGGATGGTCGCGTATTTACGCTTCTTTTGGAATAAATCTTTAAACACAACTACACCTCTCCAGCCGTTTATTTGTCAGCCGTAACCGATACAAGGTCCTCTGCCGTCTGTGCGGCACCTCTAGCATTATGTTTATAAACACGTCAACGCCTGTTTTGCAAAACATTACCGCCAATCGTGCATCCTTCGTTCCATTCATGCTGCTGTATCACTTCCACCGCTCCGTACTCAAGGGCGCAAAATCGAATTAAGCACTTCCTGTATTTCTTCGACTTCACCCGAAGGCACAAGTATCTCAAACTGCTGCTTGGACGCGCTGATGGCCCGGGCCTGCACCATGAAACCTTCTTCCGACAGTTTGAACTTAATCATGTCAGCCAGTCTGGCCGTCGGTGCAATATAGATCACCGTCCACATGCCTTGTTTCTACCCCCTAAGCCTCAAGTTTTGAGCCCATATAATAGATTCATGATAACATACCTTACTTTTTTCCCGCAACAAAAGCCCTCCTACTTGGTGAAGATCGGTCAGAGGGCCCAGAAAATCATTAACTCTGTTCGTGCAGGTGAATCAAGTGTCCAATGACGCGGGGTATTGCTTGGCATGAAGGCTGCGATGAGCAATGCGCGAAGAAGCGGCAGCAGCCAATCCGGCGACCAGATCGTCCAGAAATACATGAATACCGCTACCTTTACGGTTTAGCTGTTCAATGATTCCCGTCTTTTCTTTATCCAGATAACCAAAGCTGGTCAAGCCAATCATACCATATACGCTCGTTATCCCGAGGGCCAGTGTCTCGTCCACTCCATACAGGGGTTCATCTGCCTCCATAATGGCTTGCAGCGGCTGGGGAAGAAGTTTTCTTTCGGCCAGCTCATCAAGCGCAATCCCCGTGAACAGCGTATACTGCACTTCCCGCTTCTGCAAAACTGCCTTTACGCTGTCCACACATTCTTCAAGGGTCAAATGAGGGTAATATTTTAGCTGAAGCTGAAAAACAATGTCCGCAATGGACTCAATACTAATGCCTCTGCGAATTAACAGGGTTTCTGCGTATTCATAGGACATGATTTCCCTCCCGCCTTCACCATACAGTTCTGTCTTCCACCTTGCGGAACCTTATGATGTTAGATAAGTACTGATGTTCCTGTTCCGCCAGTGTTCCAAGTGTATGCGGAAGGGAAGGAAAATGTTCATTAAACCGTTACAATAAGGGCGGGTTAGCCTGTAACTATTATTTGACTTTCACCGTGCCTGCACCCAGCATTAATTCCATCCGGTCGAAAAGCTGAGGAGAAGGCTTGATGCTGTAAGCATCACTCAACGCCAGCAAACGCTGACTGCTCTCATAAAAGAGTACGATAGGCAACACACCGGGATGCTCCTGTAGCAGCGCCTTGAGGCTGACCAGCAAGCTGGCGTCCTCCTCGGCCTGGCGGGTGATTTTGACAAACACCCGCTGACGGGCTGTCTGCTCCGGGCTACGCGGAGCGGGGGCTTGTTCGCCGGGAGTCGCTTCCGTGACGTGCGGCGAAGTGCCCGTGGCCTGGCGAGCCGCCGAAACGGGCGGGACCGCTGGTGCCGTAGTCGGCTGCGCAGACGCCCCGGCTGCCGACGGCCTCGACGGCGCGCGCGGCGTTCCCCCACCGGGACTGCCAGCGGCAGAGCCAGCCGCTGACGCGGGCTTTCCGGCCGCGGTGGACGAACGCGCTCCGGCACGGCGGCGCTGGAGAAGCCGCGCCAGCGAATCCTCAGCCAGCGGGGCGGCCTCGTCCGCAAGGAGTTTGAAATGCTCGTCCTGGTGCTGCATTTTGGCACGAAGCGCAAGCAGCGCTCCCTTTTCAATCCACTGGTGGCTTCGCTTCCACACTTCGGGAAACAACACGACCTCGCAGCGCTCAATCTGATCCTCCAGCTCAATAAAGGCCATTGCCTTCCCCTGTTTGGTCGTAATTGTCTTGAGCGACACAACCATACCTGCGGTCACGACAACCGCTTCATCCGGCACATCGCCCAATTCCATCAGACGCTCTGCATCGCTGCTTTCCAGCAACGGCTCAAAATCATCCAGCGGATGCCCGGAAAGATACAGTCCCAACAGCTCACGTTCCAGCTCTAGCTGCTGACCCGCACTGAATTTCGGTACATCGGGATATTCGATATCCCAATGGGGCATTTCCACAAAACCGAACATATCAATTTGCAAATCATCACGTTCCTTGCGCCATTTGACCGCCGCATCCACCGTTTCATCCAGCATGGCAAGCAACTGCGCCCGATGACCCGGCAACGAGTCAAACGCTCCTGCCTGAATGAGCGATTCAATCACTCGCTTATTGCACACCCGCAAATCCACGCGGCGACAAAAATCGAGCAGGCTGTCAAAAGGACGCTCTTTGCGAACGGCGAGGATACTGTCCATCGCCTGCGTGCCGACATTTTTAATCGCGGCCAGTCCGAAGCGGATATTATCCTGCTGCAACGGGGTAAATAGCACCCCGCTTTCATTCACATCAGGCGGCAGAACTGCCATATCCATACGACGGCATTCCACGACATATTCCGCCACTTTCCGGTGGCTACCCATCACCGCTGTCAGCATGGAAGCCATAAACTGCACCGGATAATGGGCTTTGAGATACGCCGTCTGGAACGCCAGCACACCATAGGCAGCCGCATGTGCACGTGGAAATCCATAGTCCGCAAAACGGACAATCATATCGTAGACCCTTCCGGCTTCCTCTTCCGTGTACCCCTGCTTGACACTGCCCTCCACAAAATGACCACGCTCCAGGTCCAGCACTTCGCGCTTTTTCTTGGACACGGCGCGGCGCAGCAGATCAGCTTCTCCCAAGGAAAAGCCCGCCATACGCGAAGCAATCTGCATAATTTGCTCCTGATACACGATAATGCCGTACGTATCCTTCAAGATGGGCTCCAGATCAGGATGCGGATAATGAACCTCAATCTCTCCATGCTTGGCCTGAATAAAGTTAGGAATAAAGCCCATTGGACCCGGACGATACAAAGCCAATACAGAAATGATATCCTCGAACACACTTGGCTTTAGATCCTTGAGCACCCGGCGTACCCCCGCCGACTCCAGCTGGAACACACCCCCTGTGTCACCTTTGCCCAGCATGTTATAGGTATGGGGGTCATTGTCAGGGATGCTGCTAAAGTCAGGCGTTTCCCCATGTTCTTCGGTAATCCAATGCATACAGCGTTCAATAATAGAGAGAGTACGCAGTCCAAGAAAGTCCATTTTCAGCAGACCAATTCGCTCCAGGTTTTCCATCGAGTATTGCGTCAGGGGAACCCCTTCACTCCCTTCTTGAAGCGGAACTGCATCGGTCAGCGGAGTCCGCGAAATGACGACACCCGCTGCATGGGTCGAAGCATGACGTGGCATGCCTTCTACTTTAATCGCCATATCCAGCAGCTCGCGCGTCTTGGGCTTAGTTTCATACAGTGTCTTCAGCTCCGGGGTGATCTCAAGCGCATGACGGATATTAATTCCGAGCTGCGCCGGAATCAGCTTGGCCGCCTTGTCCACCTCGCCATACGGCACGTTCAACGCACGCCCAACGTCACGCACTGCGGCTCTGGCCGCCAGCGTTCCGAAGGTAATAATTTGCGCTACATGCTCGTTGCCATACTTCTGCACGACATAGTCGATAACCTCATCCCGACGTTCATCGCTGAAATCAATATCTATATCCGGCATGCTAATTCGTTCAGGATTCAGAAACCGTTCAAACAGCAGGTTATATTTCATCGGATCAACATTCGTGATATGAAGAACATAAGCGACCAGACTGCCCGCTGAGGAACCCCGTCCCGGGCCAGTAGCAATATTATGCTTATGAGCGAAAGCGATAAAATCCCACACGATCAGGAAATAATCGCTGAACCCCATACTGTCAATCGTGTTCAGCTCATAACTGAGCCGCTGCTCCAGCCGTTCCCGTTCCTCCGATTGTTCCCACGCCAGATCACTCCCATAACGACGCTCCAGCCCTTGCACACACAAACTGCGTAGATAGGACGAAGGAGTCATGCCTTCTGGCAGCGGACGATATTCAGGCAAAATAGATTGCCCAAATTCCAGCTCCAGTTCGCACTTTTCAGCAATACGCACCGTATTGTCGATCGCTTCCGCCACATGCGGGAACAAACGGGCCATGTCCTCCTGGCTTTTCAGGTACAACTGACGTGTCGGTATACGCAAACGCTCCTCGTCGTCGACCGTCTTGCCAGTTCCAATGCAGATCAGAACGTCTTGTACATCCGCATCCGGCTCGGTCAGGTAATGAACGTCATTCGTCGCTACCAGCGGAATATCCAGTTCCTTCGCCAACGCGATCAGAAGAGGATTTACGCGCTTTTGCTCCGACAGACCGTGATCCTGAAGCTCCAAATAAAAATCATCGCCAAATATGTTGCGGTAGCGTTCCGCCGCCCGCCTTGCTTCGGCTTCCCGGCCATGCAGCAAATGCTGCGGCACTTCACCGCCCAAACATGCGCTCAAGCATATGATGCCTTCATGATGGGTAGCTAGCGCTTCCATGTCGATGCGCGGCTTGTAGTGAAAGCCCTCCAAATGGCCGATAGAGCACAGCTTCATCAGATTTTGATAGCCTGTTTTATTTTTGGCGAGCAAAATTAAATGATATATGGGCTGATCCTTCCGGCTGCCACGCTCCTTGCGCGAGCCTGCCGTCATATAGGCCTCACACCCGATAATCGGCTTAATGCCGTTCTCCACACACGCTCTATAAAAAGGAATGGCACCATACATCACCCCGTGATCCGTAAGGGCCAGTGCCTTCATTCCGTAAGCTGATGCCTGTTTGACCAACTCCGCGGTACGAGCCGCGCCGTCCAGCAGGCTGTACTCGCTGTGAACATGCAAATGCACAAATGAACTCATGCGCTTCTCTTCCTTCCACCGCTTGTTTTTCTTCAAACTATTTTATCATATCCGCGTTGGTAGCGCCCATACAATAAAAGTACAGACCCGGGCGGACAAGCGCGGTCCTGATTCTTACACCTAAGGAGGAAAAGAGCATGAGCACTTTTATATCCAAAGCGATTCTCGACTTCTTCATTGCCTTCGGCATCGTGCTCGGGGGAGCCATGCTCGGCGGAATGGGAGCTGTAGTATCGCTTCAGCCGCCTACCCAGACGATGCTGGAGGTTGCCGGGAGAATTAAAATTTGGGCGCTTGCCGCCGCTGTGGGGGGAACGATGGACCCGATCCGGGTCATTGAGAGCAATATGCTGGATGGTAATTTGTCTCCTGCCATTAAGCAGATATTGTATTTGATTTTCGCCTTTTTAGGCGCTCATATGGGTGCAGAGCTGGTCAAGTGGGTGTGCGGCAACGGACGGCCGTGAGGTGAGACGACCATGAGAGTGCCCCCCTTTGAGCGCCTGCGCCCTTTTATGCAATTATCCTCCGTCTTCGTGCTAGGGATGATTACCGGAGCAATGGTCTATAATGCCATCTGGCACGCCAGCTTCAATGAGCTGTGGACGAACAATCAGGACCTCCAATTCCAGCTCCAGCAAGCGCAGGAGGACAATAGAACGCTGCGCAAATACAGCAAGCGCCAGACGGTTGTCAAAGAAATCAAATTAATCGCCGAAGAAACTTCGGTCGAGAAAATTGACTCTATTAATCTGAAGGAGCTTCTTCGCCGCGTCAGCCGGGATTTGGAGGTACTGCGAGGGCGGGACATGTTCGAGATTGACTCCGACAGCAAACTGGTACGCATGCTGCTTCACCAAAAAAAATACACCGTTCGTGACAAGGAGTATACAATCCAGGTCAAAACGATGCTCGTAATGGAAGGTGTGCTGCAAATTTGGCTGGAGGCAAAAGAAAGACTTCCGGAAAGTCATTGAGCTGTTCTATTCCGACTCCCCTCACCACACACGAATTGACACTAGCCGTGTTCAATGGAATGAAGTGTCATCACTGATTTGCACACTAATTGATTTTCCCGTGCAATTGTAATTTCCAGCTTGCAGGTGCGGCGGCTCGTTTCCAGCAACAACGGACGAAGGACTATGGCATCCTCGATCTGTACCGGTCTGATAAAGTAGGTCGTTAAATTGTCCAGCACATAATCATTCCCGCTCATGTCTCTGGCCGCCCGGTAGCCCGCTTGTGTCATCACGTTGACCAGCACGCCTTCCGAGATGGTGCCCAGATTGGTCGCCATCTGAGGAATAACGAAGCCACGAAAAAATAATGATCCGTCCTCATCACGCTCCTCGGCAAATCCGTTCCAGATCAGTTGGTCGAACGTCTCGCCAAGCTGTGGCTGCTTTTGGGCGTTGTGCAGTGCATCCAGTACCTCCCGTCGTGTAACGGAACCCAGTAGCTTGCGGTTACGGTCCACGATCGGTAAATAATCCACACCTTCCCACGCCATCATCTGCGCAGCCGAAGCGAGCGAGGTCTGGTAAGTCACGGTTACCGGATTGCGGATCAGACATTTGTCCATCGTATGCTCGGGTTGTAATCCCTCCACATCTTTGCGGCTGACAATACCGATCAAACGGTTCCATTCATCCACCACCGCAAAATGGTGATTTCCAGTCGTCACCGAAAGCTCTTCAAATTCGGTAAGGGTGCTGTTGATTTTCAAAGTCTGCGTCTTCGGTTTGCCTGCCGCGATGTCTTCAATCAGCATAATCTTCTTTTTGATCAAGCGGTCGAAAATCGCTCTATTAATCATAGAGGCCACCGTAAAAGTATCGTGACGCGAGGAAATGATCGGCAAACTGATCTGATCGGCCAGTTGCTTAACCTCCCGGCTCGTACCGAAGCCGCCTGTAATCAGCACGCCTGCTCCCTGTTCCAGTGCAAGGGAATGCGCATCCTCGCGGTTACCGACGATCAGCAAACTACCTGCATCAATGTATCGGGCCATAGCCTCTTCACGCATCGCTCCGATGACATACTTGTGCAAGGGCTTTTCCAGCCCCTCGCTTCCCCCCTGCACATGTCCATCTACGATATTCACAACATCCGCAAAGGTTAGCTGCTCGGACAACCCGCGCGGACGCTTTTCTACCCGCACCGTCCCGATCCGTTCCTTGGTAATGACAATCCCTAGGTTCTCCGCTTCCTTCAGGGCCCGGTAGGCCGTTCCTTCGCTGACGCTCATTTCCTTAGCCAACCTGCGCACAGAAATTTTGGAGCCTATTTTCAACTGCTCGATATGACGTAATAGCTGCTCATGCTTCGTAACCGTTTCATCTAGCCCGCCCAACTCTGTTACACCTCCAGCGTTCAATCTGTATCATTCTGTATCTATTATAGCACAAACCCCCGTCTTTTTAGTCCCTTCGTGAATCGCTACATATTAGCGCCGGAAATAGCAAAAAGCGGTCTCCTTTTTACAGGGACCGCTTCTTAACCATCACGGATCGGCAGCATCAGAGCATGCTTACGACAAGCCGGGAGGAAACCTTTATAGCGAGCTGCCTTTATCAGCTTCTTTATCCCATTTCATCTGCCACTGCTTCATTTTGGCCCGCCGCACACGCTCCAGCGTTTTCCGTTTTTCCTCATCCACGCCAAGCAAAAAGTGTAGATTCGCTCCGATGACAAGCAACGCAAACAATACCCATACGATACCGAAGCCGTTGACCCAGTTCAATCCGCCCGTAAGCGAGATGCGCGGCAACGCGGTAAGCACCATAGCCAGCGCAATCAGTATGTACAAGCCGTGTTTCCATTTTTTTAAAGTACCCAATGTTATCCCTTCCTCTCCCTGTGACTCTATGTATCTAGTCTATGAGAGGGCAGGAAAGAATATGAGACAAACTTACAGAGACGAACCGTACAAATGCTGAAGGCTGTCTGCGATAATTTTATTGACATCCTCAATGATCACACTAAGGCGGCGTTCGGCGTCGAACAGACGGCGGATATTCAGGTTCAGGCTAAGCACCTCGAACAGCTTTTCCATTTTTTCCATCTCTTCTTGTGCCGGCATATCACCGCTCATCATCCGCTGTTGTACTTCCATTTGGCGCTCGCGGAAATCGTCGAGCATTTTCTTGGCTTCCGGGTCGGTTTCAATCAGCTTCATCGCTGACGTAATTTCCTCCACCTCATTGCTTTCCTTCAACGCTTTTGCCAAGTCATGAGCTTTGTCATAGATATTCATATTCGTTATTTCCTCCAATTCAAATCATCGTGCAAACATTTCACATTGTCCGTCAATCACCAAGGGATATATGTCCTCATATGATGAATCAGTGCTATTACAGCCCCTTCACGTTTCCCGTTACTTTTAAGACATCAAGTTGCTGCCCGGAAGGAGATCCACGATGTCCATCAAAAAAACAAGGATTCAAATCATCGGATCGGGCATCTTGCAGGATGACGTACTCATGGTCGGCGAGTCCTTGCTTCGCAAATGGAAAATATCCGCAGGCCACCCCGTACAGCTCGCCTTCGGTTCGTTCCGCCAGCAGGTTACCGTCATTTCGGTACCCCGTTACAGCGGCCTACGTGTGGGAAGCGTGCTGGCCCGAAAAATGGGACTTCATGCCAACTGCGAGTTGCGAGTAACCTACAGCCGAGGACGCCGGACACTTCGAGTGGGCCCACTTATTAGCGTGCTGGTCAGTCGGGACTTTCCCGAACAGCCCGACAAGCCTTTCGGGTCGATCACCCTGTTCTGCCGTGAACTGATCGGGGAATGCCACAGACAAGGAGCATATGTGTATTTTTTCACCCCGGAGTATATCGGAAGTCAGCCCGGACGCGTTCAGGGATGGGTGTATGACGGAGGCTGGAAAAAGACGGTCATGCCCGCCGGGGATGTCGTCAATAACCGGCTTACCTCTCGTAAACTCGAGAACAGAACTAGCGTACAGCATTTTATGAAAGAAGTAAAATCGCAGTACGGCACGGCCATTTTCAATGAAAAGTTTCTCGACAAAAATGAAGTGTTTGATGCGCTTAAATCCAATTCATCCCTGCGCAAGTATTTACCCGAGTCTCATTTGCTGCAAACCTTTGCGGTCTTCAAAAAAATGTGCAACCAGTACCCCACCGTGTTTCTCAAACCCGTGCGGGGAAGTCTGGGCAAAGGCATTATGCGCATTACGAAGCAAGCCGATGGCACCTTTTGTGTACTGTCCACCACCGCCGGCGCACCACGAAAGCAAACGTATGCGAACATCGAAAAGCTGTACAAAGGCATGGCAGGAAAAATGAAAATGACGCGCTTCCAGCTGCAGCAGGGCCTTACCCTGATTGATCACGGCAAGCGTCCTGTTGACTTTCGTGCGCTTGTGCAGAAAAACGCCTCTGGCACATGGACCGTGACCTCCATCGTCGCCCGAATTGCCGGGGGCAGCCATTTTGTGTCCAATCTGGCGCGAGGTGGCACGCTGAGCACGGTTAAGGAGGCCTTGGCTAAAACCACGCTGCCTGCCTTAACCAAGTCGAACGGCCAGACCCATCTGAAGACAGCCGCGCTCGAAATTGCAAACGGAGTTGAGAAGGCGATTCCTGCCCATTTTGCGGAATTTGGTATTGATCTGGCGATTGACAGCACGGGACATATCTGGCTGCTGGAGGTCAACTCCAAACCGTCGAAAAACGACAATACGCCGTTAAATGATCAGAAAACTCGACCGTCCGTGAGAAAAATGATTGAATATTGCTGTTTTTCAGCCGGATTCAAATGAATCCGTCTCTTACGGAATCCGTCTACCAAAGGAGGCTGTTATCAGTGTCTCTTGTCATACCAGACACACTGGGCGTGCTCGTAAGCCGGAATCAGGCGGCGATTCCCCCGATTACCGAAGCGGAGTTTTGCCGCAGGCTAAGCCTGTTGGGCAGACGCTCCGGCCTTAACGTAATGGCGTTTACCGCCGAAGGAATTTCGCCTGAAGATCTCTCCATACGAGGTTATGCCTATCGTGACGGAGTATGGACATCTGGCCGCTTCCCCCTGCCGGATATTGTGTATAACCGCTGTTTCCATGCCCACGGGAGCCAAAACGCCGGGCACGCGCTGGAGCACATGGCAGAGCAGGAATCACGCAAGCTCATCTACTGGTCGCGTAACTTGCCCGGTAAGTGGCAAGTGTACCGTGCGCTGCACATGATAGATGAAGTGCGTCCCTTTGTGCCGCCTTCAGCGCCTTACCGGGACACAGCTCAGCTTGTGGAATGGCTGCACCGCCATTCGGCGCTATTTATGAAGCCCCAAGCCGGAATGCACGGCAAGGGCACGCTGTATCTCCGGCTATCGGACGGAGACACCGGACTGCTCGTACAGGGCAGGGACTCCCGAAACCGTCCGTTCCGGCGCTTGTTTTCCGATGTGGATGCCGGATTGTCATGGGTCGACGGGATAGCACGCCGACGCTCCTATATCATGCAGCCTTATTTAAAATTAACGAGCCAAAGTGGTCATCCCTTTGATGTCCGCGCGCTCATGCAAAAGGATGGAAACGGCTGCTGGCGCCTGACGGGCTTTGCCGTAAGAGAAGGCAGGAAAGGAAC
This sequence comes from Paenibacillus sp. NPDC055715, assembly GCF_053617595.1. NCBI lineage: Bacteria > Bacillati > Bacillota > Bacilli > Caryophanales > Paenibacillaceae > Paenibacillus > Paenibacillus sp. NPDC055715. The sequence continues at coordinate 497,898 of NZ_JBSHGA010000001.1, forward strand.
CCTGACTTCCAATCTGCACGGAGGGGGCGAAGCCCATCCGGCAGAACCTTACCTTCGTGAACAATATGGCGCAGACAGTACGCGTCTCATCATTGGGCAGATGATGGCGCTATCCCTGACCATTACCGGGGCGCTGGAGGAACGATATGGCCGCCTTGGCGAGCTGGGGATTGATTATGGCATTGATCGGAGTGGGAACATCTGGCTATTGGAGGTTAATTCCCGACCGGGTCGGGCTTCCTTTTTCCAGACCCGTCAGCCAGAGTGCGCTTTCCGGTCGGTCAATCGCCCGCTCGAATATGCCCGATATTTAATGACCCATTCCAAAGCGACGGGGTCAAAGGGCGCGGGCGCCTCCCTTGAACATACGGTATAGGAGGATAAACAGATGAGTTTAACGCATTGCAATGTGCATTTCTCACAGCAGCCCGACAAGGTGGCGTATATATCCACTGCCTTGTTGAAAAGCCTTAAATTATCCGGAACCAAGTCTATTCGTCTGCGGCTCGGTAAGGATCAGATTCCCGCCACAGTGAAACCGATTCAGAAGGCGGGACGCCATCTATACCTGACCTCAGGCTTACGTAATGCAATCCGTGTTCCCAAAAGCGGGTCCATCTATTTGCGGAATCTGGACGGAGATGTACAGCTCGGGCCGTTGATTGGCGTGCTGTCTGACGGCAACACCTCCCTCACCCGCCCTTTTGGCTCACGCACGGGCTTCATTAAGCAACTGCTAAAAGAAGGCAGCAATAAATCTTATATCTTCGCCTTCACTCCTCGGGATATCAACTGGCAGAACGATACGATTAACGGCTATTTCCTGTCATCAAGCGGGGGGTTTTCACGCAAAACCGTACCTTTACCAGACGTGATTTACAATCGGCTGCCGAGTCGTCGCTCTGATTTTTCCCCGGCAATCAATCAGCTGCGCGAACGCTTTTCCCGCAAACGGATTCCCTTTTTTAACTGGAGCTTCTTCAACAAATCGGATATCTATCATCTGCTGGAAAACAGTCCAGAGAGCAACCGCTATGTCCCCGAATCGTATATGAATCCCAGCTCTGAACGTATCCGGGGCATGCTGGAGCGTCATCAATTTGCTTATTACAAGCCAAGCGGAGGCAGTCTCGGCAAAGGAATTTACCGTCTCTCCCATGTTCCCAAGCAAGGTTATTATGTGAGGTACCGTAAGAAAAACAGCAATGTATTGCTGCGCTTCACCTCTTTTAACTCCATGCTTCGTATGCTTCACTCCAATCAGGGTCAGACGTTAAAGGGCTACGTCATTCAGCAGGGCATCCAGCTGATTGAGATTGACAATTGCCCGATTGATTTCCGATTTCATATGCACAAGAACGGCAATAACCAATGGGTCGTCGTCGGAATTGGAGCCAAAAAATCCGGACGCGGCAGTGTCACGACCCACATTAAAAATGGCGGCTCCCTCATGACACCCGAGCAGGCGCTGAACCGGGTATTCGGAGACCGAGCGGGTGAGGTGCTTCAGCGTGCCAAGAACGCAGCGGTTACGCTCGCAGAAGCCATCGAGTACCATCACCAGCATCTGCTGGGTGAAATCGGCTTCGATCTGGGCATTGACCAGCAGGAAAAGGTATGGATGTTCGAAGCCAACTCCAAGCCCGGGCGATCCATTTTTCAGCATCCATCGTTGCGTGCGGAGGGTAAAGCATCCGTGGAGCATATTTTGGACCACTGTCTTTACCTCAGTAAATTCCGCAGAAAAGAGGAACTATGAATACCCGGGCGCAGCAAAAACCAGTCGTTGCCGTATTGACCGTGCACGACCAAGAACAATTTTTCAAGGGTAATCAGCGCAATTTTAAGGATATTCTTGAAACCGGAACACGGATGGGCTATCAGGTGTACATCGTTACCGTCAGGGATCTGAAGCTGGCATCCGAAACGGTCAAGGGCTATATTTTTAGCAAAAGCTCACAGACGTGGGAGGAACAGAATTTCCCACTGCCGCAGGTCATTTATAATCGCATCCCGAACCGCAATTATGAGCTTAAAACCTCTGTGCGCACAAAGCTGGATGAAATTTCACATGCCTCTGGCATTGAGCTGTACAATCCGGGCTTTTTCAACAAATGGGAACTGTTCAAATGGCTCCGTGCCTCGGAATCCACTCGTCAGCTCGTTCCGGCAACCAAACGGTTAAGCAACCTGTCTTCCTTGGGAAAAATGCTGTCTGCGTATCCATACCTGTATCTCAAGCCGGAGAATGGTAAGGCCGGAAAAGGGATTATGATTCTCAAATGCCGGCCGGACCATCTGATGGCTTACAGGCTGACGATTCAGCATGACAAAAAAAGTGTAACCTACCGATCCGTATCGCTGTCCCGGCTGTGGGGTCGTATTCGCCGGGAAGCAGGCGCTTCGCCTTATATCATTCAGCAGGGTATCGAGCTGGCAACCTATCAGAAAAGGCCCTTCGACCTGCGGATCCTAGTGCAAAAAAACACCCGTGGCTCCTGGAGCATTACCGGAGTTGGTGCCAGACTGGCAGGTAAAGGGAGCATTACGACACATGTCCCTCGCGGCGGAAGTGTGGAGGACCCATTCAAGCTGCTGTCTGCGTTGTTTGGGCCTGAAAGCAGCACGGTCTTGCTGAACAAGATCAAAAGTACAGCCATTCAGATCGCACGCCAAATTGAACGCGGCTCCGGCCTTTCCCATGGGGAAATGTCTATGGATTTGGGGGTGGATACGCTCGGTATTCCCTGGTTTTTTGAAGCCAACGCCAAACCCATGAAATTCGACGAGCCGGAAATTCGTCAAAAATCGCTGAGACGCATATTCCAGTACAGCTCCTATTTGGCCGAACGAATGAAATTATGAGTCAAGGAAGTGGAATCATGCCGCAAATTAGCGATGTTCAACATTTGCCTGCCCGGAGCTGGCTGCTGAGACGACGGCAGCTGCTATTTCTGGCCCGTAGCTCGGGCGGCATGCGTATTACCCGCAATGCCTTGCGGCAGCTAGCCGTTTTAACGCCGGAGCAATTACAATCCCCAGGCTCCTCCCTCCTGTGCGCTTATCTGCGCACGGAGCAAGGACTGCGGATTGCAGGATTTTGCCTCGCACTGAATTACGGTGAAGATGCGTGCATCGTGATCGTTCGTCCGCTTTACCGGGGCCGCAGACTGGGCGCTAGACTGCTGTCCGCCCAGCTCAAACAGCTGCGTCGCCTGACGTGCAGCGTGGCCGCCGACAATATGGCCAGTCTCAAAACCTGCTTTCGCGCAGGACTTGTTGCGAATGAAATGACGACTGGACCGACCGGAAAGCCCACCCTCGTATTTCGCGGGAAGCTGTCCGAAGATGAGCAGACGGCAGAGGAAGGTGGAATGCTGTGCCAAAACCTGTCCTAGGCATCATGACCTTATATTTGAACAACAAAAAGCAATTGGAGGAACGCGCCATATATGAGCGCATGATTACAGAAGGTAAAAGACTGGGGCTGGATATGTATGTATTCACTCCCGCCGATGTCCACAAGGATCGCAAGTTGCTCCTTGCCCAAATGTACGATCCGCATAGCGGCAAATGGACCCTGAAATGGCGGGAATTCCCGGATATGATTTTCGACCGTTGCCGGGTACAGCGCAGTGAACGGTATCATCAATTAAAGCAATTTCGGGTGCAATATACGGATCTCGTATATTTAAACCGGCCGCTGAGTAACAAATGGGCCATTCATCAGCAGCTTGCGAGAAGGGCCGCCTTTCGGCCCCATCTGCCCGAAACGGAGCCGTTCGTAGGATTTCATAGTGTACAGCGGATGCTCAAAAAGAATTCACTGGTCTACCTCAAGCCGATTAACGGTACGGGGGGGCGTGGTATTTTGCGCATTGAGCCTGTTAACAAGCAAAGGGGCCTGTATCTGATCGAGGGCCGCAATCGCAAACGTCATATTATTCCTCAGCAACGGGTGCGCCTGGACCGTCTGGAGCCGCGTCTGAGCAGTTGGAACATGGATAATTACATTGTACAGGAAGGTATTCCCGTGCAACTGCCGAATGGCAGGGTTCATGATTATCGCATGCTGGTGCAAAAAAATGGCCAGGGGACATGGGAGTTAACTGGATGCGCAGGACGGATCGGGGCACATCGCAGCGTCACTTCCAACCTGCATGGCGGAGGCAAGGCGGTACCGATGAATCAACTGCTGACACAATGGATTCGTGATGAAGATCAGAGAAAGAAGATCACCAAGCAAGGGGAAAAGCTCGGGCTGGATATCGCTGCTTATCTGGAGGAAAGCTACGGGGCATTGTGCGAGCTTGCGCTCGATTTGGCGATCAACAAGGACGGTCACATTTACGTACTGGAGGTCAATCCGAAGCCAGCACGCGAGGTATTTGCGCGTATTGGTGAAAAAGAAACCTACCGCCGTTCTATCGCCAAACCCATGGAATACGCCTTATGGGTCTATCACACACAAATTAATCCAAAACCTCTGATGGACCACAACACAGAGAGCAAAACCGAGAGCAAAATTGAGAGCAAAATTGAGAGCAAAATTGAGAATAACGCAAAGGAAGGCTCCGCGTAAAAGCGGACGCCTTCCTTGTTTTGCCATTTATTCGATTAACCTCGCATATTTTTTATATGGATATGTCAAGCATTCCTATAACCAGTAACCTGCGCTTCGTAGCTACTCGGCGTTTTTATAAAGTGTGAGCAGCTGCGTGAAGTCCGTAATAATCGCATCGGAACCCTTCAACTCGTCGTTTACGCCAAATCCAGCGTAGGCGCAGCCGATGACTGTTTGTCCGTTCTTTTGGCCTGCCTCCACATCGGAAGATCGGTCACCTATCATCCATACGTTCGAAATCCCGTGCTTGCTCAACAAAATCTCCAGCAAATGCACTTTGGAAAGTGTGCTGTATTCACCAGCGCTATACAGTCCTTCAAAAATCGGGACCATTTCATATGCAGCCGCTATCCCTTTTACATAATCCTCCAGGCCATTACTGGCTACGAACAACCGAACACCCTGCTTGTGGAGGGTTTGGAGCGTTTCTTTTACATGTGGATACAGGGCATGACTTCCGCTCTTCAATCCCTCCAGCTCCAACTGGAGCAGCAGCTCGTCCGCTCTTCTGTGAGCCGCTTCGCTGGCTTCCGGCATCACTCTTCTCCAGATTTCATCCAGCAGCATACCCAAACTATTCAAAATAAGCTTCTCGGGCGGCGTCTCTCCTTCAAAAAGCCCTTCGGCGCGCAGCGTATCAAACAGCTTGTGGTACGCAGGAAGCAGCAACGTCTCCGTCTGAAAAAGTGTACCGTCCATATCAAATACCATAGCCTCAGGTTTCTTCAACACAGGTGCATTGTTCATGTAGTTGTCAGTCATTCCTCTCCTATGTAGGTTTACAGTTCCGACCCCTCTCATGATAAGTAATAAGAGGGGTCCGTGTAAACCTCATTGCGCATATCGTTAACTATTGTATTTTTTCAAAACAGCCCTGAAACAATGCAAACCGCCCCACAAATCCGTGTGCAAGGCGTCTGGCGGAAGATTGAGATCAACGTCGCTCCAGTACGAAAACCCCGCCTGATCCATCCATTGCTCCATCGCGGACAGATTAACCGTAGGGTAATCAAAGGTCAGCAAAAGCATCCCGTCATCCCGCAAAGTCCGGTGAAATTCACGCAGGGCAGCTAACGAGTCATCAGGGGTTAGATGCTCCAGCATTGATATACATACAATTTTGTCAAAACTGGCCGCCTCATAAGGCAAGGCGGTTAAATTAGCATGCGCAGAGTGAAGACGAATCGGTAAAATTTCCTGAACACGCTCGGCAGCCTCCTCTCCGATATCCCGGCGCACCTCGGCCAATATGGCATCCACGGAAACGATCCTCATATCCAGATCGCAGGCATAGGCCTGAGCGCAGCGCCGGGCCAGCTCAAACTTGAACGGATGCGGAATACCACATGCCGCGTCAAGCACCGTATCCTGCCCGGACATAAAGTGCAGACACCACTCATACTCATAGGGACGACTCCACCAGCTTTGGGGCAGCCTGTAGATCAGGCTGGAGGTATTGGGGTCAGAATGCACGAAAAAACGGGAGAGGTACGGAGCAGCAGCGTTCATGGATATAGCCCCCTTTTTTAAATGAAAGGTGCAACGGTATGGGTCAGACCGTATATTCCCCCAGCCAGCTCAGATCACCTTTGCCACACAGCATAGCTCATGACCGCGTTTCTCACCTTGAAGTTTGGCCAACAGTCCCATCCGCTCCGTGAAAGTAAGCTCGCCATACAAGGGATGCACCTCTATCAAGGCGTCCAGACCGGAAGGAAGCTGACGGGTGAACAGGGCCACCGGGCGCAGACCGGACTTCGCCAGCAAACGTGTCAGCGTGTGCTCTGAATAATGATACAAATGATCTTCCTCGGTAAATAAAGGCGACTGAGCACCGTAAGCCTCATTTGTAAACGAGTTTTTGTTGGGTACTGTAATATATAACGTTCCATCCGGTTGAAGCTGCTCGCGTAAATCCGTTAAAAATGCTACCGGGTCTGCAATATGCTCCAGCACATGCCAGCATGCAACGGCCTCATATTTGTGATCCCGCGATAAGGCAGCATCTCCCTCTGTTTCTGGCGCTTCATTCGCCGCTTCTTCTTCTGTTTCTGTTTCTGTTTGTGTTTCTGTATCGCCATTCCAGTAGCCCGGCAGCAGATCCACGTCATATTTGTATTTGGCATATGCCCGCGAGTCTATGGAAGGCTCAATGCCCACAGCATTCCATCCACTCTGAAGGGCAGCATGAATAAATTCTCCCGTACCTGATCCAATTTCCAGCAAATTTCCTTTACCGGGACTGAACATATCCAGCAGCATGAGTCCGAAAAGAGCATGATCCCCGTAGGTCGAAGCGGCTGCACTATCGCGCATGGCGACCCATTTGACGTTATAAATATCTGCGATCATATCCTCAGGCTGTATACGATCCACATCATTGCGGAAAATAAGTCCACAGGAGCCACATCCTATCAATGTAAAATGTTCATACCGATGGAACATCGCCGTATTGGACGAGCCGCACAGTTTGCATGCCATGCCCTGTTCTTCTCCCTTCCCTTTTCCATAAAGTGAGCTCTCTATTTCGCCTTTGGTAAGAGTATGGGAGCCAATAATAGCATGAACACCGGCAATCGCATCTTGGATATTCGCTCCCGTATTCACATCGGATTTTACACCACCAGTGTCTCCGGATTCAGCTTCATGTTTATTTTTCACATCATCCCGGTCTGGGTCTATCCAGAGACTGAGACGGGGAGTTGGGTCCAATATGGACTCATATTGTTCCTTCCACCCATAACGGGCATCCGGGTCCAGTTGTTGATAACGTTCGTATTTAGCTGTGCGAATAGCTGGTGTGTACCAACCCCAGTGCTGGATACGATAGTCGCTAATTTCACTAGGAAGCTCAAGCACATTATCGGGAAATCTCCCACAGTGCAAGAATTGCTCCTTCCATTTATAAGGGAAGCTATCCCGGTAGCGTGTCAAAAAAGGGCGGTAATAACGATGAGCCTGCCAGTAATCATCATCGCGGTAATGCATAGAAGACCACATATCAAACAGCCTGAAACAAAGGGTATCGGCTTTCGTTCCGGCTAATAAAGCATGCACACCTTGGGCAAATCGGGATTCAAACATTTCGTCAGCATCCATGTTTAAAATCCATTCCGGAGAAGATACCAGCGTCTCTCTCCACTGCTGCTTCCGAAGCTCCACTTCATTCGTAAAGGAGGCCCTTTCATTACGGACCAAACGCAGTGGAATCCCCTTTAGCAGATCCCGGCACAATTCAGCGCTATCATCACGGCTGCCATCATCAATAATGACCGCTTCATCAATATATTCCCGATGACTTCGGAGCACTTCTGCGAGCTTGCGATCTGCCTCATTGTATACCGTCATGCTCAGCGTCAGTTTGGACCTGGAGACAGGCGGAGCATGAAGCTCACTATGTCGTGGACCGGAGAAAGCTGGTGGCACGACAAAAGAATCCGCAGCATCCTTTGCGAAGACAGCAGACTCGCGAAGATCCGGTGGAATGGTAATATCAGGGGATGCAGAGGCAGTGTTGGATGGATAATTTTCTGAAATATCTGAAGTTTTGGAAGTGACTGAAGTTTTTTCGTCGACCGTATTAGCAGCGCCCTGCGTATGGCCATTCAGGGTCAATAGCAGTTGTTCTGCCTTGATGCGGTCCGCTTCCCGATACAAATGCATCGCCGGATAGTGCGTATCCACAAAAAGTGGAAACCCGTACGCCGCCGCCCGAATACAAAAATGTCGATCCTCTCCCCAAAAGGAAACGTTCGGGATTTTACCAAAGTGAATTCCCGCTTTCAGCGCCCGTCTGCGGATTAAGGTACAAGCGCCCAAACCGCCTACCTCATACAAGCCCGGAACATGCAACTGGTGTAAAAAATGCAACTCGCGTTGTGCTCGCTCCTCTGCTGACAATACCTCGCCTTCTTCACGGTGAAACAAATTATATTCGTCACTGACCCACACCTGAGGCAATAGTGCCCCTTCCGGCTGCCAACGTGTCCAGAAAATCTCGGATACGATATCCTTCTCCGTCTCGACCAGTCTGCATAAGGTGCGGGAATGGAGAATCAGGTCTGAATCGACCAAAAATAGTGCGTCGTAATGGTGCTGAAGCGCGTAGTTAATGAGACGATTTTTGAACCCGGCCACTTTCCAGACGAGAGAAGGCGGCCAATAATGGGTATGCTCATCCCTTCGGTTCTCCACTTGCTGCAAGCCTGTCAACAAGGGCAAAACCTGCCCCGGCAGCCGATTGGCAAAATCAACAAGCCATTGGCTTGAAGCTGGATTGTCATTATCATCGACAAACAAATAATCCGGCAGCACATCGGGTGCTTCCAGCCGCTCCAAAGCTTGAAGAAATAAAGCTAATATTTCGGGCTTCTGATGCACCGGGCTGCCGATTAATATACGCATGAGTCGACGCCTCCCATCAGGTGGAAGCCTCATAACCGTTCCTCCTGCTTGCTCTGACGCATACGATAATTGCGATGAAGCGATAAGGGAGTGAGCGTGATATGAATGGCCTTACACCTGGAAATATCGATGAAAACAACATCAATGCACTGCTTGCCTGCATCGCCTTTCAAGAGCTGTCATTAAGTCACCTGATTAATGCTGAAGGTGAAAAAATACAATATGCCGTCGGGACCCTTCCCGGCCTTACACCACCCGCAGGAAGCATTGCCGAACTGCTGGAGGTAAATAACAGCGTACAATCGGTTCTGAATTGTACGTTGTTAAACGAGCTTGCCCTGCTGGCTCAGCTCCAGTGCCTGCTCAATCCGCTAAGCATTACCGGAACGAGCTGTTGTTTTCCGGTTGGAAGCACTGGAGCTACTGGGGCTACGGGTGACACCGGAGCCACGGGAGCGACAGGCGGCACAGGCGCCACGGGCACTGCGGGCGCGACTGGGCCTACTGGAGTTACGGGTGACACGGGCGTTATTGGTGCGACTGGCGCGACCGGAGCTACGGGTGACACCGGGGCCACAGGCATCGCGGGCGCTACCGGACCCACCGGAGCTACGGGCATCGCGGGCGCTACCGGGCCTACCGGGGCCACTGGGGGTTTAGCCAGCGCACTCAGCCGTACCAATGCGGGACCCAATACCATCCTGCTGGGAGGCGCTATCCCCTTTGCTATAGCGGGTGCTTCTACAGGAACGTTTATCACCGTCGTCAACAACACTACTTTTGGCCTGACCCAGGCAGGTCTTTACAAAGTAAGTCTGGTGCTCAGCACAGCGACCCTGACTCTGCTGTCTACCATCACTCCCTCATTCACCGGAACAGCCGCTCCCAGCCCGGGAAGCTACTCTTTCCCAGCGGTTCTAGCAGGTGGCGAAATCGTCGCATCCCTGCTGTTTCGGGTTACGGTACCCGGAAATTTACAATTTCTCGTATCCGGATTGACCTTATCACTGGCTGGAGGGACCAGTTCGATGATTGTCATCGAGTATATTTCCGCCTAGCTCTCTTCTTCAAACCTGGGCGGTCAGAACCTGTTCTGATAACGCCCCTCCTTTTTCAGCAGCTTCCAAGGTGGCCTGTGCTTCTACAGGCCGCCCCATTTTTGCCAAACAGATGGACATGTAGTACAAAGCATAGCTGCTACCGACTCCTCGCAAGGTCACATATTTCCATGAGTCGTCGCCCATACGCAGACATTTTTCGAATTCATAATATGCCTCCAGCAATAGCCCCTGATCCAACAGATACAATGCTTTATAAAAATACATGTCTACATAGTCCGGGTACAGTTGCAGTGCCTTGTCGATTCCTGGCCATATGCCCTTCAGGCTACCATGACGAATTAAGGTATCATACTTTAGTTTGTAAACAAGCGCGGGCGGCAGCTTACCCTGTTCCAGAAAACCTTTAATCGCCAAATTAATCAGTTCAAATGCCCGCTCCCATTGCTGCAAACGGCTGTATTCACTCGCTAAATGGTAATCACACCACGGGTCATATCCGTCCTGTGCCTTTTCCTGTTCCAACAGCCGAATATTCCGCTTTGACTTTTCCTTCACTTCTACGACCTTTTCTGCATACCCATAGTGATATACCGTCACGGGCAGCAGTGGAGCTTCTGGAACATCCTGTTTTCCCTCCGGAGGTTGCAGCCTTTCATGAATATCACGCACAAACTGATACCCGATATCATTGCGGAACAAACGAATTTGCGGACAACTGTATACAAAACCGTCCATCTCGTTCAGTACCTTCAAAGCAGCCGTGTCTGCACGGATCGCCTTTACAAACTCGCGCAGCTGTCCACTCTCACCGTGATCCAGTTCCTCATCCGCATCCAGCCATAAAATCCACTCCCCGGTGGCACGCCCTATTCCCGCATTTCTTGCTTTCGAAAAGCTGTCATCCCATTCGCGCGAATCAACGGATGCCCCCATAGAACGACAAATGTCCATTGTCTCATCCGTGGATCCCGTATCCGTAATAATGATCTCATCCACAACGTCCCTGGCGCTTTGCAAGCAAGCTTCGATCCGTTCCGCTTCATTTTTTACAATCATGCACAGTGAAATGAACGGCCGGCTCATATCATCCCCCCTTGCATCAGACTTTGATTTTCTAATCTATTAGAGCGCTACCCAATTTATGATCATCTCCATACCTTCACTCGTTCAACCTAAATTGCTACATAATGAGCAAGCTATCCTAATAAAATGGAGATTATACCAAGTTTTTTGGGAGGGACAAAGAGCATGGTAACCGTCAGCTTATGCATGATTGTCAAAAATGAAGAAGAAGCACTTCACGCCTGCCTCAAATCAGTCCATGATCTGGTGGATGAAATCATAATCGTCGATACCGGCTCTACCGACCGCACCCAGGAGGTAGCCGCATCGTTCAATGCCCGGATATACGATTTTGAATGGTGCGATGATTTTTCCGCAGCTCGCAACTATGCATTTGATCAGGCAACACAGGACTATGAATTTTGGCTGGATGCCGACGACATCCTGGAAGAACAAGACCGACTGGTATTTCTCGACTGGAAAAAGCAAGCCACCCTCTCGTATGACAGCATTACGATGGATTACGTGCTGTCCGTAGATGAACAAGGGCAGCCGCTGCATAAGCTCAAAAGAAACCGGATTGTGCGCCGAGATCGTAATTTCAGATGGATCGGCTTTGTGCATGAATTCCTGCATGTGACCGGAAGCACCTTTCACAGCAATATGGCAGTGACTCATAAAAAGACACGTGCTTACACCGACCGAAATTTGCACATATACCTCAAGCACCGGGAGCAGGGCACTGTATTTTCTGAACGAGATCACTACTATTTTGGCAATGAACTGTATGACAACGGACGGACGGTAGAAGCCATACAACAGTACGAACACTATCTAAGTCTGAATCAGGGATGGATCGAAGACCGAATTGCTGCTTGCTTTAAGCTTGCGGATTGTTACGGCCGCCAAGGTCAAAAACAGGAGCAGCGCATGGCGCTGCTTCGCACGCTTAATCTCGATGCACCACGCGCCCAGTTCTGCTGTGCTTTTGGCAATTTGTTGATTGAAGCGGAACAGCATACTCAAGCCATTTATTGGTTTCGTCAGGCTACACTGATCGAACCACCACAAGATGCGATGGCCTTAACCAATTCGTCCTATTACACATGGCTCCCGCACTTGCAATTATGTCTGTGTTACGACCGGATGGGTGACACCGATAAAGCAAAGCTGCATCACCGTATGGCCCAGTTACACCATCCTACTCATCCCAGCATTATATATAACGAGCAATATTTCGCACAGCTTGAACAGGGATGAGGAAGACAGGTGCCTGATTACCGTTCTGCTCGGTGGAACGAATGTGTTTTTTTCAGGCCCGCCTCAGACGCTGAGCGGAGGCATTACCATTAACGGAACAAATGATGTAGTGACCCTGGCCAGCGCCGGAACCTACTACATCGCTTATGAGTTGAACACAACAGTGGGTCTTCTTCTGATCAGCCGTTTGCTTATTAATGGGGTGCAAGCTCCAGGCTCCGTTCTGTCTCCCGTGATCACGCTGTCCTCTTACAACAATACGGTTATCGTGAACGTAGCCGCCGCAACAACAGGCGCGTCACTAACCATCATCCGACTTAATTAAGATGTCATGATCTGCAACTGGCTCAGTACCTTTCCTGATCCGTTTCCGGAGATCATTTCTGTTCACCTATATAGACAAGACAACATGAAGGGCTCTTCCATACTGAAGAGCCCTTCATAAAATTACAATTCTTCAAAAGAAAAATGTCTCCTGCAAGCTTTAGCTTACCAAGAGACATTCTGAATGATTTCCTTAAAACATTTTCTTTTGATCCCGGTCTTCCTTCAAAATTTCCACAGACTCGCGGAAACGGAGCGAATGGATGATTTCGCGTTCACGCAGAAACTTCAGACTATCTTGCAAATCCACATCATCTGTCAAATCAATCAGCCACTGATATGTAGCTCTAGCCTTTTCCTCTGCCGCAATATCCTCATACAAATCCGCAATTGGATCGCCTTTGGCTTGAAAATAGGTCGCTGTAAAAGGAACACCGCCCGCGTTTTGATAATACAGCGCATGATCATGCGCCGCATAATATTCCCCCAGCCCGGCTGCCTTCATTTGCTCTACACTCGCATCCTTGGTCAGCTTGTAAATCATAGTTGCAATCATTTCGAGGTGCGCAAATTCTTCCGTGCCGATATCATTGAGTACACCGATAACCTTATCGGGAATTGTATACCGCTGATTCAGATACCGCAAAGCCGCCGCCAGCTCGCCATCCGCTCCGCCATACTGCTCCATGAGCAATTTAGCCATATGAGGATCACATTTGCTGACACGTACGGGATATTGCAGCTTTTTCTCATATACCCACATTTATGTTCCTCCTTTACAAAAGGTTGTACCTACTTATACCTGCCACGGCCAAGGGGATTGGCTCCATTCCCAAGGATACTTGGAATAGGCACGGCCAAAATTTTGCAGAGGTCCGTATAGAAGCTGATACTCATTAGCAATCCCGGTCCTTTCCTGTGTCAGCTTATTGAACTGTTCGATAGCCTGTAAATCATCCGGATGCGTATTAAGATATAAATTCAGTTCCACCAATACAAAATCCACCGCCTGGAGCTTTTCCAGCAGCGCATAAAACGGTGCATCACCCGGCTTGGTCTGAGGGCCATAGCCCTGAGATGGGTTTCTGTCGTTCTGATTGTAGCCCTCAGCATGGTTTTGCTGTTGATACGGGTCTGCATAGGGGCTTTGATACGGATTCTGCTGCTGGTTATCAACCTGATTTCGATTCTGGGGCTGATTTTGGGCCCGACCCTGATTTGGATAATCCATTTTACTCGCCTCCCTCCCGGTTTCTACAAGACTCATAAGGGCTGTAAAACAAGGGCCATAGCGTTCCCTTCCTCAGCGCCTCTTCTGGACTGAATTGAGGCAAACCTGGGGGCTGAAATTGTACAAACAGGTTCGGTGGAAGCACAAAGGTTTTGCACAAAACGGGCGGGCACGGATCGAACGGACCGACAAACGGGGCAAACTCACCTTGCTGTGGAAATTTCACGGGCCGGGACCTCCTTTGATTGATCCATCTGCTTTACTATTCAACATATGCGGCATCACCCAAGTCTCGAACAAAAAATTACAGATAAAAAAAGAACCTTCAAAACCACGATAACGTGGATCTAAAGGTTCTTGCTTCTACACTCTATAATAGCTTTCATACCGGAACTGACCCTGACCATCTCTATGGATCAGGACTCATCGGTGGAAAGTTCATCTTCGGCCACAGGTTCGGGCTTGCAGTGAATCCTCACTCTCATAATACGAAGCCTTGTCGCTTCCTCCACCTCAAAGGTCAGGTTATAAAACTCAATTTTTTTCCCCTTCGCCGGGCTGCCTTCCAGTTCTTTAAACAGCCAGCCCCCGATGGAATCCACTTCGTCGTCTTCAATGTTCACCCCGGTCAGATCATTGACATCCTCAATGAGCATACGGCCGTCCACCGAAATGAGATTATCCTTAATCTCCACGCTTGGACGTTCATCTTCAAATTCATCGTAGAGATCCCCGACGATTTCCTCCAATATTTCCTCCGCTGTCAGTAACCCGGCCGTTCCGCCGTACTCATCGACCACGAGAGTCATCTGGGAATGCTTTTTCTGCATAAGACGCAGCACGTGACTCACTTCCATGGATTCTGGCACATTCAAAATAGGACGCACCACCGAGGCCAGATCCAGTTGCTCGCCCTGCTCAGCCAATAGAAGATCGGTAATATGAACGAAGCCGATAATCTGGTCCTTATCCTCAACCGCTACCGGGTAGCGAGAATGCTTGGTATCACTGATGATTTTCAGATTTTCCTTAAACGATAAATTCGTATACAAGCAGTCCATATCCGTACGAGGAAGCATAATTTCACGGGCCAGCAAATCGGAAAAATCAAAAATATTGTCCATCAGCTTGATTTCGTCCTTATCAATAACACCGCTTTTCGCGCTCTGATTCATCAAGATACGGATCTCTTCCTCCGAATGCGCCGCTTCCGCTTCACTCGCAGGTTGAATGCCGAACGCCCGTAATAGCCAATTCGCAGCGGCATTCAACACCCAGATGACGGGCAGAAATATCTTGTAAAAAAGCAGTAAAGGAGCGGATAAAAACAAGGCTACACTTTCGGTTTTCTGAATGGCCACAGACTTTGGAGCCAGCTCACCCAATACAATATGCAAAAAGGTAATCAAGCAAAATCCGACGACAACGGATACCGTTGTAATCAGTGTACCGTCAGTTACACCGAGTTTGTGCATGAGTGGCTCGATCAGGTAGCCGGATATTGCTGGTTCACCAATCCAGCCCAAACCCAATGAAGCCAGCGTAATGCCTAATTGGGTGGCAGATAGATAAGCATCCAGTTTCTGGTTTACCTTTAACGCATAGCCTGCCATGCGATGCCCCTCACTCTGGAGCTGCGTCAATCGGGATTGGCGCATTTTGACCAGCGAAAATTCCGCCGCCACAAATACACCGTTCAGAAAGACGAGCAGCAGTACCAAAAGAAGATTCACCGTTAGCAATCCCCAATGAAACTCGGGTTGACCTTCCAATACAAACTCCCCATTTCTATAGCTGTAATGCTCTTCTGGATTTAAAATTTACTCCCTTGTAATACATATCCGCTACGAGCAGATTCGGTCCGCAGCAGGCGGCGGCATCACAATGACAGTTCACGGTCTGATTCAACGGATGCTCATTCAGCCATTCACCGAAAATATCGTCCAGACCGCGCTCCTGAATATTTCCGAAAGCCGGAATGTCTGCGAAATCCGTCACATATACACTGCCCGTGAACATATTCACATTTACGCGGTTTCTTCCATCCGGATCATTACGTACCGTAATATTCGGTTCTTGGCGCAGTCGACGAAGCAGCTTGCGGTCTTCCTCCCGGTCCGAGCAGGCAAAGAATGGCAACGTGCCAAACAGCATCCACATATCCTGATTACGTACATCCAGCAGCTTATGAATGGAGTTACGCATATCGTCGAGTGAAAGGACAGGCAAGGTAGAGGCAAAATTCGATGCGTACATCGGATGAACCTCATGCCGTTGACAGCCCATTTCATTAATCAACTGATGAATACCCTCCAGCTTCGTGTGAGTACGGTAATTAATCATGGATTCGGCAGAAATAAACATCCCCATTTCGCTCAACCTGCGGGCGTTTTCCACCATTTTCTCATAAAGGCGAACAGCTCCCGCGCGTGGAGTCGGACGTCCGGTATTTGCAAAACCCACTTCATAAAAATCGTCGGCATTCAAATAATTAAACGATATATGCATGACATCCAGATAAGGAAGCATCTTCTCATATCTGCGAATATCCAATGTCAGGTTGGAGTTAATTTGCGAGCGAATACCACGCTCTTTGGCATATTTTAGCAGCGGAACGATCACTTCGTCCACCGTTTTATCAAGCAAAGCGGGTTCTCCGCCTGTCATACTGATCGTCTCCAGATGCTCGACTTCATCCAGTCGTTTCAGCATCAGATCCAATGGAAGGAAGGGAGCCTCCTTCATAACAAGCATGTCGCCCACAGCGCAATGCTCACAGCGCATATTGCACAGATGCGTCACGGTCATTTCCACACTTGTCAGCAAATGACGGCCATGTGTACGCAGTGAGACAATCGGGTCCCACGGATCATACGCTGGCGATATTTGTGGAAGTGTGTTGTTTTGTAGAACTGTCATTATTTTTCACCTTATTTCTGTTATTAACCTCAAAAGACGTATGAATATCATATCATGATGTGTAAAGTGTCTACATGTATTCTTCCACATCATCTGCTAATCCACGTGTATTGCTCCAAAAGGGAAAACCGTAGTACCCCGTGTGTTGGTAATCATCACTGAAAGAGATACGGACAGATCCACATCATAAGGCGCCTTCAGTTCCTGCCCGTCCCGATCCTTCACAATGCGAATAACGGGCCTTTGCGGGATTTTGGAGTGTATGCGCACCACAACCCCTTCTTCCCCCGTATTGAGCACCACGGAGAGCCCCAACGGGTATATAGCTACACAATCGCGGAATGCCTCCAGCATCCGTTGCTCATACAGCGTACCTGCACCTGCATACAGCACCTCCACCGCTTCAAAGGGCAACAAAGCCTGCTTGTATATTCGACTTGCTGTCATCGCATCGTACGAGTCTGCCAGACCGATCCACTTGGCGTATTCGTGGATTTGGTCCTTCTTCCAGCCGTTTGGATATCCAGTGCCGTCGATACGTTCATGATGCTGCAATGCGCAGTGAGCAGACAGCAGGGGAATACCCGGTTCTTCTTTAAGCAGCTTGTAGCCGCTCACCGTGTGTGTTTTCATGTGCTCGTATTCCTCGTCTGTCAATTTGCCCGGCTTATAGAGCACTTGAGGTGAAATTTTCATTTTACCAATATCGTGCAGTAGTGAACCTATGCCCAACTCCATGAGCTGGTTGTTATCGTAGCCACTAGATATTCCCAGTACAAGCGAATACAGACATACGTTCAATGAATGATGATACAGATCCTGATCTGCCGCCCCAATATCCATCAGCATAATAATGGCGTCCTGACGGCCTCCTATATCGTCCAGAATGGATTCCATCACCTTATAAAATGACTTGCCAAAGTATTGGTGCTTATGATCTACGGAGTAGGAGGACAGACCCTGAAACTGCTTTTTGATCTCCTGTAGCGCCGCTGCCTTCGTCTGTTCATGGATCATTTCAGGAATCACGATATCTTCTGTCACTGCATCCTCAATGTATACATATCCAATTCCGACTTGGCCTAGACGTTCAATCAATCGCGAAGTAAGCTCAACACCTTCCGAGAGCAGCACCATTCCATTTTCATTGTAAATTTTTTTGCCTAGCTTCATGCCGGCTCTCAATAATGTAACAGGTACCAGTCGCAGCTTAATCCTCTCCCGATTGTTTTGATACCTGAAGCCACCTAGCTACAAAACACTCTTCCATCGCGCCCGGAAGCTTCAACTCCATTTCAATCAAATCCCGCAAAAATTCTGGAAGCATAAATCGGAGCTCCGTTCCGCCCGCAAGCACTTCATAACCTGCTCTGAAAGTGAACATATCCAACGTGCCCACCGTATATTGCTCATTTTCTTCCAATGAATGACCCGCTACATGTATATCCGTCACTTTATCATAAGGAGCGCGGGCCGGATCATATTGAATCTCCAGACCTTCCACACACATCGTACCCAGCACTTTACCTCTAAATCCAAATCCCGTCATTTTCTTGTCAGCAAATTCCGGCAGCAAGGACTGCTCCAGCGCCAGCCGGATGTCTCTTCCCCACAGCTTCATGACACAGGCATTAATCGGCGAAGGGCATAAGGAATGCAGCATTCCCTTGCTGATATCACCTTGAGGTAAAGATCCAAGCAGTTGGCCCGCATTCACAAGAGAAATAGCGGTTCCCGTAAAATGTGACACCGATTGTGCCAGCAAATTTCCGAAAGGAGATTCCCGATCATATGCGATCTCCAATTTCCGATCCGTCACCGCCACCGTGCTCTCCATGGCACGCTCTGCCTGTCTGCGATGCAGTACAATCGCGGACGCCACCTTTTCATCCAGCAGCGTATGATCTACAGGAACTACGCCACCTGACGTAACCCGAAACGGTTCCTGACTATTGTTGCGGCTTAGTGTCACTTCACCCAGCAGCGTTCCATACTTACCAGCCCCACATACAGCCGTATTCCCGATCCACAGCGGTTCCTCCAGCACATGATGGGTATGGCCTCCGAGAATAACGTCAATTTCAGAAAACTGCGACGCTAATTTCTCATCGGTAGGCAAACCCAGATGCGACATTACGACCAAAATATCAACCTGCTTTCTCAGTGCTGCGATCTGCTCACCCAGTACCTCGAACGGATCAAGAGCATTCCAGCCCAGCAATCGGTAAAACGCTGTAAAAGGAGCCGTCACACCGAGCAAACCGACCTTGATCCCTGCTTTGTCCAAAATCAGGGAATCCCTCATCCACGAAGGACTCGCCCCCGTGGCACTTTCTATCATATTGCCACATACGACCGGGCAGTGAATTCCCGCGTAGGCCTGTTCAAGAATATCCGGGGTAAAAGTCAGACCCTCGTTGTTACCAATCGTAATTGCATCGTACCCCGTCAAATTGATCACATCCACATTCGCCCCACCCAGCGTTCCTTCCGTCTCGGGGGCCATCCGGTCCATGTGGTCTCCTATATCCAATACGAGCAGCGCATCCCCTAATGCGGCTCTTTGTTCATCAATCATTGCGGCTATCGAAGGCATACTGCCAAAATGACTGTGTATATCATTCGTATGCAAAATGGTCAACGTTTGCAGAGTCGTCATCTCCATAACCGCCCTCCTCTATATTTTATATATCGACTTTGAAGCTTCTAATGTTTAAGCATACCACTTTCTTTAGTATTATGGTACATGTCAGTGGGAGTGCGCTACTACCGACGATTTAGCTACTATGTTAGTCTCAAGATACAGACATGGGGAGAAGCAAAGTCACAATGTGTTCGTATGCCTCTGAGATGAGTAGGGCCCTCGGACCTATTTTACAACTTGTAATAATAGTAAATTAGTCGTTGTCATCCCATATAATTCTTGATATATTAGGATTGTTTCGTATTTTCCACAAATTTACGACAATAAGGAGGTTAAGCGCATGAGAGTTCACATTACCGATGCCAAGCCAGGAGATCTTCTCAGATCTGATACATACAATGAACACGGCGTACCCGTCATGATTCAGGGCACCAAGCTACAGCACGACGATATTTCCAAGCTCATCATGCATGGTGTCGATTATATCGACATTGATGCCGGTTCAGCGAGCATTCCGGTTGACTTTGCCCCCGATGTTCCGGCTTCCCCCGAGTCCCTTAAACGTGCCGTTCCCCTCATGGAGCAGACTATTCATGGCTTTGAAAGCATATTTCTCAAAGCTTCCGCAACCGGCAAATTTGACGAATTTGAAGTCGATGAGCTGATCGGCCCCCTCGTTTCAGAGCTGGCTCGTCAAAAAGATGTCGTATCTCTGCTGTTAATCATGGAGCGGGGTGATCACTATACGTACAATCATTCTCTCCAAGTAGGTATACTGTCATATTACATTGCCATATGGCTAGGATATACGGAAGAAGAAGCCTATACCGCCGGTAAAGCCGGATATTTACACGATATAGGCAAGTCCATGATACCGAATGAGATTCTGAATAAACCTGATAAGCTAACACCTGAAGAATTTAAGGAAATGAAAAAACATTCCCTCTACGGCTATGATATCATTCGCAATTCAACCAGCGATGAGATTTCAGCAATCGTCGCCTTGCAGCATCACGAAAGAGAAGATGGAAGCGGATACCCTCATGGACTGTTCAAGGAGGATATCCATCCTTTCGCTAGTATTACGGCGGTTGCGGACGTATATAGCGCTATGATCTCCAACCGTGTGTACCAGACGAGGCAGGAGCTGCTCACCGTACTGCGCGAGCTGCACAGCATGAGCTTCGGACATCTGAACCCGGAAGCCACTCAAGTCTTCATCCAGCATATGCTTCCGAACTTTATTAACAAGCAGGTCCTTCTGACTTCGGGTCAGACGGGAACGATTATTTTGAACAATCCTGCCGATTATTTCAGACCTTTAGTGAAAATGAATGAAAATGAGTATATAGATTTGTCCAGAGAGCGACATGTATCCATTGATGAAGTTTATTTGGAATCCTGATTTGTGACCCCGCACTGATTTCCAATTACCGCCCAACGGTTCTTCGGTAGAACAGAACGGAATGTTCTGCCGAGGCACATGCTACGCGAAAGAGACTGTCCTTAAATCCGTAGATTCTTTCTACGAAGGACAGCCTCTTTTTATGTTACAACAAATGCTTGGTGGTTATCATGGCTCAGCTCCAGGCTAACCCTTATAAAACAAGGATAGCACATTTAAAGTTGGAAAGTTCAACGTTTATCGACTTTACGAGTATCCCGATCACGACGTCTTAAACCGAGTAATCCAACTAAACCTAAAAGGCCAAGCCATCATCAATACCGTTAAAAACATCATCTTAACCTTTTTTAACATATGATCGACTCTTCTAATTTAGTGTTTACAATAGATTAAGTATGTCCAATGTATTATTCTGTATGCAGCATACTTTTAATACCTATTAATATGAAGTGTCTATGTGAAAATTATGTATTCTTAGCTCATATCTGGTCTTACTTAATTTTTTCATTGTTGGGCACTCTATATTTGCACGAAATAAAATATAAAGGAGCGACAAATACGATGGGTATCCTAAGCGGTAATCCAAAAAATGAACCTATGCACTATGGAGAAATTTATACCGTGTGGCAGTTTTCTACATTAGCAAAGGGCAGCGTTTCATTTTACCAAGCATTTTTAAACCACGCTGGAGACAAGGAACTAAAAAAAGTACTGGAAAATCTTATTGATCAGGCTAAACTTGAAATTAAAGAATGCGATACATTGCTCACTGATAACGGAATTGCTCCCGCTCCTACCATGCCAGAAAGACCACCTGTGAAACTTGAAGATATCCCTGCTGGGGCTAGGTTTACTGATCCCGAAATAGCAGCTAAAATCGCATTAGATACATCAGTCAGTTTGGCGTCTTGCAGCCAAGCTATGGGCCAATCAATTAGAGAAGACATCGGTGCTTTATTCGCTAAATATCACCTCACTAAGACCGCTTTAGGGGTTAGAATACTCCAAATGAACAAAGAAAAGGGCTGGCTTATTCCCCCACCTCTTCAAATAAAACGCCCTGAACCTGTTCAAGCATAAATTTATTTAGGAGCTTGTTCGTAACGACACATATGTACAAAAATCCCCGCCGACTCATTATGGTTAGCGGGGATTTCCTATTTAAAAGCGTCAAGATCACCACAGACACGTATTTACATGTTACTGAAGAGATTGAAGACGATGCCCTTACCCTTTATGAACAAAAAAGGGGCAAAAGACGTTTAGCAAACCAGGAAACCCCACTATATCAGGCTTAACCGATGCTACCTTCCATCTCGAATTTGATCAAACGGTTCATCTCTACCGCGTACTCCATTGGCAGTTCTTTCGTGAACGGCTCGATAAAGCCCATAACGATCATTTGTGTCGCTTCCGCTTCGGTAAGGCCACGGCTCATCAGATAGAACAGCTGATCTTCCGATACCTTGGATACCGTTGCTTCGTGCTCCAGCGTAATATCGTCGTTCATGATTTCATTATAAGGAATAGTATCCGAGGTCGACTGATTATCCAAAATCAACGTATCACACTTGATATTCGATTTTGCCCCTTGAGCCTGACGACCGAATGAAGCCAGACCACGATACGTTACTTTACCGCCATGCTTACTGATCGACTTGGATACAATCGTCGATGTCGTATCTGGTGCCAAGTGGATCATTTTCGCCCCTGCATCCTGATGCTGGCCTTTGCCTGCAACTGCAATGGACAAGACCATGCCTTTGGCTCCACGGCCTTTCAGTACAACGGCTGGGTACTTCATCGTCAGCTTGGAACCGATGTTGCCATCGACCCATTCCATCGTTGCATTTTCTTCTGCAACCGCACGTTTGGTTACCAGGTTGTAGATGTTTGGTGCCCAGTTCTGAATCGTTGTGTAACGAACGCGCGCGTTCTTCTTACAAATGATTTCCACCACGGCGCTATGCAGCGAGTTTGTGCTGTAAATTGGAGCCGTACAGCCTTCTACATAATGCACAAAGCTGTCTTCATCGGCAATAATGAGCGTACGCTCAAATTGTCCCATGTTTTCCGAGTTAATACGGAAGTAAGCCTGCAATGGAACTTCACATTTTACACCCTTCGGTACATAGATAAAACTTCCGCCTGACCATACCGCACTGTTCAGTGCTGCAAACTTGTTGTCCGCAGGAGGTACAACTGTTGCAAAATACTCTTTCAGAATTTCAGGATGCTCACGCAGCGCTGTATCGGTGTCCATGAAAATAACGCCCTGATCTTCCAGTTCCTTTTGCATGCTATGGTAAACAACCTCGGATTCATACTGTGCGGATACACCAGCCAAAAACTTTTGCTCCGCTTCAGGAATCCCCAGTTTATCAAAGGTTTCCTTAATTTCCGTAGGAACCTCTTCCCACGTTTTTCCTTGCTTCTCGGAAGGTCTTACATAGTACTGGATATCGTTGAAATCCAGCTCATTCATATCTCCGCCCCAGTTTGGCATAGGCATTTTTTCAAACTGCTTTAGTGCTTTCAGACGGAATTCCAGCATCCATTCTGGCTCATCCTTAATTTTGGAGATTTCTTTTACGATTTCTGGAGTGAGACCCTTACCTGTTTGGAAAATGGATTTGTGCTCGTCACGAAATCCATATTTATACTCTTCCATTTCCGGTGCTTTCTTGGCCATGTTTCTCAAACCTCCTCTATTCTAGTTAATTATTGTTCTTCATCAATTCCTTTGCGCAGCGCGTTCCAGGCCAAAGTCGCACATTTGATACGGGCCGGGAACTTATTGACACCTGACAAAGCTTCCAGTTCTTCATAATCGTCGAATTCAGCGGCTTCACCCTTCATCAGAGAGGAGAAGCGATTCGCCATATCCAGCGCCTGATCAATCGTTTTTCCCTTAACCGCCTCTGTCATCATTGAAGCGGAGGACATGCTGATTGAACAGCCTTCCCCTGTAAAACGAGCAGCCTCGACAACGCCGTCCTTCGTCTTGAGTTGAAGAGAAATCCGGTCGCCGCATGTAGGATTGTTCAAATCCACCGTGACCGCGTCATCCTCAAAACGTCCGCGATTCCGCGGATTTTTATAATGATCCATAATTACACGTCGGTACAAGTCATCAAGTTGCATCGCCAAAATACTCCTTCGTTTGGATTAAGGCGCTGATCAAAACGTCGACTTCCTCTTCTGTGTTATAGAGATAAAAGCTGGCTCGCGCCGTTGCACTGGCTTTCAACCAGCGCATCAATGGCTGGCAGCAGTGATGGCCTGCACGTACAGCCACCCCTTTACTATCCAGCACGGTCGCTACATCATGCGGATGCACATCATCCAGATTGAATGTTACGAGTCCCACATGACGTTCAGCAGGACCGTAAATCGTCAAGCCTTCCACTTCACGGAGACGTTTGAGAGCATAGTTCGCCAGACGGCTTTCATGCTGTGCAATCGCGTCGAGTCCGATGCCTTCCAGAAAATCAATAGCTGCTCCCAAGCCAACAGCTCCAGCGATAATTGGAGTTCCACCTTCGAATTTCCAAGGCAGCTCCTTCCATGTGGATTCATACAATCCCACATCGTCGATCATTTCCCCGCCGAACTCAATCGGCTCCATGTTTTCCAGCAGTGCCTTTTTGCCGTACAGTGCCCCGATCCCTGTAGGACCACACATTTTGTGACCAGAAAAGGCATAGAAATCAGCATCTATGTCTTGTACGTCTACTTTCATATGCGGCGTGCTTTGTGCACCATCGACAACGATGATCGCGCCTTTGCGATGTGCAATAGCCGCAATTTCTTTGACAGGATTCACAACGCCAAGCACATTGGAGACATGCGCAATAGCTACAATTTTGGTGTTTTCTGTAATGATTTTTTCCACGTCAGCCAGATCAACGCTACCATCCTCTTGAAGCGGAATATATTTTAAAGTTGCGCCTGTGGCTTTGGCTACCTGTTGCCACGGAATCAGATTGCTATGATGCTCCATCGGTGTGATGACAATCTCATCACCTACCTGACAGTTGGCTCTACCATAGGAAGAAGCGACCAGATTCAGCGCCGTTGTAGTTCCTCTTGTAAAAATAATTTCCTGACTGCGCTTCGCATTCAGAAAACGGGCTACTTTCTCCCGCGCACCTTCATAAGCATCCGTAGCGCGACTACCCAAGGTATGCACTCCACGGTGAACATTCGAATTGTCATATTCGTAGTAGTGCTTGATCGCCTCGATGACCGCCAACGGTTTTTGCGAAGTCGCCGCATTATCCAAATACACCAGCGGATGACCGTTAATCTCCTGATGTAAAATCGGGAATTGTTCACGGATTAATGCAGTATTCATTGGCCCAACTTCCTTTCAACAAGGCTTTGCAGCTGCTGTTGAAGTCCTTCGAGCGGAATTTCAGATACGACAGGTGCCAGAAAGCCATAAATAATCAGACGTTCGGCTTCTGCACGACTAATCCCGCGGGACATCAAGTAATACACTTGTTCGCGGTTAACCTGACCGACCGATGCTGCGTGACCTGCCGTCACATCATCTTCATCAATCAACAGGATCGGGTTAGCGTCTCCACGCGCTTTCGGGCTAAGCATCAGAACACGTTCTGTTTGCTGACCGTCTGCTTTAGTAGCCCCTTTTTCGATTTTTGTAATTCCGTTAATAATGGAAGAAGCTTCTTCACGCATAACTGCACGCGTAATCATCTGACTTGCGGAATTTTTACCAAAATGCTGTGCCTGTGTCGTATAATTCAGCTTTTGCGAGCCGGAACCTACAGCAATGACCTTGGCATCCGAGTTGGAGCCGTTGCCTTTCAGCACGGACATGGTATTGCTCGCTGTGTTGCCATTGTTCATTTCGCCCACAATCCATTCGATGGCTGCGTCATTTCCCAACGTGGCACGACGAATCGAAATATCCGTTACTTGCTCTCCAAGCTGGTGCACCGTCGCAAAACGAACTTTAGCTCCTGCATTCGCAACCACTTCTACTGCACCGTTATGAATAACAGGTGTCGCCATATCCGCAGATACATAGTTGTCTACATATGTTACAGAGCTATGGCTTTCAGCAATGAGCAGCACATGCGGTGCAAACGTTGCTGTCGCATCATCCGTCAGGAAAACAGCCTGAAGCGGAACGTTCAGTTCTACGTTTTTAGGCACATAAGCAAATACTCCACCGTTCCAGAGTGCTGCATGCAATGCAGACAATGAATTTTCCTCAGCCTTAACAACTGTGTTCAGATGGGCTTTAACCAAATCACCATGTTCCTTGACCGCTGTTTGTAAATCCGTGAAAATGACACCTTGTGCTGCCAGTTCCTCGTTCAGCTTTACATATACCGCGCCGGAGTTGCGCTGAATAATCAGACCGCCCTCCTGCTGTTCTTTAACCAGATCAGCAATCGCTGCGGGAACCTGCTCCAACGATGCAATGGCCTCACTGTTTTTATGTTGACCGTAATCGTTCAAATTCCAACGCTCAATTTTGGTTTTTTCAAATACCGGAAGTTCCAGTTTGCCTGCAAGCTCAAGTGCTTTTTGTCTGTCTTCGATCAGCCAAGACGGCTCGCCGTTACGCTCAGACAGAACACGCAGTTGCTCGGAATCTACCGGAAGGATTGTTTGTGTACTCATCAGTTTTCCTCCTCGATTCCGGCTTACGCCTCTTGTCCTACAGTTTCATCAACGATGCCCAGCTCTTCCTTGATCCAGTCGTAACCGTCTGCTTCCAGACGTTCAGCCAGCTCAGGACCGCCGGATTTAACGATACGTCCTTGCATCATTACATGTACATAATCAGGTTTAATGTAGTTCAACAGACGTTGGTAGTGAGTAATCACAAGAAAACCACGGTCTTCAGAACGCATAGCGTTCACACCGTTAGCCACGATTCTCAAAGCATCGATATCAAGACCGGAGTCGATTTCGTCAAGAATGACAATTTTCGGATCAATCATCATCATTTGCAGAATTTCATTCCGTTTTTTCTCACCGCCGGAAAAGCCTTCATTCAGGTAACGGTGAGCAAACTCCGGATTCATTTCAAGCTCCTTCATTTTGCCTTCCATCTGACGGATAAACTTGATCAGAGAAATTTCTTGTCCTTCTTCACGGCGTGCGTTAATTGCACTACGCAAAAAGTCGGAGTTCGTTACCCCTGCAATTTCACTCGGATACTGCATAGCCAGGAACAATCCCGCACGTGCGCGCTCATCCACTTCCATGTCCAGCACATCTTCTCCATCCAAAGTTACTTTGCCATCTGTGACTTCATATTTGGGATGCCCCATCAAAGCAGAAGCTAATGTACTTTTACCCGTTCCGTTAGGACCCATGATGGCATGGATTTCTCCACCCTTCATTTCGAGGTTGATGCCTTTCAGAATTTCCTTGCCTTCAATGGTCGCTTTGAGACCTTCAATCTTAAAGTTTGTAGCCATATTCGGAATACCCTCCAAAATTTGTAGTGTGGTGTCGAAATCAGAAAGTATATTTAACAGGGGAGCCCCCTGATTTCAAGCAAACGAAGTATTTAAAAATTTATTTATAATCATTCTAAACTGATTATCAATGATTCTCAAGTTATTTTATAATAAATATCTTTAAGGGTGCAACCAACAAAAACAGGTTA
This sequence comes from Paenibacillus sp. NPDC055715, assembly GCF_053617595.1. NCBI lineage: Bacteria > Bacillati > Bacillota > Bacilli > Caryophanales > Paenibacillaceae > Paenibacillus > Paenibacillus sp. NPDC055715. Next base: position 525,487 of record NZ_JBSHGA010000001.1, read on the forward strand.
AGCAACTTTCTTCATAAAATATTCATAATAACTCAGCTCAATAACATACGAACCTGACTAAATTATGAAGTGTGTTCAAAAGCCAACGTGATGAACAATGAAGAAGAAAGGTACCAAAAAGCAATCAAAATGCTGTAAATGTCTTTTTCAGCTATAAAAACGCTACCGACAGCATGCCGTCAGTAGCGTTTTTCGTTATATTTAGCTATATCCAATTGAAATGGTCGGTTTAATATTTTAGCATTTTCAGAAATCGACTTATGCACATTTTATGGAGGTGACTTCGTTGTCCCAATATCATCCTCTAACGACAGAAGAAGCTATTGCATTCGTGAAGGGCATCCCCGGATTTTTTAGTCAGGACGCCCGTCTGGAATGCCGCGAAATCGGAGATGTCAACCTGAATCTGACAAGAGTATCATTGCCAAGCAGGCGCTTCCCTATGTAAAAATCGTGGGTGATTCCTGGCCGCTGTCACTGGATCGTGCCCGTATTGAACGCGAGGCACTTCAGCAGAAGCACCACATTTGCCCTGAGCTAGTTCCCGCGGTGCTCGGTTATGACGATGAACTTGCCTTGACTGTGATGGAGGATCTTAGCTCATACACATCATGCGTAATGGATTACTCGAAGGAAACGCATATCCGCATTTTGCTGACCATATTGGAGAGTTTCTGGCACGTACGCTCTTCTTCACCTCGGATCTGGGCATGAATCAAGCAAGACAAAAAAGAGTGGGTCAAACGCTTTATCAACCCGGACCTTTGTAAAATCACCGAGGATCTTATTTTGGATGAGCCTTATCGGTTTTCGGACAATAACAACTATGGTTCGTACATCGAAGACGAGGCTGAGGCACTTCGTACAGATCATGCCATTCACCTGGAAGTGGCTTTGCTGCGCGAGAAATTTCTGACGCGAACAGAAGCGCTACTGCATGGTGATCTTCATACAGGTAGTATTTTTGTAACAACGGAGTCCACTAAAGTCATTGATCCCGAATTTGCCTACTACGGACCGATGGGCTTTGATATCGGAGCAGTGATTGCCAATCTGCTGTTGAACTACGCAGCACAGCCCGGATGGACTTCTGGCGAGACAGCTGTACAGGAGCGCCGTGACTGGCTTTTAGAGACTGCCATTCAGGTATGGGAGCGGTTTGAGAGCGGGTTCCGCAAACTGTGGGACGAGCATGTTGCTGACCACATGGCCCGTACACCGGGATATCAGGACTTGTACCTCCAGAAAGTGCTGCAAGATACGATTGGCTTTGCTGGCTGCAAGGTCATCCGCCGCATCATCAGCTTGTCACATGTGGCCAATATAGACACGATTGCCGATCCTGCGATCAAGGAAGCAGCGGAAAGACTGGCGTTATCTATCGGGAAAACCTTGGTTCTACGCAATCGTGAGGTGCATTCGATTCGTGAATTGGGAGACATTATTCAGATAGCAACGGCTGCCTCAATTAAAGGAGCTTAATGGATATGAGTGAAAATAAAGAATCTGTGACTAAAGCTTCCAATGAAGCAATAGTGCCTGGTCAGGCTCTATCGTCGCTAGTATGGAAAGGTGACCACCTGTCCATGCTGGACCAGCGCCTACTGCCTGAATCCATCGTGATGTTGGATTTATTCACAGCCGAGGAAGTGTGGGATGGCATCCATGCCATGAAGGTACGCGGTGCGCCGGCCATCGGGATGGCTGCGGCCTACGGTGTTGTTCTGGGTGCTTCCGCTTACGGCGGAACCGATGTTGCTGGATGGCTGGAGCATGTACACAGCGTTTGCGGGCATTTGGCTACATCACGACCGACCGCGGTGAACCTGTTCTGGGCACTGGACCGCATGAAGAAGCGAGCCAAGGAACTAACCGCCGAAGCGACCGGAGGACGGGTCGAGGATTGGAATGCCGGATTGGAGCGTGAAGCTATATCCATTCAGGCAGAAGATGAGGAAGTATGCCGCCTGATCGGCGTCCATGCTTTACCTCTATTCCAAGACGGCATGGGCGTGCTCACTCACTGCAATGCAGGCGGGCTGGCGACAGCGAAGTATGGGACGGCGCTCGCGCCCATGTATCTCGCACATGAGAACGGCATACACCTGAAAGTGTTTGCCGACGAAACGCGTCCTGTGCTCCAAGGGGCGCGACTGACGGCTTTTGAACTTCAGCAAGCTGGTATTGATGTAACCCTGCTGTGTGACAACATGGCTGGCATGGTCATGGCCAAAGGATGGGTTCAGGCCGTCATCGTCGGCACGACAGAGTCGCTGCCAATGGCGATGTCGCCAACAAAATCGGTACTTACAGCTTAGCTGTGCTGGCCAAGGCGCATGGTATTCCTTTTTATGTAGCTTCGCCGCTATCTACAATTGATTTGCACACGGCAACAGGTGCAGACATTCCCATCGAGGAACGCCCTGCGGAGGAAGTTACCGAAAGTTTCGGCAAAAGGACGGCTCCACAGGGTATCAAGGTCTATAATCCGGCTTTCGACATTACGCCTCAGGAATACATTACCGCCATCATTACCGAAAAAGGGATCGTTCAAGCCCCCTTTAGAGACAGCCTGCCCGCTTTATTTGCGGATTAATTTGTCTGCCAGGCCATGTAGCTCGTATGAAGGCTGAATCGTTTTACTCGATAAAATGCAACTTTTCTATTGAAAGAACCGGAGCAAAGCCGAAGCAGCTCCGGTTTTTTCGCGTTTTTCTACCTTCGTACAGCAAAAGCTCCACCACTTAGACCAATTTCAAAAGCGCCTCATACCCCGGCATACCCGGCTTAATCCCAAGCTGCTCCGCTTCCGTCGTCACCGACTCCATGGGTGCTTCCAACAATTCGCGTAGCGTTTTTACACCCACAGCTCGTGCGGCAAGAATTTTCCGATCTCCCAGCCGTTCATTCAGCAATCCGACATCCAGTGCGCCGCACATGATGTAACCACGGGAGTTGGAGATAGTCAACAGTGTTGTTTTAGGCAGTTTGACCTCAACTCCGATAAATGTATGCTCACCCACCTGTACGGGTTCCATGTGTATCATTGTTCTCACAAGCACCTCCTCTTTGTTCATCCGGGATATTTTATGCAGTATTTGCGCGTGAGTGTGGACACCCGTGGATATGTATTGAATTTTAGTACACTAATTTTGTGGAGTGACTATTGAGTAATGTGCATTTTCTGCGCATTCCAAATCAATTGGGTAATTCAGAATGCAATTCTTTAAATCTCTATGCTGTCCCACAACTCTAAAATAGTCTTATCGTCAATCTTCCCATTCGCCAATAATTCTTTTGCTGATTCAAAAGACTGCGAAAAACTGTCTCTTTCACGAGTAAGAAAGTACTCTTCTTTATTCTGGCTAATCCAATAGCTATCATTTTTATAGTAGAACTGGAACTCTTCCCCCATTTCAAAACGTTCCACCAATTCATTGCCTCTTTTGATGGCATCCAATTTTATTTTGTCGATTTTTATAGAAATAATAGGCCTATAGCATCAATTTACATTTTATGCATAATAATAAACAGATTATACCTTTTTTATGTTATTATTAAGTAATCCAAAAAATAGAAGAGGAGGTGTGCGTGTACCACAAAAAAATTAAAGAACACAGCAATTATTTTACTGGTGTATTGCTGGTTTAACCATATTCGGATTCATGGATCTCTGGATTACTTGAGTCCGGCTGAATTCAAACAGAGACACCACAAAAAAGCTGTCTAGTTTAGTGTTGACAATCCAGATCTGGTTGACCTAATAATACGAATAAAATCCTAGAGTCCTGCTGTTTTATTGAACTAACGTTCTCCGTTAGTTCAACGCTTCAGATACAGATAGGGATAATTGATTACGCAATCGCTTTTTGTCCACCTTATCCACGGCCGTTCGAGGCAAAGTATCTAGGATGAACAAATGAGATGGCCATTTGTGCCGTGCGAGACTTGGTTCGCAATACGTCTGCAGCTGTGCCAGGTTCAAGCTATAGCCTTCCCGTAGAACTATGCAAGCGACAAGTGTCTCACCCTCGCAGTGAAGTGGGATTCCGATTACGGCCACATCATGAACCATCTCATGGCTTGCGATCACCTGCTCTACTTCAGCACAATACACGTTTGAACCGCCAACTATAACTATATCCTTCAGTCGATCCAATACATAAAGATAACCATCGACATCCAGATAGCCAACGTCACCGGTCCGAATCCAGCCGTCGAGCATCGCTTCGTTGGAGGCCTCCGGTTGACGCCAATACCCAATCATAGTCTGCGCACCTTGAACAACTATTTCGCCGGGCTCGTTTGCTTCTACCTCCTGATCGTCCCCGCTGATGATTCGAACCTGAAAGGCCTGTTCCCCCTGAGCGGCTAGATCGGCTGGACGACCTACAGATCGAAGGCGAATGGGATCGTCTTGATGCTGGATAGGAAATAATCTGCTGATGGACATTCCGCATTCCGCTTGCGAATAGTTGTTGACAATCATCGCTCCCGGGAATTGCACAATCGCGTCCCGCAGGGTTTCCGGTACAATGATGGACCCTCCGCAACCGATCACCTTCAGGCTTTGCATATCCCTGCCGGTTGCAGCTGCCTCTCGAGTGAGGTCACGAAGCAGCTGGCCGACTGTACTGAGATGTGTAATCCGGTCGCGTTCCACGGCCTCCATTATGCGGTGCACGTTTGCCGGATACTCGTCCAGAAAGACCAAGCAGCCTCCAGCAGCCATAGTCGCCCACAGCTGGAATTGCCCAACAAGATGCGATATGTTGAGCACCAGTACACGACGCCCGATATCATAACCGAAACCAGCGGAGGGGATAAATTGATTCCAGGTTGCCATGCCACGATGCGAATGCATTACCCCCTTCGGACTACCCGTTGTTCCGCCTGTATAGATCAGAACGGCTGTATCGTCTGAACTTCGCTTGCAAGTGCCAGCTGGAGGCGATCCAAGTTCCTTAAGCAAAAGAGAATTCAGCGAAGTAGAAGTCGATCCTTCTTCCGTTGTGAACAGCTTTGGAGGATTCGAGAGAAGCTTTATCGTGGAGTTAGCGGTATCGGAGTGACGATTGTCATGAATGAGCATATACGGTTCCGCATCCTCAAGAATGGCTGCGATCTCGGGTGCAGTAAGTAAAGGGGACGGCACGAGCGGGATAACACCAATCCCAACTGCGGCATAAAGCGCTAGAACAAGCTGTGGATCAGGATTACCGAGTAGAGCAAGTCGATCACCTGGCCGGAGGCCCTCGGCATACAGGGCGTGACTGAGTCTTTCAGCGTGGCGATGAAGTTCCCTATAATTTATATACTGCCCGTGACTCAGAAGCGCTGGCGCCTCAGGGTACAAACTTGCTGCCAATGGTAAGCGTTCAGATAGAAGCAACATTATCGTCTCCAATATTTTAATTTAATTAGGTGTGAAAACTAGGAATAAAAAGATCATACCATAAATATGGAAACATTAGGTATATATTTTTCCAATCATACCCATTAATTCTTCTGATAAATCACTCTTTTACCAGAAAATTTGGTTAAAACCCATGGTGTTGAGCTAATCTGCCCGTTAGCTTAACGCCACTACATAGTCTAGAACTTTATTTTTACGGTCTAATACCTTATTTTTCAGTCTAATACTTTATTTTCTAGGTACATTAGCCGATGGATTGAAGAAGTTTCATTACCTGCTCTTTATGATATCCGTCATGATACACGAACATTTCTTGCAAAAAGCTTTCCATGGTGTACGAGCTATTATGGAATTGACTTATAAAAACGGATTCTGAAACCATTTTTAGTTTTCCAATCATCCGCTTACGTTGAGAAATAGCTTCATTTAACAAATCATGAAATTTTTATCCCAACCCATAATATGACTGATAATATCTTGAATTGACCAAGTACCAGCTATCTGTTTGCAAAGTATATCATCTGAGTAAGGAGATAATGTAGAAATGAAAGCAGTCCATTTTTCTAAATCATCAGAGATCTCAGCAATCGTTGCCAAGTGAATTCCTTCTGTCTGATATTAGAGCGAGAAGTTCTAAATCAGATTGATCTCAATTCGTACAAGCCATTTTGAAGCGAAAGACTGGCAGGACATGTGCCTTTAATCAAGACTTTGGTGTTGTACTCGCGCGGCACCCTATCGTCCGGGAACCAAGGCCGCTGCTTGTCTATTACAATTAATAATCCTTCCGCGTCCCCTAACGGCGCGAATTGGTTCCCGGCCCCGCCCCATGAATCAAGTTGGAACACTTCTGTTATTGTTTGACAAAATTCTGGAACGTTATATACGGGAAGTCCAATCTCACTTATACGAAGTAGATGCTTTGGCCCGAAAGCTTCATCTACGGCGTTATTGAGCGAATGGTGAGCGATGAACTCAATGAGGTTATGATCTGGATCATAGAAGTAAAGTGCTGTTGCATTCCAGCTTTCGAAAAGAAACTCATCCTCTTCGGTTCTTGAAATCAATGAGATGCCCCGGTCGATTACCCATTGTTTTGCTTCTATGAACTTATTGGTTGGAATCGTAAACGCAACGTGATAAAACTCATTCTCCATGAGGGAATCTTCCTGAAAAGCAAGAACCGATTCGCCAGCTCGAAATGACAACCGTGAAGCGGTTTCCTCCAGAACTTCCAGACCCAAGAGAGAGCCGTAAAAAGCTTTCATGGCATCAAATCTGTGTGTATTTAAGAGCACTTCTGTTATTTTCATCGCGTTCGTCATCCTCCTCTTTATGTTCCCAAATTGTAATGATTTTTGCTCAAGATAACTTGATCACATAAGCTGTGGATTGATATCCTGTGTCCTTCAAGACCCCTGTTGGAATCAGCAGCTTTTTACCGGAAGGGCTCCAGCGTAGCTGGTCACTTATGCCATTATCGCCCAGGACCGGAGTTTGCTCCCCTGTTTCTGCTTCTGTAATGAAAAAACGGTATTTGTCTCCATCCTCAGAAACCGCATAGGCCAGCTTGCTGCCATCCGGCGACCAGATTGTACCGAACAGTTGCATACCCGAAGCCAATGTGGACAGCTCTTTCCCTTTGGTATCGCAGAGAACCAATACGTTCTCCCCAGGTTTGGTGTGTTTAACAACCGCCAGCTTGCTGCCATCTGGGGAAGGAAGGACCACCCAGACGTTTTTTTTCAGGACTTCGGGTTGCTTGGTTTCGATATCATAGGCGATCAATTCCCCCATTGCAACATAGTAGATCATGTTTCCCGACTGAGCCACGCTAGAAACGCTTCTCTGTCCAGTCTTGACTGCGACCTCACTTTTTCCGTTCACATCAGCCCTGATAATGTCCCCTTCCATATTGGGAAAAATAACGTGACCTGCATCCTCCCATACGCCTCCCCCGGCCATAAACTCTGCATCGTACATCTTCACGGAAACGCCGGTTTCAAGATTCATGATGTAGCCGATTCCTGTGGATTCATACAATTGCTGATAAAGCATATGCTTCCTGTCAGGGGACAGCTTTGCAAATCCGTAGCTTTTCTCCCCCTCCAGCAGCGGCGTCTCCCCACTGGAAGCAAGATCATATTGATAAAGGTTATGTGGATAACGTTTCTCACCTTCAATCATCACGGGGGACAGCTTCCTGTTCTCTTTATCAACGGCAAGCGTGCCTTCACTCACCCAATCCATCCCGCGCACACCCTCGATCTTAGCAATGCCCTCCAGCTTCAACTTGGTGTATACGGATTCAGTGGTGTTATCCATCACAGTAATCTTTTTGCCGGACTTCTCTACGACCTGCCGCGCCTCTGTTTTTCCTGTACTACAAGCGGTCATGGATATAAGAGTCGCCGTGACAAGCAGAATCAGTCCCGTCTGGCCCAGCTTGCTGTGGATATTTGCGTTCATTGCATGATTCCCCCTAAAAACGTTGTACAGCATGGACATGATTGAATCCGATTCGTACAAACTCACTGCGGAAGCCTAATCATTAGTTTTGTGTAACCTTTGCTTACTCTAAGCATACTGGAGGAGTATTTCCAAACCACGGCTGTTTGTTTCCAAGTTGTAAACTTTTTGCGTAGCTTTGATACAGAGTGCAGACCTGTTAAGATGTGGCCGGAAAAGATAGCTCAAAAACCGAACCTTCGCCTTCCGTCTCCAGCAACGTAATGCTTCCATTCTGCTTCTCAACCAGATTGCGTACCAGTGACAGCCCGAGTCCCGTGCCGCCTGATTGCCTGGATCGATCGCGGTTGACCGTGTAGAAGGGCTCGAAAACCCTCTCTCTAGCTTCATCAGGAATGCCTATGCCGGAATCACGGATCGTGATCCTTACCCGGTTGTCTCTAAGTTCGCTATGAACATGAATTGTTCCTTGAGGGACATTATATTTGATCGCATTATCCAGCAAATTAATAAAAATATGCATAAAGCTCTCTTTATCAATCCAGATGTGAGCTGGCTCCGAATCACAGGAAATAGTGATACCGAAGCGCTCCGCCTTGCCGCTCATACGTACACAAACATCCCGCAGCCCCTCTGCAACCTCCAACAGCTCGGCCTGTGACTCAAAATCATATTTTTCCAGCGCTGACACCTGTAGCACCTTCTCCACCATTTCATATAGCCGCTGAGTTTCTTGGGCGATGCTGGCCTTGGCTTCCAAAAGCCTGGCATTTACGCCTCTACAGGATTTACAGCATATAAATCCATGAACTTCTGGTTTGAAAGCTGATCACGCTTAAGAAATTCATTTTTCATATTGTATAATAGATTTAATACATCTTCGTCATTCACATTCACGATACGATTCACAAATGCATTGCGTCTTTCCACGTTATTCAATATGATTTGGATAGCGTTGCGTATATGCCAAGCCTCCGGGCCAATACTGAGCATATGAATTAAATCGTTCGTAGTCAGGTCAGGGTAAAATGGGGCTGGTTGAATTATTCGTGTCCACACTCCATCGTTCCCGTTCTCAAACACTTGAATCGCATCAGTTACATTCATCCCAATGGTCTGCCATTGGCGGTTGAGGGCATCTGTAATGTGATAGTAGTGCAGCCCGGCTTCTTCGTTTTCTTCTGTTTGCTCCCAAACCTGTCCCATACGAACAATGGTTTTGATGGCTTGTTTGTTGGTTTTAGTGTTTTGCATTATGGTATCATCCCCCAATTCAATTTTTGGAAAAATGGCAATAGCAAAGCCAAGGGTATGTTGTGCATCCCTTTGATAAGGTATCAGTATTATTACATGATCGTTTAACGATCAAATGCACAAACACAGTATAGCATATGAACGTTTAGTGTGCAATAATTTACATGCAGTCTTTGGAGGTTTTTTAATGGATAATAAGGATTGGGTCTTATACTGTAAACTGGGAGAAATAATTGAAAAGCACGATGTGTCTGTATTGAAGCTATCTGAGGATATTAACCATAGAAGAACAACGATTATGGATTTAATGCATAATAAAGACATGGAGAACAAGCGTATACCTTCCTCCCTTATCACTAAATTGTGTGTTTATTTCGATATCACTCCTAACGATTTATTTGAAATTCGTAAGCTCTAAATAAAACGGAGACCCGTAAAATATAGACTCTGAAAAGAGTTATTTTTACGGGTCCCACGTTTACGTAATTAGTAAATAATTATCATTGGAAAGCTCATTCCGATCTCCGAAGACGCTTTATAAAGGAAAGCACTCCCCAGATAAACAACGCCAAGATACCACCGAGGATTAAGATTGTAATTAAAATATTACTCCATTCGAAATGCAATCAACATCACTCCATGCATCATTTTATGGTCATCATGTAGGGTACTCTTCTAATGTCTATCCATATTTTAACTCACGTTTACTTTTTCTGCATTCGATTTGAACATTTTTACTTTAATGATGATTGTTAAAAAAGCCAGAAGTGTAAACATTATTCCGCTCCAGATAAGCTGGTGTATTCCAAAGTGAGAGATAAACCAACCGCCAATTGAGGCCCCTATAGTAATGCCAAGATTAGAAAATGAAACAAACAAGCTGTTACCGAACTCGGGAGCTTCTTTCGTCTCTGCCGTTAGCCATGCTTGGCTAATAATAAGCCCTCCAGAATGCACTGCCCCCCAAATGAGTACGACCACAATCATCAGAAGGAAAGAAGAACTCAAATAATAAATAAATAAGTAAATGATCACATAAAGCAGTGAAAACATAAGGACGGTCTTTATAAGATTTTTATGTAATAACCCTCCAAATAAAAAATTCCCAAATATCATGATGATCCCAAAGACCATCAACATGATACTAATCCATGACCCATTCATATGGGTGACCTCACCAAGATATTCAGCAAAGTAACTGTACACAGAGAACATAGCTGCAAAGATAAAAATAACGGTCACGATATTGAACCATAATTGAGGTTTACGAAGTATACCGAGCTGTTTTCCATAAGACATTTTCTCTTTAACCGGCATAGAAGGAAGCCAAATAAGGATTCCTGTAAAGGCAATCATGCTTACAACAGCCCCAAACAAGAAAGCGGCTTCTAACGATATTTTTTCTGCGAGATAAGAAGTTAAAGGTACGCCAAAAGCAAATCCGACCGTTATTCCGGCGAAAACCTTGGTGACTGCTTTACTGCTTTTTTCCGGCGGGACAAGTTTAGCAGCGGTCACTAGGGCAACCGAAAAAAAGACAGGATGAAAAATAGCAGGGAGAATGCGGAAAATGAGCATCACATCGAACTCGGTTGTAAAGGCATAAACCATATTTGAAATCACAAAACTGAGCACAGCCGTTAAGAGAATGACTTTACGATTTATACCGGAAACGATTAAGGTCAGGAATGGACCTGAAATAGCAACAACTAAAGAAAATACACTTACAAGCCAGCCAGCCCGTGAAGTCGATATATTAAATTTTTGAGTGACCTGGGGTAAAACACCTATAATCCCCATTTCCGTTGTAATAATGCCGAATACGCCTAAGGCCAGAATCATAATAAGCAAAGAGTTAACCTGTTTCATTTTAAATGTAAGCCCCCATTATATTTATATATACAGATTTATAGATGTGTTTTACAAAAAAAACCTCCTTTCTGTCTATAGTTCCTTTTGGATGTACTCGGCAAATTCCTGTATTGTCTTTTCGTTCCGACGATAGTACGTCCACTTCCCAATTCGTTCAGACTCCAACAAACCAGCTTTTTGCATCGTTAATAAATAACTTGAGATTACAGACTGTGCAAGTCCTGCTTTAGCCTGAATATCTCCCACACATACACCAATTCGAAAATTAAGACCTTGGTTCAAATAAGCCTGTTCATCAAAAAATTCCTCTGGATTTTTTAACCACAGCATAATTAGACGACGTGTCTCATTAGACAAAGCTTTATAAATCAATGACGGTTCCATACAGAATATTATATCCACTTTATTAGATTTGTAAATATAAAATCCAGATTTGTGTACCACTTCAACTACACTGACTTACTACGATTGGAGCGATACATCAAGTACAGGAAATACGGCGCACCGATCAGAGCGATCAGCAGCCCGGAAGGAATCTCCGTCGGCGCAAGCACCGTCCTTCCAATCGTATCTGCCAGCACCAGCATAACCGCTCCCAAGATGCTTGACAAAGTAATGGAACGGCGTACATGGTGCCCGATCAACGTACGCACGATATGCGGAGCAATCAGCCCGATGAAGCCAATCGTACCCACGCAGGCTACCGCTCCTCCCGCCAGCAGCACACCCACTGCCATCGCCAGCAGCCGGGTGCGACGCACCGGAAGCCCCAGTCCCATAGCGCTGCTATCGTCAAATATCAAAAGATCGAAGCGGCGAGCTAGCCACCAGGCTACTGGCAACAACACGAGCAGAAAGGCCAGAATCGTCGTCACCTGCGCCCAGCTTCGAGCGTAGGTACTACCGGTCAACCAAATATAGCCCGTACTGCCCCACAACGAACCTTGGATAATCAATACCTGAATGCCGGCTGATCCGATTGCTGATACAGCGATACCGAGTAATATGACAACAGACGGATTCAGATGTTTGTTCCAGGATAGAAAGAAAATCACTGCCGCTGAAACTGCCGCTCCAGCGATCGCAGCAACTGGCAGCACATAAACAGGCAGCCCGGGCCAGACGATGATTACTGCAAGCGCGCCGAATCCCGCCCCAGAAGAAACTCCGATGATCGAGGCATCCGCCAAGGGATTGCGAACGGCTAGTTGGATCAAGACACCGCTCACCGCAAGCGCGATACCAGCCCCGGCCGCCACCAGCGTGCGTGGAATTCTAAACTGTAGCAAAGCCGAATTCGCGCTCTCACTGCCGAACAGGCCAGACAACAGATCGCCCACCGGAATGCGCATTCCTCCAAACATTAGGCTGAATACGATTAGCAGCACGGCCCCACACGCGAGCAATGTGACCAGCCTGCCATACGGTAATTTACGACAGCGCACACCTATGTTCATTGAAGACTGTCCGCCGATGCCGGAAGACAGCTTCATCTTCCACAGGATCAGCCAAATTAACCAAGGGGCCCCGATCAATGCCATCACCGCTCCGGTCGGTAGATCCATGCTTGATTGGTGGACCATTTTCGCCAGCACATCAGCGCCCGTCAACAACAGTGCCCCCCACAGGAAGGAACCAGGCAGCACCCAGCGATGCATTTTCAGGCCGCTTAAGCGCACCAAATGCGGAGCCACTAAACCTACAAACCCGATAGGCCCGATGACGCTCACTGTTATAGTCGCCAGCAGGACTGCTAGTACAATGCCCACCGCCCGGGTCAAGTCCACCTTTTGCCCGAGGGACGTGGATGTGGACTCATCCAGATCCAGCACATCGAATTGCCTCGACAGCAAAACCGCGATAACCGAGAGTCCTACAACCCAGGGCCAAGCATAAGTAGTGCCACTCCAATCGTTTTGCACCAGCGAACCGGAACCCCATAGAAACAATCCCTGCGTTTCAAAGGAGTAAAAAATATGTAATGCTCCGGTAAACGAACCGAGCACCATAGACACAATGAGGCCAGCAAGCGCCAGCCGGATCGGACTGCCAGCTCGCCCACCGCCCATGAAGTAAGCAAGCACCACTGCCAGTAGGCCGCCGATGGCGGCAAACAGAAACGGAGCCTGATGCAGCAATCCGGGGAACATCACCGCGCCAAGCACGACCACAAAATAGGCACCCGCGTTGATTCCAAGTGTATCAGATGCCGCCAACGGATTTTTGGTGATGGACTGTAGCAACACACCGGCAATAGCCAGCGCACCACCAGCCAAGATTCCGATAACCGTACGCGGCATCCGCAGATCCCACACCATATTATGCTCAAGCGTATTCTGGCGCTGGGTCAACGCCTCAATTACTGTGTGCAGCGGGATCGACGCCTCTCCATAGCACAAGCTTACAAAAAAAAGCACAATGAGGACGGCCAATCCGCCCCCAAAAATACTTCCTACACGCCAAGCCTTCGACAAATTCGTTCTGTCTGCTCGGGTCATTTCGTCAGAACTCCAACCACCTGATCAACCACCACTTTGGATGAGATTGGGCCGCCGAACGTCCACGTTGTTCCGTCCAGTGGGTAGGTCCGTTTTTCTTTGACAAAGTTCAGTTGGTTCCAGACTGAATTGTTCTTCATCGCAGCTCCGAATACATCGTCCGTCTTCTGCGTAATGTAGATAAAATGGCTGTCCTGTACCGCCGGAAGAGCCTCAATACCAACTGTGCTGAATCCATATTTCTCGGTTTTGTCCGACTTCCAGTCATTCACCATACCGATTTTCGCGAGCGTTTCCACTACAAGCGAGTTATCCTTGAACATCCGTAGGCTGGCAGCATTTTGAACTGTGAAAGCCTGAGTCAGCGCATAGTGGAAGTCTGCTTTATTCGCTTTTTCCAATGTAGCCTTTGCATCTACATAGTGCTGGTCAAGTTCGCTTAGGACCTTATCCGCCTGCTCCGTTTTTCCAGTAGCCATAGCGATCTGCTTAAAGATCTCGACCATGCGGTCGTAATCATAACCGTTTCCCTTGTAAGGATCGTATTCTATCGTTGGTGCGATTCCCTTAAGCTGTGCGTAAATCGCTGCATTATTGTCTGCGTTAGAGATAATAAGGTCCGGCTTGAGCGCCACGATCGCTTCCAAATTCGGTTCACCCCGTGTACCGATATCAGTGACCGAATCAGCCAGTTTCGCCTCCGGCGTTATCCACAGCCTGTAGTTTTCGTTGTCCGCATTACCAACAGGCTGCACACCCAGCGCGATCAGATCTTCGGTAAACGTCCACTCCAGTACAACGACACGTTCGGCTGGCTTGTCCAGCTTGACTTCTCCGTGATCGTCTTTAACCGTAACCAGCCCGGCTGCTTTGGTGGTCTGTTCAGACCCAGAAGTGGCTCCTGTCTTCGAACTATCCCCGGCTGATCCGCAACCCGCCAATACAATAGCAAAAACCGTAAACAACAATAGACCATTCAACCTCTTTTTCATTTCTCTCATTCACCCCTGTACGTATATGTCTCAATAGAAAATGATAATCATTATCAGTAAAAGAGTATAGGGGTTGATGGTTTTTGTCAACAAAGATTGTACTAAAGAAAAGGAATTATGTCGCATTGGAAAGCTCCATCTGCCCGCTACCCGGAATTCCAAATTGAATCGCAAACGGGTTCCGTATATGATAGCTTTATCATTGTTTTTAAGGGAGGCTTCATTTACGTGGCAGTATTAATCAACGAGCAAATAAAAGCTTCCGAGGTCATGCTTACTGGACTCAACGGTGAGAAGATCGGTATCGTCTCGAGAGATGAAGCCCTGGCTATGGCCCGATCCAAAGGAATGGATCTGGTCTGTACATCACTGATGAGCAGTCCTCCGCCATGTAGCCTAGTAGCTAAGGGCAAGGGAAAAGCGCTCGCGCAGAAGGAAACCGGAGCACGCAAGGTGAGCGGTGGCAACATGGCTGGAAAGAGCAGTAAGGAAAAGGTCAAGGAGCTTCGCTTCACGGCTCATATCGAGGAACATGATTACGATACAAAGCTGCGCCAAGCAGACAAACATCTTCGCTCCGGCAAGCCGGTGCAGTTGGTCGTAAAATCGTCCGGCGCGAAGGAAGCGGCCGCCGCCAAAGCGGTGTTAGAGCGGCTATTGGTCGAACTGAAAGAAGCCGGAGTGAAGGAAACCGGAATCCAGACGGGCGGCAAAGGCTCACAGGTGAAATTAAATCCACGTTGAGTAAATCAGTATCGTTTCTTGAATTGGCGAGCCCCATCTCATAGCAAAAAAAGGCCGTTTACACAGAATGAAAAAGGGGCCGTTTCGGCTCCCTTCCTTCTATTGATACCCTTTTATCATTCGTACAATCCTACTGAAAGGCCAGGCTCTATCCGAGTAATCATAATTCTGCTGTCACGGTTTTCAATATTAAAGAAAAATCCTGCCAGATTCGTTACAGGGTAATAGTCAACGTCATCCGTCATCTTATCTGTACCTTCAAATAACTCCTTCTACGTTCCTCATCAAAATCATAGTGACCAGTTCATTACGAATCCTCAAGGCTGGCATCGTTGCCGCTTAGGAAGCAGCAATGGAAGCCATCGAAATGTTTCGTATCCATGTCAACCAAAACCTGAAGCAGACTGGTGTCCTTCAACTGACGAAAGAAAAATGGCATATTTCTAGGGAGGAAATGAACTTGAAAGCAACGGGGCAACAACCAAGAGCACGGATCGTCAAAGAGGAGCTTTTATCTGATAACTGATATACTTTAAGAAAGTCACGTTCGAGTATGAACTTGATATACAGTTTATACAGGCCCTATTTTTGTTAATCTCCATAACAGGGCCTAAGGTACTATGACAGATTACGTTTTAATGATATATTGGTAAGTGCTAAAAAAGACTATTTACCCAGGGCTTGGGCTGGAGGATGTATGAAAAAGGAATCAAATCAAGACGAAACCAGTTATTTATTTAATGTAGATGTATTAGTTAAAGGTCGTTCGAACGTAGAGGCCCTTCAGTTCCTGCTTAACCTCTTAAGCCAAAACGAACAAATTGCGGATAGCCGGATTCAATCCGGTATCGAACTTGGTAATTTAATTGAAGCTGCACTGTATCTAAAAAAACAGTCAGACGCTAACAGCTCATCTGACGCTGCCGCTAAGCTTGCGGAGAAGTTCTCCAAAAAAAAAATAGCCGCAGCCACGAACAAGCCACCTAGCGTTCAAGAGATCAAACACGCCCACGTACTGCCGAAGCCTGCAACACAACAAGAACTTGGCACGTATGATTGGATTAAACGTTATATACAAGATAATACGCTTATACGGTTAATCGTGAACCGCTATGGTGGACAGCGAAGCATTCCCTGCCGCATACTCAACCTGGATCATGAGAACAACTTGCTGAGCGTGTACCATGTAGATGAGAAGCAAGTGTACTCCTTTAAAATGAATGAAATTGATGAAATTACATCGTAAATGTAAAACTCTTACAACATGAAATAAGCACGCAAAAAGAGAATTGATTGGAAAAAATAACATATTTCCAATCAATTCTCTTTTTTTGGATATTATCCAGAAAGTTAAACTAATCCTCTTTCTTCAAACCCAAAGCAGCTAATGCCAGCAAAAACCAACCTGCGATAAAACACACGCCCCCCAGCGGGGTAATAGCACCTAACACGCGAATTCCGGTCAAGCTCAGCACATACAAGCTGCCGGAAAATAAAATGATTCCCGTAAACAGCAGCCGCGCTGCCCATTTTAAACGAGCCGACGCTCCCCATTGTCCCGCAGCCAATGCAATGATCAGCAAGCCGACAGCGTGAATCATATGATATTTCACACCGGTTTCATACACGGCTAAAGCGTCCGCGTCGATCCGCGTTTTCACGATATGAGCCCCGAACGCTCCAATAGCTACCGCTAGCAGCATCATTATAGATCCTACAATTATCCATCTGCGTTGCATGTTTGTGTACTCCTTTTCATCTCATTCTCTAACCCAAGCTATCTCCTTATTTTATCGAATTCTTATGAAGTTTACCAGCCACTCCATTTCAATTTAAATCCAACAGTATTCCATGATTAACCCCTGTCTTTTGGTAGGTAATGTTTAAGGTCCCTTGCTTTTTTGTTCATTTTGTGGAAAATTAGTACCTGTTCGGATACTGTTCAAGGAGTTGAAAAAATGAGTAACCAAGATCCTAATCTGCAAAAGCCTGTTGCGTCTGAGGAGCATCCTGTTTTTTCAGAAGCTCCCGTCTTCCGGCCTCCAACCAAGCTCAAGCACTCCGGTCCCGGTATTGTTTCTTTTATTATGTCGCTCGTCAGCCTGATCGGGTATATCATTCTGGCTGTTATGGTCATTAATCTGTTGGCTCATTTCAGCCAATACCAAACCCTGGACCCGGAAGTTGTTCTGCAACAAACCGGAACCGTCCTGCTTCCTTTTGTATTTTTAGGCAGTCTATTATTGAATTGCGCCGGACTTGTGGTCGGCATTATTGGAATTGCGTTGAAGAACCGTAAGAAAGCCTTTGCCATTGCAGGTTTAATCATTAATGCGTTTATTATTCTGGGCTTCATTGCACTTCTGGCCATGGGTCTCGCCATTCCGAGTAGCACAGCGGATATCTATCCTTCCTCTGTGCAATCCTTATAATTTCTCCGCATCACACAGAGAGGATTCAATGTATGAACAAAATCAAAATTTTTGCGGACAGTACCAGTGATATTCCGGTCCAATGGCGCGAGCAGTACGAGATTAGCATTGTACCCTTGTATACGGTGTTTGGGGAAGAATCATTACGAGATGGCGTGGATATCCAGCCAGAACAGTTATTTCAGCGCGTAAGTCGTGAGGGGCATTTGCCGCGAACCGCCGCCCCTTCTCCATCGGACTTTATTCAAGCCTTTGCTCCCTACATAGAACAAGGGGACGACATTTTATATATTAGTCTGTCTTCCGAGCTGTCCTCAACCTGCCAAAATGCGCTGCTCGCTGCCTCCGAGTTCCCGGAAGGCCGCATTACCATCTTTGATTCCCTGAATCTGTCGTGCGGCTTGGGCATGCTCGTGATGAAGGCCGCACGCGCCGCAGCCAACGACAGTACAATGGAACAGATTGTGGACATGCTGACGAGAACCCGCCCCCTGATAGACACGGAATTCGTGATTGATACGCTCGAATACCTGTACAAAGGCGGAAGATGCTCAGGGATGCAAAACCTGATCGGTAGTCTGCTCAAAATTCGTCCGGTGATCAAAGTCATAGACGGAAAAATGACACCTGCATACAAAGTCCGCGGCAAACGTGAAAAGGCGCTGGAACAAATGCTGCAAAATGCCCTGAACCAGCGGGAACATATGGATAACGATATCATTATTATCGTACATGCCTTGGCTGAGGAAGATGCGCTGATGCTGCAAGCCCGTTTGCAGGAAGAAACGGAAGCGCAAGAGGTGCTGTTGACAACAGCTGGATGTGTGATTTCCAGTCATTGTGGTCCGCAGACGATTGGTATAATGTATGCCAAAAAAGAATAGTTTCGAACGTGAAGCCCCTTGCCTCTACAGGTAAGGGATTCTTTGTGTTTTCCAACAATTTAGCAATGAATAACTGTACTATTTTTGATAGTATTAGTCGTCATGTGACGAACGATTCGTCTGACAATCTATCATAAAAAAGAAGGTTATTGTGTATGAGCCTCATACAATCACGCTTGCTGACCAAACTCACCCTATTGGCGACTGCCGCCATAGCTATAATAACGGCATCCGCTTCATGTTTATCCGTTCCTGCGGCCGCAACCGGTGTGGCGTTTCGGGATATTTCAGACAGTTATGCTTATCAATCGATCACCTCACTGCACGCCAAAGGAATTTTGGCAGGTACACAACCCGGCTACTTTTCTCCCAAAAAGGCGGTTACGAGAGCCGAATGGGTTACCGCACTGGATCGCACACTCGGTCTGGAACCTGTACAAGCACCGGTCTCCTCCTATCGGGATGTATCCAAACAAGCCTGGTATTACGGATGGATTGAAGCAGCCTCCCAGCTTGACGTGGTACAGGGAGGGACATCCGCCATGTTTCAACCCAACAGCCCTGTAACCCGGCAAGAAGCAGCCTTGATGATCGCACGCCTCATACGCTCGACGGGATCAGAAGAAGTGGTTTCCACTTTTGCAGACGCCGATCAGATTGCAGATTGGGCTCTTGAAGCTGTAACCACCGTGAACCTTTACGGCTTTATGAAAGGGGAAGACAACCAATTTCGTCCCACATCTCCCCTGACCCGCGAAGAAACAGCAGCACTTCTGGAACGGCTGCTGACGTATTCAACACAGCATGCCTCCAAAACAGCGTCCACGGCATCTTCCATCCGACTAGGCTGGCAATATGACCAGAACGTTCAACAGTTTGAAAGCTCCGTGCTTCAATCTAACATCAACACCCTATCACCGCGCTGGTTTTTTCTAAACGAAACGGGTAATATTAGCGATCTCACGAACACCTCACTCCTCACCTGGTCCAAACAGCATCAAAAAAAAGTCTGGGCGATGGTAGGCAACCGTTCCAATCTAACGATGACGCACCAAATCCTGTCCAGTGATGTGTTGCGGAACAAAACCGTAACTCAGCTTGCGAATGCCGTATCTACACATCATCTGAATGGGCTTGTGATTGATTTTGAAAATGTAGATGGTCCGGATCGTACCCAGCTTACGTTGTTCATCCAACAGTTAAAAGCCAAGTTAAAAAGCCTGAATGCTGTGCTGGCGATCTGTGTATCTCCTGATTACGGTACAGATTGGACAGCCGCCTTTGATTATGAGCAGCTTGGCGTTGCGGCAGACTATTTGATTCTGATGGGATATGATGAACATTGGGGAGGCAGCTCGACTCCCGGTTCCGTATCCTCATTACCGTGGCTCCGTGAAAGCGTACGGCGCTTTGTACTAACCACCGACCCGGATAAGGCAATATTGGCATTGCCTTTATTCACACGGAACTGGACCCTCAATGCGAGTGGTCAATCGGTCGCTTCCTCGGTTATTACACTGATTGAGCAAAACCAGCTTGTGTCTCGTTCCTCTTCCAAACCGATCTGGCATGAGGATATTCAACAGTATACAGTTTCCTACAAGGATACTCAGCTTCATAAGCTATGGCTGGAGGAAGGGCGATCTTTTACCCGTAAATACCGTTTGGGACAGGACAAAGGGTTTGCAGGCTTCGCCTACTGGTATCCGGGCGGGGCAAGCTCTGAACTATGGTCCAGTGTGAAAAATGCCGACCGTTTCGCACAGCGTGGTTTGTAAAAGTCAGAAAACCTTCAACTCCACTTTTAGCGTGAGGTTGAAGGTTTTTTTGGCATACATCCCTATCGCCCATCTATGCCCGGTACGCAACGATTCCGTTCACAACCGTCATACGTATTTTAACGTCAAGCAAAGCCTGAGGGCGCTCCGACAGGTCTCGGTCAATGACCGTAAAATCGGCGGCTTTGCCTACAGCCATCGAACCCCGTTCATCCGCTTCTCCTGCAGCCACTGCGCTTCCGAGAGTAAACAGATGAATAGCTTCGTGAATGTCCAGCTTTTCATCGGGAAGATAACCCTCATGCGTCTCTTCTGGCTTGGTACGGGTCACAGCGGCATGCATGCCGAGAAAAGGGTCCAACGGCTCAATCGGCGCGTCACTACCGCCAGCACATGGAATACCAGCGTTCAGCAGCTTTTTCCAGGCATACAAATATTCAGTCTGTCGCTCGCCAACCCGATCCAGCACCCACGGGAAATCACTTGCCACAAAACGCGGCTGGATGTCCGCAATCAACGGCAGCTTCGCCATTCTCTTGACCAAATCAGCAGTCAGCACCTGTCCGTGAATCAGACGATCCGGCAAACCGCTTTCCTCCGTTAGCGCATGGGCTTCCATCGCTGCCAAAATCATATGCGCCGCTCCGTCCCCTATCGCATGTACAGCGACCGGAAAACCTGCGGTTCTCACTGCCGCCACCATCTGGTTCAGCTCTGACTGCGGTTGAATCGCCATGCCACTGGTATGTGGAGCATCACTATAGGGCGCAGACAATAGCGCAGTTCTTCCACCAATCGCACCATCGGCAAACATTTTTACCGCACCGATTTTAAACCACTCATTTCCGTCACCAGCACGCAGCCCTTTCGCTTTCACTTCCTCCATGAACGGATAATAGATGAGCTGATGCGTGCGAAAAGCAATGCCTTCCTCCCTCAGCTCCCTGTAAATCCGCTGCATGGTGTCCACGCTGCCCAGAAAACGCAAATCCTCCGCGTGTGCAGCCGTCAGGCCGAGTCGTAGTGCATCCAGACAAGCTCGGCGGATTGCATCTTTTTTAACCGAATAATCCGGCTCTGGCTGGACACTTGTAAAGGCAGTGGATGCTTCCTCATAAATCAATCCGTTCAACTGTCCATCCGCATTTCTTCCGTAGGTTCCCGAAGCCGAATCGGGGGTGTTCTCGCTAATACCGGCACACCGAAACGCTTCTGAATTCGCCAGAAACGTATGAAAGCAAGTACGAGTCAAATATACTGGGTGCTGATCCGTAATGGCATCAAGCTCCGACAGGGTCGGAATCTCAACAGGAATAAACGCATTTTCGTTCCAGTTCAGCCCTAAAATCCATTCTCCCGCCGGTGTTACCGCAACACGTTTGCGCAACATATCAAGCATCTCTTCCTTCGAGGTAGCCGAGGTAAAATCCAGCATCGCCAGCTTCATGCCATGCATGGACAAATGCATATGTGAATCGGCCAAGCCCGGCAACACATAAGCGTCCTCCCAATCCACCGTGTCATATTCCTTACCCGACAATTGCAATTCAAGCTCCCGTGCTTGTCCGATGGCCTGAATGATGCCGTTTTGTACAATAACCGAATCTCCCTTGACAGCCCAGTCCCCATACAGCTTGCCGTGCCTGAACAATGTTAGCGGCAACCCAGCTCATCTCCCTTTTTTCAACTAGATTACTTGTTCCGTCATTTTCAGCTTCATATCACGCCTGTGCTGCCGATTCCAGGCATAGTGTATGTATGTCTACCTGCTGCACCAGATCCGCAAAGCGGTTATGCATTGCACAGACAGCCATTTTGTAGTGTTCATCGAACTCATACTGTTTAAAATGGCAATACTCGGTGGTAAAGCCTTCCGTCGTAAAACCGATCAATGGACGCTCACTTAAATCGAATGAAAATGACTTTAGCGGCAACGATAATCCCTGTCCTTCGGCCTTCACAAAGCTTTCCTTAAGCGTCCACAAATCGTAAAAATACGATAAGCGGCTCTCCGCCTCCTGACGCATCAACGCATCATGCTCCGTGTCCGAAAAGCACACCCTCCCCACCTCAAAATCAATAGGACGATGCTGTTCAATGTCGATTCCGAGCGGATGCTCATCCACAGCGCATACCACCCATTTTCCCGAGTGAGAAACATTAAAATGGAATGCGGATGCATTCAACAAGGAAGGCTTGCCGAAAGCATTATACGTAAACTGAAGACTGGCGTTGGAAACCTTCAATTGCCGACAGGCCAACCACCTTAACAGCACATCGGCGTATAAGCCCCTTAATGCATCTTCCCGATGTAAAAAACGATCCAGCTTCTGCCGCTTTTCAGTCGAAACCCGGTTCAGCAATGACTCGTAATGACCATCTGCCTCCGGCTTGCTTGTGTCAATCGCGTATATTTCCATAATTGCCCCCTATGTCGTAATGAATATCAGCCCATTCATAACTTCACCGCTCTATTCAAAATTCATTGATGTTTATGGTTCGCGGTGTACATGGTCAATATACTACTCTAGCACTTTCAATTCAATATGGATAAAATTGGGGTATAATCTTCTTCTTGCTCACATCTCAACTACTTTCGAGACCGTTTTATTTGTATTTACTCAATTGACAAATGGAAAAAAGTTCAATATTATGTTGATGAGAGGTAAATCTAAAAAGGAGGATTTGGGAATGGATGGAATTGAAAACGACGTACTTAAAGACCTGCTTAGTGTAAAAGATTTAGACGCAATCGTTCATTACATTCGGATGTGTTTTACATCGGAAGACTGGGAAAGACTTCTTAGGTTGACAGAACATTTGTATACATGTGCTAAGTTAAACTATGACGAGATGTTAAACGGCACAGGCACACATGGAAATTTACATAATAAACCTTTAAAAAAACCTCTAGTATTTTACTATGGTTACAGTCACCTAATGCGGGGTGTTGCACACCTAAAGTTACAAAACTACGCAGCCGCTAGAGGTTATATTGAAAAATACGCAGAGCTTGGTTGGTTTAATGGGTTGGATAAGGATGATCAGGAGGTGGTAGAGGACTTCAAACTATTGGCAAAATTAAATGAATATGAGTTAATGCTGTTTGAAGGCAACAGGCATATTATTGCTGAGTTTGTAAGGTTCTTAGAAATATCCCCGGAAGACGATTGGCTTCCGGCCCACGTCTCCATCATCGGAGCAGCCTTACAACATGGGTGGGACGTAGACTCTGAGTTAGCTGCAATGATTCAGCATAGTGCATCGTTTGCCGAATTGGAGGATTACGGAAATATTTTTCAATTTATTGATTATTCTTATCATTTAGCCCTGTACCATTTGAGAAAAGATAACTTCGTTGATGCTCTAAACTGTCTGCTACAAGCATTGGAATCTTCTATTACAATAGAAGATAGTAAGTACTTTAAACGGTGTGTAGCTCTATTCGAGGCGTTTAGAGGTTTTGCTACCCCGTCGCAGCTTGACAGTTACGCCCTGCTATTCAAAAAAATTCTGGAAGGGGAACTGAAAAATGAAAAAGGTATTTATTACTTTGACAATCGTATTAGGTTTGATCATCATCATGCCTCCTGTTGATACAGGACATAATCCAATTACACCCGCTACTTATGGGGTATTCTAATAAGATTGAGTGTACATGAGTACACTCAAAGGCAATATGCAAATGAAACAAAAAAATAGTTGATACAGTTATATCACGATGTTCGTCAGTCTAAGCCCTCATTTGCGATGAGGGCTTAGATTGACGCTACCGCTGCGTTTTCCCACCGGGACTTCTTTGGCGATAGACTGGTTTGACAGTATGAACATCGACACCGCCAGCGGTGCAGTTCAAGGCCTAACCACCGACGATGGAGCCAAAGCGATTCAATGGGGAGATAACAGCGGAACGAAGCAGCAGCTTCCAGTGATTAGTTATTTTAAAAGAGCCGTCTTCCCAGCAGATCACTGCTATCGGAAGAACGGCTTCTTTTTGCGGGAAAATGATAGTTGAACCTGTATCTGGGCTATCCCTTGTCCAGATCGGCTTGAAGCGCGTCAGCCTTCCCCTTCGCGATATCCACAGTCCACAGCATCAGCATACCGATAGCGAAAAAGGCAACGAAAACACCAACCACCATACTGCCACCGAAACAAACGCAAGACGTGTTCCCTCCAGTGTGTTTCCCAATCCGAACCATTGAGGCTTTTGGATCATCAGCATGTTGATCGCCAACAAGATCCCTCCGCCAATGTAACCATAAGCGTAGCCTTTGGCCGATACGGTTTCCCGCTTACCGGAAGGAACCAGATCAGGGAGCATCGCATCATAAAAGGTGTTGCCGCCCGCGAATCCGATGGTCGACAAGACCAGCAACGCGGAATCCAGCAGCCAGTCTCCTTCCCCTACCAAGCTAAAGCCCAGTGTGGCGACGATGCCAATCCCCGTAAAAATTCGTAGAAAAGACAGATTGCTGCCTGTCAGATCGGCAACCGCTCCCAGCACAGGAGACAATAACGCTACACATAACATGCCGATTGGTATGTGTGTACCCCAGATAGGAGGATGCAGTTGTCGCATCCAGCGTCGAAGCTGCAACTCATCTCAGGACCATTGTCATTTATTGTATCAGTAATCCATGACACAAGCTCGCTATGTTTGTAAACCTGCGGTGCTCTGGCAACCCACATAACAGGAGATTACAGCTCCCACGGATAATCTGTTGTCAGGAAGCTCGCCAGTTGCTTGCTTTCCTCCCTGCGCTGACGCCGTATCGCTGCACGCGATGCCGCAGTCTGGTGCAATTGTATTTCCTCTTCTGTCTCCGGAATGACCTGCGGCACGATGGCTTTACGGTTGTTCTCGTCTATCGCCACAAAGGTCAGGAAGGCGGTGGCTGCAATTTTTCGGTCGCCAGTCATCAGTCCTTCGCGGATTACCTTCACAAATACCTCCATAGAGCTACGGCCTGTCCAGGTTACGAACGCCTCCAGCGTGACAGAATCGATCGGATGGATGGGTAGCAAAAAATCCACCGAATCCGTGGAAGCTGTGACCGTATTCGTGCGGCACAGCTTAGCGGCTGCGATGGATGCAATATCGTCTATGTACGACATGAGCCTGCCTCCGAAGAGCGTGTTGTGATTGTTAACATCATTGGGAAATACACGGGACGTTTTAAAGCAGTAGGTTTCTCGGATGTACTTGCTTTGCATGGGTTCTTTCCTCTCTTTTTCTCATAGCTGTCTTTTTATATAGTGGAAGCCTGTTTTAGGCTATGCTCATCATCCCATTAATCCGCATAATAAATCAATACATAAAAATTTGCATCCTCATCCGAATCATTGCGGTAGGTATGTATGTCAGATACTTGAAATTGCACAGCATCCCCTGCACTCAGCTTGAGCTGTTGCCCCTGCATTTCAAAGTACATTTCCCCACGGATCATGAGAATAGTTTCCTCTCCCAGATGCTTCTCTGCCTGGTGTGTAAAGCCTGGCTTCAGGCATACCGTGAACACCTCGAACTTTTTTTCCGAATGATACGGGAATACAGGGTACACAAAATAGTTGCCGTTCTCATCAATCACCGGATGTAGGTCTTTCCTGCTGATTTTAGTGATTTGCGGCGGGTCTTCTTTGAGGAATGTGGAAAAGGACACATGCAAACCGTTGGCGATTTTCCAAAGTGTAGTCACCGTAGGATTGGATTTTCCCTTCTCAATCTGTGCCAGCATTCCTTTGCTGACCCCTGTCAGTTCAGCCACTTTATCCAGACTAAGTCCTCTAGTCTTCCTGATTCGAGCCAAATTTGAGCCGATAATATACTGCATTGAATCCACAGACCCTGCCTCCTCGTATCCAAAAAGTCTATACAAGAAAAATACACAAAAGTGTGTCCGCTGTAATTAGTTTTGTCATGAATACAGCCTATAAACACCACTTTCTGTGCCATGAAAATGACACTTTCTGTATTATCATTTGTCACTTCTTATAGACTGTATTGTAAAATATCATTTGTTAATTTTGCGACTTAACGGAAACTTACGTGTTTAAAATTGAGGTCAAATGCTTAATTGGCAACCACCTACACTAAACCACCCTGCACTAAAGTGCAGGGATTTATCTAAGCGACTGAAAGTCGCCGTTCCGGCTCAAGCCGGCTAAAGAACTCTGACTGAAAGTCGCGCTCTGCTCTGAAGCGCACTGAAATGCCCTCTTGCTCAAGCAAGCTAAAGCTCGTGACTGAAACTCACTCTTCAATCCTGAATACTTCGTCGATTTTACCATTTCCTTGATCTTCGATGTATTCCTTAATCATCTCTTCCGTCACAGCTCCTACTGTTCTGCAAAAATACCCGGGTGCCCACAGATACTGGCCCCAGTAACGCTTCTTCAATTCCTGAAATTCTTCCTGCAACATCTTAGAGGATCGACCTTTCAGGTACTGTAATCATTTACTTGGTGCAATCGTCGGTGGGCATGACACCCGTAGATGTACATGTTCTTTACCTATGCTTCCACGAATAATTTTGATATTTCTCACTTCACACCCTTGGCGGATTAACTCCCGTACCGTTCTGCCACTGCACCTTGTAGCACTTTGTATCGGTATTTCGTCGTCCATATTCGAGATCATACCTTGTATGGCTTCCGTTTTGAATATATCCCATGTCTTCTCACCCTAGTTCAGTATATCCAACCTTCCTGAGGACACTGAAGTGTCTGCTAGTCCTGAAAGGATTTACTGGCTGAAAGCCAGTGGGTTTAGACCAGGAACTTATTAACTAAATTCTAGGTCACATCATTTCCAAGATGTTTGCAGCATTAAACCAAAATAGCCTGGACCCTCTTATTCAGGATCCAGGCTGTATAACGTTTCTATTTTGACCGTTCGAGCAGTATGTCTGTCGGAGCGAATTATTCTCCATCTGCCTTTTTAAAAATTGTGAGTGGATCCGTGTACAAGAAAAATGTCGCAGATTGATTGATAAAATCGCCCTTTCTTTGAGCAATCAATGCCAGTTCAGATTGATACATTCTAAACGCCGCTGTAGTATCGAACCACATGGTAGCCACTCCATCATAAGATATGGTTTCTGTTGAACCGAAGTAATTTGATTTTCCGACAGATATTTGTACATTGTTAATAAATCTTCTCAATTGATTTCTCACAGCTTCGTGACTCGTCATAATCTCATTATGGGCTTCAAACCACAAACGATTAAACTCCTCACTACTCAAGGTATCGTTCTTCTTGATAAGATAAAAGATCTTAATGCCACCAGGTGAAGGATTGGTCACCTCCACCTCCTGTTCGGTGACTAACAAGGGTAACGATTTCCCGAGATCACTAAAATTAAGCCCATCAGGACCAACTACTTTGTATACATACGGATCGGAAAATGTTTTGTCCAGAGCCTCGGTATCTTCAAAATACAATTCAGTGACGGAGTCTCTCGCATATACAATTTTATATCCACCATCTAGCACATCACTTTTAGCACCATATGCAGCATCATATACATAATTTTGTATATATTCACTTATGCCCAAGGGATTGGAGGATGTGATTTTATATCCATGAATATGCTTTACATAATTAATAAACTCTTCATGCGTCATATCAGGTCTTCTTGTACCTATTGCCATTTGTTTAATCATTGCCGGTTCCTCCACTATTGTCAAAATAGTCAAATTTCAAACTTTGTGATATGAGATACGGTTTCATGATATCCACGGATCACATCATTCATAATGTCCTTAGCAGTCCTAATCTCTTTGACTAATGGAACGATTTGTCCTGCCATTACAGCCCCCTTCTCATGGACATCGCCTTCGAGCATGGCTTTCCGTAATGAGCTTTCAGCTACAGCCTTCAGTTTTAAAGCTGCCTCTGCTTTAGGAAAGCTATTTTCTATATCAATCATTTCATCCGAAAGCTTGTTCTTTAGCTGCCTACATGGTTCATCTGTACAAGTTCCAGTAATCACCGTCTGCATATCATCTGCTGAAATCATGATGTCCTTCACGTTTTGATGCACAGGGGTCTCCTCTGCACACATGAAAATCGTTCCCATCTCAATTCCTTTAACACCAAGGGCTATCGCTGCCGCCATTCCTCTTCCGTCTGCAATTCCACCCGACGCTATAATCGGGATCGATAGCACATCCGCAGCTTGCGGAACCAACACAGTTGTAGCTTCATAAGACGTATGTCCTCCTCCCTCCCATCCTTTTACGATCACTACATCAGCTCCTGCTCTTTCCGCAGTAACGGCGTCTTGAATCGTACTTGCCTTTACAACTACTTTTAAGCCAGCTTCATGCCATTTCGCAAAGTATATTTTAGATAGCTCCAGATCAAGCCCGATTAACGTATCTGCATAAATGACTGCCGGTCTCTCCTCCAGCGCAATCTTAGTTACAGGATCCAACAATTCAGAATTCATAATGACATTGATCCCAAAGCCATGGGTCCTTGGATAATAGGTTTATCAATTCCTAAAACCTTGCACACGCGATTATTAGACATAGGAGCACTTCCTTTATATGTTTTAAAACACTTGACATTTCTATGATTAAGCTATTCCTCGCCTGAAACTCCTGAAAGAATTAATAGTCTTTTCGGTTCGGTTTTTGTTGCTATACTTATGCAGTATGTATACATATGCTTGAAGAGAAGTATACTTCTGCGGCATTATTAATGTAAGAATCAATTTTCTACTAATGTATATTTAAACTACAACAAAGGGTGAAGTGTAGATGAAATATAATGAAGAAGTTAAAGATCTCCGTGTCAGAAGGACACATACGTTTCTTTGGAATGCACTAGAGGAGCTTCTTCTTTATCCGAGGAAAGATTTCAACTCAATCACCGTTAAGGATATATGCGAAAAGGCAATGGTGCATCGAACTACATTTTACAAGCATTTCGTGGACAAATATGACTTATTAAATTTAGGTTTTTTACAATTTCAGGATGAATTGAGGAAAAACAGCTTAGAAGAACGTATACAAAAACCGTTTCAAACTATTGAGAAGAACTCTAAACGAAAAATGTTAGATATGATTGTCTCAAATCAAAAAAAAGATGATACTCTAATGAATCTTTTGAAAAATCATATTGAGGAAATTCTCATGCTTGATTTCATAGAATTAAATCAAAGAGGTAAAAATTTCACAGTCCCTCTTGAAATCATTGCGGAGTTTTATGCCAGCGTTATTTCTTCCCTTAATATATGGTGGATTCAAAATAGCAGGGATGTATCGGCTGTTCAAATGGATGAATATTTTAATCAAATGATTAATAGGAGCATATTTTCAATTTAAAGTGCTTATTGCTATCCTTCCTACACTGGTGACTGCATTATGGAGCAAAAACCTGCTGGCTACCGTCGTTGTCGGTATTGTGAGTATGGCTGTCGTTCGACTGCTGTGGATGGGATAGAGAAAAAAGGTGCAGTCCCGTTTTACGACTGCACCTTTTAGATATTCATTCTGCGTTCGTTACCCTGCTCCCTTATACAAACTTGCGATGATGCTTCTTGCCGTCGTATGAGAATAAGGCCAGCTTGCCTTCAATCATCGTTTCCAAATGAACGGTCCGCCCCCACAGCTGATACACATTTGGAAGCGTACGCTCCATATACTTTAAATCCAGCTCAATCCCTTCAAACTGATGCTTGAGCTTTAACTCGCCAGTGTGCAGATAATCTCCATCCTCAACGACGATATAAGGGGAGCCGCCATTCACACGCGAGAATACGAGCTGGTCCCGTATGTTCTCCCACGATTTATCTGTAATTTTCCAATCCGGCCCTCGTTTCTCAAACACGTATAGATCCAGATCCTCTGTCAGTTTCTTGGTCATGTAACTGCGTATAAAAGAGGTATCCGAGTCAAACTCCCGTACCTCGAACATTTTAGCGCGTCCTTCGCCCGGTTTGCGTCCTTGTCGCTCCTGCTCCTCACGGGTCGGGTTATCCCATCGCTTCTCAATATCTTCGAATATTTTAAGCCCTAAATAATACGGATTCAGGCTTTGCTTGGAAGGCTGTACGACAGAAGCATTCAGCATTGCAAATTCAACGGTTTCATCCTCGGTCAAATCCAGTTCCCTGACAATCCGCTGATGCCAATAGGAGGCCCAGCCTTCATTCATGATTTTTGTCTCCATCTGTGGCCAGAAGTACAGCATTTCGTCCCGCAGCATCGTCATAATATCCCGCTGCCAGTCCTCAAGCACCTCCGAAAATTCCTGAATAAACCAGACGATATCCTTCTCCGGTTCCGGCGGGAACTGTCGTACCCGAATGCCTTCGCTCTCGGACGGATCAGGCTGCCCCTGTACCGTGTCCAGTGACCACAGATCATCGTAGGGCCCGTCTGGGCGCTTCCGTTTTCCCGGTTCCTTGTACTCACGGATTTTAAGCTCCATATATCGCTGTTTGTCCAGATGCTGCGGCTTGATCAACTGCGGATCAATATGCTCCTGTATAGCCAGTACCGAATCAATGAAGGATTCGACGGCCTTCGAACCATATTCCATTTCATAACCGTTAATCCGGTCTGCCGTAGCGGACATACTCTCCACCATATTGCGGTTGGAGGCCGAGAAGTGCGCATTGTGCTTGAAAAAATCACAGTGCGCCAGCACATGCGCGACAATCAGTTTATTTTGAATCAGGGAATTTCCGTCCAGCAGGAAGGCGTAGCATGGATTGGAGTTGATGACCAGCTCATAGATTTTACTTAGGCCGAAATCGTACTGCATCTTCATTTTATGAAACGTCTTTCCAAAGCCCCAATGGCTGAATCGAGTGGGCATTCCGTAAGCCCCAAAGGTGTATATAATATCTGCCGGACAAATTTCATACCGCATCGGATAGTAGTCCAACCCGAATCCGTTGGCTATCTCCATAATTTCAGCTATGGCGTATTCTAGCTCCTGATGGGCACTGCTCATCCAGCGCTTCCCCCTTCCCGTTTGCGAAAAAAGGTACGCAAGGCTTGATACACCTCGCCCTTTTCCTTGATGACGTAATACATGAACTGATCCTTTTTAATGTTCTTATAGGCCGCCATCAGTGTGCTGCTGCGATTATATTGATTCACTTCCCCATAGCCGAACATATTGCTGCGCTTCATCAGTTCCTCAATTAGCTTCACGCACCGATCGTTATCTGAGGTCAGATTGTCGCCATCCGAGAAATGGAAGGGATAAATATTATAATGGGAAGGAGGATAGCGCTTGTCGATAATTTCCAATGCCTTGAGATAGACCGAAGAACAGATGGTCCCGCCACTTTCTCCACGGGTAAAAAATTCTTCCTCTGTAACCTCTTTGGCATTGGTATGATGCGCCAGAAAGACAATCTCTACCTTTTCATATTGGCGGCGCAAAAAGCGGGTCATCCAGAAAAAGAAGCTGCGGGCGCAATATTTTTCAAAAGATCCCATCGAGCCTGAAGTATCCATCATCGCAATGATCACCGCGTTGGAATGGGGGATGGTTTTTTCCTCCCATGTTTTGTAACGGAGATCGTCCGGACTGATATGATGAATGCCCGGATTCCCCTGACGTGCGTTGCGGCGCAGATTCTCAAGAATGGTTCGCTTCTTATCAATGTTTGCCTGCATGCCTTTTTTGCGTATGTCATTGAATACGATGGACTCAACCTCAATCTGTTCCTTGTCTTTCTGCTGCAAATGCGGTAATTCCATGCCCTCGAACAGCATATCTTCCAGTTCTTCCATGCTGACTTCCGTCTCCATGATATCGTATCCGGGCTGGTCTCCGGCTTTCTCACCTTTACCGGACTTCTGGGAAGCAGGATCGCGTCCGATGACATCGCCTACCTGACTGTCGCCGTCCCCTTGGCCTACATGCTTTTGCTTCTGATAATTATAAATGAAGCGATATTCGTCCAGACTTCGAATCGGCACTTTAATAATCTGCTGACCGTCTGACATGATAATATTTTCTTCTGTAATCAGATCGGGCAGATTTTGCTTAATCACATCTTTGACCTTCTGCTGATGACGCTGCTGGTCTTGGTACCCTTTGCGATGCAGCGACCAATCTTCGCGGGATACGATGAATGAATATGGCTCACGTGGTTCCGGCATTGTTAGGCACCCCCCAAGTGGATACACGGCACAGTTTGGCCTTGTTGGTTATTAAGTATATTCGCGGGGATGTACGATATGTGATGGAAGCCAAAAAACCTTTCCAATTTCAGGGCACCTGTTTCAGTTCGGATGAGGGGGGTGTATTGTAATAATACAAGGAATGACCCGTGAGTCATGTATGTAAGTCATATATGTAAATTAGAACAGGAGTGTCGAGGTACGCGCCATACATGCGTATTGTGCACATCGGGGAGCCAATTTGTCGCTCGGCTTTTGCCAAAACGGGCGCATCGTGCTGGAAGAGGATCGGGCGGTGGTGGAAAGCCAGCATACGCGTCCTATCCCTGAAGCGCTCCGCATGGAGGCGCGCACGTACCCGCAGACGGGCCTCAGGTTCGCTTTCGCAACCGCTGGTACGACTTTCTCGTCAACGATGAACCTCGTGTCCGGCTGGATCAGGAATCGACCTGGTGAAATAGATAGGGTCCAGCGCCAAGCAACTGGCGTTCGTTCACAACATCTTTTCCGCCTTATAGCCGATTCCATACACCGTCAGCAATAGTGACTGATGCGGTTCAAGCTTCTTGCGCAGGCGCTGGATATGAATATCCACTGTCCGTGTTCCACCTGCATAATCGAAGCCCCATACCTGCTCCAGCAGCTCGTCCCGCGTGTATACCCGCCCAGCGTGTGACACCAGAAGCGCCAGCACATCAAACTCCTTGGGTGTCAGCTCCAGCGCTGTTCCCTCCAGTTCTGCCGTCCTGCTGGACGGACGCACTCGCAACGGGCCAAGTATCGTTTCTGATCCTTCCGGCGCGGGCGCTCCTTCCCGCTCCAGTCTTCGTACCAGCGCCTTGATGCGTGCGAGCAGCTCTCGCAGATCAAAGGGCTTGCTCATAAAATCGTCCGCGCCCAGCTCCAGCCCGAGCACCTTATCCACGATATCGTTTTTGGCGGTCAGCAGCAAAATACCGATGCCCTTCCGACTTTCCAAACGGCGGCATACCTCATATCCGCCCAGCTTGGGCATCATCACATCGAGCACCAGCACATCCGGGTGAAACAAACGGACTTTTTCCAATGCGTCCTCCCCGTCAACAGCGGTTTCTACCAAAAAACCTTCCCTTTTC
This sequence comes from Paenibacillus sp. NPDC055715, assembly GCF_053617595.1. Lineage (NCBI taxonomy): Bacteria > Bacillati > Bacillota > Bacilli > Caryophanales > Paenibacillaceae > Paenibacillus > Paenibacillus sp. NPDC055715. The sequence goes on from NZ_JBSHGA010000001.1 coordinate 559,094, forward strand.
AACGCATAGGCCAGCGCATTTCGAATGCTGGGTTCATCGTCCGCTACTAATATTTTTTTATCCATACCTTTTCCTCCTTGCCCTCAAAAACCAACCGTTTCCGCCTACTTATGTTCCCGCAAATAATAATGAATCAGACATGTATGGCATTATGAACTGCTCGCGTGGATCGTCGAGATCAAAATCCGCAATGTCACGACTCCGTTCCAGTCTGTATTTGACCGAGTTACGATGTATAAAAAGATAATTCGCCGTATCCATCAGACTGCCCTGGTTTTCCAGATAATAAAATAACGTTTTAAGCAAATCGCTACCATGAGACCGATCATACTGCTGGAGTTTGCCTAGCTTACGTTCAAACAAATCGGCAAATTCCTCTTTGTTCATTGCTTCTCCAAGGCATATAGTGCATTTCGATATCTCCGAATTTACATACCCCGTCATGGTGATCATTCGCATGAAGAGTAGGCAAAAATAGTATCGCCCGATTGCAACGGAACTCAATATGGGATACCACACGCCGCCGGGTGGATTCCTGACTCAGCAATCCGGACAGAATCTCTTCTGGCGGAGCGGTAGCGCTTTCCAGTACAGCGACCTCCCAATCATATGCCGGGTTAAATCCCAATTGACGTCCTCTGCGCTCAACCTCATGTCGCAACGGCACCGGAGGTGTCATCAGCTCATCGATAAAATTACCCCGCAGTCGGCTTTCCGTATCCTCTACCGCCTTTTCACGCATTAATTCCAGCGCCATTACCAGACGTGCCTGCTCAATACCCACCTGCTCCATATCATCCAACTCATTCCGGGCAATGACCAGCTTGGCAACCGTGCGTTTATCGACATTAATCGGAAAATGACGGGAATCCTGCGCCTCCACCCAATTCCATTCCTGTGGTGAAGTGACGATGGCTCGGCCTCCATTATCAATCAAAGCAACCAGGGATTTAAGCAGCTCTGCCTGCCGATTCAACACCATATCCATGACTCGCTGTGTATATCCGTATATGGAATATCGGTCGGAATCTCAATCACGGGCAGGCCGCAGGCATTGCTTTCCTCCAGCGCACTGCGGGGAATTTCCTTGAGAAAGCGGGTCGGCTTGATCGCAAGTGCTGCGGCCCCGCCCTGATGCAATAATTGAATAATTTGACACAATACCTCAGGCTCATGACGGATGGAATAAGCGGTTGTTATCAATAAAACGGACAATCCGATTTAATCCTTGCTCTCCGCTTAGTACCTTCGCCTCCTTCAATACGGGCATTGTCATAAGCTCCTGAACGGTTACACCCGGTATTTTCATATGGACAGACCACCTTGCTACTTATTTTGCGGTAACAGCACATATATTTAGGATTTTGCAAAGTTCTCGCCTAACTTAATTTTCAGGATAGTGTACCAAAAAAGTTTACAAAACAAAACCTTTTACCGGATGGAACGCAAATAGACCGCTCTTTTCAGGAAAAGGCGGTTTATTTCAAGAACCAATTATTTTATGAGCCAGGCAAATGCAAAAGACTCAAACGTTTTCGGGTGGCGTTTTTCTTTTTCGTTTTCCATATGACCCTCCTGTGGCTTAGACATGATGTATTTCTTCCTTTGTTGAATAGGTTTAACTTATGTTACTGCAACTTTCCTTCCATAAACAATGTTCGTCCTGACCAAAACAAAGGCTTGTTTATTGTGCATACAGGATAAAAGACGATATATATAGCGCTACCATGGCATTTTATTCCTTTATAATGTAAGGAAATATAACATATCATAAAAAACTCGCTCAATCCTTGATATAAAAATACTCTATGAATAAATATGAATGACCTAGTATTTCCTACAAATCTCGTACTACTTAAGTGTGTCTTACCCGACCGCTTATGCTAAAATACTTCCGTATCGGCTATTCGCCTACAAGGGGGCATGACCATGAACCAATCCATTCTGATCGTGGAAGACGAAGAGAAAATTGCCCGGCTTCTGGAGATCGAACTTGAGTTTGAAGGATATCACGTATGCAAAGAAAAAAACGGAATTGACGGACTAGAGACCTATTGCAAAGGTCATTGGGATCTGGTGCTGCTGGATATTATGATTCCCGGTCTCAGCGGCATCGAACTACTGCGGCGGATTCGTAAGGATGATGCGAACATTCCTGTCATTTTACTGACGGCTAAAAGTTCCATTGCGGATAAGGTCGAAGGGCTCGATCTGGGAGCTAACGATTATATTACCAAGCCCTTTGTGATCGAAGAGCTGCTTGCACGTGTCCGCGCCGCGCTTAGAGTAGGTGCAACGAAAGAAAACCTCCCCGAAGTGGAAGATGCATGGCTCCGTTCCGGGGATTTACGCCTCCATGAAGGTACCCGTGAAGTACTTCGCGGTCAGCACAGTATTGAGCTTACGCCGCGAGAGTTTGACTTACTCGTTCATTTGCTCAGACATCAGCGGCAGGTGCTTAGCCGGGAACAATTACTGGAGAATGTATGGGGTATTGATTATTACGGCGATACCAACGTAGTGGACGTGTATATCCGATACGTGCGCAATAAAATTGACCCCACGCGCCAGCTCCCTGAACTGATTCATACCGTACGCGGAATTGGCTATGTGCTGAAGGAATCGTTATGAAGCTGCAAAACAAAATCCATATGTACACCTCGTTATTACTCGCGATCTTACTTGTGGCCATTAACTTTTCGGTCTATTTCCTGTTCAGCCACCTTTCGATAGACAGCCGCAAAGATCAGGTAGAAGCCGTAGCGGACAACATGATTCGCGGCATTCAGCGCGCCCCGGCATCGGTAGTCGCAGGGGATCTTCTTCGAGCCTATGTGCCACCAGACGGCATGCTTCGGCTAATGAAACCGGAGAGCGATTTTCTTCCTCCGATCACCTCTTCTTCGGAGCAATCTCTCAGTTTGATGAAGGCTGTTTATGATGAGACACGACAAGTACGCGTGATTACCCATGAAAACAACCGTTACATTCTTGTATCGGTTCCCATGATCTGGACCGATGGAGAGGTCGTCAATCTTCAGATAACTGAAAGCCTGCAACCGACGATGCAGACGCTACAGGTACTCAGAATCGTACTTATAGCGGTCACAGGGATTGCGCTCAGTCCTGTCGTGATCTCGGGAAGATTGCTCGGCAGACTTATTACACGTCCAATCACATCTATGATTAGCACGATGAAAGAGATTCAACGTAGCGGGAAATTTAAGCGCCTTCCGCTCAACTCCTCATCACGCGACGAACTGGTAGAAATGGGAGAAACGTTTAATGACATGATTGAATTGCTGGAGCGCAACTTTGTCCGGCAAGAACAATTTGTTTCCAATGCGTCCCATGAATTAAAAACACCCCTCACCATTATTGAAAGCTATGCTAGCCTGCTCAAACGCCGGGGACTGCAGCATCCCAAGATTTTCGCCGAGTCCGTTGAAGCCATCCATTCCGAAGCGATACGAATGAAGGAAATGGCAGAGCAGCTTCTTCTTTTGGCGAGAAACGAGGAGCAATGGAATGTCGTGTTGGAGCCGGTTCGCCTGAGCAAAATCGTGACAGAGTTGAAGGTCACATTTGAAAATGCTTTTGCCCGGGAAGTGCAACTGGACGTGCAGGCGGACTGTATGGGCTACAGCGATGAAAATAAGCTGAAACAGCTACTGTTTATCTTTTTGGATAATGCACGTAAATACAGTGACGAGTCGATACGCCTAACTATTGGAACCACGGGTGAGATGGCTCAACCTTGTATCAGAATCACAGACCAAGGGATTGGAATTCCGCAGGACAAGCTATCTAAAGTATTTGACCGCTTCTATCGTGTGGATGAAGCCAGAAGCCGCGAAGAAGGTGGAGCCGGACTAGGCTTATCGCTGGCTACAGGAATTGCAGAGGCCCTTCATGCTCACATTGGGCTAGAAAGTATTCAGGGAAGCGGAACGACAGCAACGATCATCCTCCCCGCCGTTCCCACAGATTAACCAAAAGGAGAGAATAACGATGAAAGCCATCTATGCGTGGATGATTGGGGCGGCAGTGGCGGCTATACTGATCACACTTTACCTTCTGCAATCGCCTTGGGCGCAGTCGTTATCGGCTTCACCGTTGGAGGAAAAAGCGGCCATCCAGTCTGTATTGCATCAATATCCCGGCGAGGTGCTGGAATCCAAACGCTTGAATGATGCTTATCTGATCATGCTACAGCGTCCCAAAGGAAAATACGAAATACAAGTCAACGCCTATAACGGCCATATTGACTCCATTCGACGAACACAAGCTTATACGGATACGATACAGGAGCCCCAGAAAAACATCCCAAGCTCCCCTAACCCTGATCCTGCATCTCTCGTCATCACAGAAAAGGAAGCGGCCCAGCTTGCTGCAAAGGCGATGAACGGAGGAACCACAGATGATATTGAGCTTCATCGTAACGAAAAGAGCCTTTATTATCTCGTTGAGGTTGATGTAAAGGATGGGCGTGAGGCCGTGGTGCAGGTCAACGCGGTATCAGGCTCTATTGATTCTGTAACTTGGGAAAAAGAAAAACAGGACAACGAAGATTAATGATGACTCTCTTCTCATCATCGCTCATTTTCTCTCATCGTTTTCTAATGATTTTATTACGTTCCTCTCATTTTCAATAGATAAGCTGTACTCAAGCTTACATCACAAGGAGGAACTATACATGAAAAAAAACTATACATTAGGAATCATGGGGGCAACAGTTTTGCTCGGTGCTACAGTAGCAGGTGTTTCGGCAAATGCCGTCTGGGCAGCCAAGTCTGCGAATCTCATTGAAGCGACAGCCGCTGCCAATATCGCCAAAAAGGCTGTGGGCAATGGTGCTAAGGTTGAAGATGTAGAACTGGAACATAAAGCCGGAAAAGCCTACTATGAGGTGGAACTTCAACAGGGTAATAAAGATTGGGACGTGGATGTGGATGCTTATACTGGAAAAACCCTTCGGTCCCATTCAAAGTTGGATGATAACTTGAATGCCAAGAAGCCCCTAAACAAGCCAAGTAATATCACCATAACCGAGAAACAGGCCGGACAGATTGCTCTTAAGACAGTACCCGGTACCCTTCTGTCTACCCAATTGGACAAGGAAGACGGACAGTTTATCTATGACGTGAAGATTCTCACCAACGAAGGAGCCGTTGACATCGAAATCCATGCGACATCTGGAAAAATCGTGGATACGGACGATGATCATGATGATGATGATGACCGTTACGATGACAGTAATGATTAATGATCCAGACCCCATTCCAGCTTGCAAAATACAGAGTTAATTCAAAAGGAGCAGCGAACTTTCGCTGCTCCTTTTTTATGGCTCTTGCAATATTTGAACTCACCTTCATCTTCCTCATGAATAGACTGATAACTAACAGACGATTGCCTTTTTCTTTTATCACGACTCAAGTGAGGTTCTTATGACGAAATCCTATACAAAAGCAGAGATTCACAAAATTCCCCGTCGTTTCGGTCTGTTTCCGTTAAAATCAAACTCAATCTCATCGCTGTACCGAAAAAATGCAGTCATCCAGATCAAGACGAGGAAGGGAACTTATGCATTAAAGCCCTTTTGCAGTCGCACAAAGCTTACCCGAGTAAGTACGATCCAGCAGATAAAGCAGGTTGCGAGCTATATAAGGATTTTAAGGAAGAGAAAGTACAAGTACATGGCCGCGTGGCTTCCAACTCATTCCGGGAGGTTATGGACTTCACATCAGGGAAAGCCGTTTTATGTAAGTCAATGGATCAAAGGAAGAGGATTGGAGAACCCTGATGATTTTGAAAAGCTTGGACGGGCACTTGCCACGCTTCATACCATTCCCATTAGTTTGTATCGAATTCGAACAGAAAAATCCCACACACTACAACAAATCCGGACGTGGAAAGCTCAAGACCATCGCTTTCAAAATGACAAAGCAAAAAGTAGTCGTAATAAAGAGTACCATAGATGGTACAGAAAGTACGGCAAAGCCTGCAAACATTTATCCTCACAAGCATGGAGGGATTTACAAGGCACTTCTATTTTAAACCTTCTCCAAAAGGAAAGGCATCTTCCCGCCTTAATACACAGCGACATTACAACCCCCAATGTTATTATTTCCGATGCCGGGGAGCTCAAAATCATTGATTGGGACGGCATCAAGGTGGGTTCTGTCTATACTGATCTGTCCAAGGCCCTCATGAATACAACTCAATTCAATCCCGAACTTGTCCAATCGCTGCTAGACGGATACGAAAGAATCAAACCCCTAAACCGAACAGAACGGAAAACCATCACGGCCTTATGCAAATTGCCGCGAGAAGCCTGGCATGCCTCTCGCCACTCGAACCGCTCAAGAGAGCTGGAAATACTGGACAGTTGGGATCAAACATGGCCTCTTCGATTACACATCATTGATATCTTGCATGAATGGTCTAATTCATAAGAGAAAGCGAGGAGAAAGATGTCCCTCTTGCCTTTAGTTGAGCGTACCTACGGTATAAAGATAAGAGATTCTCATCAAATCAAAGACGTGTACAAAATCGAGACCGCCAACGCGACCTATTGCTTAAAACCATACAGCTTTTCGGAAGATGAGGTTCGTTTTATTGTACGGATCTTGTCCTGGCTAGATGAGCAAGGATTTACCCGAAGCCAAAAGGTCTATCCCACGGTACAGCAGTCCGCTTACATGACTCATGAAAGCAGCTCTTACACATTAACGAATTGGGTCAATGGACGAAGGCCAAAATTCAAAAAAAAAATAGATTTCAAAAAGGGAATTTCCACCTTAGCCAAATTTCACTCCAGCGCCGTAGGCTTTCCTGTCACCGAAGCTCCGGCAGCCAGAATACGTTACGAAGGCTTGGTTGATGAAATAGCTGGATACAAAAAACACCTCAGTCCCTACAAAGGCACAGCACATCTCGTGGATCTCTGTGAAGAAGTGACGAATCATTTACAGCAGACCAAAGTTCGAGAAGCAATCGACTCGGAACAAAGGGCCGCCGCATTTATACATGGCGATTACAATTACCCCAATCTGATTATAGACAGACAGCTCAAGATCCATTTAATCGATTTTGAAAATTGCTCCCTGCACGAAAGAATGAAAGACTTATCCCATCTTCTTCATCGAAATTGTCTTTGGAACGGGACCAAGATGCTGCGCGCGGTCGACTACTATCAACGATATCGCCCGTTGAACGCCCATGATTTACATTTGCTTCACACGCTTTTGATCTCTCCCTATCATGTGGTCCGCAACCTCAGAATAGGCGATATCCGTTCTGCCAAACGCGTTATTCCATCATTCGTGCAGTTAAACAAATACCGACGTGAGCTTAAAGCGCTGCTATAATCTGTCGGCTTGGAACTAAACAGGATCGAAATTCAAGACATTCAGCCTCCTACCCAATCCATTTATTTGAGCTGCATAAGGCCCATGTAAAACATCTTTTTTGGAAAATATTGGACATTTTTGCAAGAAAGCCGGCAGCCATTGGTTTTCAAGAACAGAATCAGTTCAACTTATTTTACAGGGTAGAAGCGGTTATTGTTTTCATCTGAATGGTGCCTTCAGCGTACTATTACATTCACTGGGCTACAGGGTCTGCCTGCATCGTGCCGGGTTCAGCCTTTAGGGGCAGAGCCACGCACGGGCTGAACGGATTGGAAAAAATAGAGCTGGATCATAAATCGCAGTGGCTGGAAGTGTTGGCAGATGTATTGGGTGAGCCGCTTCTTAGCTATAGTCACCAAGAGCGTGACGAGTTATGGAAAAGGGCATTTGCGGCTCATACTGAATGGAAGAAATCAATCATTTCCTTATAAGTACTACGCTCTTCCTCGGTTGCGTTGATTGGACCGCCATGGAGGGAGAGCGTTATTTTCCTCAAAAAGCTCTCCCCGAGATACAACTCATTCTATCCTCTCACACCTACATCCTTTCTTTGGGATGTTGAAGCGCTTCCAATTCTTTCACCATATTTTCGATTAGCTTTGTAAAGGAAGCCAATTCCTCAGAACTGAAGGCCTGTTGTCGGGCACTGGCTGTTGTGGCAGCCGTTTCGGATTGCACACTCTTCAGCATACGGGCTATATCCAGTACCTTGCCCTGAATTTGCTCCTGCGCCTGCTTGGAATTGGATGCCAGCTTGCGTACTTCCTGTGCCACAATCTGAAACCCGCGCCCTGCTTCCTGCGCATGTGCTGCTTCAATCGCCGCATTCAGCCCCAGCAAGTGTGTCTGATCCGATAGCTCGCGAATCGTGCCGCTCATCTGCTCAATATGCTTGATCTCATCGCCCAACTGCTGTACCAATTCTTCCGCATGTTCTTGCGAAGAGGCTGTTCTACGGGCACTATCTGCTATATTGTCTGTATTTTCACGCAATTCAGCAATCATACCAGTCAAATTTTGAGCGATGCTGGAAACAACAGTTAATACTTGTATCTGCTCATCGGTCAGCTTGTTAATTTCCTCCTTTTCCTTCTTCTGATAAGCTTCCAGTACAAGCTGAGAGTCCAGATTGAACATTTTGGAAAGAGCATGAACAATCGGATACCAGTCGTCGATCCCCGAATGCTTCAAAATATCTACTGCAATGTCCAAGTAGATTATATATGTGCCCAAATAATAATCCTGGGACAGACCAATGCGGGAATGCACCTGACCTACAAGAAGACGATGCTCTATAAATGGTTCATCTATTTTCCCATCTGCCAGAGAAAGCCAGTATTCTCGTTGTGTTTTCTTTAAGCGTTCAATATTGGACCATTGGGAGATAATCGACATGAGGTGCGGAACCTTTTCCACACGATCATAAAATCGATCCACCACCTCATCCACAATAGATTGGAACAAACCCTGATGGAGATGCAATAAAGCCAAATCATCATCCGTAATTCCAATATATTGAATCTGTTTCAATCTACTTTCATCTACATTAATCATACAGGTCCCTCCAAATAAGATAGTTTACATCCATTTAATATTACCATATTTATCGGCACATTTTTGGGAAATGTTATAAATTCAGTGAATTCATTGTTATTACTCACATATCCATGATGGACAAGCATCTAAAATAACTCCTTCACAATAAAAAAAGAATCCGGCAGCACTTAAAACTCCCAGTGCTTGTTACCAGATTCCTCATAGGCTACGCAATCGATAGATATCTTCATTCAGCTACGACGTCCTCCATCACAACTCATTAATCCAGCCTATTTCTCTTGCTTACCGGATTTTATCGATTCAACAGACTACCTACATACCGAAGTAGGTCGTTAGCACTGGCACCTGTATAACCGTGTTCCTCAATCAACCGCTTAATCACCTCATTCATGCGTTTGAGTTGATTAGCGTTGGGTGTTTTGGTCGAGGTCGTAATTTTCACAATATCCTTCAAATCCGCGAACAATTTTTTCTCAATCGCTTCTCTCAGCCGATCATGATGATGATATTCGAACTTGCGTCCCTTGCGTGAGTAAGCGGAAATCCGGATGAGAATTTCTTCGCGGAACGCCTTTTTCGCATTTTCCGATACCCCAATCTGCTCTTCAATCGAACGCATCAACCGCTCATCCGGGTCGAGTTCCTCATCCGTAAGCGGGTCGCGGATTTTCACCCAATTGCAGAAGGCTTCGATGTTATCCAAATAGTTGTCGAACAGCGTCTTGGCTGATTCCTCAAACGAGTACACAAAGGCTTTCTGGATTTCTTTTTTCGCCAGCTCGTCATACTCCTTACGGGCCACGGAAATGAAATTCAGATAGCGCTCCCTTTCCTCCTTCGTAATAGAAGCATGCTGATCCAGACCATCCTTGATGGCTCTTAAAATGTCCAGCGCATTGATGGACTCTACATTTTGCTTAATGAGCGCACTGGAAATGCGGTTGATGACGTACCTTGGATCTACCCCGGACATGCCTTCCTCCAGAAACTCATTTTGCATTTCCTTCAGATCGGCTGCCTTGTAGCCTTCCACCTCTTCACCATCATACATACGCATCTTTTTGACCAGATCCATGCCCTGCTTCTTCGTCTCCTTCAAACGGGTAAGCACGGAGAAAATAGCAGCCGTCCGCAGCGCATGTGGGGCGATGTGAATATGCTTCATGTCGCTTTGTTCAATGAGCTTGGCGTAAATTTTTTCTTCTTCCGAGACTTTAAGGTTGTAAGGAATCGGCATCACGATCATCCGCGATTGCAGAGCCTCGTTCTTTTTGTTCGAGATGAAGCTTTTATACTCCGACTCATTGGTATGGGCAACGATCAGTTCATCTGCACTGATTAATGCAAAACGTCCCGCTTTAAAATTACCCTCCTGGGTCAGAGACAGCAAATTCCACAAAAACTTCTCATCGCATTTCAGCATCTCCTGAAACTCCATCAGTCCACGGTTAGCTTTGTTCAGTTCTCCATCAAAACGATACGCGCGCGGATCGGATTCCGAGCCATACTCCGTAATCGTAGAAAAGTCGATGCTGCCCGTTAAATCAGCAATATCCTGTGACTTCGGATCAGAAGGACTGAACGTACCGATGCCGATCCGATTTTCTTCCGATATAAACACCCGCTCCACGCGGACCTTTTCAATATCTTCATCAAATTCCGTGCGCAATCTCATCTGGCAGGCTGGGCACAGATTGCCTTCAATCCGCACGCCTAACTCCTTCTCAAATTCGGGACGCAGTTCATGAGGAATGAGATGAAGCGGATCTTCGTGCATGGGGCAACCTTCAATGGCGTACACCGCCCCCTGATCCGTTCTCGAAAATTTCTCCAGACCACGTTTTAGCAAGGTCACCAGCGTCGATTTCCCCCCACTCACGGGTCCCATCAAGAGAAGAATACGTTTGCGCACATCAAGTCGCCGAGCTGAGGAATGGAAGTATTCCTCCACCAGCTTTTCCAGCGCCCGGTCCAGCCCAAAAATCTCCTGCTCGAAAAATTTATATCGCTTATGTCCCCCAATCTCTTCTACACCAAAAGATTCAATCATCTTGTAAACCCGTGCATGAGCGGTCATCGCCGGCGTCGGGTCTTTCTTGAGTATCTCGATATACTCTCTAAAAGTGCCGCTCCAGGCCAGACGGTTGTTTTCCGCCCGATACTCCGCAACGCGTTCAAAAATATTCATGCTCGGTTCCTCCCATGACTGCGTAATGACTATCCTCCACTCCGGATGGTTAATGGCTACACTCGTCCACGCCTTTCAGGATATGATGCAATCCTCTTAAAAAAAAGTGTAATACATACCTATGCAGATTGATTTCAGAATTGACCTGTTTTCTGTGACAGGTTCCCCGGATTTTTCGAAAAACAGAGAGATACACTGTGCTAAAATATACAACAACGACGCGGACCTGAAGCATTATGGTACAATATAAGCTCGGAATAATGGGATAAAGGAGCGGGAGAAGCATGGCCGTTCGGCATGAGACGGAGCTGTACGCTCCGATCAAAGCCTTTTTTGAGAACTTGGGATACGAAATCAAGGGAGAAGTACGTAACTGCGATTTGGTGGGTATAAAGCCAGAACAGCAGGAGCCACTGATTGTGGAGATTAAAAAGACGTTCAATCTGGCGCTTGTGCTGCAAGGCATGCAGCGCCTGAAGCTAAGCAGCAATGTGTATGTGGCGGTGGAACGAAACCGTGCGAAAAAAGGAGCTGTCAATCAGCGCTGGAATGAGTTGGTCGGACTGTGCCGCCAGTTGGGGCTGGGCTTGCTCACCGTCACCCATTACAAGACCAAGCCGCCGCTCGTAGAGGTACTTTGCAAGCCTGTGGGTATGAACGCTGGTGACCGCAAAACGGTAGCAGCCCGCCCCGGCTCGCGCAAGGAAAAGCTGCTACGGGAGTTTCACGCACGCAGCGGCGACCACAACACTGGCGGCAGTACCCGGCGCAAGCTGGTCACGGCCTACCGGGAAAAAGCGCTGCGCGTGGCCTCAGCCTTGCAGGGCTTGGAGGAAGCGGCCCCGGCGCAGCTCGCCCGCACAGCAGCCGTCAGCGGGGCCGCAGCCGTGCTCCAGCGCAACTACTACGGCTGGTTTGAGCGCGTAGCCCGTGGTCGCTATAGGCTGACCCCGTTTGGCGAGGTTGCCCTGAGCGAGTATGCGGCGGTGCTGCAAGAGCAGAGCGCCGAAACGGCCGCTGACAAAGCCGTAGAGCCAAATGACGGCGGCGGACAACACCGGATCGCGGAAGTACCAGCCGCGAATGCAGACGATCACTGAGAAGCCTAGAGCTTACTTCTGACGCTACGAACTGCCGGAAGTTCTGCCACAGCAAGTAGATCGTTCGGCCCCTGCTAGCTTCGCGCAGTGAATTCACTGATCGTCTCACCGATCAAGTTCATGCCCATGAGTAGCTGCTCGCGGCCCGGATGGCTGAAGTTCAGGCGGATATGGGACGCGCCTTCGCTGCCAACCGCGCACAACTCCCCTGGCATAAAGGCTACACCTTTGGGTAGAGCCGCCTTTAGCAGCAGTGCGCTGTCCAGCCCATCGGGCAACCGAACCCACACATACATGCCGCCGGACGGAATGTGGTACGACACATCTTTCCAAAACGGGCGCTTGAGCAGCTCCAGAATTAATTGCAGACGTGTTGAGTACTCTTTGTTCAGCATTGCTAAATGCTCGTGCCATTGAAAACGCGAGCTGGTCAGCAACTGGAACAGGAGTCGCTGGTTCATCGTACTGGACTGCATATCGGCCAACTGCTTCAAAGCGTACATACCTTCGATCAACAGGGCGGGGCCTGCTGCCCATCCGGTTCTCAGCGCGGGCGCAACCGTTTTGTTAAATGAACCGATATATAGCACCTGACCGCCCTGCCCAGCATGATCCAGCGCAAATAGCGAAGGATAGGCTTCTGCAAATTTCCGGCTTTGCCCATGCGGGCTCTTGTCGCCGGATTCATTTTTTTGTTTAAAATGTAGTTCTCCGTAAGAGTCGTCCTCCACGATCAACACCTGATGGCGCCTGCACAGTTCCAAAATCTCCTGACGTCTTGCCACGCTCCATAAGGAACCGGTCGGGTTCGTAAACGTGGGTGTAGCGAAAAAAAGCTTGGGATGGTGATGAACGATTAAGGCTTCAAGCTGATCGGGAAGCACACCTTCTCCATCAGATTCAACGGGAACGATCTGCGCTCCCTGCATCGACAGCACTTGCAGACATCCGGGCGACGTCGGATTTTCGACTAACACCGGGTCGCGTTCGTCCACCATCAGCCTTACGATCAGATCAATGGCCTGCTGACTGCCTGTCGTCAGGAGAATCTGTCCTGGTGGCACTCTAACTCCTTTGCGCTGTTCCCACTCTCCTGCAAGCCATGCTCGCAAAGGAAAATAGCCCTCCGGGTCACCGTACTGGAGGGCGTCAGGGCCGGAGCCAAACACATCATGAGCCGCTTCTTCCAAAAGCTGTACCGGAAACAGCTCTTGTGCAGGCAATTCTTCAGCCAAAGATATAAAGGAGTGTCTTCTCGCATTTTCCCGGATATGACGCACTGGAGAAGCCAACATTGCAGCTGTTCGTGAAGCAAAGGAATATTGCATAAACATCCTCCTTTTCCTGAAAACATGACTTTCGGACTGGCGCGTCAGGCATATAGTTGCTTGGTCTGACGCGCATACAGAGCATAACGTTCAATCGCCTGCGCCCGGCTGGACACGCCCAATTTCGCATAAATTTTACGTAAATAATTATCAATAGAACGCCGACTGACTTCGATCTCAGTAGCAATTTTGTCATATGTAATTCCTTGTAGAATATGTTCCATAATAAAAACTTCAGTTTGTGTCAATTCGTCAAAGGGCTCAGAAGCCATTAGCGGTATAAAAGGCCAGTTTTCACAACGAATCCAGTCCATCGGTACCGAAGCAAATCCTTCGCGCAAACCGTTGATCAGATGAATCAACTGGCTTGGTGTCGCCTGTTTGGATAACATTCCATTCGCTCCCAGCGAAATCAGCTCTTGGAAGAGCGTAATATTATCCTCATCCGTCATAATAACAATATGGCTGTCTGGAGACAAGGCCCGAATTTGTGTTAGAAACGGTTCCGCCGTTCCCTCAGGCAACCTGTAATCCATTAAAATGATTTCCGGCCGAATGGAGCAAGCCAATTCCAGACCTTCTGTTCCGGAGGAGGACATCCCTCTGACAAGCAAATCCTGCTGGTCTTCCAAAATAAGCTTTGTTCCCAGCATACTCGTAGGATGGATGTCTATGATGACCACCTGCCATACTTTTCTCATGTCTAAACCTCCTGATTTAACAAAAAAATACATAAAATATATAATTGGCAAAAATGAATCTAAAAATAAGGGGTGCATATGTATAAATTGCGTGAATGTGAACGTATAGGAAGCGAAAACGGTTTAAGGAAATTGTATCCTAGGACTTCCTTCCGATGCAATCTCTTTTTCCAGATATGTTTATGCATCTATTTCGCTTTTGCGAAATAATGACTGGAAATTTGACTTTACACGGGAGTTGAAAATCGCATGCAAGCTTCACCTGAACACCCTCCTACCAAAGCCCGGCGGGGCACTTCAAGCAAGGGATTGCCCGTTAAGGCTTTTCTGATATTTTGGTTCATTCTCATTATACTAGGTGCTCTCGCAACCTATCTGTATAGCAATCATTTGAAGCAGGAAATGCTGAACGAAATGCAAATCCATACGGACCAGCAGCTCCATATACTTCAGAAAAAAATGGACTTGTTGAAATGAATATGAATACAAAACAAGTGAATCGGTTCTTTATGTTGGTCCTTGCTCCTTTTATCAATTTGTTGGGGTGTGTTTTGTTAGTGCATCCCCCTTTAAGCTTTTCCGAGCCCACTGCCCTGACTCTGCAAAAAGCAGACGTCACTCTACAATCGCAATTAGTAGGGAAGCAACTCGATAAAGTTAAGCAAACAGCGACCTACACTTTGTCCACGATCCGTCGGACATCCGAGTTGTACAAGCAAACGACCCAAACGATGAATCAACTTGTCTAAACAGCCTCCACTCAGTCCAAACGCCCCGAAACCATCTATGATCGACGTATCCACCTCCAAGCTCGGAGTTCCCTATGAGCGGGTAGACAGCAACCGGATGCCTATTCCAGACAAATGGAAGATATCGCCCAAACGGGCGCCACGTACAGCTATCGGTAATTATAAAGATGGTCAACTGCTCATTACTGTCGTAGACGGCTACAATGAAAGCGGGGGTTCAGGTGCAACACTCGAAGAACTACAAGGGAAAATGTACAAACTCGGCGTTCAGGATGCTTATAATCTGGACGGGAGCGGCTCCTCCTCACTCATCCTGAACGGTCGGGTCGTGAACAAGCCTTCGGATGGTAAACTGCGTCCGGTCCCTACTCATTTTTTGTTCTATAAATAGGAGCTTATCGTTTACAAGCATGTAAACGACGCTTTCTCCCTTATACTCTATAAGAAAAAAAGGCATCACGAACGAATGTCGTGATGCTTTTTCCTCATTTTAGGAGTACTGTGTCATTTCCGTCAAGCATTGAGCACAAGTAAAACGCTCTTTAAAATTGTTCACTTGTTCAACTGATCCACAGAATACACATTTCGGACGATAACGCTCCAAAATAATATGGTCGCCCTGAACCAAAATTTCGACAGGGTCTCCCTCATTCATTTGATATCTTTTACGCAGTGACTTGGGCAAGACTATTCTCCCCAGTTGATCTACTTTACGCACCACACCGGCTGGTTTCATCGTGATCGTACACCTCTCCTAATTCATTATGACTTGCAATTTTCTTCCCTGCGAAAAACTAGGTACAAAGACACTATTCTTTATGTAGTATTCGCTGTCTTTTTGTCGAATCCTGCTGGTCACAGGAAATTTTATTACATTTTTTTTTAAAATCATAGACCATATCAAAGTATGGTACAGAATGTCTGTAATATTTTTATCGACCGGAAAGTCTATTATCATTAGCTTCCCCTGAGGATTTTACAAATTACTGATTATAACCTTCTTTTCAAGCTCTACGTCGGGTTTATCTAAACAACAGAGACGAGAGGCTTGATTAGCAACTAAAGTCCTGGTTCTTTATTCGCAGTTATGCTCGCTCACCTGATATTATTCACGATAAACCTGGGAAATTCATTTGCCGCAACGCTTCATATACGATAATTGCAGCGGAATTCGACAAATTTAGCGATCTTACTTTATCTGACATAGGCATCTTAATGCATGTATCCGGGTTGGCAGCCAGAAGCTCGGGAGGCAGCCCTTTCGTTTCTTTGCCAAATACCAGAAAGTCTCCATCCTGAAATGCAATATCACTATAACGCTGCTTTGCTTTCGTGGTGGCATAAAAAAAGCGGCCTTCCTGATACTTCTCCTGCACCTCAGCAAAAGACTCGTGGTATTCAATGTGGACCGCATACCAGTAATCAAGTCCAGCGCGTTTTAACGTGGCATCGTCGGTACGGAAGCCCAGCGGCTTCACCAGATGCAGATGTGTTCCGGTAGCAGCACACGTTCTGGCAATATTCCCTGTGTTAGCCGGGATTTCCGGCTCAACAAGCACAATATGTAATGGCATCACGTTTTGCTCCCTTCATTTTTTGAGCTGAAAATTCACACATTCTATTATCTTAACAAAATCAGTGAGATATGAACATCAAACCAAAAAATTATCACTTTACACCACTAAAAGCCTTCCCCTATACACATTCAGGGAAGGCTGTACTTTGTTTTTTTAATTTCCAACATTCGTGTATCGAAAAATATGTCCGTTACAATCAGCTATGACGCTGTTTAAAGCGATCCATAAACTCGGCCAACGCTTGACAGTTCTCTAGTGGAACGGCATTGTAGATCGAAGCGCGAAGCCCTCCTACACTGCGATGTCCCTTCAGACCGACGAAACCGGCCTGCTCGGACTCCTTAATAAATTGCTTTTCCAAGTCCTCATTTGTGAGGCGGAAAGTCACATTCATAATGGAACGGTCAGCGACATTTACACAACCACGGTAGAAGCCTTCACTGCTGTCAATACGGTCGTAGAGCAAAGCAGCTTTCTGCTGGTTGACGCGTTCAATACCTTCCAGGCCGCCTTCCTCCTGAATCCATTTCAGCACTTCATTCACCATGTATATGGAAAAGGATGGAGGTGTATTGTAGAGAGAATTATTTTTTTCATAAGTGCTGTAACGCAGCATCGTAGGGATATTGTCCAGTGAGGATGTCAACAGCTCTTCACGGGCAATCACGACTGTTACGCCGGAAGGTCCCAGATTTTTTTGTGCTCCAGCATAGATCAAACCAAATTGAGTAGCATCAAACGGCTTGCAAAAAATATCACTAGACATGTCCGCAATTAACGGCACAGAACCCGTATCCGGAAATTGCTTAAACTGCGTGCCTTCAATTGTCTCGTTGGACGTAATATGCACATAAGCAGTATTGTCAGGCAAGTCCAAAGAATCCACATTCGGAAGACGCATGTACTTCTCATCAGCGGAGGATGCAGCAATATGAGCCTTGCCCAACAGCTCGGCTTCTTTATATGCCTTGTCCGACCAGCTACCTGTCATAATATAGCTTCCCGTCTGCCCTTCGCTCAAGAAATTTAAGGGCAGCATAGCAAATTGCGTACTTGCGCCTCCTTGAAGAAATAACACCTTGTAGCCTTCTGGATTACCTAGCAGAGATAACAGACGTTCCTGCGCTTCATTATGAACAGATTCATACACAGCTCCACGGTGAGACATTTCCATAATGGACATACCTGTTCCCTGAAAATCTACGAATTCAGCTTGTACACGTTCCAGCACTTTGAGCGGCAATGCCGCTGGTCCTGCATTAAAATTATAGGCTCTCTTACTCAACAAATCCTCATCCCTTCTCTACTCTGGTTCGGATATTATCGCTATGATATCAGTATTCATAAGAGCGTTCAAGACTTGTTAAAAAATGTTCCCGATTTCATTTACAATGTGACAAAAATGTGAATGTAAGTATATCTAACATATTAATTTTGTGGTATTTAATTTAATGTTCAAGGCAACCATGCTGCTCATTTATTAACTGCTATTAGCAGTCGAAATACAGGCTGTATTCATGCGGATGAACACGGATGTTAACCGATTTAGCTTCAGAACGTTTGAGCTCTACATAGTTATCAATAAAGTCCTTCGTAAATACGTCGCCTTCTGTCAAGAACTCGTAGTCGGCTTCCAGAGCGTCCAGAGCCTCATCCAGCGAAGCAGGAACACTGCGGATTTTACCTATTTCAGCGTCGGACAGCTCATAGATGTTCGTATCAAGCGGACCATACCCCAATTCGATCGGGTTCAGTTTGCGCTTGATGCCATCCAGACCCGCCATCAGCATTGCGGAGAAGGCGAGGTAAGGGTTAGCTGTGGAGTCCGGTGTACGGAACTCGATCCGACAGCCTTTAGGTGTCACCGCCGCTACTGGAATACGAACAGCTGCAGAACGGTTACCTTTGGAAAATACCAGGTTAACTGGAGCTTCATAGCCTGGAACGAGACGCTTGAACGAGTTCGTGCTTGGGTTCGTCAAAGCGATCAGCGCTGGTGCATGGTACAGAATACCGCCAATGTAATGAAGGGCCAGTTCGCTCAGGTTAGCATAAGCACCTTTTTCGTAGAACAAAGGAGTGTCGCCATCGAAAATGGATTGATGAACGTGCATACCGCTTCCGTTGTCTCCAAAGAGTGGTTTCGGCATAAATGTTGCCACTTTACCGTATTGACGAGCTGTGTTATGCACAATGTATTTATAAACAAGCAGATTATCAGCTGTTTTCTTGAGTGTATCAAAACGGAAGTTAATTTCCGCCTGGCCTGCCGTAGCAACCTCATGGTGATGACGCTCAATTCTCAGACCTGCTTCTTCAAGCAAACGGCACATTTCACTACGGATGTCTTGTTGGGTGTCTACTGGCGCTACAGGCACATAACCGCCCTTCACTCCCACTTTAAAGCCCAGATTGCCGCCCTCTTCCTTGCGATTCGTGTTCCAAGCTGCTTCTTCAGAATCTACGAAGAAGGAGGAGCTGTTCATACCACTCTCGTAGCGTACTTCGTCAAAGATGAAAAATTCGGACTCAGGTGCAAAGTTAACTTTCGTACCTACACCAGCAGTTTTCAGAAATTCTTCTGCTTTTCTTGCAATGCCGCGAGGATCGCGGTCGTATTTTTCGCCGTCTGGCGTAGCAATGTCACACAGAATATTCAGTGTAGGGTGCTGAGTGAAGGGGTCGATAAAAACCGCTTCCGTATCAGGCAGCATAACCATGTCGGATTCCTCGATGCCACGATAGCCGGGAATGGAAGAGCCGTCGAAAGCAACACCGTTAACAAAGGTTTCTTCATCTACTTCGGAAGCTGGCAACGAAATATGGTGGGCACGGCCGGCCAAATCTACAAAGCGAAAATCTACCCACTCAATATTATTTTCTTGAATTATTTTTAATACATTTTCAACGGACATGTCTTCTTCCTCCCAATTTTCCGAACATTAAGTCTTATACAACCCTGAAATGTTCATGATCGAATGTTTTTTTCTGTCGTCATTATAAATCTCAAACATGACACGGGTCAATAGATATGTAAGGTATTTTTTAAGATAATGTTATATATGCTTACACAATTGATAACATTTAAACAATAAAAAAAGCCCGAAATACTGGGCTTTGGGGGTAATTTAAATCGGATTACTGCGTTGAGGCAAAACTTTTACACATTAATGTTAAGTATTGGTTTTAAGAAATGGCACTAGGCGTATGAAATGTTTTTCCTACAGCTGGAGCCAGCAATTCCAAATCTTTCAGCAAATCTGAAAATTGGTCTGGGAACAGAGATTGTACACCATCACCCGTCATCGAATTATCGGGGTCAGTGTGCATTTCAATAATCAGCCCGTCTGCTCCAGCAGCCACCGAAGCCTTCGTCATAGGAACAACCAGCTCACGACGCCCTGTGCCATGGCTTGGGTCGGAAATAACCGGCAAATGACTCAGCTGTTGCAGAACAGGAATAGCTGACAGATCCAGCGTATTTCTGGTGTAGGTTTCAAATGTACGGATTCCGCGCTCACACAGCATAACATTCGGATTACCTCCCGCCAAAATATACTCGGCAGCATTCAGGAACTCATCATAAGTCGAACTGAAACCACGCTTGAGCAGCACTGGCTTGCCGCAGGTTCCCAACTTGCGCAATAGATCAAAGTTTTGCATGTTACGTGTACCTACTTGCAAAATATCCGCATATTCCGCACAGATATCCACGTATTCGGGTGTCATAACCTCTGTAATGGTCAGCAGGTCATGCTTTTTGCCCGCCTCGGCCATCATGATCAAACCTTCTACACCCGTTCCTTGGAAGCTGTAAGGACCCGTACGCGGCTTAAAAGCACCTCCACGGAGAACTTGCGCGCCCGCAGCTTTAACCAATGCAGCAATTTCGTCGATCTGCGCAGCAGACTCCACGGCGCATGGTCCACCCATAATAACAAGCTCGCCTCCGCCGATATTCACACCTTTGATAGAGATAACGGTATTTTCGGGATGAAAATCACGGCTCGCCAATTTGTATGACTTCGATATTTTAACTACATTTTCTACGCCCTTCATTTGGCGCAGGTGTTCAGCCAGCTTGGGCTCTACACTGCCAATCAGCCCGATAATCGTACGATCCGATCCATGGGAAACGTGAGCCTGCAAACCTTCTTTTTCAATAACTGCAATAATGGCCTGAATATGTTCTTCAGGTGTTTGGATACCAGCGATAACGATCATATTTTTCTTCCCTCTCTATACAACATATTTTTATGGATCATTTGACATTATGACACTTAAACGCTTGTTCGCTTTTAAGCTTTTATTCGTTAAAGAAAATATACTGGTTTTACCTGTACTCGTCAAGACTTAATTATCCTGAATATTGACCTGCATTTTGGATCTCGTGATGCCAATTCAGTTCGGGGGGTCTACGTCCAATTCAAAAAAAGCCGCTATCCGGGAGTTTCCTCCCGAATAGCAGCCATGATCTGTTACATGTTATTTAGTCGTTTTTGACTTTTCACGCACAGGGGGCAGCAGCTTCTTCATATCAATCGTCCGCTGAATCTCCCATGTATCCGGGTTAGTCGGATCATATTGCTCTAGGTACACAATAACCTCTTTCGTAATCAACGTAGGCGTAGAAGCTCCAGAGGTCACCGCTACCTTGTGAACGCCTTCCAGCCATTCCCGCTTCAGTTCTGTCACATCGGAAATACGGTAAGCTGTTGTACCCGCAATTTCCTCGGACACCTGAGCCAATCGGTTTGAATTGTTACTGCGCGGATCGCCAACGACAATCACCAAATCTGCCTGTCCGGCCTGCTCCGCCACCGCTTCCTGACGCACTTGCGTGGCCAGACAAATTTCATTGTGTATCTCGGCACTCGGGAATTTCTCCAGCAGTTTTTTCATAATGTGCTTGATATCCCACTGACTCATGGTCGTCTGATTCGTGATCAGGATTTTGCCCGCAGACAATGTAAGGGTGTCGATCTCCTCTTCCTTCTCGATCAGATGAACATGGTCAGGAGCAATACCGATGGCTCCCTCCGGCTCGGGATGATTTTTTTTGCCGATATAAATAATCTGATATCCCTCGGCAGACTTCTCCCGAATCAGATCATGGGTCTTCGTGACGTCCGGGCAAGTTGCATCAACCGTAGTCAGCCCCTTATCGCGAGCCAGCTTGCGAACCTCAGGGGATACACCATGGGCGGTGAAAATAACGGTACCACTCTCCACCTGGCTTAAAATCTCCATGCGGTTAGGGCCGTCCAGTGTAATAATTCCTTCATCCTCGAAGGAATTTGTGACATGACTGTTATGCACAATCATGCCTAGTATATAAATAGGCCGAGGTAAGTCCAAATTTCTGGCCGCCTGACGAGCCAAAACCATGGCATCGACTACGCCGTAGCAGTAACCCCGGGGCGAAATTCTGAGCACTTCCAAAAATAGCACCCGCTTTCTTCGACACAGTATACAGCTCAAAAACTGGGTAGCTGCGGCATCCAAGCCTTTACCGGCCAATTCTATGATGTAGTTGCCCTCCTATTATAGCCTATTCCAAAGGCGCGGAAAAGCTGACCGGAAGCCAGATGATAAATGTCGTCCCTTCCCCTTGGCGTGTAACCACTTCCACCGACCCGTGATGTTCATCTATAATCCACTTGGCAATGGACAAACCCAAACCAATTCCCTCCGTCACCCCACGCGACTCATCCGCCCGATAAAAGCGGTCAAAAATAAAGGGAACCTCACTTTTGTCCATCCCGATGCCTGTATCAGTAATCCGCAGACCTACCTGTCCCTGATAGACGATGGCATCAAACCGGATCGTACCTTCCGGTGTATATTTGAACGCATTATCTATGAAAATGAACAGCATTTGCTGCAAATAATCCTTGCTGCCATCCATATAAACGCCATTCAGTATCGAGAAGTCACCCACATTCCATTCAGACGTCCGCTCCAAATATTGAGCACGCCGGGCAACCTCATTTACGAGCGGCTTCAGCGCCACCGGGGTCTTCTCGAATGTTTTCCCTGTATCTGCTCTGGCGAGCGATAGCATATCGCCAACCAGACGGCTCATCCGTTTTCCTTCATCTGCCATATCACCTAGGGCCTCCATGGAGAGTTCACGAATCATCGCTTCATCCATATTGGGACGGTCTCCCGGCCCGGTAGTCCACATTTTGAGCAAAAAATCAACGTTCCCTCGGATTGTCGTAAGCGGCGTACGCAGTTCATGGGAAGCATCGGCTACAAAGCGGCGCTGGGCTCCATAGGCATCCTCCAGCTCCTTATAAAAAACCTCCGTACGCCCCAGCATCTTGTTAACCGTCGCAATCAGTTGCCCAATTTCATCTGGCGGTCCATCATATTCAATGCGGACACTCAAATCATTACTGGACTGAATCTGATTAGCCCCTTCAATCACCTTCACTAGCGGTTTCATTGATTTACGAGCCAGAAAGAGGCCTGAGGTTGCGGCAGCGAGCAAGGCAAACAACGAACCGTATACAAGTACATTTTGCAGTCTGTTCATCAGTCGGTCCTGAGAGCCTGTAAATTGCCCAACCTGTAACAGTCCAACCACTAATCCCAGTTCCTCGGATTTAATCGGTTGCTGATAAATCATAAAGGGATCGCCATCCACACTCACACGTCGAATTCCTTCATTTTGAACCGCTCCAGCAGCTGTGGACGGAACCGGGAAAGTGATATTGAGGTCTTTCATATTTTGCGTGGTCTTGGTCACTCCGGACGTATAATTGTAAATTTGCACATACGATTGAGATTCATCAATTCCCCGGCCCTGGATCAGTCCTAAATCCAGATTGGGAACTTCGAACAGTCCGCCTTTCACTGTGACCAGCAGTTGCTTATAAATACGTGGCGTCTGGTTCATAAGCTGACTTTTCACTTCATCATATGCGTAATAATATACCAGTCCATAAATAGCCAGTCCAAACATAACAAGCACTATAGCCAAGATGCTGGAATACCAAGCTGTCAGTCGCCAACGAATGGACATAGTTACACATCACCTCTTAAAATATAACCCGCTCCCCGAATCGTACGTATGAGCCGTTTGCCGCCATCCTGCTCCGTTTTTTGTCGGATCATGGCAATGTATACCTCCAGTACATTCGACTCGCCGCTATAGTCATAGCCCCAAATTTTGTCCATAATCAGATCACGCGACAGAACACGCTTCGGGTTTTGCATAAACAGGTGGAGCAGTTCAAACTCTTTTGCCGTCAGCTCCAGCCGCTTGCCACCGCGAACCACTTCACGCGATTCATTATCCAGCTGCAAATCCTCGAAGGTCAGTCGATGTCCATTATGATCCTGCTGATCGGTTTTACGGCGTAGAAGCGCCCGCACACGAGCCAGTAGCTCCTCCAGAGCAAACGGCTTGACGAGATAGTCGTCTGCACCCAAATCCAATCCCTTGACCCGATTCTCTACCTCGTCCTTGGCTGTAAGCATCAGAACGGGCACTGTACTTCCTCCCTCTCGCATGCGACGGCATACCTCGAAACCATCCAGTTGTGGCATCATCACATCCAGCACGACAACATCAGGCTCAGCTGTAAGCATTTTGTTCAATCCCTCTGCGCCGTTGGCAGCCGTCAGCACTTCGTAGCCCTCGAAAGCCAGCCCTCTGCGCAGCATGGACACGATTTTTTCATCGTCATCAATAATCAGAATGGTAGAACGCATACACCATCGAGCTCCTTTATTATCTTCTTTTCACTCTATTGTAGCAGGAGTAGACGCGTGTAGCATCTTGCCACCGCATACAACAAGAAACGGAAGGTAACTTCCTTCCGCTTCTTTTCACATTTTTTACTTTTAAAGAATGATTGGATTACTGTTGAAGAGTCGAGCTAAAGTCGTTCTTGTTACCCACTTTTAACTGAACGTCCTTTTTCTGTCCTGCCCGTTCAATGTTAAGCGTCAATGCTGTACCCACTTTTTGCTTTTGAATGAAATCGATCAACTCCTGTGATGTGCTGTAAGGAGTACCATTAGCTCCGATAATCACATCATAAGGACGCAGATCCGCCTGATAAGCTGGTGATTTGTAGATAATATCCCGCACCACCGAGCCTTCAGTCAGGGTTGTCCCCAATTCCTTGGCTACTTCGGGACTCAGGTTCAACAGGCTTGCACCAATGAAAGGAACGGGTTCTTTCGGAATAGGCTGATTATTTTTCAGCTTATCGACGACTTCCAAAATCGTATTGGACGGAATCGCAAACCCGATTCCCTGTGCGTCAGCACTGACAGCTACGTTCATGCCGATAACCTGTCCTTGCAGATTCAACAGAGGCCCACCAGAGTTCCCAGGGTTAATAGATGCATCGGTCTGAATTAAATGTTTATATTGAGTAGGGTTTCCCGTCGACTCACTGTTAATGGTAATCGTACGTTCCTTCGCACTCAGCACCCCGGCTGTTACCGAATGCTCGAAGCCTTCAGGATTACCGATGGCCACCATCCACTCACCCACTTTAGCATTTGCGGAGTTGCCTAAAGTTACCGTCGGGAAGTTATCCTTGCCTTCAATTTTCAGCACAGCCAAATCCAGGTCTGCATTTTTGCCCAGCACTTTGGCTTCATACGGCTTATTGGTTCCCTCTACCGTGACCTGAACCACATTCGCGCCTTCAACAACGTGATTGTTCGTCAGGATGTAGCCTGATTTATCGAAAATAAAGCCGGAACC
This sequence comes from Paenibacillus sp. NPDC055715, assembly GCF_053617595.1. Lineage (NCBI taxonomy): Bacteria > Bacillati > Bacillota > Bacilli > Caryophanales > Paenibacillaceae > Paenibacillus > Paenibacillus sp. NPDC055715. The sequence goes on from NZ_JBSHGA010000001.1 coordinate 584,437, forward strand.
AATACCAAGTGGGGTCAGTTGTCCACTGTTGCTGCCTTCATTTTCATTGCTGCTGCCGTTGTTTCCGCTATTACCACTGTCTCCATACTGATTACCGAAAAAGTATTGATACAGCGGGTCATTATAATAAGGACTGCTTTGTCTGCCACTGCTACTACTGGATTGCTTAGCCAGTGTTTCAATTTTGACAACTGCCGGACCCGCCTTGGCCACAACGGATTGAACGTCTGCGGTGCCGGAAGGCATCACAGCCGGAACTGCGTTAGGAGATGGACTCGTCGTTCCCGAATGGGTCGTTGCTCCGCTTTCAGCTGCCGCCGATGTCAACGCTGTCTCAGGTGTGAACATATTCGTACGGTCGGCTGTGTACATCAGAACCGTTATAACCAGCATCCCGGCCAAAAAGGATAGGAAAATCGTCTTTACCTGAGACTTGGGTTTATTCTGTTTAAATTGCCAGTTACCGCCGTTCTGACCCGAGCCGTCTTGCTGCTCAGCCCCGACACGATGGTAAGAGGAAGGAAGAGGCCTTACCGCCTGCGGTGGCGTAATTTCAACGTCCTTCTCTACAAGCTTCCCATTCTTGCGTTGTCCATCTGATTGAACCGAAGAAAAGGGACCGTACGAATAGTAATATGAGGAACCGTTTGAATCATTTTGTCGGGTTGTTTTATCGGATTCAACCTGATCGTTGTCATCCCGGCGTCCGGAATTATTTTCAAATTCGTTCATTGTATATCTCCTCCCAAACCCTATGCTCTAAGGTGGTGTTGTTTAACTGACTTTATTTTGCACTTTAAACCTTAATTCCACCTTAAAAACAATTAAAAAGGAGATAAAACCTTTAACCTCAACTCGCTACCCCTTATTCAAACACGAAATGCCCCGGATATGAATCCGGAGCATTTCCAATCGTATGCTTTTTATTTCGTGTTAAAGTTTTCGTCGAATTTTTCGTTCGGTGTCTGAGCATTGTTTTGAACTTTGCTGCGACTGGAATTTTGTATCTTTTGTGCTACAGAGCTTGTGCCGCCTTGATCTGCTGCGAATTCTTCGTCATATTTCTCATTTGGTGTCTGGTAGTTATCCTGAATTTTATTTTGCTCGGACTTTTTCACCTTTTGAGAAACAACACCTACCGAGTTATCTTGGGCAAATTCCGCTTTGTACTGACTTCCTGCGTTTGCCTTGTTGCTCTGATTCGTGTACGAACTTCCGCCTTGATTTTCCATTATTCTCAACCTCCCAGTATGTTTTCGGGATAAGCTTATCCCGCAACATAGTATGTGAAGTCGGGAAGGACTATATACACGAATTATATGGAATCATCCAGCGTAGCGGCCGGAATGGACTTGTTCGTCTCGATCACCTTTTGGAGCGAATTCAGCATCTTCTCCGTACATTTTCCGCTTCCTTTTCTAATAATTTGCACATCCACTTCTTTCTTGCCCCACTCAGAGTACACCTGCCGGGTAGTTTTGAAATACAGATCGATTTTATTGCCTTTGATCGCTGATCCCGTATCTGCCACAATGCCGTAGCCGTAACCTGGAATGTACAAAATGCTGCCCAAAGGAAATGTTTTGGGATCAGCCGCAATCGTGGACAGTGTGTTTTTGTCACGACGCACTTTAACACCGGAATACGTAATACCGTAACCGGGATGACTTGGCCGCTTGCCAGTGGATTCATAACCTGCTGTATATCCAGTTGCCGTGACCGTCATGGTCGTAATCTGCTCCTCCCGCGGAGCCAAAACAGGCGTTGACTGCCCTTTCTTATGCTGGACCGGCTCTTTATGACCATAAACCTCATTGCCGGGCAATGCCAAACAAGTGGTGGTTAACACGGTTCCCAAAATCCGTTTCCATACCAACATGGATCTCATAAAAAACCTCCCCTTGAGGCAAAGGCTTTCCAGAAATCCGTTGGTTTATACAAGCACTTAATTATTTTTGAACATCCTGCCCGGGATAGAACCTGCTAAGCTTCATTTTATCTTCAAAAATATGCAGGAGCGTCCGTACAATGGGGGTTTGCTCGTCGTCCGTGTGTAATATAATGGAAGCAGGGGAAATGGAAATAAGTGTACTGACGATTCTGTCTTCGACCTCCATTTCCAGTTCAACCCCCGGCATCTCTACAATAATGTCATCTCCGTCGGGTGTTGGTATCGGCACCATGGAGCTATCGAGGATGGTAAAATCATGTCCACCCTGATGAAGCACATACACCAGTGGAACTTTACTTTCCTGAAAAAACACAAAGTACTTGAGCAATCCCATAAATTCTTCATACTGCCGATCCGCCCAAAATTCTTCCATGGCATAGTCGACGATTTCCTCAAGCTCCTTTTTGTATGCGTTCAATCTGAATTGAATAAGCCCTTCCAGGTTAATCACTCGCAGCTCCATAAAATCCTTTTCCAGTAAAGCCGCCAGTTTGACGTGACGCTTCATACGCCCTCTTGGGCCATCGTCCTTTAACAAAGAATGTACCATGCTGCGAACCCGCTCCGTATCCTCTGCCTCCAGCAGCGAGCAGGCTTTGGTGAGGATCAGATTGAGCATCCCCCATTCCTTGACTTCGATCATAAAATCCGCTACTGCGGAAGCCATGATGCTGTATACACAGGGGAGAAAGCTTTCAAATGCAGGATTGCTCTCTGTCCCCTTGCAGGTCCATGCCACTTTGTTTTCGAGTTGTCTGAAAGTGAATCGAAATCCGCGCCGTGACATATGTAGTCCTTTGTTTCTACTCTTGACCACCTGATAAAAACGTTCGCTTTCCTGATTTCCGTCTGTATGGGTCCACACTGTAAACAGTTCCATTGGCTCACTCCTTTCGATCACTGATTACAGTATATGGCGAGCTCCAAAGGGTTATACGAAGTGAACGACTGGAAACAGGATACAGCGTAAAATGAGGAACCCCCTTATGCGGCTTTGCAAAAGAATCTGCTTAGCAAAAAATATGGACTGCTTGATTCTTGGATTATGGATGTACAAACTCACTCCAATGATTGATATACTTACGAAAACAATCCAACATTAATAGGAGTGGTTGAAAATGGATAAGGTTCGTTACAAGATAAGAGAAGTATTGGACAGTGACAAAATTGATTCTTTTTTGAATAAAGCGAGGATTGGACATCTTGGTATGGTTGATGGTAAGTTGCCATACGTTGTTCCGCTCAATTATGTTTGGTCAAACGGAAAGCTTTATTTTCATGGAGCCACAGGCGGGAGACGCAACCAGGTGATAAGTATAAATCCAGAGGTCTGTTTTACGGTTTGTGAAGAATATGGAACTATTACTGATCCAGTTCCAGCCAAGACAGACACCGCATATATGAGTGTTATGATTTTCGGCAAGACTGAGCCTATTGTCGATCTGGACGAAGTTACACATATGTTGCAGGAAATGATTCAAAAATATGTGCCTGATTATTATAACCGCCCATTGGCCAAACAGCACGTTGACAAATACAGGTCCGCTGTATTCGGAGGTCCAGTTCAGGTATACCGAATTGACCCCTATCATATAACGGCGAAAGAAAATCCAATTGAAGAAGAAAAAATGTATAGACCAGCAAAAACAATCTAATAGCGGGCAGCTTCCTGTATGATTCAATTCTACACGAGTAGAGCCATATTACTATTAATGGATTTTCATAGCTTGGGATGCAACATGGCGAAGTCTCTTTTCCGAAGGAACCGTTTTCAAAAAAAGAGTAAGGAATATTTGTGCATTTACACAAAATTCTAATCATAAGGACTGTGGCTCTTTACTATTGTTAGAACCAAAAATATTGATAAGAAGGCATCAAAAATGCGAAAAGCTAAAAATACTTGAACAACATACAAGGATGAGAAGTAGAAAGAGGGTAGAACGAACATGGGCCATTTAGTCGAAGAAAACCTTGAATCCGTACGACAACTGATGGAATTGGCTTGCCAGGCTTCAGGGCGCAAGAAAGAAGATGTGAAATTGTTGTTAGCGACAAAAACCGTACCACTTGAAAAATTAAAAATTGCCATTCAAGCGGGCGAGACTTTATTTGGTGAAAACAAAGCTCAAGAACTTTTGGGGAAATTTCCACTCATGCAGCAGTACAAGCAGGTGGAATGGCATTTTATCGGACATCTGCAAACGAATAAAGTAAAGGACATTGTAAAATATGTCAAGCTCATTCATTCTGTGGACCGTTTGAGATTGGGGCAGGCCTTGCATCATCAGCTCTTGAAAGAGAACAAGACCATGGATATTTTGGTACAAATCAATACGTCCTACGAAGAAAGCAAATTCGGCGCTCCGCCGGAAGCAGCACTTGAGTTAGTAGAACAATTGTCTCAGTTCGAAACGTTAAACATTAAAGGCTTGATGACTATTGGAAAATTGAATGCTTCAAATGACGAGACCAGACATTGCTTCCGATTGTTAAAACAAATCCAATCACAGATTATGGTAGAAAAATTTCCAAATGTAGAAATGGATACTCTCTCGATGGGCATGTCCGGGGACTTCAAGGTTGCCATCGAAGAAGGAGCCACCATCATACGAGTAGGGACAAGTGTATTTGGCCAACGTTATTTGCCGGATAGGTATTACTGGAACGAAAACGCGCGCCAGGACGATTAGAAGAGAGCTTATGAACACAACATTAACTTCACCGCGCGGCCGCGATTTTATTTCACCCACTATAGCTGCTCCGGTTTTCGATTGCAATGGGAAATGAAGCAGAATAACGCGGAGGTGCTGGAATTATAAAAGCATCTCCGCAAGGCGATAAATACCGACTTCAATTGCCTCCTCTTCTACTTTAGCAAAACCAAGTACCCATCCTTTTCGATCGCTATTTAGACAATAATTGCTAAGGGGATAAACACGTATTCCTTCTTTGAGCGCTTGGTTCGTCACAGCTTCTTCGTCAAACGATTCCTCAGCTTCGAGAAGCATGTGCAATCCTGTTTCTACCCCACTGAGTTTAAAACGCTTGTCTAGACCAGTAGCAGCTATGGCCTTTGTCATGGCTGCATGTCTGCGCCGATATACATTTCTGACTCTTCTCATATGGCGCATGAAGTGCCCGTGTTCAATAAAATGAGCAAGCGTCAATTGTTCCATAATCGGAAGATGACGATAAGTGAGTGCATGGACTTGAGCAAGCTGTCGGATGGCCCCTTTTGGCCCAACAATCGCGGATATTCGGATTCCAGGAGCAACCATTTTGGAAAAGCTCATCATATATAGCGTGTTTTGGGGTTGATGGCTGAATAACGTAGGAAGTGGGTCCCCACGATATCGAAATTCACTATCATAATCGTCCTCAACAATCCAAAATTGATGTTGTGTAGCCTTACGTAACAATTGTTGCCTCCGGGATTCCGACATTATGACTCCAACGGCACACTGATGCGAAGGCGTGACAAAAGTTAGCTTGGATTGTGGATGAATGAGATCTACCTGCAATCCGTACTCGTCAACAGGAACGGGCACAACATTCATACTTCTATATTTCATGGTCATCCAAGCTGCAGGAAAACCGGGATCTTCAACAGAAACCGTGTCTCCTTCATTTAATAGCGCTTGGGCGATTAAATCAAGGCTATGCTGCGCTCCTGAGGTTAACATAATTTGATCGATATGCACGTGGATTCCTCGTTCAAGTGACAAATACCGTTGTATCTGTTCGCGCAGTGATACAAAACCGTAGGCGTTACCATAAGCCCAATTCGCCAGGTCCATTTCTGTGGAGGCTTGTAAAAATGATTGTCTCCAGTTTCTTTGAAAATGTTGGTCCAAATAAGGCTCGTGGGGACAGAAATCAATCTCCACATTTTGCTCTTCTTTGCCTCTAAGCCAGCCGTGTAGATGATTGACTGCAGCGTTTAATACAGGTAATTCGGGGGTGACTGGCCCTTGAGGCATAACATCTTCAAAAGAGCCTGTTATATAGCTCCACTCACTTACCCTTGTTCCGCCGCGCCGAGATGTCACGGTGTATCCACGGCTAAATAATTCCTCATAAACAATCTGTATGGTTGAGCGCGAGACACCGACTAATAAAGCGAGCTCACGAGATGGGAGTAGCAATTCCCCAGGTGGCCATTTTCCCGTTCTAATATTATGAATCGCTTGGTCTAGGAGTTGCTGCCATAGGGGACGTTGGTCGTTTCGGTTAACTTTTAGCATAAGATAGTTCACCTTCAAATGTATTTGAATTCAAAATGTGGATTGCTTGAATCGCTTATTAATGTATGATTATAACACTCCATTAATTGATATACTATCATGACGATAGCTGCCTTTCAATACGGTAGTACCGCTTAATTCAATAAACTTGGAATACAATCGTCGATGGTTAGCTTCGTGTAATTCTTGGTTTCATTACGAATGCTCTCCTCCAACAATGTTGCTCTTTTCTTTCCGCATATATCTCTGCCAGACGACAAAGAACGCTTATCCATACTAATCCCTCCATTTGGATTAATGATAGACAAGCGTTGTAGTTATTACCGCAAAATAACAGGCTACATGCTCCAGTATGTGTCGCACATATCTATTATTTTAGTTATGATGTATTTACCTCATTCATTTAAAATTGCCCAAAACCCAAGTCCTAATTTTGCATGATAAAATCATGTTCGATGCTGCCGGCACCGTCAAAGGTACGAATAATATCATAGCGGGTATTGCGTTGTGCTGGAGCATGACCCGTTTCGCGGATTAACTGTAAAATGGATTCGATGTTGACTTTGTACGTTGCTCCTGCGGCGGAAACGACGTTTTCCTCAATCATGGTACTACCGAAGTCGTCGCAACCATAGTATAGTGATTTTTTGCCGATTTCTGGTCCCATCGTTACCCAGGAAGACTGAATATGCTTGATGTTATCCAGTACAAGGCGGCTAATTGCAACAGTCTTCAAATATTCCTCCGGCGTCTGGCGTTCCTTTTTCAGATTTGTGTTATCCGGTTGGAAGGTCCATGGAATAAAGGCCAGAAAGCCTTCGGAATTGTATTTGTTTTCAATGCATTCGTCCTGGGCATCACGAACACGCAGTAAATGCAGCGCACGCTCCTCCATCAACTCGCCAAAGCCGATAACCATGGTAGCTGTCGTGTTCATACCAACCTTGTGAGCGGTCTGCATCACGTCCATCCAATCCCGCCAAGAGCCTTTGAGACGGCTGATTTTGCGGCGTGTGCGGTCATCCAAAATTTCTCCCCCCCCGCCTGGCAGGGAATCCAATCCGGCTTCATGAATGGCTCGAATCGTATCTTCCATGGACAATCCGGATTTTTCCTTCATCTTATGAATTTCAGCCGGCGAGAAAGAATGCATTGTAATATCGGGAAAACGCTCCTTGATCGCCTTGAGCAAATCGGTATAGTAACTGAACGGCAGGTTAGGATTCACTCCGCCTTGCATCAGAATTTCGGTGCCGCCTACATTCTGCGTTTCCTTGATTTTCTGGAAAATCACTTCATCGGGCAAGACATAGCCTTCATCTGAACCTGGTCTACGGTAAAAAGCGCAAAAGCGGCAGTATACATCACAGACGTTCGTATAGTTAATATTTCGTCCGATGACGAACGTTTTAATCGGATCAGGATGCATACGGTTCATCACTTTATTTGCCGCGTGACCGATCTTTTCTACCTCGTCTGACTCGAACAAAGCAACGGTGTCCTCTAAATTCAGGCGTTCGCCGCGTAGGGCATTATCTAAAATATGGTCGATTACACTCATGGTGTATCCTCCTTCACATTCACAGGGCGACGAAATGAAAGACAGGACTTATGAACGAGAAAGCTTTCACAAACCTGCGTTCGAATCCTGCCATAATGTATGCTCATGACTAGCCTTGTATTTTGTCTATGCTATATAACATAATAAAACCTAATGATAATACTAACATATCTTTTGGTAAGGAACCATACTTATTCCCGCTTCTTTTTGCTTTCTACCCAGGGAATGATGCGACGAACAAGCTATAATTCTACGGTACATTGACCCATGGAATGGGAAAACGAAGTTTGTACAGCACGTTCATATTGTCCTCAGCCATGTCGCGCTTACACAAAATAGCAAGCTTTCCCATAAGGATAAGCTTGCTGTTTTTTTGGCTCAAAACCAAAATCAGTGCTTGACGAAATCATCAAGGGTCAAAAATGGAAAAACATCTACAATTCCTGTAATGTTGTAAGTCCGCACAAACAACAAAAGGGTCCGGATGTCAAGCACTGATTATGAGATTGAGCCAACTTTGTGGCATAAAAAATCCCCTCCGGCCAACAATGTTGAGTCCATCATAGACTCTTTTTCACTGTCTACCGTAAGGGGAAAATACCAACTTTTTTAGATGATCATTTCTTCTTTTTCTTCGTGTAAATGCTTCCGCTGTTAGATACTACGCCTGCCTTGTTTCTGCAGTAAAAGAAATCTTATAGCGCTTGTTTGCAGATAGATTGGTTAACGTATGTTCCAAATCGGTTATCCATCCACTGTCATAACCATTGTTCGTCGTAACACGATACTCGGTTTCATTTGAATTCCCATTCGCTATCCAAACTACCTTAATCTTTGAAGTAGTGATGTCTTTGTTTTTATTTTATCCGGACTGTTCGGATTTGTTACGAGAATAACAGATGACTGACTGCTGTCATTTCGGCTCCAAGCTACCAATGTATACGTGTACTTCTTTGAAGGGGTTAGTCGCTTATCTGTGAACCACGTAAGCTTCCCTTTATAAATGCTTTTTCCGTCTCGTAACAATTCATAGGTGTCAGCATTTATAACCTTTTTCCATGTGAGTGTAGTAGTTGTTGATCTCACCAGTTTTTTCACGAATTTAGGTGACTCTAAAACGGGAACATTGTAACTCTTCGTTGTTATTTGAATGGCTTCAGGGGTACTTTCTCCCGTATTATTCTTGGCCACCAATGTATACGTGTACTTCTTTGAAGGGGTTAATGGCCTATCTGTGAACCATGTAAGCTTCCCTTGATAAATCACACCGCTGTAGATGATTACGCCGTCACGCTTAAGTTCATAGCTCACCGCTTGCGCAACCGGATCCCAAATGAGAAGAATACTTCTCTCATTGCTTGTGCCAACAAAGTTAATTGGGACCGTTGGCGGCGGCGTTACTGGAATCGATGGTGGTGGCGTGGTCTGCGGTGTGGTTGACGCCGGATCGGCTGTTTTTACTTGTAGCCATGCCGCACTGCTTTCTCCGGTTCCGTTCTTGGCTACCAATGTGTACGTGTAGCTTGTGGACTCCTTCAAGCCTGTATCCGTATAAGTTAGTTCGTTTCCGCTGTAGACCTCTTGGCCATCGCGTTTCAACTCGTAGCTCTCGGTGTTGTCCGCTGCATTCCAGCTAAGCTTAATGCTCGTTGTTGTGGCTGTGCCTGTTAGATTCGCTGGGGTTGCTGGAGTCGCCGGGGCTGGAGTGGTCGGCGTTGGATCAGTCGGCGTTGGATCGGCTGTTTTTACTTGTAGCCATGCCGCACTGCTTTCTCCGGTTCCGTTCTTGGCTACCAATGTGTACGTGTAGCTCGTGGACTCCTTCAAGCCTGTATCCGTATAAGTTAGTTCGTTTCCGCTGTAGACCTCTTGGCCATCGCGTTTCAACTCGTAGCTCTCGGCGTTGTCTGCTGCATTCCAGCTGAGCTTAATGCTCGTTGTTGTGGCTGTGCCTGTCAGATTCGCTGGGGTTGTTGGAGTCGCCGGGGCTGGAGTGGTCGGCGTAGG